>JAXWVI010000057.1:0-32977 GCA_037245165.1 bacterium
TGTCCGCAGTCAGCCTTCCTGCTGACCCGAACACCGAAATAAGTGCAAGAAACCTTCTCAACGGAGTGATTGAGGAGTCGCACGTGGAGCACGTGCGCCGCAAGAATGCGCTCGTAAAGGCGCGTGCAGTAATGGCAATCGCCACCAATTAGAAGGGAAACAAACATGAACCTTGAAGACCTGCTGAAAGAGCTCCAGGCGCTCATCGATAAGTATTCCGCCGATGACGCCGAGCCGACCGATGAGGACGCAGCTCGCATGGCCGAACTGACGAAGAGCATCAATGAGATTCGCGCGCAGCAGACTGCGACCGCGCAGACCCGCGCCGAGACCGTCGCAGCCGCCCGCGCAGCCATCGAGAACGGCACCGCCCGTCGCGTGGATGCCGTTCCGCTGGCGCGTTCCGCCAATGTCGTCGGTGCTGGCAACGCCTACGACGTGACCGACTACGACGCGGCGGCAACCCGCGCGTGGGTGAAGGATGTCGCCGAGCGTTCGGGCGTCCAGCTCGTTGGCGGTACTGCTCTCACCGACGTCGAACGCGCAGCCCAGAACCACCTTATCGAGCAGCGTGCCGAGTTCACGCACACCACAGGTAATACGGATGCAATCATCCCCGTTGAGATTCAGAGCCAGATCATTAGCCTTATCGATAATACGGCGGTATTGTATGGCGACATCCACCGCTCCAACCTGTCTGGTCAGTTCGAGATTTCCCGCCACGTCTCTATCACGAAAGGCGACGCAGCGAAGACCGACGAGGGCGCGGAACCGACCGATGTTGAGCAGAACGAGTACGACGTGATTACGCTCACTGGCGAAGAGATTAAGAAGACCGTCGAGATGTCCCGCAAGATGGCCGTCCAGTCCCTCAGCGGCTTCCAGCAGTACATCATCGACGAGGTTTCCGCCCGCCTTGCCGTGGCCTGCAACGCATTTTCCCATACGCGCCTTGCCGACACCACGCTCGGAATGGCTGCTGCGAACAAGATCGAGACCGCAAAGGCAAACGCTATTGCCAAGTCCGACATCACCGGCATGCTTTCCAAACTCAAGACGTTTGGCAACCCCGCCGCTAAGGGCGTCATTATTTACGCCAACAACGACACGATTTGGAACTACATCGCCATGATTGAGGACGCCAACAACCGCTCCTATTTCGTGAACGAGAGCACCGATGACCCGACCGTTCAAGGTCGCATCTTCGGCAAGCTGGTCAAGTGCGACGATTCCATTGCCGACGGCGTTATCAAGGCGGGCTATCCTGACCTGTTCCACGGCAACCTGTTCGATGGCCCCGACGTAACGCCGTACGTTGCGCCCCGCAGCCAGAAGCGCTGCTTCGATGGCTACGTGCTCTTCGATGGCGGGCTCGTGGTACCGCAGGCGTTCGCCCAGCTGACCATCAAGACCGCCTAAGAAGGCGGTGCGCCATGGCCGACAAAGCTAAGAGCAAGCTGCTCGACGCGTGCCGCGCCGCCCTGCGCATTCCCGCTTTCTGCAACGACTTCGATGAAGAGATTGCAGACGTCATCGACGCCGCCCGCGCCGAGCTGGTAGCGGGCGGCGTCCTTCCCGAGAAGGCCAACGACGACTCCGATGGCCGCATTCGCCTTGCCATCAAGGTATACGTCAAGGCCAATTTCGGCATGGACAACCCAGATGCAGACCGTTTCACGAAGTCGTTCGAATGCATGCTCACCTCCATGAGCGGTGATTCGGCGTACAACGGCGGTGATGCGGCATGAGCGGGTGGGCTGGGGTTTGCACGTTGATTGCGACCGTTTCCGAGCGCGACGAGCTGGGGGTTTCGCACAAAAAGGAGCGTTGCCGCCGCGTGCCGTGCAATGTCTACGGCATCAGCCAGACGGCGTATTACACCGCCGCGCAAGCTGGCGTTAAACCGCAGGCGGTCATCACGGTACGCGCGTGCGCTTATAGCGGCGAAAAACTCTGCGAGTTCGGGGGAATCCGCTACGCCGTCGATTCTGCGGTTGTGGCGAACGTCGATAACGTGCGCCTTACCCTGGTCGAGAAAGTAGGCAACCGGTGAGCGATATAAAGATTGACCAGCTGGAAGCGATCATCGTCAACAGCATCGAAGAGGTTATCGAGAACAACGAAGAGGTATTGCAAGGCAACGTCAAAGCCGCTGGCAGCAAGGCAGTTCGCCTGCTGAAAGAGCGAAGCCGGAAGAAGAAGCGACACGGCGGAAGCTACGCAAATGGGTGGTCTTCCGATGTGAAGACCGAAGCAACCGGCACGACCTGCGTTGTCCATAACAGGCAATACCAACTTACGCATCTGCTCGAAAACGGCCACGCTATCAAAAACCAGCACGGCGACTACCCCGGCAAGGTCGAGGGCGATCACGTCATCGAAGGAGTTTACAAGGACGTTGCCGCCGAGTTCTCCAAGGGGGCGCAATGAACAGCCTTAAAGACCTCGCGAAGATGCTTGACGCGTTCGGCCTTCCGTGGGCTAACGGCGGCTTCCGTGATGGCGGTTTTCCCGCTCCGCCGTATATCGACATCGAAGCCGGTTACGGCGAGAGCACGTGCGCGGACAACGCCGCTTGGTGCCGATGGATGCCGTACGATGTGGCGCTTTACGTGCGAGAGCGCGATTACGAGCTTGAGAAGCGATTCGAAGCGGCGCTCGATGCCGCAGAGTTCAATTACAGCAAAAAGGTAACGCCGCTTGACGGTGACGATCTTATCGAAACGGCTTACGAAATCGACGTTACCGAATAAAGAAAGGAGCCGACATGGCACGAAATGGTTTCTTCGGCGTTAAGAACGTGCACGTTGCGCGTTTTACCGACGAGGATACGTTCGAGTACGAGAAGCCCGTTCACATCCCGGGCGTGGTCGAATTTAAGATGGAGCCTTCAATCGAGCAGGCTACGAGCTACGGCGATAACGAACCTTGGCTCGATAAGTATCAGGACAACGGCGGCTCTATCACGTGGTCGCTCTACGACATCGAGAGCACGCCGGAGCTTCGCGAGCTTCTGGCCGACATCAACGGATTCGATATCGACGCGAAAGGCCGCGTGCTTGCAACATCCGGCAAGCCCCCTAAGCCGTTCGCCTTCATGTGCGAGCAGCCCGGCCACGCCGTCGGAAAGCGCCGCTGCATCTACAAGTGCACGAGCAAGCCAGCTTCCGTCGATGCGAAGACGCTTGAGGACAAGCCCGACATCACGCAGATCGATTACGAGCTTACGTTCCGCCCCGTCACGCTTCCGACCGGCTGGCGCGGATGCTACCTCGACACGTATAGCGACCTCGCGGATTACGATAAGTTCTTCGAGCAGGTTGATACCGCCGTCAAGCCTAAGACCGAGGCCGCGTAATGGACAGCGGAATCATCGAGGTTGGTGGAGTTAAGTATCCCGTTGCTTGCAATGCGTTCACCCCTATCGCATACTCGCGCGAGTTTTACGTTGAGCGCAAGGACGGGAGCCGCCGACCGAAGGACATCAACGAAGCCGTTTCGATGGTGATTGAGGTTTCTGCAACGTCGAACATGCCGCCCATCGTGCCGCTGCTCGAAATCTTCTATGCCTGCGCGAAGACGTACAATGCCACGGCGAAGGACAAGACAGACCTTGGAAAGTCATTCGAAGATTGGGTTTGCAGCTTCCCGCAATCGGAATTCGACCTTGAGCGCGAAGGCGGTTGGGCATCCGACGTGATACAGATCATCAAGGACAACTTTTTTCCGAATGCAAAAGCGGACATGGAAGCCGCGACCGCCGAAGCATCCGATGCCGCCGCTTCCGCCGGAGCTGGAAAGTAGCTGCGACGCGCTTTATATCTACTCTTGCCAGCAGGCGGGATTGAGCGTCCAGGACCTGCACACGCTGTCTTATGCGCAGGTACAAAACCTTATCGAGGTATACAACTTCGTAAACGATGCCGTGGCGTATGCCGAGGATGACGAGCAGGCGCGGCAAGGCGAAGCGGCCTTCTGGGCTGGACTGTGAGCGTAAAGCGCCAGCGCACCTACGCGGTGCGCTGCTCTGTGCGCTCATTTCTTTCATTGACAATCGAAAAGAGGTGAAACCGTGGCTGTCACGTACAAAGGGCTGACAATCAAGTTCGGCGGCGATACGACCGAGTTGCAGGGCGCGTTGAAGAGCGTGCAGAGCACGGCGAAGGACACGCAGGGCGCGTTGAAGGACATCAACCGCGCCTTGAAATTCGACCCCGGCAACACCGATTTGCTAGTTGAGAAGGAAAGGCTTCTCAACCGCGCCTATGGCGAGACGAAAACGAAGCTCGACGCTTACAAGGCCGCGTTGGCAACGCTCGACGAGAAGAAGCGCAGCGGCGCGGCGCTCACCGAGCGCGAGGAAGCGCAGTATTCGAGCCTTAAGGCTCAAATCGCAATCTGCGAAAACCAGCTTGAGAGTTATTCCGACGATCTCAAAAGCGTCGGTCGCGAAGCCCAGGCATCGAAGAGCAACCTTTATCAGTTCGGCCAGACAATCCAAGACAACAGCGACAAGCTGGAAAAGGCGGGCAAGGGTCTTGAGACTGCCGGTAAGACTATCACGGGCACCGTCACCGGCGCTGCTACCGCGCTTGTCGGGCTTGCCAGTAGCCAGGAAGAGCAGATCGAGCAGACGCACCAGCTGGACGCTGCGTGGAAGGATGCTGGCGGAACGTCCGAGCAGGCGCGAAGCTCTTATACCCTGTTTTACAAGCTGCTTGGCGAAGAGGACACCGCGACCGAAGCGGCGCAGAACTTGTCGCGTCTGACCACCAACCAGCAGGAGCTTGACAAGTGGAACAACATCGCCGCAGGCTCGTTTTCCAAATTCGGCGATGCCCTACCGCTCGAAAACCTCGTCGAAGCTTCGCAGGAGACGGCGCACACCGGCACCGTCACCGGCGGTCTTGCCGATGCCCTCAACTGGGCAACGGCAAGCAACGAGCAGTGGAGCGCAGCGCTTTCAGGCAACCAGGCGGCGCAGCAGGCTTTCAACGACCAGATAGACCAGGGCGCGACCAAAGAGGACGCTTTCAACGCGGCGCTTGCCGCCTGCGGTGACGAGCAAGAGCGTTCTTCGCTGATCACGCAGACGCTCGATGGCCTTTACGGCAACATCGGCGAGACGTACCAGGAAACCAATAAAACGATGCTCGACGCGCGCGAAGCGCAAGCCGAGCTTAACCAGAAGATGGCCGAAGCCGGAGAAGCGGCGATGCCGTTCAAGGAAAAGGCGCTTGAGCTTGGAACGACCTTGCTTGAGAAGGTAACGCCAGCGCTTGAGGGCGTTTCGGACTGGTACAAGTCCCTAACGCCTGATCAGCAGGACATGGCCACCAACGTTGCTTTGGGAACGGTCGCGTTCGGCGGTCTTACAACCGGCATCGGCAAGACGCTCCAAAAAGGCGTTGAGATCGGCCAGACGTTCAAGGACGTTGCGGGCGGCTTCGCTTCCCTCGCGGGCAAGTTCGGCGAAGGCGGCGGCGCTATAAGCACGGCGGCAACGGGCTTCGGCGGCATCGCCGAGAAGGCGGGCGGCTTGGCATCGACCCTTGGCGGCAAGCTCTCTACCGGCTGGACTTCGTTCACCGGCTTGATTGCGGCAAACCCCATCTTGCTTGGCGTTGCCGCCGTCGCGGCTGCTGTCGCTGGCCTTACGTGGTTTTTCACGCAAACAGAGACGGGCAAGCAGCTTTGGGCTGGCTTCACTGGATGGATTTCCGAAAAGTGGCAAGGCGTGCAGGATTTCTTCGCAGGCGTGCCGGAATTCTGGTCTGGGATTTGGGACGGCATAACAGGCAAGGCAGAAGAGGTCAAAAACAGCCTTGGCGAGAAATTCGAGGGCATAAGACAAGGCGCGTCCGATGCTTGGGAAGGCTTGAGGTCTAACGCGTCCGATGCTTGGGAAAACCTGAAATCCGCAGCATCGGAAAAATTCGGCGCTATCAAGGATTCGATTCAAACGGACATGAACACCGGGCAAATCGTCGGCTCTGCCGCTTCAAACGCCTTGAAAGCGGCCATGAACGGGGATTGGGACGCGGCGAAGTCGCAAGCCGGTAGCGCCTTCCAGGCAATACAAAGCAACATCCAAACGAAGATGAACAACGCCAAGGACAACGCCATAAACGCCGGTAACTCCATCGGCGAGAAGCTGGGCTTTCCTGGACTTGAAAGCAAGGTCGCTGGCGTTTTTTCGGGCATCAAGAGCAATATTACTTCGCCGATCAGCGAAGCATGGAACTTCATCAGCGGCATCCCTTGGAAGATTCAGAACGCTTTCAGCGGAATTCGCATCAGCCTGCCGCACATCAACATGCCGCATTTCAACGTCAGCTGGCGCGACATCGGCGGCGTTGTAAAGCTGCCATCAATCAGCGTCAACTGGTATGCAAAGGGCGCATCCTTCGACAAGCCTTCGATTATCGGCGTTGGCGAAGCTGGACTGGAACACGTAGCGCCCGATGCAAAGCTGCGTTCCAGCGTCAAAGAGAGCGTCGAAGCTGGCATTGCCCGCGTGCTAGACCGCCTGGGCGGCGGCTTCGGCGGCGGCGCTCAGGTCAACGTGACCGTCAACGCTACGGTCGCAAACGGCGTTGACGCGTACACGACCGGACAGCAGATCGGCGCTGGCATTGCCAGCAAGCTAAAGCAAAAGGGGGTGCCCGTTGGAGCTTAAGCGGAAGCGAAACCAAAGCGATAGCATCATCTTCAACGGGCACGACCTGTCGAAGCTCGTCTACTGCAAGGTGCGCCGCCCCATCATGGCGAGCGTATCGGCGAGCTTCGAGGACGCGCCCGGACGGCACGGCGAATACTTCAAGAACGCACGCCGTTCCGGCTACGACTTGCAGGTTGATATGTGGCTTCGCACCGAGCACCGGCGCGAGGTCGCTAAGGCGCGGCACGATTTGGCGGCGCTGCTCTGGTCTGACGAACCGGCGCCGCTTTATTTGCCTGATGACCCTACGCGCTATTTGATGGCGATTGTTAGCGGCGCAACCGACCTTGACGAGATTACCGACGATTGCCCTTCCGCGACCGTTACGTTCCACATTGGCGATCCAGACTATTACGGCCAGCATCGCCGAATGGATATGAGCGACACGGCATCGTTCGCCGTCGGCGGCACGCTGCCTGCCGCTCTTACCGTGACGGCGAAGCCCGGAGCTTGCAGCTCTTGGCGCATTACTAATACCGATACGGCGGAGTTCGTCGAGGTGGTGCAGCCGTTGACGGCTTCGAGCGTCGTTCGCATGGACTTCGACAAGGAGCACGTGACCGTTAACGGCTCTGTTGCTCAACTCAACATCATGAGCGACTTTTTCACAGTCAAAGACCGTGCGCACATCAAGATTTCTAGCGGCTCTGCGGTGCTGGAATGGGAGGAAAGATGGCTTTAATAAACAAGGTCAACTTCACCCGTTTCAGCCGATTCGGCGTGAATCTCGGGCGGCTCACCTACACAGCCGCCACCCATGAGGAAGCAACCGACGGAACCGACGAGCTTAAGATCACGTGCGACGAGGATTTGACCAAGGGCGAGCGCCTTGTTTGGCTTGACCGACAAGGCGTTGCGCATGAGCATATCGTTGACGAAATCGAGCGCCTGCACGATGCCGACGGCAAGCCTTATACAAGCGTCACGTGCATCAATTCCATCAATGAGACGTGGGATGATTACATCGAGGACAAGCGACCTTCCGGCAGCGCTGCCGTGGCGCTTGCTTCAATCCTCGCTGGCACACGTTGGGAAGTTGGCAACTGCGACCAGCCCGGCGGCGCTTCGCACACCTTCTACCACATCAGCGTTCGCGAAGGCTTGAGCGATTTGCTCAAAACCTGGGGCGGCGAACTTGAAACCGTCATCGAGACGGACGGCGTGCAGGTCACGCACCGATATGTGCGCGTGGTCGCGACGCGCGGAAACCAGCAAAGCCCTAAGCGCTTCACCTGGACGAAAGACCTTATCAGCATCAAGCGAAAGACGGGTAGCGCCAACCCTAAGACGCGCGTTTACGGCTACGGCAAGGGCGTTGAGACGGACACCGGCGGCTATGGCCGACGCTTGACGTTCGGCGATATAAACGGCGGCAAGGATTACGTTGAGGATGCGTCCGCAACCGAGGTTTGGGGGCATCCCGACGGCAGCGGCGGCATCGCTCCCGCTGTGGACGTTTACATTAACGAGCAGTGCGAGGATGCGGCGCAGCTTTTGGCCGAAACGCGCGATTACCTCGAAACCGTTAAAGCGCCTACCGTGTCATACGAAGCGAGCGTGCTTGACCTGTTCGCGTTCGGGCGAGATTGGGAGGGCGTGGCCGTCGGAGATTGCGTGGCGATCATCGACAAGGGCTTTTCCGATGCCGGAATCAGGCTTAAGGGCCGCGTCTCGAAGCTGTCCCGCGACCTGGTGACCGGCGATGCATCGGTGACGTTCGGCAATCTCACCGATGACCTGGCAGACATCTTCCAGGCGATGACGCAGCAGCTAAAGAGCGGCAGCAACCAGCGTGCGAACTATGACGCAGCAGCAGGAACGTCCGTTTCGTGGCTCAGCCAGCTCATGGCCGCGCTAAACAAGGCGTTTAACGCAGTCGGCACGTACAAAGTCGAGACGTTCGAGCTTGGCGTTATCTACTCAAACGTGCCGCTTGATGCCGAAACGGGCGTGCCGCTCAAGGCAACGTCCGGCATGTGGGCGGTCAACATCAACGGCATGGGCATCCGCCTTGCCGCATCGCTTGCAAGCGACGGTCAATGGAACTGGCGCACGTTCATCACTGGCGCTCAGGTTAGCGCCGATTGCATCAATACTGGCACGATGCGAGCAGAACGCATCCGTGCGGGCTTGCTCACCGACGAGGTGGGAGCCAACTACTGGGATTTGGAAACGGGCGAATTCCAGCTATCGCCCGCCGCGAAGTACGGTGATGGCGGCTGGACTGTCAACGGCGTTATCGAAGACCTGCACGGCGGAATGACGCAGAACAGAACCCACATCGTGGGCCTTGAGAACGACTTCCAGACAAGGAATAAGGAACTCGACGAGACGATAAGTACCCTCGACAAGACGGTTGACGACATCGCCAAAGACGGGATCGTCACCGAGGCGGAGAAAGCTGCCGTAAATAAGATTCTCCAGACCGTGCAGAAAGATAAAGAAGACCTATCTGCACTACACAGATCCCTGTCGTCAAACAAGAATTTGCAGGTTCAATTCAAGGCGCAAGTCTTAGAGCCGAGGTACAACAAAGCGTTCGGCGAGGGCGGAGCGTTCGATGTCCTGATGTCAGCCATCTCGGATGTCACGAACTGCTCGACAGCCGAGGAGCTGAAAGCCGCCATGTCGGATTATAAGAGCGCCTATGAAAGCTACTCATCCGCAGTAACGGTCTATTCGGCGGTAGCGCGACAGGCGACGAGCATGATTGCGCAAGAGGTTGCTAAGACCGATGCGGAGAAACTTGTCGACAATCTCGACGAGAGCCTCAAACAGCAAGAGATCTTCAATCGGCTAACTAACGACGGAGCAAACAAAGGCATCTACATGTCCAATGGCGAGCTGTACGTCAATGCGACATACCTCAAGAGCGGAACAATCGGCGACGGTCAGGGGAAGAACTACTGGAGTCTGACGAGCGGCTATTTCCAGACGACCTATGGCGTTATCGGCGGGCTATCAATCGACAACAACAAATTGTATAGATATAAGCTCACGCTGGACTCGAATACCTCTGGCCTGTACATCGGCACGGACGGTTTCAGCGTCGGAGGCGGCACCTGCTACACGGCAATGGCCAACGGATACCTATATGGCGGCACGGCTGAGGATATTACGGGCTATGTCGGATTCAACAACTACAACACAAGTAGTCGTGTATATGGTGCGCGATTGGCAGGCAAGGGATGCATTTGCCTTTTGACCGACGACTGGATCGGAGTCGGGCCATACAAGGATCGCGGCGAGTACGTCGAGTGCAAGACCGGCAGAACCGGCAGCGTCACTCTCGTTGGAAATCTACAAAGCTCGTGGACGAACATGTCGTTGACAGGAGTCTACAACGTCAGCAATCTCTGCCAAAACCTCTCGATGCACTGGACGAACTGGACTCTGAATTTCGATCACGGCCTCATGGTCACGGCACTTTAGGAGAGAAACAATGGCCAACTACAAAGTTGCGAAAGATGGCCTGGCTTTTTATGTGCAGCCGTGGATGCTCGACTATTACGCATCCAATGGCTACAAGGTTTACAAAACAGTTGAGGAAGAAGTTACGAATGTCGCTGCTGAAATCGCCAGCATAGATGTACAGCAGCCTGTGGTCGAGGAGGCTACCACCAATGGATAAAGGAATCGAATCACTTGCCGACGCGCTCGGCGCGACCGTAACCGAGCAAGAGCAGAGCATCAATGTCAAGTATGTGGCTCCAGACGAGTACACAAACGGCCAGATGGAGCAGATGCTGGTTTCTCTTCAGCCGCTGCTCGACCGCCGCGACATCGTGGGCTACGCGGCGGCTCGGAATACGCGTGTTCTGCGCTCGGAGTGCATGGAATATCTCAAGCGCCGCGATGAGCTGATCTCGAAATACGGTGAGCCAGAGATTGGCGAAGACGGATCGCCGACCGGTAACTCTCGAATCAAAATCGGGTCAGAAGGCTATAAATCGTTCTGCTCAGAGATCGAGCTTTACGCGAACATCAAGCACCGTCCCAACCTTTTCAAGATTTCCTACGGCGAGGTAATCGGCAAGATGTCCGGCAACGAGATCCTTGATTGCGAATGGATGCTAATCGACGGTGATGCGTAATGAACAATCAGACTATCGAGCTTGATATCGACAAGCGCGGATGCGGAAACAACTGCATCCGCATCGCCCAGGGCGAAAACGGCGGCACCACCATCAAAGCGCTCGTCTTCGACAACGGCGGGGAGTTCGCACTTGCTGGCTATACGGCGTACCTGGTTGCGCGTCTGCCCGATCGTATCCACTACTACAAGGGAACCGCGACGGTTTCCGGCAACACCGTAACGCACGTCTGCGAGGAATCGAAGTTAGCGTGCGTGCCAGGCTATACCGACGAAGCCTATTTCGAATTCACAAACGGATCGCATACGGTGCAGACCGAGCGCTTCGCGCTGGACATCATGCGCGACGCCCGCGAGGGAAATACTCCGGCGAAGTCATGGGACAACGCAGTCGAAGCGCTTGAGAAGCGCGCCGAAACCACCGTCACCAAGGGCGAGCAGGCCGTCACCGATGCGGGCAAGGCGCTGAATAACGCCAACGCTGCGGTCAACATCTGCAAGAGCGCCACGGACGCGGCCAACACCGCGACGAGCAAGGCGAACGCCGCGACAAAGAGCGCCACAGACGCCGCTTCTGCTGCAAATACAGCCAAGGCGAACGCCGACACCGCAACCAACGCGGCGAATGCCGCGACAAACGCGGCCAACGCATCCAAGGACAGCGCGGATCAGGCGGCAGCTGATGCTCGTAAGGCTGCCGAGGAAGCTCGCGGCTCAATCAGCCCCGACAAGCGCATCTATCTTGCCTACGACACCGTGGGCGATACCGAGTACATCACACTAGTGGACACGGAGGATTAGGCATGGCGAAGACGCACATTGCGGACCACGAGACGCTTGAGCGCGTGGCAATCGCGCTCGAATCCATGGGGGCTTCGACAGTCCCCATTTTTAATGATGAAACTGGACGCTATACGAACTCGAGCATCGCCGCATGGCTCGCAAAGATGCGCGATGGAAAGAATTATGGCGTCAGTATTCCGAAAGGCAGCTCTACCGCCTGCACGAAGACAGGCGCGAACGCTGGCATCGCCAACCCGAAGCCTGGCGTCATCGGTCGCGCGGCGGTAGACCCGTACGTCGGCCACGGCGCGTTTCTCTTCTTCGAGGTGAACGGCGGCGTGGATGCCGACGGCATGCCCTATGTCACGGCGATCGACGGCGATGGCCGTTTTAGCCGCAAGGATGACACATGGATTCTGACGCCCGTTCTCTACACGCTTGAGACCGAGACCGATGATGCGGTGAACCTCACCGTCTCGGATACGCGCCAGCCTGGCATGAAGCGCCAGCCCGCCGCGCTGCTTCCCAACGGGGCGCAGCGTCCCTACATGCTTTATGCGAAATACGCCCTGTCGGTCGATGTGGACGGCAAACCGCGCAGCGTGAGCGGCGCGCCCGTCAAGACGCGCAGCGTGAGCCACGACGGCGGCGTTTCGCTCATGAAGACTGCCACCACGGGCGACGCGCTCAAGGTCGCCGCCGATGACTGGTACGTGAAGGCGATGTTCTTGCTCAAGTACGCTACCAAAAATAGCCAGAGCATCTTCACTGGATGCACGGCTTACGATGTGACCACCGCGCCAACCGTTGCCGAGAGCAACACTACGCGCGTCGTCATCGCGAAGGACAAGGCCGACCAGATCATAGTCGGCTCTGCGATGATGCTCGGAACGCACACGGGGGACAGCACCGACCGTGGCTATAGCTATAACTGCGACATCTTCGACGGCGCTAAGGTCATCAGGAAGGTCGCCGTCGATGTTTCGAACGTCGCGATCTACTTCGATGTCGTGACGCCGTTCAATACCGCTACCACCTACCAGCTCGCTACTGCTCCGTGGAACACGGGCGCATGCGACATGGTTGAGGGAGACGGCTCGCCGACGAGCTGCGCCGATTCCAAACAGCCGTTCGTCATCCAGGGCGTCGAGCTTGGCTTGGGCATGTACGAGGTTCTTGGAAACGTGCTCATCCAATACACAGGCAGCGGCACCGTCGTGTGGGTCAATCCCGACACCAAGAACGAGAAGTCTGGCAGCATGCCAGATTCGGCGCTAAACGCTGGCGCGTTCCCTGGCCCCGCTGGCGAAGGCTGGAACTACGGCCTTTACCCGAAGACATTCCACGGCTTGATGATGCAGCATGGAACGGGCGCGTCAACGTCCGTCGGCATCTGCGACGGCAACTACAAGGTCGCGGACACCACCGTCGGATGGCGAGGGTGGCGTTCCCTCGGCGACTTGCGGTGCGGGGGCTCTGCTGGCCTTTGGTTCGTCTACGGCCACAGCGGCACCGGCTACACCTGGTGGGACATCGGCTCGCGCCGCTCTGCAAATGGTCGCTCGCGGGGTGAAGCGGCGTAAGCCGCGAGGGGGCGCAAGCCCCCTTCTGTAGGCAAAACAGGGATTCGCGGCGCGCGGGCTGTCGTGTTCTCTTGGCTTTCCCTCGGCAACTTGCGGAGCTGGGGCTCTGCTGGCCTTTGGTACGTCAACGGCAACAACGGCACCGGCAACACCAGGTGGAACATCGGCTCGCGCCTATCTGGAAAAACTAACAACCAGCTGAACACTTCCGCCGCGACTACCCGCCGTGCTGGCAACGAGCGGGCAATGGCCTGGGTCAACGACTGAAATGGCTTTAAGACCACTGGGACAGTAGCCGTGACGGCGACCTCTCAGACAGCATCCAGAGAGAAACGGTCTGAACAATTGAAGAGTTATTGCAAGGGGCTCCGCATCGACGGAGCCCTTATTAGTAGAGCCTACGAATCGTGGCTCGACGCGCCCGCTGGCAAGAAGAACGCCTGGCGCGTGCCCGACGAGCACGGCAGCGCCGAGTCGCTAATTGCAGAAATCGAGAGCGAGATCGCATCGCGCACGCTCGCGCTTCGGCCCATCAAGCGCTATAGGCACCGCGAGCCGACAAACGGCAAGCTGCGCATCATCGGCGTCGAAAGCGTCAAGCAGCAGATTTGCGACTACGTGGCCATCGAAGCGCTAAACGGGCTGCTGCGCTCTAAAGTCGGCTTTTGGCAGGTTTCCAGCGTGAAGGGAAAAGGCCAGCTGATGGCCGCGAACGCCGTAAGCCGCTGGGTTCAAGAAGGTGGCTATTTCGTCCATCTCGACGTTCGCAAGTGCTACCCGTCAATAAAGGCCGATGTAATCATGCGCATCCTTCGCCGCTATGTACGAAGTCCCGATGTGCTGTATCTGTGCGAAACGCTGCTCACAACCTACGGCGGCGGGCTGGAGATCGGCAGCTATTTCAGCCTGCGGATGGCGCAGCTTGTTCTTTCGTTCGGCTATCACGCCGTAGAAGGCATGCACAAGGTTCGGCGAGGTTGCAGCGTCCCAATGGTGACGCATCAGCTCTGGTACGCCGACGACATCTACATGTTCAGCCAAGACAAGCGCAACTTGCGAAGCACGGCGCGGCAGCTGCAAAGGCTGCTGCTCAAGGATTTCGGCCTGCACGTCAAGCCATGGAAGGTCTGCCGCGTATCGGACGATGAGCCCGTTGATGTTGTTGGCTTCACGGTGCGCCGCAATCGCGTGACCTTGCGGCCAACGTTGTTCCTGCGAGCCCGCCGCGCGTTCCGCAAGTACAGGCGCGCCCCGACGCTCGGGCGAGCGCGGCGTGTGGCGAGCTATTACGGCTGGTTCAAGAACACCGATTCATTCGGATTGGTTATGAACAACGGATTCGACAAGACATTCAAGCAAGCAAAGCGGCACGTGAGCGCCGTGGAAAGGAAGAAATATGAGCTATCAGACGGTATCGGCAACGCCGCTTGCGGCTGTGCTGATTGAAGCCCGCGCGGACGGCGCGTGCGCCGACGTTTGGCTTCGCAAGAACATCGAGAAGGACGTTGCGGATAACGGCCCCGATGCCGAGAAGTCAATCGAGTTTTATAAGGCAGACGAGCTTCATTTCGTCCAAGTCGGCGTGCCGACCGTTGATGAGGTGACGGCGGCGTTTGACGAGCTGTGGGAAGCGCACGAGGATGACGGGCTTACCGACGCCGAGCGAATCGACGCGCTCATGGCGCAGCTCAAGGTAACCAACGCCGCGCTCGATGACACGAACGCCGCGTTGCTTGAAATCGGCGATTTGGTAGGTGGTGAGTAATCGTGGCGAAGATCTACTACGAAGCCGTGAAAAGCGGCAAGCGAACGCTCGAAAGCGTGCCGAAGCGTTGGCGCGGCGCGGTGGCGGCGATGCTCGAAGCAGACAAGAAAGACGACCAGGAAGGTTAAAGATTATGGACTTCACTGCAATCTACACGTTCACCGACCAGCAGATTTGGGCAATCGCTGGTGCGTTCCTGTTGATGCTGTTCGACATGATTAGCGGCATCATTTCCGCCATCATGAACCATCAGTTCAAGAGCTCCACGATGCGCACTGGGCTTGGGCACAAGGCCGTGTTGGCGCTTATCATCCTGCTCGCGATGTGCATCGAGATTCTGAGCGCTCACGTCGCTGGCCTTGGCTTCGGCGGCGTGACGGTGTACGTCGTATGTGTGGCGATCATCGTAATGGAGGTCGCCAGCATCCTCGAAAACCTTTGCAAGGCTTACCCCGATATCGCGAGCCTTCCAATCATGAAGATTTTCGAGCACGCCGATGCCGAGGCGGCTACCGCGAAGGTGATTGCCGATGAAGCATCTAAGCGCGGCTAGGCTGAAACTCGCAATCGCTTTGCTGCTCGGTATTGCCATCGGCTTCGCGGCGTGGTTCGGTGTGACGCTCGATCACGTGCAGGCCGACGGCGCGCTCACCGCCAAGAGCTACGAGCGCGGCTACAGCGACGGTGTGCAAGACGCACAACCCATCATCGACAAACAGGCAAGCACACAGAAGAGCGGCTATATGCCGCTCTTCTTGCAGAAAGACCCCCAATGGGCTTCTTGCGCCTACAGCGACGAAACCATTGGCACGTACGGCTGTGGGCTCACGTGCGCCGCTATGGCCCTGAGCTACGAGAACAGCGTCATCGTCACACCAGACTTGCTTTCGAGCCTTGTTGGCGAAGCGTGCCTTACCGACCGTGTGAACGACATGGCAAAGTTCACACAGCTGCTACATGACCGCTATGGCTTCGACCGCGTTGACACGTTTTGGGACACCGACACGGCGCTCGGATACGTCAATGACGGTTGGATCGTCTTCGCTGGCATGAGCGGAACGCTTGGCGAACGCAACTACGGGAGCCACGTCGTAATGCTGTGGCGCAGAAACGATGACGGCACCTACGCGATGCGAGACCCCGACGATGGGGTGAATTCAATCAAGACATGGACGAGGGAAGAGCTTAAATCCGTCGGCTTCGGCTCTTTCAACGCTTTGAGAGGTGATAAACGATGACTATGAAGGGCATCGA
Organism: bacterium; assembly: GCA_037245165.1. Lineage (GTDB taxonomy): Bacteria > Bacillota > Clostridia > Oscillospirales > Oscillospiraceae > Lawsonibacter. The sequence goes on from JAXWVI010000057.1 coordinate 16,200, forward strand.
CATTTCAGACTATCAGCGCGGGCTTGACCTCGGCGCAATCGACTACGATTTCGTTTTCTGCAAGGCCACAGAAGGCACGAACATCATCAACAACACGTGCGACCCGTTTATCCAGAAGGCAATCGGGATGGGCAAGCTCTGGGGATTCTACCATTTCATGGGAAAGGCCGACCCCATTGCACAGGCGGACTTCTTCTATGAGAACTGCAAGAACTATTTCGGTCGCGGCGTGCCGATGCTCGATTACGAAGATTATGGCCGCATTGGCACAGATAAGGCAAAGCAGTTCCTCGACCGAATCTATGAGCTTACCGGTGTGCGCTGCATAGTGTATATAAGCCGAAGCGTATGCACAGAGGAAGATTGGCGCGAGATTGCGCCGAATCACGGACTTTGGGTGTCGCAGTATGCCAATAACAGCGTTACCGGCTACCAGGATTCTCCGTGGCTTCCTTCTGGCGGCTTCGGCGCGTGGGAGACATGCGTCCTGCATCAATACACGTCTCATGGACGCATCGACGGTTACGGCGGCAACCTCGATCTTGACATTGCATACATGGATGCCGATGCTTGGGCGCGATACGCCAAGCCCAGTACGTGCAACGCGCAGTATGTAGCATCCAATACGCCAAGCGGCAGCGCCGCCGACATTGCGGCTGATGTGATGCGCGGGAAGTACGGCAATGGCAACGAGCGCAAGGCCAAGCTTGGCGCTCGATTCGACGATGTTCAGAATCTTATCAACCGCGCCGCGACCGCAAGCGCTGACGACCTCGCGAGCGACGTTCTTAACGGGGTTTTCGGCAACGGCGATACTCGCCGCGCAATCCTCGCAGACCGTTATGACGATGTTCAGGCTCGCGTGAACGAGCGCGCCAATAGCGTTGACATTGACGCTCTTGCACGCGCCGTGATTCGCGGTGAGTACGGTGATGGCGACGCTCGCCGTTCCGCCCTGGGAAGCAACTATGATGCCGTTCAGAAGCGCGTGAACGAGCTTCTGGCATGAAGGATGAAGCTAGCTGGGGCATCGGTGTTGCGGCTGGCGTGCTAGTCACGCTATGCCTTCTACCGTTCGTGCCTATCTTTTGGGCAGTATCGAAGTTGACGAAATAAAGAGCAAAGCCCGCACCCTGCAAAGGGGTGCGGGCTTTTTCTGCGTTTCATGCATGCTTCTCCATATCGGCGGCAACGAGCTTCTTAAGGTACTCGGTGGTATTCGGTTGGCTCTTTAGCCACTGATACATGACCTCATCGTCTTCATTGGGATAAAACCGAATAGTGAGCTGCTTCACCGACTTCTTGCGGTAGGCCGACACGGCGCGCTTTTGCGAATCGTAGACCATCATTTGCCACCTTTCCTGCTTCTGAGCCATCTCATAACAAAGATGGTTGCCAATGACGCTGCAACTGCAATCAAAACCGTTTTCATCGCGATTCTCCTAGTGTAAAATCGTTGGTGGCGGGGCACCGCCTTCGCGATGCCCCTTTGACTCAAGACCTCTTCGAATGCTTCCCGGCTTTGTGAGAGGTCTTTTCTTTTAGGGCTTGGATTGCCGTTTCCGCTGCTACTGTAACCAAGCTGCTTATCACGGCTACTGCCAAGTCCTTCAAAAACTCGTCCATTTGAACCACCTCCTTTCCTCTTGACGTCTATTATTATAGGGTAGACCATAGAGAAAAGCAAGCAGATATTTGGGATTGTTCAGTCATTTTTATTGTTTGATTCACAGAAGGTCACGATGGCAAACCAATTGCGTGTTACCTTGATTTCAACTGAGTTGGCATATATTGTGTTCGCAGTAAGTATCTTCTGCTCCACCACATGGTAATTAGACGAACCCTTGTTCATCAGGGGTTCGTCTTTTTTTGTCGGCATAAAGTCATCGTCCCAATTGTCGAAGCTAAAGAACAGCTGCACTTCATCACCGTCTATTTGTATAAACCTGATGAACGTGTCGATGATTTCGAACGGGTCAGATTCCGCGCCTAACGTGTCGAGCCACGCAAGATAGTCATCAAGGCTCAAGTCTTCGGCGCTCTCTGCTTCAAGCGCTTTCTCCAATTCCTCTTTAAGAGCCGCTTGACGGGCTTTCAGTTCCTCAATCCTGTCCTTGCCGCCTGGTGGCGCTATTCCGTCCTCTATGGCGCGCCAGATACGCTCAAACGCCGCGTCTATGCGCTTAATCCCTGCTGTGATGCGCTCGCTTTCCTTTGGCGCGTCATCCTCGGCGGTTTCGGCGATCATCATCTCAAGCGTCGCAATGATGCGCTCGCGCACGTTTGGGTCATGTATAGATTCGAGTATGGTATCGGCAACCGCATCCTCTATGAGGTCGCGACGGAACGTGCGGCGGCACTTCGGACAGCGGTAGTAGTAATACGTCTTGCCGCTCTTTCCAGTTCCAGAGGTTCCGACGAACCACCTGCCGCATTCGCGGCAATACATCTTGCCGCTGAGCGCGTAGGGCTGCTCTCCGTCGACGACGCGGTGCTTATGACCGCGCCCGTTGAGAATGCTTGTTATTTCGTCTTGTTCTTGGCGAGACCACAGCGCAGGCATGCCGTTCGGCGTGCGCACGCCCGCGAATTTATATACTCCGCAATTTTGCTCGCGTGTAAGCAGCCTTTTAATTGTGCTTTGCGAGAACGGCTTGCCGCGCCTGGTTCGCTCGGTTCTTATAGCCCTCTGGATGTCGGCAATGGTCGAGCCTGAGAACAGCATGTTTTTCATCTTGTGCATCACGGCGGCTTCGCGCTCGTTTACCACGAAGCGATCATCTACCACATCCCAACCGTATAGGCGCTGACCGCTTGCCATGCCGCGTTGCGCGTTCTTCTGGATGCCGTCGCGGATGCGCTCGCTATCGACAGCGCTCTCATACTCGGCGAGCACTTCGAGCATGCCGAGATGCAAAACCTTCGTTGATCCCTCACCGAGCGTTTCACCGGCATAGAGGATTTCAACGCCTGCCTTGCGCAGCATGATGCGCGCTAAGGCCATCTCGTCGCGGTTTCGCATGATGCGCGTGACCTTGTATATCACGACGTAATCAAAGAGTCCCTTTTGGGCATCTTTAAGCATCGCCTGAAATTCGGCGCGGTTCGTGTTCTTGCCAGTTTTTGCGTAATCGCTGTATATGCGAACGACGGTAAGGCCGCTTTCTTCGCAGAACTCGCGCGACTTATCGACCTGAATCTCGATACTCTCGTCTCGCTGGTTGTGCGAGCTGAAACGTGCGTATATGGCCGCACGGTTACCCTTTGCCATGGTATTATCACCTTGCCTTTTCAGTTTTCAGTGGAATGGCGAGCCCTGCATTCGGTCTTGGCGGATAGATGCAGGGCGTTTTGCTATCTGTAGGTAATCAGCGTGTCGTAACGATCCGCTCCACTGATGCCTTGGTCTGGTACCGAATTGGTATCGACGCGGATTATCTCAAGTCCCTTGTCTTGCAGCGCATTAAGAACCTCGTTGATTTGTTCGTTATATTTCTGGTCAGCCCCAAACACCTGACCGCTGAACGTCTGACCAAACGAGCGGACTAACATCACGTGTACGCGACCGTCCGGGTTAGGAACAGACGAAATCGCCTTATCAATTTCCTGACGCGCCAATTCCTCGCGTTGGTTCTTGAAGATGCCCATGTTATTCCCTCCTCGAATCGTTTGCCGCCGCTTTTGCGGTCATAGCTATGTTCTGCCGCCATTGCGGCGAACTGTCGCGGTAATTGTCAACGATCTCGCGCTCATCATCGGTCAGCTTGCCGTTTGATGGCTTCTCATCGTCCCAACACAGGATTTCATTCGGCGAACATCCAAGGGCTTTTGCGCAGTTCCAAACCTGCTCGGCGTTTGGAAAAGATTCGCCGCGTTCCCAAGAACCAACAGTGCGCATCGATACGCCGACGGCTTGTGCAAACTCCGATTGGGAAATGTGCAATTTCTTGCGCAGTTCCTTAATCGCAAGCTCCATTTCGCACCTCCTAATAAGCAATTATCTGCCGTGAATTCTATACCGTAAAAAGCGAATAAGCAAATTATTTCTTATTCTCCTCTTGCAATAGGAAGGAACTCGCTTATACTGCAACACGTGCTAGGAAGAAATCTTCCGAAAGCGCGATATTCCTAGGGTAAACCCAAGGAATATACGGGTTGGCTACTTGACAAGCAAGTAGCCAAAGACTGGCTCAATGCAGAAAGGAGGAAACGTTATGGGTTTCAACAAGGAGGTGTTCGCAGCGAACCTGCGAGCCGCCCGTGCGAAGCTCGACATCTCTCAGGATGAGTTCGCCAAGCGCGTCGGCATTTCTAAGGATTCCGTCGTGAAGTACGAGAGCGGCGAGGGCTACATCCCCGGCGCTGACAAGATCATGGGCATTTGCCGCGTGGCGCACATCAGCCCCAACGAGCTTATGGGCTGGGATGAGGTCGCGTAATGGAATGGCTTGATGAGCTGCTTGTGGTAGCGGAGCTGTGGTGCTTTATCACACTGGCAATCGCCATGGGCGTCGAGTTCGGAATCAAATGGGCTCTTAAAGACCTCAACATCACCGTCAACACCATTCACCGCAGTTAAACGAGAAAGGAGGGGTTTCAAATGTATGAAACCAAGCAAGAAACCACTGGTTTGCGTGGTGGTTTTAGACAAGCGAAGCCGCCGCAGCGCGTCGAGTGCGTGTCAGCGTCGGTTCTTTATGAGGGTCAGAGAAGCCGCGCAAGCCTGCAAAGAGAAGGTGCCCGCGCACGTCGGCAAACGCGCACGGGCTATCGTCAAAACTTCCAGAGCAATGACGATGAGATTCTAGCAGGAAAACCGTTGGTTATCCGTTGGTTTGTCTACATTTTCGCGGGGCTGTGCCTGTGCGGCATCGTTCCAATGGCGGCGGCTGAATGGCTTATCTGGTTTTGCGATTCCTTTGGCTGCTGGTGGCTTCCGTTCATCCTGCTCGGCGGCGAGGTGTGGTTCATCTTGCATCTGGTCGGACGTGATGCGCGATGAACACCGACGATTTCACCCAGCCGCTCGAAAGCGTGATGCGGCAAGAGCGAATGGCGGTCTATCCGCTTCCGCTCAAGATTCAAGACCGCGCCGAGCTGTTCGCCAAGTGGTGCGAGCTAAACCCCAAGACGCTTCGCAGCATCGAGCTCACGGCCCTGGCAATCCATCAGCGCGGCATACGCGTATCGACCAAGTATCTCATCGAGAAGCAGCGCTATGAGGGTTCGCACAAGCTCACAGGCGTTCCGTTCATGGATGGAAACGGACAAGAGCACGCCTACGCAATCAACAACACGGACACGCCGCTTTTGAGCCGTTGGCTTTTGGAACGGCATCCCGATTTGAACATCGAGACGCGCAAGTCCATCTACGACACGAAGAAAGAAGGATGACATGCTGCGCAAGAACATCGTCAAGCAGCTTCGCGAGGTTTCCGACGTCGCCCATAGCATCGAGGAATGCCATATCGGCAACAGCGTCACCGGCGAGCGCATCGACTTCGACGCCGCTTTCGTGGGCGAAATCATCTGCTCCACGCTCGCATACGCTTCCGTTCTGGTCGATGGCCGCTTGAAGGCGGGAGACCCCGAAGACCATCTGATGGGAATCATCCGAACCGCGAGCCAGAAGTATGTCGAGCAGTTGTGACCAGCTGAGCTTGTTCGAAGAGCCGCCCATGCCTGATCCAGGCGCGTGCGAGTACGAGAGCGGCTTTTTCAACGCCACGGGCAACAAGCCGAAAAGCAGGTGCATGTTTCGCGGTGTGCTCATTTGGACGAACTGCCGAGAGTGCGGCCACTGCGTATGGGATGGCTGGCATCTTCGCGGCATGAGCAAGGGGCTTGTGATGGATGAAGGAGGTGAAGACGAATGATGGTTGCCAAGGAGGTTCACGACAAGGCGCAAGACCCTATGGCGTGGTTCCAGCACGACTCAAACGCCGCGCAAGACCAGAAGTGCCAACGGTTGCTGTTCCGCTATGGAAACGCTGGGTATGGCGCATTCTGGCGGCTGTGCGAGATTCTGGCGAACACCACGACGCACTCTTTGCCCGTGGAGACGGACGAGGACTGGCTGATACTCGCCGAACAGATTGGCATGCGCAAGGCTGGCGCGTTCGACGAGATTTCAAGCGTCGACGATTGCAAGGGTTTCATCAGCTGTCTTCTTGAGATCGGCTTGCTGACGCGCGACGGAAAAGGGCGCATCGAGAGCGCGAGGATGCAGAAAAACGCTCTGTATTTCGGCATGCAAAGGGCGAACGGAGCCAAAGGCGGGAGACCTCGCAAGAACAAGTCAGAGCCGATGAAATAGCAGGTCAAAGGCGGTAAAACGGATGTTCATGGAAGAAACCAGCGGTAAACCATCGGTTTGCGATTGGCTAAACCCTAACAATACAATACATAACAATACAGGGCGGGTTTTGGGTTGGGTCCCAACCCAACCCAAACCCAAAACCCGCAAACGTGCTTGTGGCGTTATGTGACAAGTAAGTCTTACTTTCTTTGCTTCTTTCTTTGCGGACGTTCGTTTTCGCGCCGAATTCTCGAGCTTTTCAATCGCTCGAATCATAGTTTTCAACATGCTTTCCACAAGTTTTCAACAATCGAAGAGTTTTCAACAAAGGACGGTGATTCACATGTCTTGGCGAAGCTATGCCAACAAGGTCGAAACGCGGCGTTGCCCGTTCTGCGGCACGGAACGTCCACTTGATTGGTTCATTGAAATCGACAAGCCGACGGGAGACAAGCGCTGCTGGAAGTGCCGCGAGCTGAAGAAAGGAGAAGGCAATGAGCGAATCAGGTAAACCCCAGCTGCGACAGATCACCCGCGAAGACATCGAGTTTCTTGCTGATCTGCAAGACGAGATGAACACGCAGCCGCACCAGTGCCAGGCCGACCCGCGCTTCTGGGTGGTGATGACGCACGAGTACCGCGAAGCACGCGAGGGAATCGACCAGGTTGATCGCGTGACGCTGCTCGACGACAACTTTGAAGAGCTGGAGTCCATGACGCCCGACGAAGCCGTACTCGCCGCCCTCAAAGCGGGAACCAAGGGCGAGGAATGGATGGGTTCTTGGCAGTACATCGAGCGTTGGTGCCGTGATACCGGCAAGCACGCGTTTTTCGAGACGAAGGCCGAACGCATAGCCGAAAACACGATGTTCCTCACGCTTCGTGAAGCCAAGGAGCACATCAAGCGCAACGACTACCACTATATCGACCCGCACACCTACGGCATGACGGCGTGGCGCTCTCCGCAAGTCGAGCAGCTTTACAAGATTCTGCACGAGGTCGATTTCAAGCGGCTTTTGGAGGTATCGAACGATGAAGGTTAGTAGCAGGCAATGCCATATGTACGCGGAGCGTCTGCGTCGCTTCTATCCGTCCGAGCCGGTACCGACCGCCCGCGAGAGCAAGAACATTCGCGATGCGATTCAGTGCACTCGCGGCTATGACGTGTTCAAACGACTTGCCGAGCTGATAGACCGCCCGATATGCCACGACATCGCGAGCCATGGCGGAATGCGGCCAGTAGGTGCAATCCAATGGTTTGAGTGCTCCGAATGTCATTGCAAGGCGCAAACAGACAAGATAGGAATGGCTCTTCACTTCTGCCCGCATTGCGGTGCGGAGGTGGTCGCCAATGCCTAGCCAAGAAAGTCGCGTCTTGCGACTGCTCGAACCCCTGGGCGAGCCGGACATCATCGAATGCGACGGCAAGCTGTACGTGCCCGACAAAGAGTGCGAGTTCATCCCAGAGGCGTTCGGCACCGTTTGGGACGAGGAAGACCAGTGCTTGCGGATTGATAAGCCTTCCGAAGATTGCAGCTGCTTCACGTGCTCCGAATGCGGGCAAGAGCTGATGTTCGACTGGAGCGGCGAATACAGCTGGTTCGAGCCTGAACACCCGTACAAGCCAATCGGATTGAAATACTGCCCTGGATGCGGCGCAAGGGTTCTGTTCCCGCATCCGTGGTTGGGCTCAAAGGAGGAAGGATGATTTGCATCGTTGGCACACGCGGAACCGGCAAAACGACGCGCCTTCTTGAGCTATCCGCTCAAAGCGGGATTCCGATTGCGGTTAGGGACGTGATACATGCCACGTGGCTTCGGCGCTATATGAGCCAATGCGGAATTGATGCACCCGACCCAATTGTTGTTGGTCGTGGAATCTATGGAGAGCGAGGGTTTACCTCAATTGAGGTCAAGCGAGATTCCGACGGAATGGTTCCAGTCCTCATTGACGACGTTCGTGCATTTTTTGGCGATATGGGCATCAGGGCCGAAGCGGTAACCATAGATGCCGATGCCGTCAACTTCGAGTTCGCAATCAAGGCGAATCCGACACTGGTTAACTGCTTGCGCGTCTGGCGCAACTGTAAGAAAGGCGGCAAGGAATGACTTCATACGTCAAACGCGTCGGCGATCTGACCGACCCGGATGGTTTTGTGGATTGCACTTACGCAACGGAAGCAAACACTGATTCTGCTTTTGATCCCGTTACGAAGCCGTCTCACTACGCAGGGCATACTGGCATTGAGTGCAAAACGGCAATGGAATCCATGCTCGGCACGGACGCCTATACGGCATACATGCAGGGATGCGCGTTCAAGTACCTGTGGCGATGGCGCGACAAGAACGGCATCGAAGACCTCAAAAAAGCTCGCGAGTGCATCGACAACGTGATTCGCGCGATTGAGGGTGATGGAGATGAGTAGCGTTAAGTTCGGCATCGAAATCAAGGACGGGGTAAACAACGCAAGGGTCGAGGACATCCAGAAGGCCGCGAGCGATCTAGTCGTGTCGCTGTTGTTCCTCTTGCGCACGTTTGGCGTTTCTGGCGTCACGGTGACGGTAACGCGTGGTGATTTCGATGAGTAGGCTCAGAAAGCGGCACGTGCTCGACAACCTCTGCATGGTCTCGCAGGACATGAGCCGCCGAATCCTGACGTGCGAGAAGCGCGAGCGCGAGAGCGTGAAGGTCAGCTACGAAGACCTCGTCATGTGGTCTGACATCGTTGGCGATGCCATCGAGGTAATCAACGACAAGGGCGGAAGCCATGGGCGTTGAGGTCAAGCAGGATGCCAAGGGTGTCTGGTACGCGCAACCGTACCTTGGAAAGACGGTTGACGGTAAGCAGCGCAGACCTCGCAAGAGCTTTCCCGAAGCGAGCACGCGGGCACAGGCCCAAGAGCTCGCGAACGAGTGGGTTGCGAGCATATCGGCTGGCGGCAAGGTCAAGAGCGCGTTCATAGCAGACCTTTTGGTCGAGTACAGGGCCGAACGCATGGCCAAGGACATAGCACCCGCGACCGCTAACCGCTGGGAGACGTCCACGAAGTACGTTGCCGAATACCTAGCCGGGAAAACCGTTGGCGAGCTGACCGTGATGGATTTCAACGACTTCGAGACGAAGCTGCTCTTGCCGAAGGACAAGAACGGCCAGGGCTTGAGCCGCAACACGGTTCGCGGAGTGCACTACTTTCTGCGCGGCGCATACAACCATTGGGTGAACGCTGGCATCTGCGAGAGCAACCCGATGTTCTACGTTCAAGAGCCTGGCGAGGAAAAGCATGAGGCGATCGCCATCGACGAATGGGATTTCGAGACGCTGAACAAGGCGCTCTCAAGCGAAATCGCGCCCGATGTGCTCAATGCGCAGACCATGCGCCAGGCGGCCTACTCGTTCGCCGCATGGCTCGCGCTCCATACGGGCATGCGCGTCGGCGAGGTGTGCGCCGTGCGCAGGCGGGACGTGTCGCGTCGGCTCGGCTACATCCACGTGTGCGGAACGGTCGTCGAGCTTCACGGCGGCGTGGAGCGCAGGGACACGACCAAGAGCAAGCGCAGCCGCAACGTGAGCCTTACCGAGAAGGACTTCGCCGCCGTGTACGCCTTCCTGGGCTTGCAGGACCGGTTTTGCAGCTCTCTCACGCCCAACGCGCCGCTGGTGACCGTAGACGGCTCGTACATGCGCCCGAACACGGTCTCAAAGGCTTTCAGCCGCCTTCGAAACCGATTGGGGCTGTCGAAGAAATGCACCTTCCACAGCCTTCGCCACACTCACGCGACGTGGTGCCTTGCCGAGGGCGTCGACCTCAAGACGCTTTCCGAGCGCTTGGGACATGCCGACGAATCGACCACGCTCAAGACGTACGCGCATCTGATGAAGGGCCGCGACCAAGCCGCCGCGCAGGCTTTCGAGAGCTTCGCGGACAGCTTGGGAGGTGTGTAAACGGTGTGTAAACGGCATCGCGCGAACCATTTTGCCGACGCCGACGAAAAGACAGTTCAGGCCGCGAAACAAGCGGCTCTGAAAACGACATGGTGCGAATTCCACCTAAGAATAAGGAGATAGAGAAAATGGTACCGATTTTGACTAAAGAGCAAAGGCAAGAGAACCTTGCCAAGGGAATGCAGGTTAGGCATCGCCGCGCCGAGTACCGCGAGCAGTTGAAGAAGGGCGCTTTGCCGCTTGAGAAGTTCTTTGAGCTTGCGGACGAAGGAGATCAGGCGGCATCAGGTATGCGCGTCAAGCAGATGATTACGGCGTTGCCTGGATACGCCGAGAACCGCGCCGACGCGCTCATGAAGAAGCTGCGCATCGCAAGCGGTCGCAAGGTGAAGGGCTTGGGCAAGAACCAGCGTGCAAACCTGCTGTCTACCCTGGTGAGGTGGTAGGCATGGCGAAACGTGATGATGGCCGCAAGAGCATCAATCGCATCGCTCTGTTCACGACCGTCGCTGCTGTGCTGCTCGCAGTGGTTCTGATGTTCTGCTTCTTCTGCCTGGTCGAGTCGTTCACCCTGCTGTTCACGCACGGCACATTCACTTTTGTTTTGCCTGCGATTGCTACGGCCATCACGGTCTTCGCCTTCTTGGCGCTGGCAATCGTCGGAGGTGGTGCCCGATGAGCGCCGAGAGCCTTAACACCTGCACGCTGAGCGGGAACCTCGGCAACGATGCCGAGGTGAGGTACACGGCTGGCGGAATGGCGATCACGTCGTTCTCGCTGGCTGTCAACCACAGGCGCAAGCAGCAAGACGGCAGCTATGCGGACGAAACCAGCTGGGTTGATTGCACGATGTTCGGCAAGCGCGGCGAATCGCTGCAAGCCAGCGGCTACCTGCAAAAAGGCGCAAAGCTTGCCGTCGTGGGGCACCTGCGCATGAGCACATGGGAAGCCGACGGACAACGCCGCCGCAAGCTAGAGGTCATCGTCGACAACATCATCGGCATGACCAACTACAGGCAACCACAGCAGCCGCAAGCCCAGCAGCCCTACCAGGCCCAGCCGCAACAGGCGTACACGCCTGACGTTTACGACGAAGACATTCCGTTTTAGGGGGTAGATATGCAAGGACGAAAACTGAACGTGAAGCTGTCAGACGGCGCAGAGCTGCCGCGTTACGCGCACGACGGGGATGCAGGCTTCGACCTGTGCATCACCGAGGATTGCAGGCTTGAGCCGAACGCGCGGGCAATCGTCGGGCTCGGATGCGCATTTGAGATTCCGACAGGATGCGTTGGGCTGCTGTTCCCGCGCTCTGGCCTTTCGAGCCTTTACGGCGTCACGCTCAGTCACAGCGTCGGAGTTATCGACAGCGGCTTTCGCGGCGAGGTGTGCGCGCCACTCGTGAACCTCAGCTGCGACACGGTGTATCTGCCGAAGGGCTCGCGGGTTTGCCAGATGGTCGTTGTGCCGTTCGTGCCGTGCGACCTGGTGAAGGTCGACGAGCTGAGCGTCACCGATCGCGGCGAAGACGGCTTCGGCTCTACCGGCATCGAGTAGCTGATGCGTCGTGAATGCCAAGGAATACTTTGAGGGCATACGCGACGAAGTAGCGAGCCTTGAGAAGTCAAGAGAGATGCTTGCGCGTCTCAAGGCTCGTGAAGGGGCAAAGGCTCAGAGCTACACGGCTGGCGGTGGCGGCGGCTCGTGTGACCCTATGGATGCGGTTAACGGGCGCATCGACTTCGAGCAACGCTTGGAGCTGCGCATAGTTGAGAGCAACGCCGTCGTTGATGAAGCCTGCGCCGTGCTGTATGGCAACGACAATCACGGCGGCTTGGCAAAGCTCAAGGGCAACCGCTACGCCGATGCTGTATGTATGGGCTACTGCCAAGCAATGCCATGGGCTGACGTTGCCGCCGTTATGCAGTGTTCGCCCAAGTGGTGCCGCGAATTGTGCAATGCCGCGTTCAGGTACATCGACACTGTTGGCGCGGCGTGGCTCAAGGAAAATTGAAAACAGTACTTCCCTTCACTTCCCGCTTTATGCTAAAGTTCGCTATGGTGGATTAGGTAAACGAAAGGGACACGGGCTTTGGCTCGCGTCCCTTTTTTGTTGGGAAGGTACGGCGATGGCTAAGGGCTTCTCATACCGCTTCTATCACTCGACCGACTGGGAGCAGGCTCGCGAGCAGGCATTGCAACGCGATTGCTACCTTTGCCAGCATTGCTTGGCTCAAGGAGTAGAGACACCAGCGGTCATGGTTCATCACATCGTGGAGCTGACTCCAGCGAACGTCAACGATCCGAACATCAACACAAACCTCGACAACCTAGTGAGCCTGTGCGACCTGTGCCACAAGAAGGTGCACGGCTGGGTAAGGCAAGGCAGCACTAGGCAAGGCTTGGCGTTCGATGAGGACGGCAACTTGGTTTCGTTGAACGGTGAACACACAGACTGAGCACAATTCGCAGCTCACAAAACAGAGACAACAAAACAGCAGGTCAGAGCGACGCAGCATCCCCCCGTTCGAAAACCAAGGCTACCAGCCTAGGGCACCAACGCCGGGAGATAGATTTATGCGCGCAAAGGTTTTCAGAACGGGGGTGGTCTTGTGGCAAAGCGAAAAGTATGCGAAAGTACAGAGATTTCGCCGAAAGTCGCGAAGAGTCCCCCGAAGCGGAACGGGCAATCGGTGCAATCGCTCTATCAAAACGAGTTGAAACGCTTGCAACGCTTGACCAAGGACGTCATTCCAGACGACAAGCGCACAGCCATCATGCCGCTCATGTCGAACATCGCGTTTCTGAAAGTGAAACTCGACCAAGCTCGCGTGGATCTGATGGGCGAAAGCATCTTCACCGAGTACGACAACGGCGGCGGTCAATCGGGCTTGCGCGAGCATCCAGGCTTTTCCGCGTACAACAAGCTGTTCACAACGTTCTCGCGCGGTATCAAGCAGATCACCGATATGATGCCGAGCGGCAGCACTTCAGCCGATGCGCTCATGGACTACCTGAACGAGACGAGGTTCGGTGGCTAGGAAGAAGGCCGCTGGCTCGTGCGAAAAGGCGATACGCGAGTACTTCGGCGGCGTCCTCGACGGCACGATAACCGCGTGCGCGAAGATGCAGCAGGTCGCGGCCATCGTCCTTCGAGACTTGGACAACGACGACCCGCTGTATCCATACCACTATCGCGAGGAATACGCGCAGAAACACGTGAGCTTCATCGAGCGCTTCTGCCGACTTCCATCTGGCAAGCTCGGCCAGCCGTTCGAGCTTGAGCTTTTTCAGCGAGCCATCCTATCCGTCGTTTTCGGCTTCGTGGACGTTGAGGGAAAACGGCAGTATCGCGAAGTGCTCTGGATTATGGGGCGCAAGAACGGCAAGACCGCGCTTGCTTCCGCCATAGAGCTTGACTTGCTTATCAACGACGATGAGGGTGCGCCCGAGGTCTACAACGTCGCCACGGCTCACGACCAGGCGGCGAAGGGCTTCAACAACGCCTGGCGCATGGTTCTCACGTCGCCCGCTCTTGGGCGGCACGTTCGCAAGCGCGTGAGTGACCTCTACTGCGACCTCAACATGGGTTCAATCAAGGCGCTTTCCGCCAACACGAACCACCTCGACGGCCTTGACATCTCAGGTGCCATCGTCGACGAGCTCGCGGCAATGAAGAACCGTGATCTGTACGACCTAACCATTCAGGGCACGTCCGCCCGCCGCCAACCGCTGGTTCTGGAAATCACGACCAACGGTTTCGTTCGAAACGGCATCTTCGACGCCCAATACGAATACGCCACCAAATGGCTCGACGGTAAGGCGACAGGCGAGAAGGCTGAGCGCTTCATAGCGTTCATCTTCGAGCTTGATGAGCGCGATGAGTGGCAAGAGGAATCGGCGTGGATTAAGGCGAACCCTGGCCTTGGCACCATCAAAAGCCTTGAGGGCTTGCGCCAAAACGTCTCAAAGGCCAAAGATGACCCGACATTTCTGCCGACACTTCTGGTCAAGGACTTCAACCTCATCGAAAACCAAAGCCAAGCGTGGCTTACGTGGGCTGAGATTCATAACGATGACACTTTCGATCCGTCCGACGGGTCTTTTTCTTATGCGGTGCTCGGCGTTGACGCGTCAGACACCACCGACCTCACCGCCGCATGCTTGCTGATGATGCGCCCGAACGACGAGCGCATATATGCGATGCACATGGCGTGGATTCCGCTTCGCGCCTTGGAGCAGGCGGAAACGGAAGGACGACGCGGCGGTCGCGACGGCGTACCTTACGACGCGTGGATCGCGCGCGGGCTTCTGCGAACGTCTCCGACGCCAATCATCGACAAGCGGCTCGTGCTCGATTGGGTGGATGAGGTGCGCGAGAAATACGGCATCTATGCCGTTGCGTGCGGCTACGACCCGTGGCACATGCGCGACGTGCCGACGGTGGAAGCCTACGAAGGTTATTTCGGAGCCGATAACTTCAAGAAGGTCATCCAAGGCGCTCAAACGCTCTCGATGCCGATGAAGGAGCTACGCGCCCTGTACAAGGAGAACCGCGTAGTTGACAACAGCAACCCGATTGCCGAGTGGTGCCGCTCGAACGTTGCGGTGCGTAGCGACGCGAACGGAAACATCGCGCCCGACAAAAAGAACCAAGACCCGCGCAACCGCATCGACGCCTGGGCGGCGGAATGCGATGCATTCGTGGTCTTAAAAGACATGATGGACGATTTCAGAAGCATGATTGGAGGTTAAACGTGGCTAAACGAACGTCGATGTTCCGCTCAATGTTCGATGCCGTATTCCACAAGCCGATCATGCAGGCCGTGGACGGTTACTTTCAGACGTTCACGGCGTACGCGCCGCGCTTTACAACGTGGAGTGGCGGCATCTACGAAGCGGAGCTGACGCGAAGCATCATCGAGCGAAACGCCGACCACGCGAGCAAACTGAAACCCGAGGTTTCGGGAACCGCTCAGCGGTTGGCAACGCGCTCGCTCGAATGGCAGCCGAACCCATGGATGACAACGCCGCAGTTCCTGCACCGAATCTCGACGATGCTGGACGTGTGCGACACGTGCCTTATCGTTCCCATTCTCGACGGGAGCACCGAGACCATCACGGGCT
Organism: bacterium; assembly: GCA_037245165.1. Lineage (GTDB taxonomy): Bacteria > Bacillota > Clostridia > Oscillospirales > Oscillospiraceae > Lawsonibacter. Next base: position 31,569 of record JAXWVI010000057.1, read on the forward strand.
ACTATCCTGTCCTTCCGGGGCAGTGCGAAGCCTACGACGTCAGCGGAACGCTGTGGCTCAAGCTGTCTTTCCCTGGCGGTGACGCCACCATGCTCGAATGGTCGCGTGTCGGCGTGTTGACGCGTCACCAATTCAGAAGCGATTTGTTCGGCGACGGGACGAACGTGCTCAATCCGACGCTAGAGCTGATGCACGCGCAGAACGAAGCTGAGAAGACAGCCATCGAGCAAGGTGCGGCCATTCGCTTCATAGGCAAGATGTCGCAGAACCGCAATCCCGAAGACTTGGAGAAGGCCCGAAAGGAATTCAACAAGCAGCTCGGTTCGGCGAACGCCGGCGGTATAGCTGTCTATGACAATAAATACAACGACGTCAAACAGATAACGCCGCAGAGCTACACAGTGGACGCCGCCCAGATGGAACGCATCGAGAAGGCCGCATATCGGTTCTTCGGCTCGTGCGAAGATATCGTTATGAACAAGGCCGACGAGGAAACATACAACTCGTTCTACGAGGGTCGCACAGAGGTTTTCGCGGTGCAGCTTGGATACGTGCTCACGTGCATGACCTTCACGCCGAACGAGATCGCGTACGGTAACAGCATCATGTTCAGCGCGAACCGCCTTGAGTTCGCTAGTAATCAAACAAAGCTCAACGTCGTCACATCGCTCTATGACCGAGGAATCATGACGGGCAACCAGGGCGCTGACGTGTTCCAGCTTCCGCATTACGAGGGCGGCGACCGCCACGTTATCCGCGGCGAGTACATTGACCTGGACTTGATAAGTGAGCACACATCCGAGCAAGCCGCCAAGGCAGCTGAGGTAAACGCAAACGTCGCGGCAATCGACGGTAAGAAGAAGGACGGTGACGACGATGCCAGCCAAGCCGAATGAGCGTCAATACAGAACAATGTCGATGGTGCTGCGCAGCCTGCCCGATGGCGGCAAGCGCGAGAAGCGCATCGAATCTGACTACTACGTCGAGGGATACGCTTCGACGTTCAATGACCCATACGTCCTTTGGCAAGACCCTTGGGACGGCACCGAGTACCGCGAGGTCATCAGCCCAGACGCATTCGTCGATACCGACATGAGCGACATCATCATGCAGTTCGACCATGTGGGCGACGTTTTGGCGCGCCAGTCGAACGGCACGCTCATCGTCGAGCCCGACGAGCACGGGCTTTTTATGGCCGCCGACCTCTCGAAATCAGAAGCCGCCCGAAACCGATTCGAGGAAATCGACAACGGCCTTGTTACACGCATGTCGTGGGCGTTCACCATCGGCGCGTCCGAGTATGACCGAGACACGCACACCACGACAATTACGCGCGTCAAGAAGATTTATGACGTGTCCGCAGTCAGCCTTCCTGCTGACCCGAACACCGAAATAAGTGCAAGAAACCT
>JAXWVI010000058.1:0-39393 GCA_037245165.1 bacterium
CTCCAACAGGTTTTCCCTGTGCTTGGGGAGCAGCGTCAGATAATCCAGCATTTCAGAATACATCTGATGCCGTGCCTCCAGGGCAAGCGGCTGCCGTTCTTGTGTTTTGGGAGCCGGCTGTGTGGGCATGGGATAGACCTTGCCCTCCTTTGCCAACTCCAGATATGCCTCTTTATTGCTGATTCCTTTGACCCGGGCAAACAACGACACGCTGTTGCCGCGTGCACCGCAGAGATTGCAGCGGTACTGGTCCGTCAGGGTATTGAGGCTCAGATGATACTTTCCCGGCCCGTGGTCGCCGCAGAAGGGGCAGCTCGCCTCGACTTCCTCGCGCCGCAGCGTCCGGGAGTCGAGGACGAGCCCGCACCGCCTGGCCGCGTCCACGATGGGAATTTTGTCATAAACTTTGCGGCTCAGGCGGGGTCGCCCCCTTCCGTTTACGCTGCCTGCCGCACAGGCTCAGATACCGGCCGCACCTGCAGTTCAGCCCCCCGGACGCACTTGGCCATGATGACCTGCCCTGTGGGCCGGACATTGGCCAGATCGTCGATGGACTCCATATTGTCCACGAATACCGGGTAGTTGCGCCCGGTCAGACGCTTGATAAGTTCGGAAACCTCCATTCCGGCGCGCACCTTTTCCGAAAGGGAGAGGCGGTCATAGCGTCGGCCGCCATAGGTAAACCGGAAAGCGTCCTTGAACTCGCCTGTGCTTTTCACTATATCGTAGAGCGAGATCTCCACCCGGTTCATTTTCAACTGGGAAAAGGTCAGCTCAGCCCGCTTGCTCACATAGATGACCACATCGGCAATATGCTTTTTGAGTTCTGTGATTTCCTGTTCATCCTGCGCGATCTGCTGGTCGAAGTCGGATGGGTACATTTCGGTCATGCCTTGTAGCGTGGAAAGTTCGGTTTCGGCTTTCCTGACCTCCTCGCGGCATTCCACCATCCGGTCGTACTCCTCTGGAGTCAGGCGGCCATAAGTCAAGTCGTCGTTCAGCATCTGGATTTTCGCACGCAGTTCCTGTGCCTGATTCCCGGCGGTCTGTTCCGCCTGGTGGTCCTGCTCCTCCAGCTTCTCGATCTCAGCGCTCCAAGCCTGAATATCGTCGGCCTTGAATTGCTCGAAGGTACTCGCGCTTTTCTGATCCAGCTCCTGAAGCTGCTTGAGTTCCTCCTGTTTTGTCTTGCCCTCGGCAAGAATGGCGCCCGCGGCCTTTTTCAGTTCTTCCTGCACCTCGGGCAGTGATGCCTCTGTGATCTGCCGGTGGCAGGTGGGGCAGACCGTGCCCGGGACCAGCGCCTCATACGCCTTGGTTTCCCGGCTGTACCGTCTCCCAAGTTCTTTCATTTTGGCCTCAGCCTCGGCCATGGCCTTGGTGTAGGGGGAGGCATACTGTTCCGCCTGCCGCTGCGCGACCTTCTCCCGAAGCGTCTGCAGCGAGGCCCGCCTTTGGGCGGTTTCCGCCTGGTCATCCCGATGGCTCTCGCCATACCGGGCGCTCAGGTCTACCAGCTGCTCCTGCAGGGCGGGAACATCCATGCCGGCAAACTGCTTTTCCTCCAGAGCCGCCAGTTCCGACCGCACGGCCTCCAGGCTTTGGGCCAGCGCCTGAGCCGCCTGTCTCCGTTCACGCCCCTGGCTGACCGCGAGATCCTTCTGGCCGTTTAAGTAGATGATGTGATTTTCCAGCTCCCGGATCTCAGCGCGTTTCTTGGTCAGGTATGTTTCCGGGGACAGGATCTCTTTATCCCGCAGGCTATCTTGTACCGGCGCGGACAACTGGGCCAGCACGGCCTCATGGGGGATCATGGGCAGGTACATCTCCAGAAGATTTTTCCCCGCATCTCCCAATTCCTCAATGAAGTAGAGCGGGTTGAAGATGGACAGGAATACGTCGCGCTCACCGAACATATCCGTCAGGTCGAGCTGGCGGAGTTCATACCCGTCATAGGTGATGGTCATGCGGTTTTTCTTCCGGGTCCGGGTCAGCTCATGGCTCCCGGTTTCATCCACGAAGCGCAGGCTGACGAATACATCCGGGCTCGCTTCATTGTGCAGCTTGTCGATACCGCGCTCGCCAAAGAAGGGCGTGCCGGTGATGGCAAAGGCGATGGCGTCTGCAATGCTGGTCTTTCCCCGGCCGTTACCGCCGGTGATAATGGTGGGATTGCCAAAGGTCAGCTCCGTGGGGTCCTGGTAGGACTTGAATCCGGCGATGGTCATGCTGGTGATCTGGAACTGTTCAATTTTTTTCAAAACAGAAACTCCCTTCTTTCAGTTCTGTGTCAGGCTGCCGCCGGTTGGGGTGCCGACAGCTCGTAGCTTTCCAGAACGTAGTAAGCCACTGTGTCCTGTCTGCGAAGAGTCAGCTTGACGCTGGTGAGATGCACGCCGGTGGCCAATTCCGTCCGGGAGCCCCGGGCAAACGCCTGAGTACGCTTGCCGTCCGCGTTTTGCAAGATGACCAGTGTGTTGCTGCCCTTCATGCCGCCTTGCACCCTGGCCTCCACCACCACATATTCATAGGCGGACTGCGGCGGCTCCGCGGCGGGAGCGGGAGCGGTTTCCGATGCCGCAGGCGGCTGCTGCGCGGCGGCTGGCTGTCCCGCGCCTGCAGGAGCGCTTTGCGCCGCTGCCGCCGGTGCGGGAGGATTCGCGTTCTGCTGCTGTGCGCCTCCTTGGGGTGCTTCCACCGTGTTTTTCGGCGTCAGGAGGGACTGCAATCCGCCTGCCGACGCAGGCTTCAGGCCGAGCCTCTGGAGCATCCCGAGGTATGCCTTATCCAATCGGGCGCGTTCACCGTCTTTAATGATAAAGCTCCGGCCCTGTTTCTCAATGTCTACCCATACCGTATTCATACTGTAAAGCACGCGCCCGATCCCCCACTGGACCGCCGCGCGCTTCATACTGTCAGAGAGACCGCCTTTGACCTGCTCAATATCCGTGTCCTCGGCACCGTCCCATTTTACGACCCACTCTTTGCGGTCCTCAAAATAGATCGCAATTCCGCATAACTGTGATATGATCTCCTTTTCCTCAAATTCGGATGGATTTCGTTCTGACCGCACCTTTGTGGTAAAACGATGCCAGGGCTTGTACTCGTTATACCAATGATCCGGTCCAACCACATCATCCAGCCGGTTTTGAATGGCTCGGTTAGTCACGTATGGGATCGCAAGCCCTCGTGTTTTCTCTTTGTTCGTTGTCTGCAGCCGCCACTCCAGATCCTCTGGTGCAAAGGGCAGTGCCAATGCCTGCTGAATTTCCCGTGCGCTTTTCTGCTCCATCTTTACCTCCCGCAGATAAAGTCTGCCAATGTCTTTCCATTCGGAACCAGGATATCCGAATAGTAATAGCCCGGTTCCTTATCCTTCAGATGCTCCAGCAGCTCTCCATGCGGAAGCTCCAGGCGGTTATGCTGTTTATCATAGTAGTCATCATTGTCCGGAACACCCAAAAGGTAGCGCGGAAAATACTTGAGCGACGTCAGCTTCTTGTAGCGGGGCAGCACGTTATTTCCAGTACATACCCTCCCACTGGTATAGACATTGGAGAAGGGGTAGTAAAACATCTGGGTATCAGGCGTGGGCGCTTCATCCGCCACGACGCCAATCGAGCAGTCCACCACCCGTCCATCCGTCAGCATCCGCACGCCGAATACCAGCCTCGGGATCGGAAAATCCAGGTACTCTTTGTCGCGGTAAGCCACATCGGCCCGCAGCTCTGGATTCCAAAAGACGATCTGGCGCTCGGCGGTATTCATGGAAATATGCAGGCAGTGCTCCGGTAAAAAGCCGCTGCTCAAAAGGTCCCGGCTGACATAACTTTTATTGATGGCAAAGTAGAAATCCACCGGGTCGATCTCCTTATAATTCACGATCCCGCCCGGCTTCTGTTCCTCTACGATCAGGGTATTGCGCGCTGGCGATACCCGCACAATGATGTCCCGGGTCAAATCCCGGTTTTCTCCGCGTGTCATTGTCACGCAGCCTCCTCTCGCGGTAAATGTTCTGTTTTTTGTTCGTCCTGCCGAATCAATTCCTCCAGCCGCTGGCTTTCCTGCCGGAAATAGAGCAGCATATCAATAAAGGAATTGAAAAACGGAAGCGGGTCGTAGCAGTCCGGGGAAAGCTGCAAGTTGATCATTACACTGGCGTCAACAACCTGTACGCTGAACTGGAAGACAGAATAGGTGGCGCCGCAGAGGAAAAACTCTACAATATCATGCACTTTCTTCTGACTTGCTCCGGTCTGCTGCCCCTCTATAAGCTCCAGACGCGCCAACAGCGCATAGAATCGGTTGATTTCCCGATGGGAAAAGGTGGCTATGGTAAGTTCTTCCGCCTCATCGGAAGCGAATGTAATGTCGGTGAAGATGTCCCAAAATGTGTATTCGATAAACTCATACGGGTCCTCCGGGACAAGCGTCTTGAATGCCTCTACCGCTTCCTGCGCCCTGGCCGGACTCTCTTCCTGCAGGTATTTCAGGAGGCGCAGCGTCAGCAGAACATCCTCTTCATACTCGTAATCGTACATAACGCCCCTCCTAAAAGAAGGTTTTTTGCTTCAAATATGCCGCCGGCGTCTCCTTCAGGAAGTGATTGAGGCCCTGCGCCCATCCCTGCGCCACATTCCGGTAGACGTCCGAATAACCTTTCGGCGTCAGATCGTGCAGGGAGACAGCACTTAGATCCAGCGCCATCAAATCCAGACTGCTATTCTTTCGCAGTCCATCAAACACCTGCGCCAGATATTTGTTGTAGTGCGGCTCCCGCAGCGGCGATCTGCGCTCCGGAAGCTCCCGCAGTGTCTGGAGAAACAGCAGCTTATCAAACTCAGCCATCGTCCTCCTCCATGAGTTCCAGTGTCACCATGCACAGGGCGTATCCGGCGACATTTGACAGGATCGCTTCCTGTTCCTTCTGGCTGGCCAAAGCCTTACCCGTTTTAACATAGTACACACCGCAGTCAGGGAGCAGAGCGCCCTCATGCAGAGCGATCTGCCAGAGCGCGTGGGTGGTCTGAGCCGGATCGCTGCCATCTACCACCACCGTGCAAAACGGCGCGTCTTCCTCCATGGTCTTTTCCAGCATACAGGGGTCTACCGTTTTGACCAATTCCGTTACATGGAAATGAATGGCCGCTGCCTGCGCCTGGCACGCCTCAAAATAGAGACGCAAAAACCGGTCCGGGGTGATTTTTCCCAGAACGACGCCAAAGGTCTCCGGGACCCTGTATCCCCATGCTTTTCTTGCCGGATAAAATTTTGCATAGCATTTCCCCAGGTGGGGCAAAAGCAGATGCGTCACGGTACCCCACACTTCCTGGCTTGCTTCTTCCATATCCTGCGGCAGCCCATCCACTGGGACGATCACCGCCAGATGACTCACGTTCATAAAATACCCTCCATTTCTCAGTATTCCTCCGGAAGCAAAAGCGTCGTTGCCGACCGGTCTGCCTCTGTGATGATCCAAAACTTTGTCTTGGTTTCGCTTTCATAGGCGGAGATGATACGTCCGCCATGAGTGAGCGCCAGATCATTGGCAGCCCAATCCGAAGCCGGTACTTCTCCCCAGTCGCAGTGTTGGTGACGCTTCAGCGCCGCCAGCAATTCACCTCTTGGCACAGCATCCAATATACCGGGTTTTGCCACCACCTGCCCCAGACGGAACTGTGTAACTATTCCTTTGCGCTGCATAACAGCCCTCCTCTTAACAGACGAAACCCTCCGTCGTCACACAGCAGGCCGTGATACCTGCGTTCATAAAGCACGGTGCGCCCATTTTGGGACACCGTACTGCGCTCGATGACCACGATTTCCCGCATGGCCTGTTTTAAGCCGCGGGCCGCTGGATCGTTTCCGTTTCAAAGTTGAACACGGGCGCGTTCTCCTCGGGAGTGCCGGGGACGATCTTCAAGGTGAAACCGCCCTCCCGCGCCAATTTGAACATGTTGACAAAACGGTTGAGTTCTTCGTCCACCGGCTCGGGGGACTGCTCCGCCGCCGGCCGCTCTTGGGCCGTCACGCCATCCGCAGCCGTCTCGGCAGGCTCCGTCTGAGCGGCGCCTTTCGTTTCCTGCACGGGAGCATAATCGGCGTCCACCACCTCGCCGTGCGTCTTGGGCGCGGTCAGGCCCGCCCAGAAGGAGCGCAGCGCGGAGGCCAGCAGGGTCCCGAACATAGTGCGCTTCTTTTTGGTCAGGTTGACCACTTCTTCCGCGTTTACCTCGTCGATCTCACTGATGGATACCGTCAGCCTGCCCGTCTCCACATAGGCGGCGGACAGGAAGCAGGAGACAACTGCGCTCTCCGAGGCGAATACCTCCGGCACCTGCACCCGCTTGGCGATCAGCCGCTTACAGATGACCGTAGCGGTTTCCAGACTGTCTATGCGGATGCTGTCCGCCTCTGAACTTCCGGCGCAGATCACGCCGTTCCCGCTGATGGTCTTGGCCTTGACGCCATAGGTGACGTCCAGGCACCCTTTGACCACCAGATGATCCGTGACCAGAGACTCGTAATGGACGGTTTCTCCCTTGGGAATGTAAACGGTTTTCATATTGCGTAGCTCCTTTTTTCAATTATTTTCTGCTTCTCAAGTCAGATATAGGGGTGGAAACCACAACCTGTAAACCGGCCGCTTCAGGTATCCTCAGCGCCGACTGGCTCCTGGGGTTTCTGAGGCTTGTGCATGGAGTCATATCGCTTGGAATACTCGAAATAGCCATCGTCATCCAACGCTTGAAGTCTCTCGGCATTGAAACGACACTCCGGGTATGTCACAAACCCGCTGCGTTGGCTCCGCCCCGTCGGCTTTCCCAATGCGTTTTTTTCAATCCAAGCCAGAACACTTTCACCCAGATGATTGACGTCAATAAAGGCGCAATCCTTTTCAACAGGATAGCCCAAATTGACAGTCAGATCTCCCCCACGGCTCAGGGGCTCCGCCGCTCCAATCAGCCAACAGTACAGCCAAGCCCCCGTTGTCATAGTAGGAGCGCACCTGTACCTCCAGAATGGCTTTCTCCCCAGACAGGTCAAAATCCAGGAGAGCTTCGCCGCTTTGAATTCCCTGATACTTTCTGTCGCTGTATCCGTCCCAGCGCAGATAGTTCCAGTCCGGTTTCGGACAGCTTTTCGCAAGGGCCAGTTCCCTGGGAACTGTTCTCAGCGGAGGTACGGGCAGTTCCCCCATCTGAACCTTAGCGTAAATCGGCAGGAGCTTCTCCCTCAAAAAGACCTGATCGGGGCAGATGTCGATAAATCCCATCCGAGTAGTCAGAAAGGATCGATTATCTATCGTTCCAATGGCAGCCATTTGAGCCGTCTGGTGTTGGCTCAAAAATGCGGCAATGTTTTCCGGCGTTGCCTCAAAAAAGACCGCGTCTTCCGGGCCGTCCATATTGGTGGAGAGCCCTTGCAAATACTTTTGGTTCATACTATTTTCTCCTTCGTATGACTCGTGCCTCAGATGGAATGTTCCATCTCCTGATTCAAAATAGCGGCCATTTCCCTGATTTTCTCCTGAAGTTCCCCGCTGCATTTCAGATTCGGGTCCTGCTCTACGAGTTCCCACAAATTATTCAAAGCTTTGCGGACGGGCCTTTGGACGCTATGCTTTATAAGGATCAAGGCATCATCGCGAATAAACATCTCCAGCGGATCATCTTCCCGAAACCGGAGAATATTCCGGATCTCCCGTGGAATCACAATCTGCCCAAGGTCGTCGATCCTGCGGATAATGCCGGTCCGTTTCATTTCGCTTCCATTTGCACTGCTCACGAAACCATATTCTCCTCTCTCGCTGTTACATGAAAACTTGCGGTGTAGTCGTCCTCCTCCGGCTCTGTCCACACCAGGACCTCACAGCCCGGGCGCGGCTCCGTGGGACGCACCATCGCAATATCCTGCCGCTCTCCGCCAGGGAATACCAGCTCGACGGCCACTTCAACCGGCTCATCCGGCGCGGGCAGCGTTACCGACGTCTCCAGCACCGCGTAGCCAAGGTCGATGCAAAGGGTACGCCCGTCTGCCTGCGCCGCTGTCAAGGTAACGCATTCCGGCGCCTGGTCCTTCTCCGCGGCAAGGGCGGCGCGCTTCATATAGTCCAGCAAAACACTGGTTTCCAGCGCGGCCAGACTTTTTGCGATCCCCACCATCTCACGCAGTTTTTCAGCCGTGAAAAAGTTCTGCAGCACACCCTGTAAGCTGCTCACAATTTCGCTTTCAGTAGTCCCCAGCAGAATCTCCCGGCCGTTTTGCAGCAAAAGCTCCATCGTGATATGCAAGGCAGTGGGATCGCCGGTATAGAGCCGGCGAAATTCCTTGAAATCCATCATAGACTTCCTCCGGTTACGCCGCCAGCAAGCGGTCGGTGAGACGTGCCGGGCAGACCAGAGCAAAATCGCCGCGCCCTTCCGCCTCCAATATGACAGGAGACACCGCGCTGTTGACCTTCAGCTTTATCCGCGACTCGTCCTTGAACTGCCGCACGGCGTCCAGCATCTCAGGCAGAGAGAAGGCAAAGGTGATGTCGCTGTGCCCGTCGATCTCCACCCTGGTACTGCATTTTCCCGTGGAGGTCGGCATGACCAGACTGCCTTTGGCAAAGCGCACGTAGGGCTTCCGCTCATTTGCCGTGAACTCCTTGAGATATTTCAGTTCCCGCAGAAGGTCCCGGGTCTGAACATAAAATTCCTCCTGACAGCTATGGGGAACCGCGCCGTCCACAGGATATACGTCCACGCCGTTGATGCAGAAGATGATGGAGGCTGTTCCGTTCGTGATACGCCCCTGGCGCTCACCTAATTCCACCGTTACCTCCTGATTACCGAACATCCGCAGGTGGGACAACGATTCCACATAGGTCATAAAGGGCCTTGGCACCATCAGCGTTTCGTCCGTGTCACAGGCCAGGCGGGTGCCATCCAGTGCAAAAACATGGCCGCTGGAGAACTGCACGTTGCAGCAGGTGGCGCGTGCGTATGGCGTCGGCTTTCCCGCGGCATACCCCACGAGCTCCACCCGTTTGAGCAGGTCGGCGGCATTGACGGTGAACGACGCCTTTGCCTCGACCGAGGCGCAAACCGGGTAGACCTCCGCATCCATCACCTCAAATTCCACGGCGCGGCCGCCGCAGCGCATACACAGCGTCAGCGAGCGATGCTTGCCTTCGCCGATATCGCTGAACTCCAGTTCCAGTTCTCCATCAAACAGGCGGCAGGCTTTCGCCACGTCCTTTGTCTTGCGGAATACAAAGGAGAGGTCGTCGCCTCGAGCGGGAACTGTTTGAAACAGATATGTCTCCATATCTGTGGCGGTCAGCGTGCATTGGCCGTCGGAAATCGAAACAAGCGCCTCTGCCAGTACGGGGATGCTCGACTTTCTCAGGACCTTGCTGACCTGATCCAGTGCCGAGGAAAACGTTTTTGCGTCCACGACTGCTTTTCTTACCATCATGCTGCACTCCTCCGTTTGTCTAAAACTGCCTGCATTCGCAGGGACTTGGTGGAAAATTCACTTTGGCGGACCATATTTTCTCCATGCGCCAGGATGTTGTAGAGCATATCGACGATGGCGGTGGCGGCCATGATATTGGCCGCGATGCTCTGCGGATCGGCGGCGGATGCGTCCTCACAGCTCAATTCAGAGGGAAACAGGTCCTTGCTTTTCAGCATCTCAGGGTGTACGCCCCCGATAGGCTTGGACCATGTGTGCCCTTTCCTCCGCACGCCGCATACGACCTGGCCGGAAAACTCTCCGTTGCCGCTGTCGATGTAGATCAAGTTCTCGCTTTGATAAAACGCCTCGTGGCAAAGCTGCCGGGACTTGTTGTTATCCACGCAACCAAGCAGAATTACCATTTCGGGGGTCTGTCTGCTGGAGTATTCCTCCAACTCCCAGCCTTTTGGCGAGATGAGTTCCTTCAGGTCGTCCAGCTTCTCAATAAAACTGGGCACATACTCCGTCTCCATTCCGAATACCGAGGCATACCGCTCGGCCAGTACCCGGGCTTTGTTCCCGCCCAGATCCGCCGGCGAAAAGTTCTGGCGGTTCAAGTTTTTTGCCTCTACCACGTCTCCGTCGCAGATGATGAAGCGGGCTGGCCGCTCCAGCGCATGCAGCAGGCGATAGATGTGTGGGGCGGCGAAGGCTCCGGTACCTCCGGCTCCCAGCATGACGATCTTGACTGGCACGTTCATGGGAAATTTCATGCGCCAAACTCCTTGGCTAACTGCTCAAACCGAGCAGTCAGCGGCTTAGAGCCCGGATACGCTTTCCGCCGTGTCACGCAATGCTTCCAATCCTCTGGGAACGCCTGATCCAACCCATCAATCACTGTTGCCGGGTCGATGGGGACAAAGGCGCCGCCGCAGGAAATACGGGCCTTGAGGTCGGGGAAAAAGCGGTCTAGCTCACCCACCACGAAATACAGCCCGGTGCCCCGTTCATCCTGGTCATCCTTGCTGGAAAAGAAGGCTTCCATGCTGTTGTGGCTGTGGATGTCTGCGTAGCAGAGATACCGCTCCTCGTTATCATAGGGGCAATCCCGCAGATCGGCCTCGATCTCGTCCTTGCACACGGTCTGCTTGGGGACATAGGCGAAGAATTCCTCCTGCTCTTTGTCCCAGTAGATTTGGGCCATAGCTTCATATTCCTCCCCGTCCTGCATATAGGAGCGGAAAAATGCCACGAGCTGCCCAATCAGCTGCATCGGGATCTTCGGCAGGGTCGGGGTAAACCCGGCCCTGACCTGCTGAAATTCCACCACATTGTTTTTGGGGGCAATAAATTCGCCCTGTTCGGTCTTTCGCATCTCATAGATCCGCCCGTCTTGGGAGGGGATCAGGCAGATCACCTTATCCGACTCCCGTGCCTCCTCAACGCTTCCAAAGCGCCCTTTGTAGGAGGAGGCCACGCCCTTGGTTTTCATGACGACCTTGGGCTTTATCAGGCAGTCCGGGTTTTTATCCTTGGCTTTTTTCAGCGCGTCCAGGAACTCACGAGATCGCTCAATAGTCTCCTTGACGGAGATGATCGTGGTGCCCTTGGGGTCCTTGATATCCTTGCGGATACCGCAGTAATCCACGCTCCAGGAAACGTATTTGCCTTCCTCCAGATCCGCAAAGTCCTCCGACTTCCGAATACGGAGCTCCTCAAAGGTCATACTGGGGTCATCAATGGGCTCTTTTACGCCCTTGTGGCAGAATACGGGGGCCTTCTCCAAAAGGCCCTTTTGCGCGTTCTCTACCGTCTTTTTCTCAAAGGCGGCGGCGATGGGGTTGTCCACTGTGGCAGCCGCCGGCTGAGCGGGGGGCGCTGCGGCTGCCGCTGCCGGTTGAGCCGGGGTACGCGAGGGCTATGGGCTACGACACCAGCGCCCGTAGGGATCTGTCCGGCTTCACCGACATCCCGGAAAATTACTGGGCTGGAGACGCGCTGGAGTGGGCCTACGCGGAGCATTTGATCACAGGCACCAGCAAAACCAGCATGAGCCCCACAGGACAGGCATCCCGCGCGCAAATCGCGGTCATTATGATGCGGTTTTGTGAGCGGTACACGGCAAGATAACGCAGAACAGCACAAAAGAGGGACGGCAGTTGCCGTCCCTCTTTTGCATGAATGACATCAAAAACCAAAAGGATTCACAATGGGATAAGAGATACTCGCCCGATGCCCTGAAGCGAATAACCGGGTGATGGTATCAAATTCCCATGTTACTGCGTCTCCGGTTTCTCACCCTCAATACGGACAGGCACATCCGGTATTTCCGTGCCGCAGTTTGGACAAATAAAATATATCCGTTCTCCGCCAGGGATTCCTTCCCGGCCTACAGGCATTTCATCAAGGGTAAGGCGCTGTTTGCACCGCTCACAATATCTGCTGGATACAACAATCCACATAGCGATAGCCTCCTCATTTATCTTTGCCCGAAGTTTTCCGGCTCATCAGAAGCTGGAACGGGGATTACACCCGACCGCAAACCAGTGCGCCTACAACTTCTTCCCCTGTCAGCTCCGAGGTTCGGTAAATGTTCTGGCAAAACTCTTTCAAGCTGAACGCCATGCCGGGCTTGTCCTTGTCCAGCAGGATGCCGGTGACGGTAAACCGTCTGGCAGCCTGTTCTGCTCGGAGCTGTTCCAGATATTCGTTCGACAGCGTGCATTGGCCGTCGGTGATGAACACCACATCGGCGTTTTCAAAGCCTTCCTCCTGCATCAGCCGCAGGGCCTCGCTCATGGGCGTTTCAAAATTCGTGCCGCCCCCTAAAAAGATCTCTGCCGCCGCCATTTTGTCCGCCGCAGTATAGGCGCCCGGTCGAAACAAATCGGTCTGGATGCTGCGGGAGCTGGAGAAGTGGACGAGCGCAAAGCTGCGCCCGCCGTCCGCAGCGATCTCCAGGAGCGTCAGAGCCACGGCCTTGCCCCATGCCGCAGGGGCGCCCTCTGTGGAATCCGATTCATCCAAGCAGCAGATAATATCCCCAGCTCCTTTATAGATGGGCTCCCGGCGCTGGTACTGTTTGATCCGCCCCTGCTGGTACTTACGCAGGAACAGCGGCAGCGTCTTGGGGCTGGCCAGCATCACAAGTTCGGAAGAGATCGCCCGGGACAGGTCCCGTCCCAGCTCCAGGGAATACTTTTCTCCACGGCCATAGGCGTAGCCGTTGCGCTTGCCCTGAGCGAAGATCTCCCGAAACCGGCCTAGATAGTCCGCCACACGCCGCAGCACATCGCTTTTCCGCACGGTGTCCAGCATTTTCCTGTTGACGGCGCTTTTTTCCATATTGGCGGGATCATCGCTCCACGCGGCGATCACGCTCTGTACCTCCTGGGCCTTTTGCGCTGCGGAGGTCACGGCCCGCGCCACCATCAAAGCCACCTTCTCCTTGTTTCGGGCGGCGTCGGCGTCAATTTTCTTCCCGACGGCCTCCACCTGCCGCCGCTTCCCTTCGGCGGTGTTGGCGGCCTCCACGACCGCCCGTTCCAGCGTTTCGTTAGGCTCTTTGCTCTTGCGCATCCGCTCCAGCAGTGCGGCAAGCTCCTCTTCCGCCTTTTCTTCCGCAGCCTCCAGCTTTTCCAGCGTGTTGACCGCGCCCTTCTCCCCGCCAAGCCCGGAGAGCAGCCCGTTCAGTTCGTTGGCAGTCTGAGCGGCAAACTCAGAGGCCGCCTCATAGGCGGGCAGCTCCCGGCCCTCGCAGACTGCCTTGAGGGTGGGATAATCCTCGTTTTCGAGAATGTGGTCCAGGATCGGCGCGTTAAACCGCCGTGCCGCTGTGGACAACGCATCGGCATCCTGTCGCCGGGGCATCAGGGAATAGAAGGACTGATAGATGTCTCGGGTCAGGGCGGGGAAGGAGGTCAGCTTTCCCGCGGCCGCCTGTTCAATCTGGTCCAGGTCAGGGTCATCGTTCCGCAGGTCGGCATAGATGCTGTCCTCCAGCTTCGTGGAGCGCAGCACCCGGTCAGTGGCCGCCGCTTTTTCGTCCTGCTGCTTGATGGCGCCCCAGGGGGAGCGCAGCACATCATCAATCGTGCGATAGATTTTTCTCATTTTCAGCACCTCCCTCACGCCCAATACTTTTGAATCCAGGACGCTATGGCGTATTTCGCATATTCCTCATGGCTGGAAAGCCAGGGAAATTCTGCTTTCAGCGCATCCTCCGCCTCATACTGGCTATATCCACCTTGTTTTTGAAGTTCGTCCAAATAGGCGAAGTAAGCTTTGCAGCACACCTCCATCTTCTGATGATAGGCGGCGGCCCGCTTCAGAAGATACTGCTCCACGCCGTTGTAGCAGGGCGGGGCCATGCGCTCGCACGCAGGAGTGTTGGTAAATACGCACAGAGCGCACTTTTCCGCCGAATTGCGGCAGGCCAGATTGGAAGCCAGATCCCGCAGGAAATCCCCGAACAGGAACAGCGCTTCGGCCTCTTCACTGCTGGCGTACCCTTCTTGCGGCACATGAGTCTTTCCGAAGCCGGCTCTCCAGGCGGTAACGATGCGGCCTGCACGCTCCGCATTGGCGGACAGCTCCGGGAATTTCCCCTGCAGCGCGGATATGGCCTCGCTCGTGCTGGTCTGGCCGGATTCACACAGGCGGTCTAAAGCATCAAAATAGTTCTTCATGTAAAAATTCCTCCAAAAAAGCAAAGTGAAGCAGTACCTCATTGGTACTGCTTCACTTTCTGTTCATGGTCTGGCCTAATCAACCCATCATAGATCAGTTGATTCCAAACCGCTTATACTGCTTCTCACGCTCCTGGGCGTCAACAGCGACGAGCTGGGCTAAGTCAATCAGTCCCTGCTTCAACAGAAGAGAGACCAGCTTTCCTAATTTTGTTTCACCTTCTACCCGGCCTTCTGCCCGGCCTTCATTACGTCGATTGCGCACAAATTCTTCCTCGTTAAATTCCGTCAAGCTCACGTCAACAACCTCCTCTCGGTGTTTCTTAAAGAACCCATTCAAATAATTCTGTGCAATGGCTTGTCGAACCGCGGCGTCTACCGCGTCCTTGGCCGGCATCGTCTCGCTGTTTTCACGTACCCACTGAATGAAGTCCGCGTATTGGGCAAGCGCCGCGCAGCTCACCATAATAGCGGGATTCCGCCCCGCATTGACATTATATACCGTGGCGGTCCATTCAAATTCTCCGCTCGCATCCGGGATCTCAAAGGCGTCGGACAAACGGAGCTTGCTCACTTCCGGCATTTCCCGCAGCCCATTGTAGAACACCACATACCGGGGCGAGGGGATCTTCACCAGAGACGAAGAATAGAGGTCCGTACCCTGCATGGAGAGAAACTGCCGGTACAGGGCGGAGAAGTACATCAGCCCGCGCAGCGGCATATTCGGGTTATAGCTGCTCTGCTGTTCATAGAGAGACAGCTCCGAGTCCAGCAGGAACGAAATATCGTTCTTCTGCCGGATATAAATGACATCCTGAAGCGTGGTGATCTCCAGCTCCGATGGGTCGGTATAACTGGTGCCGTTGAGGGCGTTATAGAGCTGGAGCAGGTAGGGGCGGTTTTCCTCTTTCCCAAAGATGAAAGTAAACAGCCGGTCCTTATACTCCCGATTTGCGGCAATGCCGTCGTTTGCGCTCATATCCATGATAGCATCCCTCGCTTTCTGCCGTTCAATCATTATCTGCATATACTCTTACAAATACAGTCTACCAACGCCGGCCCAGACTGTCAAGAGGCCGCCGAGTCGGTTCCTGCACAAGTATCATGCAGGCCTTCACGCATTTCCCGCAGCCTTTTTCCACTGGATGCACGCCGGCACTGCCACGCGCAGAGAATTGCGTCAGCGCCATCGGCACACCGTTTGAGATGCGGAAACGCCTGTTCCAGCCGCTCTCTCGCCTGAGAAAATTCACAGCCGGAAACGCGCAGCCGATCCAGGAACGCGAAATACTGTTCTTCCCGTACCGGCATATCCTCGGCATACGCCTTCACCTTATTCAGCAGCCAGGTTTTGACGCCGTTCCGGCAGGTCATACCGCTGACCTGGCCTTCACAGCCGCCGATCACACACATTCTGCACATCTGAATCTTTTCATCCAACACAAGGTCCTCGGCCAGCCGGTCAATAAAATAGCTCAGTGCAACAGGCTCGCCGGTGCTGACGCCGCACATCATATCGCCAGAGGATACGGCGTCTTTCTGAATCGTACCATTTTCCATTTAGAATCAAGTTTCCCTCCTTTTTATTGATCAAGCGGCACCCTTAAGGCTGATCAGCAGCGCTTCATCTGGCGTCAGCCTATAACCTCGGGTTTTGGCGCGCTTCTTCATAAAGAAAATGCAGTCTTCGACCAGTACAAGCCGTCCTTCCCAGCCATGATAGGAGCACCGTTTTCCGTCCATGGACGGAAGTGCCCGCTGAATGAAACGGCGGATTTTTTCCGTGTCCAGTAAGCCCATGTACTGCACCGATACGCGAAGATTAGGATGCGCTGCAAACCGCTCCCGAAGGAGACGAATCACTCGGCCGCATATTTCCATACGCTGCTCTACCGTGTGCTCACGATTAAATGAGAGCGTAAAATAGGAATAGTCCCGGCCTGCGGCCGAAGCATTCGATACGTTGAGCGCATTGCAATGAAAAAACAGATCCCACTTTGCACTGCGAAAAACGAGCTTTTCCTCATGATCATACTGATAGCAGACAAACTCACCTGCGATGGATCTCATCACAGGCTCCATCATTTCGCTTCTCCGCCGAGCCGCCCGGTCCGCGGAGGCTGCCCACGCCTCTGGCGAGAGTTTAACAGCCATTTCGCGGTTTTGGATTCGCTCCTCTTCTGTGTACTCAAACCGAAAAACGAGTTTATCCAATTCTTCCCGCGCATACCCGCGTTCTATGAGCTCTCGGGTGCCCGCGCTAATGTAGGAACGGTCAAATTTAATTATCATATGCGTCCTTTCTGATTTTTCTGTCAGCTGTGAACAAATTATAAAAACAATCCTTCACGCCGCCTGACTGTTGCGATACCGGCCGAAATTCAGCTCATGGATCATGCGGCACAGCTCCTCGTCATCGTCCCAGGCAGCGGAGAACATGGCCCGCTCGGGGCCTTCCCCCACATAGACACACGCCCGGCCGTCATAGATCTGCAGCAGCACCTCCGGGCGTTTCGCGCATACCAGAGCGAGATTTCCTAACTGTTTCATTTTTCATTCTCCTATCATCTATTATTTTGAATCATACTGGGGGAGGCAGAAGCCTCCCCCAGTAGCCAGTCAGAACGGCAGTTCGCCGCCCTCATCTACCTCGCCAAAGTCCGGCGTAAATCCGGGCGGTACGCCAAAACCACCGCCGTCGGACGCAGGAGCTCCGGCCATCGGATCGCCGCCATAGGCCGGAGGCTCACCAGAGCCATCCTCCTTGGGCTTGGAGTCGCCAAAGTAGGCGTTGTCAACGATAAGCTCCGTAGTGCGGCGCTTATTGCCCTCCTTGTCGGTCCAGTCCCGGTTTTGCAGACGGCCTTCCACCACGGCCATACGGCCCTTGGTGAAATGCCGGCTTACGAACTCGGCGGTCTGGCGCCAGGCGACGCAGTCAAAAAAGTCCGTCTCCCGCTCGCCATTGGCGTTCTTAAAGTTCCGGTCACAGGCGATAGAGAAACTACAGACCGGGATTCCAGTCTGGGTGTTCCTCAGCTCCGGGTCTCTGGTCAGACGTCCCATCATGATCGTTCTGCTTAACATGGCGTTTTCCTCCCCTGTTCTTCATTCTGATATTCTTTCGATGGCAAGGTTATCGAAAGGCCGCGATTATAGTGGCCTGCTTCAAATATGTAGTAGGTCCCGTCGGGCAGACGCAGGTCGCGTCCGCCTTTGACCTTCCTCACCGCGCTTTTCATATTTTGCGCCCGCACCAGAGCAGCCAGTTCCTCCGGGGCGCACTGGGATACACGGTTGACACGAAAGTTTTTCATCGCACATCCTCCTCACCCTCATCCGTTTTGGGCCGCCAGTGGTAGACACAGTCCGGATTTTCACACCGGCCGTTCCACATGAGCGCACTGCACCCCGGACAGGTCTCCACATCATAAGGGCCTCCGCCGATATAGCTCATTGCACATCCTCCTCTAAGCTGTATCCATAGCTGAATTCTTCTTTTCCGGTATCGTCCATCTTCACTTTAATGAGCTGCCCATACATTAGGCACCGTTTGGTCTCCTCTTTGGTCAGAAAGTCCGTAATGGTACCATGCCGGATGGAGCCGTTGCACATGACCCTCACTCTTTTTCCGCGCATGGGCAGACCTCCTTGCTGTAGCAGTAGAGGTACACATGATAGTAGCCATCCAAGGGGGTACAGCGGAGCAGATAGCGATATCCCTTCGTCTCCACACGGAAGCCATACACACTGTCCTCATCCGGGAGCGCCGCGCTGTGCCGGAGATTGCAGAATGCGCGCATGGTATTCAGATCCCGCAGCGGAGCAAAGCCGGTGCGCAGCCAGTCAACAACACGTGTGAGGTCCTTTTGGAATCGCTCGTTGTTGCGCACCTCGTCCCATTGGTGGGGCCACCAAGTATGATGCAGTATGCGGCCCTCGAAATCTCCACGCAAATGGCCGATGCAGCCGTTTTTCACATCCCGGCCGTCGTCCCAACTATACAGCAGGTCCCGTTCCTCCGGAAGTGCGTCCCACAGCTCAATCACATCCCGGCCTGTAGGCGGATACTTTCTCAGAAATTCCGCCAAAGTGACCGCTCCGCCGTTCCCCCACTCCAGGTCCTGGTCCTCAAAGGAGAGGTATCCGTCCGGCGGCAGCTGGATGGGATCGGTGGTCAGCAGGGTCCCGAAATGATCTGCCAGGACTCCGCGGGCAAGCTGGCAGGGACCGCCGCCTTCTTCCCGGATCTCATAGCGATGTACGCTGTCCGGGAGGCTGCGCAGGCTGACCCGCAGGCTGGTGAAGAGGCCCGGAGTACCAAGAAAGTGGACCTCCTCATAGGAGAGCTTCCAAGCGTCCATTCTTGCAGACATGGTCCATTCCCTCCTCACTGCAGCGCGGCAAGCTGATTCAGGGGCGCGTAGGTAAAGCCCACCGTCTCGTGCGCCTGCCTGCTGATTTGCTCCAGGTCGTTCAAAAGGTCGCCGGTCAGCGTCTTTTCGCTGTCCGACTGCGCCGCGCCTGCCAGGTCCTGCTGCATCCCGTAGAGCCGCACCAGCTCGCCCCGCAGTTTGATGAGGGCTTTGCTGCCGGCGTTGGGGACGCCCTGCATATCCTTTGCCGCCTCGAAGTCCTCCTGGGCCTCTATCGCCATACCCCGGATGTCGTTGGCCTTGCTCTGCATGGGATTGATGCACAGGCGGTTTAAGACGGCTTCCACATTCGTCAGGTCGCCCGGCAGCTTCCATAGGTAGTTTTTCAGCGCCAACAGGTCAACGGATTCCACCGACGCATGGCCGGAGAGCCACGCCTTGGCCTGGGCGATGGGATAGTAGTTCAGGTATTTACGGTCGGAAACCGATACACCGTTTTTGCGCAGCTCGCACAGAATATCGTCCGCCAGCTCATTGGCCGCGTCGGGCACCAGGACCGCCGCAACCTCCTTCTGCATGGCGAGCAGTTCGTCCAGCGTGATCGTGGCACTGGTCTGTCCGAACGTACCGGCCTGCTTGCTCTTGAGTACGGCCATCCGGTTGGCCTTCTCCTGGATATTGTCCGTGATGACCTTCAGCTCCAGGCGGTCGTACAGCGCCTCCAGGATCTTTTCCTGCGGGTCATTGAAGTTTGGGATCTCATTGGACGCCGCAAAGAAAGAGATGGTGGGGATGGGGTAGGTACGTCCCTCGTTGGTGTATTTGCGCTCATTGAGGGCAGTCAGCAGAGAGTTGAGCACGCCATCGTTGCATTTGAACGCTTCGTCGAGAAAGACGATCTCCGCTTCGGGAATTTTCCCGGCGGTCTGCACCGCCGGCTCGCTGCTGTGGAGCAGGGCCAGGATGCCCCTGTACCGCTCGGCCCAGGAGACGGCGGTCCCAGCGTTCATATACCCATCCATTAGGTCAGGGTTATTGTCGATCTCCGCCTTGGCCTGGCGTACCTCCGCCAGCGCCCTTTGATACCCTGGATCGCTGTCCAGCACGGACTGGGGCACCTGGCCGGGGATTAGGGAGGACAGGTCCACACGCCCGAACAGCTGTTCTTCATCGGTCTGCTTGGAGAGCAGGCGCTCAAACTGCCGGGCGCCGGTGATCCGGCTGCGGAAGCTGTTGATAGCGTAGCTCTTGGCCTGACCGGGCGCGCCCAGGATAAACAGGTTTTTGCGGGTGAGCAGGGCAATGGCGATCATCTCCACCAGCTCCGACCGCTCGGCTACATCCCGGTTGACCTCCGCCATGACGGCGAGCATTTTGTCACGAAGCGTCATGCCGCAACCTCCTTGCCGCACGCGAAAAACGGCACCGGAACGATGGTGTATAGCAGTTCGCTTCCGTCCACAGGCTGATTCGCAAGTCCGTAATGAAACTCCATCGTGTTCTGCTCACTGGAACAAAACACGCCCTTCAACTGCAGCGCCGCATCCATATTTTCTGCCATCGACGCCAAATGCTCATCTATTTTCCGAAGCAGATAGTCCTTTCTGGCGGATACCGCCAACGGCTCGATATAACCGCCCAATAAGCTGTAGGCGATCAGCACACAAATCTCACCCTCCGGTTCCGGCAGTGCAGCCGCAATGGGCTCTAAACAGCCGGTTCCAATATGTACGTCTTTCAAGGGGATCTCATTCACCGGCATTTTCCGGCCATACGCCGCAGTGAAGTTCTCCTTCAGCCTCTCCCACATCTCCGCAGAAGCAGGCGCTTCAAAGTCACAGTGGATCACGGTTTCCGTATGGCCGTTCTTGATGAACGATTCGGCGCTTTTCGCGCGGCCCCGGAGGCCGTGCCACCCCGTCCCATCATTTGCCCAGACGTCCGCGCCCAGGGGAACGGTCTTCGCCTCTACATGGAGGATATCGTTTGTAATTTGAGTCATGGTCGATACTCCTTTTTTATTTATCTGTCTCATTCCTGTGCGGCACAGTTATGTCCGGCGGGCTGGCTGAGAAACACCGGGACATCGGAAATGGTATAGCTCAGATACAGACCTTCCACTTCCGCGTCCTTTGCCTCGTAGGAAAACTGATAGCCGTCTATCCGCCGCTCCACATGGGAGAGGATGACCGGGATCTCATAGGTGTCCAGGTCCTCCCGCATTTTGCGAAGCAAAAGGCCCATGTCGCTGGAGAGAGCCAGCGTCTGAGCGGCGCACCCGCTGTCGCTGTCGTAGAAGCAGGTGAGGGAAAGAAGCCTGCCATCCTCCGCCGGCAGATCCTCCAGCATCGGCTCCAGCATACTGGGCGCCAGGATCACACAGTCCAGTCCCAAGTCCTCCAGCTGCTTGGGATACCCAAACAGCGCAGAGAAGCGATCCTTGATCTCCATGACCATCGTTTCCGATTCGGGCGGCTGAAGGTCGCAGCAGATGTCGGGCTCATCCCGCTCCGTACACTGGTCCGGCCCGGTGCGGATTTCCGTCACCGTGCCGAAAAGGCCCCCGTAGTCGCAGGTGTGGTTGGCGAATACCTCACCGCCGACGGTAAACATCTTGCCGCCGGCAAGCACGGCATCGCCTTTTTTCTGGTACAACATAGCTCATATCTCCTTTGTTCAAGTTGTTTCGATGCGATCCTTCCTGTACTCGGCATAGCAAGAGGAACAGGCTGTGTTGTGATCCGGCCGGTACCCGATTGCCTCCAGCAAAGCCGAAAAGAGCAGCGCCTCCCGCTCCGCGGAGAAGGTATAGACGCCCATATCACAGCCGCCAAGGCAGCACCGCTCCGTCACGGCCTCCCACTCGCAGGTATCTTCCGCGGGCTGGACGGCGCAGTATCGGTATGCCCGAAGTTCCTCGCCCGTTTTTTTCAGAACGCGTGCCAGTGCCGGCCTTAGATCGCCCTTTTGCCGTCTCAGTGCCGTAATTTCCGCGCACGCTTCTACCAGCTGGGCCTGTGTGCGGCGCAGTTCCCGCTCCAGATCCTCTCCCGGTCCCGGGGCTGCGTCGCTTCCAGTGCCGGACGTTCGGCCCTCAAACCAGGCGCGGATGCGGGCTCCCAATGAGTTTGCACGTCTTTTGGGAGATTGCGCCATCCTCACCGCCTCCAAACCAACAGCCGCCCGCTGGACGGCTCCAGCAGATGTTGAGGGAGCTTCACATCCGCATGGAGCATAAACCAGGTCAGCGCTGGCGACGCAAAGAGCATATCCCACGGAAAGACCTCCACCGGATGGTGGAGCGGCCGTCCCCACGCGGGAAGCTCCCGGTCGATGTACGCCTGGGCATCGCCGCTCGTGAGAAATTTGCGCGCGTCCAGCAGCGTCCCATAGCCGATGGCATCCTCCATCTCACCCATAGGACCATGCTTGCAGTAGTTGTCGCTGTGCTCGATGTCACCGTCTTTGCGGCAGATCACAAATATTTTTCGGTACTCTTTCATTTGCGTGACTCCTGTTCTTGTTGTGTTTTGGCGTTCTTCAGCCGGAATTGATATCCTCCCTGCGGCTTAACGTCCTTCCGCTGGGTAAATTCCGGTGCGCCGTATTTTTGTGCCAGTTCGTCATAGGCGTCGATCAGTGCGAAGTGGTCCCGCTCGGCCAGCCACTCCGCACCGCTCACCTGGAAGCGGTAATGACGGACATGGAGCACGGAGCCGTTTTGGACGACCTCCTTTACCGCGGCGTAGCGGGCTTCATATTGAAGCAGCTCCCGCAGGTCGTATTCATCCGGGTGGCCGCTCTCCCACAGCTTCAGCGGCTTGCCGTCAACGCTTTCGGCCTTAATTTCTGAAAATAAAAGGCTCATGAAAAGTCCCTCTTTCTGTCCACCGGCCCCCGCACAAAAAGCGGAGGCCGGTGGACGATTCTTCTTATGCGGTCATAGCCTGCTCATACAGGTCGCAGCTTTCCTGGATCGCTTCAAAGGGGATGATCTTCTCTTTGCGGTAATCCTTCGTCAGCCCGGTCATGCCGCACAGTCGGTAGGGAGTCTTACAGTTGAGCAGTTCAAACTTCAACTGGGCAAAGATGTGCTGCTCCAGCTTGCCCTTGTCCGGGTCAAAACCGGCCACGGACCTGATGAGCCGGATGGCAAGCTGCTGGTAGACATCGTCGTAATCCAGTCCGGCTGTCCGCATCAATGCGCGGTTTTGCCGAATTACGGCGTTGATACACCAGAGATGTTCCTCCACAATGGCATTGCGCTGGGCTACCGAATAGTTGTTTTTCATGTTTTTGATCCTTTCCCCGGCCTGGGAGCCCAAAAACGGCAGTGATCCAGGGCTCTGTCGGCCAGCATCATTTCTTCTGTGTACGCCGGTGAACGATACACCGGATGTCTGCATAACTGCACCCGCCCGGTTTTCGGGCTGACGCCGTGACGGTCCTTCTGCCAGTAGGAATGCCGGCAGTTATTGCAGTGCTTTTTTACTCTCCGCAAATAGGTTCCTCCCTGATTTCCATTCAAAATCGGCTGCTTGCCGCAGCGTTCTGCAGATCCCGGTGGTATCTGGTGGAAGGGGCCGCAGACAGCGCCCCGGTCCAGTCGGCGCGGCTGCCAAAGCCGCAGGCCCTGGCAACAATGGCTTCCATGCAGCGCATACACCAGTCAGAGGGATGAAGCCGCTCATCCTGATGGCCGCGCCGGAACGCATCCAATTCATCCAGCAGCTCCAGCGGGGATTTTGTGTACTCCATATTCCGCCCCTCAGCAGTGCTGTTCATACCAGTCGGCCTCCTCCCGGCAGGCTTTTTGGAACGCATATATCAGCCGCTCATCCCCTGCCAGGTCTTCCACCGCTATGCCGAGGGCGTCAAGCGCCGGCTCCGCATCCCTGGTGTACCCGTATTCATGGTCTGCCAGCTCGCATCGGAACATTTCCAGCAGGAAGCCGTCCCCGGTCTGGTCGGCGTCCATAGCCGACTTTCGTTCAAGGCGGTGGAGGCGGAACATCCTGTGAAACGCCTCAACATCCGTTTTCCGCACAAATCCGCCGCCACCGATGGAGACGACGCGATCCGTATCGTCGGGCTGTAACCCCAATTTCCACATCCCCTCGGCAAGCTGTGTCTTGCTGAACGCAAACGCCATAGGAAATGTGTTGATCTCTTCCTGCTGACGGCGCTTCATCTCACGGTAGGTCTCCGAGGCGGCCCTCTGGAGCCGTTGCTGAGTCTCCGGCTCATCCGCTGCCTCGGTCGGCTCCAGCGCGGTCTGTTTCGACGCGGAGGGAGGCGCTGCCGCTTTGGATGCGTACTGCTCCGGCCATTTCCTCACGAGTTCTGTCAGCCAGGCAATCCGCTGCCGGTCCTCCTCGTTTTGGAGTCTCTGCGACACAGCCGCCAGAGTGCTCAGCATCCCTTCGGTCAGTTCCTCCGGCCGATGCCGCGGGCCGGATGTTTTTTCCTCTTTCATACGCGCTAAAAAAACTTCTTGAAAGGCTTCCAGCGCATACCATACGGCATCCGGAAATAATAGGCCGATCAGGGCCAGCGTCCATTCATACAACTGCACATCTTCTTCCGGGGCCCCGTCCATTTGATCAAGCTGCTTCAGGTCATTCCTCAGCATATCAATCAGCCAGATCGGGTCGGGAATAAATTCGTCCGCTGGGTTGAGAATAAAGTCGCTCATTCGCTCACCCCACGTTCCTTCTTGTGAGCGGAGCGTTTCTGTGCGGATGATGCGTCAAAATACGGCTCATAGCGCCAACCTTTTGCTGCTTTGTAGAAAAAGGCGGGCATCAGGCCGTCGTCGATCTCCACGACCTGATACCTTGCGGCCGTTACGCCACCCAGCAGCTCCGCGTCGGTTTCATAACGCGACCGTTCTAAAAAGTCCCTGGCCGTCAAATCGGTGTCCGCCTCATGCTCCACGGCATATTGATAGCCCCCCGGCGTGACGTCCCTGCCAAGGTCCCAGCACAGCCGCTCATGCAGCAGCCGAGCTCTGGCATCCTGAAAGTCGTAGATACGCAGCTTTCGCATGGGCAGGCGTCTGGGGCACCACTGGGGCACCTTGAGCTTAGGGTCGCTCTTTTTGAAGCGCCGGGCCTTTTTCCCGAAGACACAGAATTCGTCGCCCAGCCTCATCATGACGCCGTACTTTTTCATGGAGATGTCTCCACCATAGTGGACCCGGTGGGGGCAGTTGTAGCAGGTGGGTTCTCGCAGCTTCTTCACCTCACTCATCGCCGCGCTCCTTTTCCGCCAGACCTTCAAAGAGGGCGCTCAGGGTACCCTGGTCGTAGCTCTCGATGACGCCGTATTCCCGGCAGAAGGACAGAAACTCATCGAACATCCATCTTCCGGCTTTGGCTTCCACATCGCTCAGCCGCTTATCCTCCCGGAGCGCATCCAGGCAGTCGTTCAGGTCGCTTCTGGTGTTGGTGAAGCGACAATAGCTCATATTAGACATTTACATTCTCCTCACGTTGCGGTTTGTCATAAATACCCTTTGTGTCGCGGAGCTTTTTCCTGAGCCCTTCAATCGTGAAGGTCCCGCTCAGGCACGTTTCCAGTTCTTTATGGCGGTAGACCACATAAAAAATGAATTTCGTGCTGTTGTACTGTTCCTCCGGCATGGCCTTCAGCTGGGCTTCCGTATAGCGTTTATCCCGGATCTCCATGTACCGCACACCGCCATCTTCCTCAAAAAAGACGTTCATTTCGGGCACTGTGGCCCGAATCTTAATGGTGCTCTCCATCATGATCCCTTTCCGCGGCATCGCTTTGCATACGCCACACACGAGAAAGACACTCCTCGGCTTCGGTCTCTTCCTCCAAACTGCCCTTCACCTCCTCTTTTTCTCCGGCAGACATCAGGATTAGCTCGGATGGGACGACCTCCAGGCGGACGAACAATGCGGCGGCATTGCCGTCCTGATACATCTCCCAGTAGTCCTCATCCTGATCTTCGCAGTCATAGCGGTCATCCAGGTTCTCTTTTTCCGCGCAGACCAGTCTTTGCAGCTCCTTCCTGGCCCGCAGGGGAGAGAAGAAGCTCTTCTCGGCCGCAGGCCCGGGGAATGAGCCGCGGTCCACATCGACGCCTGTACGGACGATGGTGTAGATCGTCATTCTGTGCCCTCCTCTTGAGCGGCAGGCTTCACGCTTCTGCGGTACATCCGGGAAATATGTTGATTTTCAGGCCGGTCAAGCCATCCTCGAATAAAGCTCTGGTCTGGCTCAAGAAACATGTGGATAAACCGGGCTCTAAATTCCCAGGAAGGCATATAGCGCCCTCCGGCATTGTGGACTTGATAAAGGTGCCGGTAAATGGCGGCGAGGAAATCATCCCCGGCCAGTTCGTCCGAAGCGTCCAGTTCCTGGCAGAGCCGGCCGCCGCAGATGCGGCACTTGCCCACCAGGCACAGCCGGCGCTTCTCGGGCCGGCTGAGATCTGTGTAGTCCAGCTCCCACTCCACATCCGTCATATTTTCGTGGATATGGGTAAGCAGGCCGATGATGTCGTTGTCTCTTTCCAGGAGCGCCCGGCAAGTGCAAAGGGCGTCTGCTTCATGGGGGCACGATCTTGTTTCACACATTACGCGGCTTCCTCCTGTTCAAATTTTTTACAAAGGTCGATGACCGTTTGACACTGATCCATTTCAAAGCTGCCGATATGGGCCCGGCTTTCTGAAAGCTGGAGCTGTTCCGCCAGCCACTTGTAAGCCTGCGTGCGGGTCATGCCCCTGCGCTTCCAGAATGCGTCGTACACCTGATGGGTCTCCATGCGCTTGAGACGCAGCACCTCGTTGGCGAGGTTGCCCAGCGGACGCGTCGTGCCCTTGTGGCAGCCGACTCTGGCATTGCAGTTTTGGCATTGATAGAACTTCTCGCTTTCCAGCTTCAGCCGTTTTGCCGCCGCCGCCCCGTAGACCATGCTGGCGGGGACGAGACGGACCGTTCCGCCGCAGTAGCGGCAGATCTCGGGAATCTCCAAACGCGCACCTCCTTACGCGGCCTTGGCGGGCGCCGCATTCTCAGCCGGCGGCCGCATAGCGCTTTGCACATAAATGGCGTCCTGGGTATTCAGGGTCAGCATCCCGTTTTGGGACACGCCCAGGGTGACGTTTCCGGACAGGGCACGCAGGCAGGCCGCGAGTTTTTTGGCGCTGTACCAGTATTCACCCTGCGGATTTCCTGTGAGCGGGATCACCTCAATAGGCGCTGTGGCGGAGGCGTTGGTCCCTTGGCAATAGAATGTGAGCGCCGGACCGTCAAAGGACAGCGACACCTTTCCCTCCGCGCCGACACACAGAACAGAGGAGAGCGCGCTCTTCAAATCCAGAATATCCGTCAGCACGGTAAAGCCGTTCCGGATGGCCGTGAGCAGTTGATTGGTATTGATATAGCTGCCTTCCATGAGCCGCGCGCTGAACAGAAAATTCTCTTTGAAAAATACAATGCTCTTGCCGGTGGTGCCCACGTGGAACTCAACATCGTTGTCTGTGATACGGGCCAGCTTTGCCAGCGATGAAGCCGGGATCAGCAGGCTGATGTTTCCAACGCTCTGCGTGTCGCCTCTGGCAGTCACAATGCAGTTCCCGTCACTTCCCGCGGCCTGCAAGCCCTGCGGGGTAAACATGAGATTGACGCATCTCATCAGCGGCTTGTCGTTTTCCGTGGAAACGGCGAAAACCGTGCGTTTTGCCATATCCGGGATGCCGCTGACCTTTACCGTGTCCTCCGGGAAGGGGATCTCCGGCTTCGGGAAGCTGGAACGGGGCCAGATCGGAACTGTGTAATGGGCACACCCGCTCCTGAGCGTTACGGCCGCACCGCCCTCCGGATGGATGATCTCCACTATGTCCTCCGGCAGTTTTTCCACCATGCCGGTCAGCATCTGGGCGTCGATTGCAAACGTGCCGCTCTCGACCGCTGTGCAGGGCAGCCGTTCCATTAAGGCCAGTTCCAGGCTGGTGGCCGTCAACGCCAGTCTCCCGCTGCCGGCGTCCGCTTCCAGCAATACGCCATGCAGCACATCCAGCGGGGAATCGGCCGGCGCGATGGAGGCCATACGGCGGGCTGTGTCCAGCATTTCCATACGGTTGATGGTAATGTTCAAAAGCAATTCCTCCTTTTACGCGACAAAATCGAAGATAGACAGTTGGTTTTCATCCACAACCGTTTTCTTCGACTTCTTCTTTTTTCGATCTTCCATTGTTCGCTCCAGCAGCCCGTCATAGAGGACCTGCTGTTTCTTAGACTGCGCGGCCCGCACACCGAAGTCTCCCTCCGGCTGTACCGCGGTAATCGGGACCTGTTCCGGCGCTTCCTCGGCCACGGCCTGTTCTGCTTTGACGCGGCGGCGCTCCGGATTGATGATCGCCATTTTCTTAAACGCGGAGGCGATGTCCTCCACATTATCCTTGATGCCTTGGGCCAGCTCCTTGGCCATCTGCGAGGTCATATCCTTTACGTCGCTCATGGCCGCCAATCCTTCCTCTGAAAAGGTGCCTTCAATAATCCCGGCCACCGCCAGCTTGGAGGCCATCAGCTTCATGGCCTTGGCCTGCATAGTGTCGGCGTAGTAGAGCATATAGACCTCCACCCGGGGCGCCGTCTGATTGATGCGCCAGGAGCGCCGCGACGCCTGCCGGAGCGTGAAGAGGTTGTAGCCCATGGAGTAGAAGATGAGGGTCGTAAAGGCATTGAGATCGAGCCCTGTTTCCACGCAGCGCGGGTTTGTAATGAGCACCTGCAGGCCGGATTTGACCCGCTTTTCCACCCATTCCTCGCGCTTTTCCGTCTCGATCCGCGGTGTGAGAATATCGGTGCGGTAGCCCTCCTCTCGCAGCAGCTTCAAGAGCTTCTGCTGGGAGTCTGTCCGCGTCCAGCTGGTGTAGATGAGCACCCGTTCCCCAGCGGCGATCTTGCGCCGCACAATGGTCATCGTCTCTTCCTCCTTGGGCAGTATCCGCTCGAAGCCTCCCAGATTTTCAGGGACCACAAGGGGCAGCCCGGTGATAGGATGGATGACAGTCGGCTGGTCGTAGGGCTGATCCGGGTAGACGGTCAGCAGATTCAGGTAGGCCGAGAGGATCTTCTGTGCCGCCTGCCGGTCTGATTTCAGGACGTGCTGCAGGGTGTGCTCCGCCTCTTTATAAGCCGAGCGCACATCCTCCGGCATCTCCAGCGCAATGGGGATCTCCTCATAGTCCGGGAGGTCCTTTCCCATATCCATTAAGGATAGGAACGCCGTGTACTCCAGCAGGAAGCGGGAGAACACCAGTGGAGACACCCCGGGCAACTGACGGGTCTTTGTCTTACGCTTGGTGGTGCGCCGGTTGGAGTTGTAGTCTCCATCCTTGATTTCATAGACGTTCTCTATCACACCGTACTCCGCGTCGAAGTCCCCTGGTTTGCGGTAGCTCTTGCCGTCCTTGCGCATCAGCCCGGGGACAATGCGGTAGAGCAGATGAAAAATACCGGAGGAGTAGCCGTTGATGAGGGTGGCCGTCATGCCGACGAACAGCTCGGACACCCCATACAGCTCGGCCATGGCGTCGCCCTGGCCGCTGGCGTTGTTGTACTCGTGCAGCTCATCGGCGAGGAAACTGCCGATGCGGCCGCGCATTTTCTTTTTGATGTACGTGCTCAGGGGATAACGCCGGCAAGCTCCCTTGACTGGGTAATATCCATCCGGGTTTTCCGCGAGCATCATCAGCTGGTCCGTTACGGATTCGTTTTTTGTGCGGGCGAGATGCGCCCTGGCGCCATGCCGGTAAACCCAGCCGTACTCGCCGATCTTGACCCACGAGGTCTGCCGGCCGGGATTGACTGGTGCCCACAGTACACCGCCGCAGTTCGGGCACTTGTGATTTTTCTTGTGCTCCGTCTGGAAAAAGAACTGGTCAGCGTTCGTCCGGTACCTTGTGCCATCCTCGCTGATCTCCATCTGCACCGGCTCCATACAGTCCGGGCAGAGGAAGCCCTTTCTGCGGCGGTTCCAGGTCACGGCCGGGTAACGCATATAGCCGTCCCGGGCCTTTTCCTTGGAAAATACCGCAAAAACGCTCTTGTCCCCCTGCTCGTACAACTGGTACAGGCGGTTCAGGTCCGTAATGCTGCGTACCACCATACCGTAGGTGTCTGGCAGTGTTTCCCCAATCTCCCGCACCCATTTCCGGGTGACATGGGAGGGCGACATCACAAGGCCAAAGGATTTTCCGGCGCCGCTGCGGTGCTGGGCGGCCCACAGGCCATGCAGCGCACCGATTGCAGTAGAGCCGATTTTGGTCTTGCCACTGCCACATTCCGCAATAATGATAGCGGTGCCGTTCCGTTCCAGCTGGCGTTTGACCGCCTCCGCCACGGCGAGCTGGGCGTCATACAGGGAATAGCCCGCCCGCTGTTGGATGCAGTCGTTGATGGCCAGCACCTCCTCCGACAGCGGCTCGGATGCCGGGTCAAAGAGGGGGGGAAACTGATTCCGGATGCGGTCTGCCACGGTGACGCCGAAGGTGTTGAGATAGCCGGTGACGTTTTCCACCTGTTCAAAACCGTCTGTAGCCCCGGGTACGGCTCCCGGTATGGCGATCTGTCCGCTTTTCAGTCCGTCCTCTAAAACCTGCACCACGTTTTCATCGTTTGGCCGCAGTTCCAGCACCCAGGCGTCCATCTTTTCCTTCAGGGAAATGACGTGCAGACGCCGAAGAGAGCCCCGCTGCTCCAGCTCATCCAGAACGTAATCCTGAAATGCCGGGATGAGCGGCGCCGCGGTCTTGTGGTCCAGCTCTTCAAAGAGTCGGTCCCGGTCTCCTGCGGGGCAAAAGATATAGCACTTCCGGGGCTGAAGGGTCTGCTGGCCGTCTCCTGTGCCGGCCGTTTCCTCGGAGTCCTCCTGATCTTCCAAGCCTTCATTGCTGTATTCATCGTCATTGGCCATCAGGGTAGCCGTGGCATAGATGCCGTCGTGGCTGAGCTGCCGCTGGTACCCGCGCAGTTTGCTCTGGAGGCGGTGCGTGGCGTCGTTCTGCGTGGCTTCGATGGTCGAGCCGCCATAGATCGCGTCGGACAGGGCCCGGACGACCTCGGGGTAGCCGCCAAAACGGATGGCGCTGATGATCCCTCCTTTTTCATTGTGGTCCAAGACGATGGTATCCGCGTAAGCCGTCAACCTCGTCTCCGCTTTAGGGTCATAGTAGCTGAGTTCAATGAGTCTGCTTTCTGCCATTCACGGTCAATATCTCCTTTCCAGGGACAAAAAAAGACCGTAACCGCTCACGTTGAGCAATTACAGTCGTTCTTGTCCTTTTTGATTCTTCCAGGCCGTGTCAGTCCGGCGGCACCCGCAGGGGGGCGCGCCACGGTGCAGGCGGCAATGCCGCCGGCCCGTGCGGATGGGCGCACTTCGCCCCTCCGTCTCGCCGATCCTCCCTAACTTACTCCGCCCTAACTTAACTCCGCCCTGAATACAGCCTCATTTTACTACCGCGCCTGCCACCTGCACAGGTGGAGTTTTTCCCGCTGGATGACTTGCAGACTTTCGTCCCCGCCTTTTATCAAGAGAGGCGGCTCTCCTTATATAAAAGCTCTAAAAATATAGAAGGACGGCTGCCCAGAAGCCTGACCGGACAGCCGCCTTATTAAGTACGCTCAAAATTCCTTTCCGCAATTTGGGCGACAATTAACCTTGAAATGCTCCATGATGTCCTCAAGCCGACGGCGAAAATCACGGCGCCGTCGTCCGATTTATCCGCAAGGAAACCTGTGCGGGATGTGCAGCATATCGGAAAGGCGGTAAGCCCGCAGAAGCATCCACGACATAGGTGAATCGCAAGATGAGACTACCGTGCGATACCGCTTGCGGTGGTATTGCACGGTGGTTGAGTGGTTTTATGGGTGATCCCCTTCATCATCATCCAGCCCGGAAAAGAAGTCATCATAGGCACAGCCGTAGATCTTTTTCAGGCTGATTAAAACGCTGGCGCGGATATTCAACTGGCCCGCTTCATATTTGGCGTAGGTTGTCCGGCCAATGTCGCACCCCCGGCGTTGTAATTCCGCGCACAATTGTTCCTGTGATATTTTGTGGTTTTTGCGGAGCTGCTTTAGGTTCTGCCCCATGTTTCTATCCCGCCTGATTTTCTGCTCCATTCTTCCATTCCACCATTTCTGACCAGTATTGGTTGCAACACGGGTTATTGTATGGTAGAATTACAGAAAATATTGTCCGCGATACTGGTCAATCCGCTTTTTGTTCGCACCTATATAGATATACGGATAAGAAATGGGGGAGATAAGATGGGATATTCGGAGGGGCTTATATCATTGGCGGTGGATCTGGCTTTGGTTGGTGAACAGGTGGAATTGGCGAGAATTGCTATGACTCGTTTGGCGGACAAGGGGTATTCGCTCTCATCGCCGGAGATGTTGGAGGCAAATGAAACCTTTTCAAAGCTATCCAACCAGTTCCTGGCGCTTCAAGAGCAGTATGAAACATACAGGGATGAACTGCTTCGCAATCAAAAAACGAGTCCTGCCCTGAGTCAAAAGATTGATTAGAGAATAGAGCGGGGACTCCGCGCTCCGCATAGCATCCGGAAAAATAAAAAGCGCCCCATGCCGTCCAAAGTTGGAGTGGTATGGGGCCTATTTCTGAATGCCTTATAATCCGAGGCTGCGGAAATACAGACGGCATAATGCCAGCGCCTCCAAAAATGAAACAGGCATCCGTTCCCTGGATGCCTGTCAAAAGGTATTATCATCATCGAAATGCTCCATGATGTCCTCAACCCGACAATGTAAAATATTGCACAATTTATCAATCGTATTGACCTGTACATTTTCGTTATGGCGTAAGCGATTAAGTTGTGAGCGATTGATATGGAATGTTGTATATAAGGCGTATTGGGAAATGCCTTTCTCTTTCATGGTTTTCCATAGTCTGTCATATTTAATCATTTTTTCTCCGAACACAAATCGTTACTTGCCTTCATTCTATTATGGCGGTAAAATAAAAGTATTGATAGTGTTCGTATAATGACACCATTGACAAAATACCAAAGCAAATAAAATATGATATTTTAGATTTTACTATTCCTACCTCGAAATTCATCCAATAAGGCCCGTATAATCAATTCTTGCTGATCTGTTAGATAACTTGTATCAAAGGTGTTTATATCTGACAAGCCAAGCATATAATCGGCGCTTACATTAAAAAAACGGCATATGTTAACCAGTGCGTCCACAGAAGGATAGAGCGCACACCGTTCATAAGAAGAAATGGTGGCGCGGGTAAGTCCAAGAAGTGAACTCAGTTCTTTCTGCGTCAATTCTTTCTCAGCGCGTAGCCGTTTCAGTTTTATTCCAAATGAATCCATATGCTTCACCAATATAAATTTATGCCCATTTAGGACATTATAAATGTCTTTTTCATATTTAATTTATACCCTTTTAGGACACTATAACTGTCTTTTTTATATTCAGAACATCCTTTTAGAAAATAAGTCGAATTATGCGGAGGATTCGATATGCCGTCCTTAAATGGAATTACAACCCAGGAAGAAGAACTGCGCGGCTGCCACGTGACTACGCTGGATGTCCAGACCGAGGATGCGGCGGCGAGCCTCGGGAAAGCGGTAGGGAGCTATATCACCATCGACACAGCCGCTTTGTCTGATGAGCATGAGCAGATCGAATGTGCGGGCGAGTGCCTGGCTGAGATCCTGGTCAGGGTGCTCGGTCCTCACTTTCATGGAAAGTTGTGCGTCTGCGGCTTGGGGAACCGAGAGCTTCCTGCGGATTCGCTCGGGCCGGAAGTTACAAGCAGACTGCCGCTCAACTTAATTCAGCTTGCCCAGGGATATGATTGCAGGTTTCGCGAGGTCTGCTCCTTTACCCCCGGAGTGTTTGGAATCAATAACGTGAGAACGGATACGCTGGTGGCCGGCGCTGTCCAGGCAATGGGAGCCGACTGTCTCCTGCTGGTGGATTCCCTCGTGACACTGGAGCCCGCCAAGCTGTTCAAAAGTATCCAGATCTCGACCGCCGGTGGCACAAAATCTTTTTTCTCGGACAAAGTGGGAAATTGGACCTCCCTTGGTATTCCTGTTATTTCGCTTGGCGTCCCTACCGCAATTCCCATGAAATCGCTTTGCCCGTCTGAGCTGCAGGACGATAAGCTCTTTACGAGCACCATGGCGGCATCGGAAGTGTCCGCTCTTGGTATCATCCTCAGTTATGCCCTTATCCGGGTATGCTGGCCCTCAATCACTCGGGATGAGTGTTTTCTGCTGACAAAGATAAGCAAAGACCCGCTCCCATACGGTTCCCTTTGTCCGTTGGACGGGGCGGACAGTTCAGCGGAGGATCGCCAAAAACTGATCACAGACACAGCCCGCTCTTTCCCGGCGGGTATTCCATCCGAACAATTAGACTCATTCATAAAAAGTAAGGGCGACCAAAAAACATGTCCGAAAACAAATCGCCGGTTTGCCGGAGGAAAAGAAAAAAACCTGACGGAAGCACTCTCCCAGTGGAAGAATCCGTCCAAATGAGTTTAGAGAGGAGTAGATATTCATGGACAAAAAACAGATGCCTATTTCGGAACTTCCATTCAACTTCGATGGTCTGGAGCCGCAGTATGGTCAGATCAAACATGCCGAGCTCATCTGTCCCGGCGTGTATTTTATCGTGACCAAGTTCAATACAGACAGGCCGCGTTTCGCGGGAGAATACCTTGTGGTAACAGAGGACTCACCCGCCATCTCCCCCGAAGCACGGAACTTCACCACCCCGCTTCCGACCATTCCAAGGATGTTCCTATGCGAGTATGATTATGACTGCAAAGGCAGACATGTCGTGGAGTATGAGGCCCACAAATACCTTGTGGAGCACGGTCTGCCCCTGCCGGAGGGCGAGTCCCTGGAGGAGGCCCGCGCATTTGGGCGAGAGGTCTGCCCTGAATATTTCGGAGAGTTCCCCGTTCCAGAGAAAACGCCCTGGGGACCGGTCATCCGTCACGACCGCCTGTGGAACGGGCTTTACTGGCTGGAGACGGAGCGGGAGGGCTGGGTGCTGGCCATCGCTTATCCGCTTTACTCCGTCCTGTTTGAGGATACTCTGGCACTTGCGGCCCAAATCGAAGATGGCAAAGAAGCGGAAACCTGCGGCTACCGTTTTTATACCTATCGGGCGAGCTGCTGTCCGCTCTTTGAAATGTTTCCGTATGACGAGGATGGCTGGGGACAAAAAATCGACGGTGCGGCGCTGCAAAACGCGCTCTTAGAAAATTTCCCGGATTACGGCCTGGAGGACGAGCGCAACAGCCCTGATCTCCCGGCGGAGCAGAGGATACTGCCAATCCCGGGCGTTGGAACGGACTTTTATCGCTTCCCATCATAAGCGTGCAATTATCAGGAGGCCGTATGTTCTCGAAAATCAAAAAGACGATCCAAGCGGTACAGCTTTTTTTCCTTATGCGGAAGTTCAAAGGAATGGTCATGTGCTCGGACAAATACATCCAGGAGCTTGCCGACAAGATTGGATATGGAGCGCAGCTCGCCTTATATGAACTGCACACGGAGCAGCAGGGGGATATGACTTGGGATAGGTTTGTGCAGCATGTGCGGCACAGTCCCGCACTGCGCAAGAAGATCCAGCAGGTTGCGGCAAACGCTGTCCTCTTGTTTGATAAAAGCCGTTTGAATTTTGAACTTCCTGTTGACGCATTGAAGTACCAGGAGGATTATCCAGATGAGCAGCTGATCAATGTCTCCAGAATATTTTCTGAAAAGATGGCCCATGGACTAATGGAAAATGTGTTTTTGACGTTTGAGCTGGAGCATTTCAGGCGGCTGGCGGCGGCTGTGCCGGGTTATTCATGGGCCGCCTACTGCAAGGATATGTCCGATAACAAGGAACTGTGGACACGGTTTACCAGGGGCCTGCAGCACGGACTGTCGCAAGTTGATTATAAAGCCTGTTGGAGTACAAGGGCTACACCGGACGAGATCCTGCGATTAGAATTTGATGAAAGGGCAGGAAATCATTGTGGATGATTTTTTGGAACGGATCGAGCGAGGAGAGACCATCCTTTTTTCGGAAATATTGAAGCATATCCCATCGGATGAGGTGCTTGCGCATTTGTTCCCTGACCCGTACTCACAAGGCCAGCCCGCCATCACGCATTTAGGGCTGGAGGTTCTGGAGCTTCGGCTCCAGGGCCTGAAACAGGTGCAGATCGCTGAGAAGCTGCAGACCACAAAAAGCCGGGTCGCCTATTGGTCCCAGATGACAATGAACAGTCTTCACAAAGACTGCCTCGATCATGTGGAGGTTGACATTCCTGCTTTGCGGCGGCTTCTCAATCTGGAACGGCTCCCGGAAGGCCGCTATACCAAATTGTCCGAACTGCTGCGCGATATGCCCTCTGACGAGGAGCTGGAGCGGCTGGACAAAGCACGGGGCAATCTGGGCGGCGAGACAAAACGCCGCCATGTCACCCAGAAAGATTTATACATACTTCGCCAGCGGCTGGATGGGCGGAGCTATGACAGCCTGTGCGCGGAATTGGGCTGGAGCCGCGCACAGGTGCGCCGGAATATGCAGGGGACCCGCATGAGACTGATTCGGGACCTGCGGGTAGAACTGGACGTTCCCCAATTATTCAAGCCGTATAAGCCCAGCTGGTCACTGCCAGATCCAGATAATTATGTTGAAGCACACGGCAAAATGACCTCTACTCTCGGCGTACATATCGCCGCCTACCGGAAAGAGCACGGGGAAACTGTGGCGCAATTTGCCAGCAGGAGCGGAGTCAGCGTTTCCAGTATCAGAAGAATTGAAAGCGGGATCAGCGATCCGTCGGCTGATCTTGTCTGGAAGATCTCACGGCATATGGGAATGACGATGGACGATCTCTTCAAAAAGATGCCATGAGGCCGCAAAAGATTACTTTGTTTATTCAGGCTCCGCATTGTCAGTTGGGCGAGGCCTTCCCATAGCAGTACAGAAGAAAAGCCGGCGAACACCGCAAGCGCAGGGTGTTCGCCGGCTTTATCTTGCGGGATAATAAATTTGAGACCATCCAGCAAGAAGGACAGGAGATGCCGCTTATTCAGTATTTGAGGAGAGCCTTTGAGTGTTTTCCGGACTATGTGTATAACAAGCCCTGTATCTCTTGATGGATTCCAGAAACCAAGCGACCTATGACTTGCTCTACCAACTCGGAATACTGCCAAATCATAAAGGTTTTTCCAAACTGCTTACGCGGTGTCGTTGTGCATAGAGCAGTAGGACAGGCTTCTGCTGGTGACAAAATGGCTTTATCCTGATGTAGCCGAGAAATACGATGCCAACCGGAAAGCCGTTGAACGGAATATCCGAACCGTATCTGCGATTGCATGGAAACGCAACCGGCCGCTGTTAGAATCTCCGGCGAAAAGGATCTTTGAGCGGCGGCCTCGTTCCGCTGAATTTCTCGCACTTCTCTTCTATGCCCTGCTGTCCGATAAATCCCCCAAATCTCTTGATCCATAAGGCTGCAAACGCTCTCCAGCTCACCTGAAAAAGTGGAGGCGGGCTTTTTGCCTGCCTCCACTTTTTCAGGTTGCCGCTTACTGGCCCATCCACATGAGATCCCTTGTCATCATTTCCGCAGCCATGAAAAGAGCGGGGATTGGCGCCGTTGCCCATATGCGGCCCCAGTTCCCGTGTGCTCGTCCTTTTCATAGTCGGAATCGTCCGGGCAGTCCGTGAGAATATGGGTCCTCCACGACAGCGTTTGGCAGTCAAAGCCGTCTTGCCTGATCTGTTCATACTCGGACTTGGTATAGATTGACTCATACACAAAGGCGAGATTTAGGGACTCAACAAAGCCGCCCATCATAACTGCGTAGACCGGCTCTGGTGGGTCGTGCTCCCAGATATAGCGCCATTCATCGGTGATATCCTCTACATTGATCCATTCCAATATTTCAATATGGTAGCATGGCTGCTCTGGAAAAAATCCGTTCATCAGCCTCTGGTACACCTCCCATCGGTCTTTCACACTAGCGTCCCGGAAACAAAATCAGAAGCATCTAAACCGGGATCTTGTCGATAGCGGGGTCATAAATGAGCGCTCCGCATTTTCTGCAGTACAGCTTACAGCGCGACTTGCGGAGCGGCGTTTCCGTTTCGCAGATGATACATTGGATTTTTGGCAGCGGTTTTGTGTAATTTTCAAATGGAGCCGGCTGCTTATGTGTCCTGAGATATTCCTCTATTCGTCTTTGCTCCTTGCACTCCCCGCAGATTCTCTGATAAGGCTCGGCAATAAAGACCTTCTTGCACCTCGGACAGCGTTTCAAGCTCATCCTGTACATGACAATCACCGATGCGATTATATAGAAAGGCTGGAAGAAAATCAAGATTTTATTCTGTCCAAAGTGTTCTTCGCAATTTTTTTAGATTTTTTCATATCTGCCTCTGCCGGATACACGCCATAGCCTCGCAAAGAAACAGGGAGAACCTATGTTGCAAATTAAAGATTTCATGCAGGAAACTTATTAGACAGATTTTGCACAATGATGCTATAATTTTTCCATTAGATTTTCAAATGGATAAGGAGACCCTTATGACAAAAGAAACAGCAAAAAAAGTAGCCTTGCTGGCCACGCTTTTTGTGGCCGGCATACTGGCCGGCATACTGATCGGCGGAGCATTTGTGTATTGGCGGGCCTCGGCGTCCCTGTCCCCAGCTTCGACCGAACCAGTTGTGGCAGTGGATTCAGATTTGGCTTACGGCGGCGTATATATCGACCTGATTGAGCAGGCCAGGATTGATGCGAGATCGGAAGAGGAGCAGAGCAGTTCCGATCCCGATAGTTCAGAACTCTATGTAGCAAAATACAATGCAGAAACCGGATATGCGGACGGGATCACTGTGACCAGCGCTGGGATCACGGACCGGCAGCTCAGTTTTGTGCATGAGGGCGTCCAGCTTGATCTGCACTTCGTAAACGACGTTCTGATTGGTTGCCGAAAGACCTATGAGCAGGAACTGACGGACCGGCTGGCGGGCCGGGCTTTGGAATCCTGCACCGCAGAGGAACGGGAAGCGGCGGAAAACGGGGCCCTGGAAGTCATTTTGAATAACGACTCTTGGGAAACAGACGAGGATTACTTGAAGCTGGTGCTGGCCGACTACACAAAGCAGGTGCTGGAATATCAAAGTGAGCATCCGGGGGCTTCTGACGCCAAAAAATGATTGGATATTTGTATGTGAGTGGAGTGTGAGAGCCGTTTATGACAACAAAAGAGCGTATAATCGTTTCTGCATATACCGGCTTTCGGATGTGCAATATGGATTTGATAGAGGAATATGTCCAAGAAAAGCTCGGTCGGCCGATTTGCTCCAATGAATGGGGAGATCAGCGTTTCCACGAGATTGTACAAGCTATGGTCGCAGAGGACTTTCTAATGCTCTGTGAGTAGTTGTGATTATTTTTCCATCAAAAGAAAGGGGGCGGGACACCGCCCGCGATAAGGTACAATAATTTTCGCAAATTGAAAAGCAAACAAAAGAAGACATGGTTTGCAGCCCTCTGGTAGAATGAAGTCGCGACACACCATTCTGAAAGGAGCGAGCAAACCATGCCTGAAAAGATTGTACAGCTGAATGAGGAAGTAATCAAGGGGCAGCTCAAGGAACTTGTGCGTGGCAGCGTAGAGGAGACACTCAACAAGCTGCTGGAGGCCGAGGCAGAGAAGCTGACCCAGGCTGCCCGGTACGAGCGTAATGAGCAGCGCCAGGGGTACCGGAGCGGCCACTACAACCGGAATCTCACCACTACATCCGGGGACGTTACCCTGAAGGTGCCCAAGCTCAA
>JAXWVI010000059.1:0-94189 GCA_037245165.1 bacterium
ACCAGCTTCTTGGCGGCCTTGACGACCTCCACGACCTGGGTCTGCATGTCGGCCTCGGTGAGGGAGAAGTTGGGCTTGATGATCTCGCAGGCGTCAGCCTTGGCCTGGTCGAAGGTGTTCTTCTTCATCACGCCGGGACGGACGGTGGCCATGGCGGGACGGAAGCGGGGGCAGATGATGGTGGCCATCAGGTGGCCGCCGAAGGCAGGACGGGTCATCTTCAGGTTCCGGTCCTCCTCGGGGATGTTGTCAATGAGGTTGGGAGCCAGGGTGGAGGAGGCGCGCAGGAACTCCTTGTACTTGGGCACGTCGATGTCCAGGTGGGTGCAGTCGGCGCACAGGCCGGTGTGCAGACGGGCCGCGCAGCGGGGGCCCAGGTCACGGCCGATGTTGGTGGCGCCGATGAGCATGACCTCGGGCTTGTACTCCTCGATCACGTCGCAGATGACCTTGGTGTAGCCGTCGGTGGTGTAGTTCTCCAGCAGGGGGTGGTCGCAGACGTACACGCCGTCAGCGCCGTAGCCGCCCAGTTCCTTGGCGATGCCCTCGATGTTGTGGCCCAGGAGAATGCCGTACAGCTTGGAGCCCAGCTCGTCAGCCAGCTTGCGGCCCTCGGAGATCAGCTCGAAGGAGGTGGGCATCATGGTGCCCTGACGCTGCTCACAAAATACCCAAACGCCGCCCTTGAATTCTTCAATCGCAGCACTGTTGTAGTTAGACATTTTTTTACTCTCCCTTCTATCAGATCAGGTGCTTGGCAGCCAGCAGGCCGGCCAGCTTCTCGCAGGTGGCCTTGTCGGCGCCCTCCAGCATCATGCCCACGCCCTTCTGGGGGGGAGTAAAGGACTTGAAGATGTTGGTGGGGGAGCCCTTCAGACCGATGGTGGTGGGATCGATGAGGGGATCGTCCTTCAGGGTGTTGTAGTCGAAGATCTCATAGGGCTTCTCATAGCACTCGAAGACGCCGCCCACGCTCATATAGCGGGGAGTGTTCAGCTCCTTGATGCAGGTGATGAGGCAGGGGGTCTTGACCTTGATGGTCATGTAGCCGTCCTCCAGCATACGCTTGACGGTGATGGTGTCGCCCTCCTTGGTGATCTCGGCGGCGTAGGAAACCTGGGGCAGACCCAGCTTCTCAGCGATCTGGGGACCGACCTGGGCGGTGTCGCCGTCGATGGCCTGACGGCCGCACAGCACCACGTCCTCCTTGTCGATGCCGATCTTGTTGATGGCAGCGGCCAGGATCTGGGAGGTGGCGTAGGTGTCGGAACCGCCGAACTCACGGCCGGACACCAGCACGGCGCGGTCCACGCCCCGGGCCATGATCTCACGGAGCATACCCTCGGCGGGCGGGGGACCCATGGAGATGACGATGACCTCGGCGCCGGTCTGCTCCTTCAGGGTCAGAGCGGCCTCAACGGCGTTCAGGTCGTCGGGGTTGGTGATGGTAGCCATGGAGGCACGGTTCAGGGTGCCGTCGGGGTTGACGGCCACCTTACCGGAGGTATCGGGGACCTGCTTTACACAAACAATGATTTTCATTTCAATCTGCCTCCTATCTTATTTCACGCCCAGGTGGCTGGAAATGACCATGCGCTGGACCTCGGAAGTGCCCTCGTAGATCTCGGTGATCTTGGCGTCGCGCATCATGCGCTCCACGGGGTACTCACGGGTGTAGCCGTAGCCGCCGAAGAGCTGCACGGCCCGGCGGGTCACATCGGAAGCGGACTCAGCGGCGAAGAGCTTGGCCATGGCGGCGTCCATGGAGTAGGGCTCATGGTTCTGCTTCTTCATAGCGGCGGCGTACACCAGGTACTGGGCGGCCTGCATACGGGTGTGCATATCGGCCAGCTGGAACTGGGTGTTCTGGAACTGGCTCAGGCGCTTCTTGAACTGAACGCGCTCCTGGGTGTACTTGATGGCCTCGTTGATGGCGCCCTCGCCCAGGCCCAGGGCCTGCGCGGCAATGCCGATACGGCCGCCGTCCAGGGTCATCATGGCGATCTTGAAGCCCTTGCCCTCCTGGCCCAGCAGGTTCTCCTTGGGCACAATGCAGTCCTCAAAGATCAGATCGCAGGTGGAGGAGCCGCGGATACCCATCTTCTTCTCGTGCTTGCCCACGGAGAAGCCGGGGAAGCTCTTCTCCACGATGAAGGCGGAGATGCCGTGGTTGCCCAGCTTGGGATCGGTCATGGCGAAGACCACGAAGGTGTCGGCCACGGTGCCGTTGGTGATGAAGCACTTGGAGCCGTTAAGTACATAGTGGTCGCCCTCCAGCACGGCGGTGGTCTGCTGGCCGGAGGCGTCGGTGCCGGCGTTGGGCTCGGTCAGGCCGAAGGCGCCGATCTTCTTGCCGGAGAGCAGGTCGGGCAGATACTTCATCTTCTGCTCCTCGGTGCCGTGCTCAAAGATGGGGGCGCAGCACAGGGAGGTGTGAGCGGACACGATGACGGCGGTGGTGCCGCAGACCTTGGCCAGCTCCTCCACGCACATGGCGTAGGACAGCACATCGCCGCCGGCGCCGCCGTACTGCTTGGGGAAGTAGATGCCCATCATGCCCAGCTTGCCCATCTTCTCCACGGTCTCCATGGGGAAGCGCTCTTCCTCGTCGATCTCCTCGGCCAAAGGCTTGACCTCGTTCTCGGCGAACTCGCGGTACATCTTGCGGACCATCTCTTGTTCTTTCGACAGGTGAAAATCCATTTTGCAGTCCTCCTACTATAAATTACTGGCTTGGATATCGTGAGCGCTTCCGCGGCCCAGAGCCGGCCTTCCAGATCGTGAACGGCACAGAGGGGCGGAGCATAACGATACACAGTGACGGCCGGGCGCGCCCAGGCTCAATTCAAGCCCCATCTTCGTTATATTTTTAACAAAGGTGGGGTAAAAAAAGAGCAACACGGGCCTGTCCGGCGTTGCGGGATTTATTGTACACGCAGGGTGTCGAATAAACTGTCCAAAGTATATCATTCTTCCCCTAAAAATGCAAGGGGGAAAGTACAGGAAATCCCCAAATCATCCAGAGAAAATGTGAATAAATTCCCATGGAATTATGGGGAATCAGCATATATTTCGGGACGGGCAAGGGGCGGCTCCGGACTAATTTCCAGTTTCAGGAAAAAGACCGCCGGAGGGGGTGTTTCCCTCCGGCGGTCTGGGGTAAACGGGTTTATTTCTTGGTGTAGTCGTAGAAGCCCTTGCCGGTTTTCCGGCCCAGCAGGCCGCCGCGGACCATCTTCTTGAGCAGGTAGGTGGGGCGGTACTTGGAGTCGCCGAATTCGGTGTACAGCGTCTCCATGATGGCCAGGCACACGTCCAGGCCGATGAAGTCGCCCAGAGCCAGGGGGCCCATGGGGTGGTTGGCGCCCAGCTGCATGGACTTGTCGATGTCCTCCACGCTGGCGGCGTTGGTCTCCACCAGGCCGATGGCGTCGTTGATCATGGGGATGAGCAGCTTGTTGACCACGAAGCCCGGGGACTCCTTGACCTCCACAGGCTCCTTGCCCAGCTCCTTGGCCAGGTTGTAGGCAAACTCAAAGGTTT
This sequence comes from bacterium, assembly GCA_037245165.1. Classification (GTDB taxonomy): domain Bacteria; phylum Bacillota; class Clostridia; order Oscillospirales; family Oscillospiraceae; genus Lawsonibacter. The sequence continues at coordinate 3,544 of JAXWVI010000059.1, forward strand.
CGTCGGAGGTGTTGATGCCCCGGATGATCTCCACCAGCTTCATGGAGGGGACGGGGTTGAAGAAGTGCATGCCGATGAGGGGATGCTTCAGGCCCCGGGCCATGTCGGTGATGGGCAGGGAGGAGGTGTTGGAGGCGAAAATAGTCTCGGGCTTGCACAGCGCGTCCAGCTCCTTGAACAGAGCCTTCTTGGTGTCCATATCCTCTTTCACGCACTCGATGACCAGATCCGCGTCGGCGGAGGCGGCCCGCTCTTCCACAAAAATGTTGGCCATAAGGGCGTCCTTGGCCTCCTGGGTCATCTTGCCCTTGTCCACGCGCTTCTGCAAAGACTTGGACAGCGCGTCCTTGTGGCGCTGAGCGGACTCCAGGCTGCTGGCGTACATCAGGACCGTGTGGCCCTTGGCGGCGAAGACCTGAGAGATACCGCTGCCCATGGTGCCGGCGCCGTAAACTGCGACTTTCATACTGTTTCCTCCTAACAAAGTCAAATTTCTGCCGGCAAACCCTGCCGGCGGGAAATGACCGGGAAGATTCCCAGCCCCGCTCTATTGCTATCAGTATAACTGCTTTTCCTCGCTAATGCAAGAGGAAAGGTGGATAAATATTTGGGCATCGATCCCCAATTCTTTTACAGCGAGCCTGTCTGCCGGGCGGGAGGGCGGCGGGGCGGGACAGGGACAGGCCGGCTCTCTAACCTGGGAGGAAATGGGGGGAAAGTTGTATGAAAGGGTGCAACAAAGGGGCCTGTTATTGTAATGGTTAGGGATAGTGTAATGGTTAGAGATACTGTTACTGTTACAGAAATGATAATGATAATGATAATGAAAATGAAAATGAAAATGTAAATGCCTCTGTCCCTGTTAATGTGCCCTACGGGAGGGGGCCGGATGGGGGAGAGGGAAACCAATTTTTTTCGGCTGAGGCGGGGCAAATCCGGCGGGGAGAGACGGGAGCTTGCCACGGGAAGACAGGGGCGCGGCGTGGGAAACCTTTCACGGAAAATTCATAGACTTTTTCGGCGAATCATGGTAGAATCAAAAATGGATTGGAATCAAAATATCCCGCCTTCCGTTTGAGCGACAGTCCCGATGGGAAGACTGCCTCTAGGGACGGTACGGAAGGGGGCATGAGCGCGAAAGGCGCGTGGAGGTTAGTTTGAAACGAGAAATTTTAGGAATCCAGTTTGACGATCTCACCCGGGAAGAGGCCGCCCAGCGGGGCGCGGAGCTATTGGACGAAGATCGTTTCCACTATGTGGTCACCCCCAACCCGGAATTTATCCTGGCCGCGGAGAAAGACCTGGAGTTTCAGCGGGTAATCAACGAGGCGGACCTGGTGCTGCCCGACGGCATCGGGGTTGTCTACTCGGCCAAAATTATGGGTACCCCTCTGAAGGGCCGGGTGCCCGGGGTGGAGTTTGCCGAGGATATGCTCTCCTGCCTCAACGAGAGAAAGGGGCGGCTGTTTCTTCTGGGCGCCAAGCCCGGCGTGGCCGAGGCGGCGGGAAAGAATATTTTGCAGCGCTACCCCGACATCGTCCTGTGCGGCACCCAGGACGGGTACTTTAAGGACGAACAGAGCGTGCTGCTGAAGGTGGCCGCCGCCCAGCCCGATCTGCTCTTTGTCTGCCTGGGGGCCCCCAAGCAGGAGAAGTGGATGGCCCGGTGGGGCAAGCATACCGGCGCCCGGCTGGCCATCGGCCTGGGGGGCGCGCTGGACGTGTTCGCGGGCAATGTGAAGCGGGCCCCCGAGTCCTGGCAGAAGCTGGGCCTGGAGTGGGCCTACCGGCTGGTGCGGGAGCCCCAGCGGGCCGGACGCATGGCCAAGCTGCCCCTGGTGCTGGTGAAGGCCGCGGGGGCCAAGGTTCGGAACAAGTAAGGGACGGCAGAAGTCCGCCCCGCCGGTAACGGATAGGAGGTTTTCCATATGGTATACATTTTGCTGGCAGAGGGGTTTGAGGAGTCTGAGGCCATCGTGCCCGCCGACCTTCTGCGCAGGGCGGGGATCGAGGTCGCCCTGGTGTCGGTGGAGCCGGGAGTGGTCACGAGCAGCCACGGTGTCGCCGTCCAGGCGGATCTGACCCTTGGACAGATGAACCTGTCCAAGGCGGAGATGATCGTTCTGCCCGGCGGGCTTGCGGGTGTGCGGAACCTGGAAAAGCAGTCGGGGCTGGGCCACATGATCCAGCTGGCCCTGGAACAGGACGTCTGGGTGGCCGCCATCTGCGCCGCCCCCACCCTGCTGGCCAAACGGGGATTTTTGAAGGGGAAAGCGGCGGTGTGCTACCCCGGCATGGAGGACAAACTGGTGGGGGCCAACCCCCGGATGGACCAGAGCGTGGTGGTGGACGGACACATCATCACCGGCCGGGCCGCCGGAGCCGCCTTTGACTTCGGTCTGGAGCTGGTGAAGGCCCTGGCGGGAGAGGAAAAAGCGGAAGAGGTGCGCCATGCCGTCCACTATCGAGCTTGAGAAGAAGCAGCTGCGGGGAGACGTCCGCCGGCAGCTGGCCGCCATGGACCCCCAGGAGCTTGTCCGGGGGGACACGGCCCTGTTTGAGGCCTTCCTCGCCCTGCCCCAGGTGAAGGCGGCCAAAACCATCTTCGCCTTCTGGGGGATTGAAGGCAAGGAGCCGGACACCAAGCGGCTCATTGCCAGGCTGGTGGAGGAGGGGAAGGTGATCGGCCTGCCCCGCATGCTCCCCGAGCACCGGATGGAGGTGCGCCGGTATGACCCCCAAAAGCCGCTGGTTCCCGTGGGCTTTGGCATCTCCGAGCCGGGGGAGGACTGTCCCCTTTTGCAAAAGGAGGACATCGACCTCATCCTGGTGCCCGCGGTGTGCTATGACCGGCAGGGCTACCGCCTGGGCTTCGGCGGGGGATACTATGACCGATGGCTGGAGGACTTTACCGGCTTCCGGGTGGGCCTTTGCCGCCAGGCGGTCCTTCAGGACCGGGTGCCCACTGAGCCCCACGACAGCCGGGTGGACCTGCTTATCACCGAGAACGAGGCGTTCTCCTTCTGAGCAGGCGGCCTGTCCGTTTATTCCACGCCCCGGATCGTGAAAAGCCCTCCTGCAAGGAGTTCCGGCGCCCGCAGGCGGCGGAATCAATTGCAATCCGTCATTTCCGGCGACATGCGCGTCGGAAATGACACTTCTCGCACAAGACAGGCCGACTTTTCCGCAAGGAATCGAGGCCTGGCTTGTGTGCATCCCTTCTCGAACAAGCGGCTTGTCCGCTTGTTCGACAATAAAGGCGGGGGATGTCTCCCCCGCCTGGCTTTGCTGTGTATCGCCCTTCAGCAGCAGCCGCAGTCGTCGTCGCAGCCGTTGCTGCTGCGGCTGTTTCCGCAGCCGCAGTTATTGCTGCCGCAGCCGCAGCTGTTGCCGCCCCAGCCGCCGCAGCAGCAGAAGAGGATGATCAGCAGAATGATCCACCAGGAGCCGTTGCCGCCCCAACCATTGTTCCCACAGCACATATTGCATTTCACCTCATTTCATTTGCGCCGGGACCTGTTTCCCCGCGCTTCTGTACCATTCTATGGCCCCGGCCTGTCCCCGGTGACAGGGGCGGGGGCAAAAATTGTTAGGAGCTGAACCCAATGCCACAGCAACGAGACTATGAGCAGGAAGAACGCAGAAGCAGCCGCTCTTCCCAGCGGGAGGGATATTCCTCCCGGCGGGGGGAGCCTTCCCGCCGAACCCAGCCTGAACGCCGCAGGAAACGCAGAGCATCCACCGGAAGGACCGTCAGCTTTGTGCTGCTGTATGTGGCGGGGGTGATCGGGGCCTCCGTCCTGCTGGCCTGTGTGGGCTGGATTCTGGCCGGAGACGTGCTGGCCCTGAACAAGCCGGAGAAGGAGGTCACCATCACCATTTCCAACGAGGATTCCTTTGGGGATGTGGCCACCCGGCTGAAGGACGAGGGGCTTATCGAGTATAAATGGCTCTTCAAGCTCTTCGCCGCCTTTACCGGCGGGGATGACGAGGTGACCATGGGCACCTACACCCTGAACACCGATATGGACTACCGGGCGCTGCTCAACGGCATGAGCGCCAACTCCTCCACCAAGGCGGAGGTGTCCGTCACCATCACCGAGGGCATGAACCTGTCTCAAATCTTCGCGCTCATGGAGGAGCGGGGGGTGGCCTCGGAGGAGGACCTGATGGAGCAGGCGGCCAATTACGACTACGCCTTTGACTTCCTCCAGGATATCCCCCTGGGAGACGCCAACCGGCTGGAGGGCTTCCTCTATCCCGACACCTACCAGTTCTATACCCCTCACAACACCGTCTATGCCATCAACAAGATGCTGGTGCGCTTTGACGAGATCTATGACGAGACCATGCGGGAGCAGGTGGCCAACTCGGGCTATACCCTCCGGGAGATTCTCACCATCGCCTCCCTCATTGAGCGGGAGACGGACGGCGAGGACCAGGCCCAGATCGCGTCGGTCATCTATAACCGTCTCACCAACCCCGACGCCGGGACCCAGGGCTACCTCCAGATCGACGCCACCCTGGTCTATCTCAACGGGGGCAAGCAGCCCACCGAGGCGGACAAGTCCATTGACTCCCCCTATAACACCTACCTCTACAAGGGCCTGCCTCCCGCCCCCATCGCCAACCCGGGCAAGGAGGCCATCCAGGCTGCCCTCAACCCGGAGAAGACCAACTACTTCTACTACGCCCTGGGGGACGACGGCAAGCACCACTTCTTTACCACCTACGACAAGATGCAGTCCTTCCTGGCCACCCAGGAGCTATATAACGGGCAGTAAACTTTGGGGCGGGGGAATTGTCCCCTGCCCCTTCTTCAGGAGAGAACGATATGGGAAAGAAAATTGAGCTGCTGGCCCCGGCGGGGGACATGGAGCGGCTTCACATGGCCCTGGCCTACGGGGCGGACGCGGTCTATCTGGCGGGGAACATGTTTGGTATGCGCTCCTTTGCCGGCAACTTTGACCCCCAGGAGCTGAAAGACGCCGTGGCGCTGTGCCACAGCCGGGGGGTGCGGGTCCATGTGACCTGCAACACCATGCCCCGAAACGATGAGGTGGCCAGGCTTCCCCAGTGGCTGGAATATCTGGACGAGGTGGGGGCGGACGCGGTCATCCTGGCCGACGTGGGCACCCTGGCCCTGTGTAAGCGCCACGCCCCCCACGTCCAGTGCCACATCTCCACCCAGGCCAGCATCGTCAACTACCAGTCGGCTGCCGCCTGGTACGACCTGGGGGCCAGCCGGGTGATTCTGGCCCGGGAGCTGAGTCTGGACGAGATCCGGGAGATCCGGGCCAAAACCCCCAGGGAGCTGGAGATCGAGGCCTTCGCCCACGGGGCCATGTGCGTGAGCTACTCGGGCCGGTGCCTGCTGTCCAACTACATGACCGGCCGGGACTCCAACCGGGGGGCGTGCGCCCAGCCCTGCCGCTACCAGTACGCCCTCATGGAGGAGAAGCGCCCCGGGGAGTATTTCCCCGTCTTTGAGGAAAACGGGGAGACGTACATTATGAACTCCCGGGACATGTGCATGATCGACCATGTGCCAGAGCTGATGGAGGCGGGCCTGGACTCCCTGAAGCTGGAGGGGCGGGCCAAGAGCGCCTACTACGCCGCCATCGTCACCGGGGCCTACCGCCACGCCATCGACGCGGCCGCCGCGGGGGAGCCCCTTGACCCAGTGTGGCGGGACGAGGTGGAGCACATCAGCCACCGGCACTACTCCACCGGCTTCTACTTCGGCCAGCCGGGGCAGTATACGGAAAATTCCCGGTATGTCCGGGACTGGCAGATCGTGGCCAAGGTCCAGTCCTGCGACGGGGAGGGCAACGCCATCCTCACCCTGAACAACAAGTTCTCCCTGGGGGAGGAGCTGGAGCTGGTGGGCCCTGACGTGCGGCCCCGGAAGCTGACCGTGGAGGGGCTGTGGGACGGGGAGGGAACTCCCCTGACCCAGGTGCGCACCCCCCAGATGGTCTTCCGGATGAAGCTGCCCCAACAGGTGCCCCCCCTGTCCCTGCTGCGCAGACAGGCGGACCTGAGCCCCAGGTAAGGGAGGGAATTTTATGGTTCCCACCTATGAGCAGATGGGGGACTGGCTGGAGGAGATCGCCGGGGAATTTCCAGACTCCTTCTTTGAGGGGCTGGACGGAGGAATCCAGCTGGAGGAGCGGGCCCTCCCCGACCCGGACTTTCCCCCGGGGGAGATGTACATCATGGGGGAGTACGTCCACGATATGCTGGGGCGGTACATCCTCCTCTACTACGGCTCCTTTGCCGCCCTTCTTGAGGAAGAGGACGAGCAGGCCTGGAAGGACGAGATCTTTGCCACCGTGGCCCACGAATTTACCCATCACCTGGAGGAGACGGCCGGGCTGCACGCCCTGGACGACAAGGACGCGGCGTTTCTCCGCCAGGCCCTGGAGGAGTTTCAGGATTAGAAATTGCGTTCACCGCCCCCGGCGCGCACTGTTCCGGCGCAGAGACGAAAACGCTGGGCAGATCAGCGGCAGCGGCGCAAGCGGGCAGTCAGTCCCGGTATGACGCGCCGGAAAAGATGGGAGAACCACGGAGACGGAAAAGGAAAGTTCTGGAAACCTTGGTTTCCAGACGGCGTTTTGGTCACTTTGCCGCTGTTGGCAAAGTGACTCGCCGCCGGAGCGGCGAAATCACTCCAAACGCCGGGACAGGAGGAATGTGTCATGTCCCAAGCGACAACCAAACCCACCGGCCGCTTTGCCCCCAGTCCCAGCGGGCGCATGCACATGGGCAACCTGTGGTCCTGCCTGCTCGCCTGGCTCAGCGCCCGGAGCGCCGGGGGGAGGATGGTCCTGCGTCTGGAGGACCTGGACCCGGACCGATGCCGGCGGGAGTATTGCGACCAGGTGATGAAGGATCTGGAGTGGCTGGGGCTTGACTGGGACGGGGAGCCGGTGTACCAGTCCAAACGGACCGACGCCTATGCCCAGGCCTTCCGCGCCCTGGAGGAGCGGGGCCTTGTCTACCCCTGCTTCTGCACCAGGGCAGAGCGCCTGGCCGCCTCCGCCCCCCACCGCTCCGACGGGCTCCAGGTCTATGACGGCCGCTGTTCCAGGCTGACGGAAGCCCAGCGGGAGGTCCTGAGCAAGACCCGCCGCCCCGCCTGGCGGGTGAAGGTGCCGGAGAAAACCATTGCATTTCGTGATTTTCTTTACGGAAATTACAGTGAGGATTTAAAAAGGGACTGCGGGGACTTTATTGTCCGCCGGTCAGACGGGGTGTATGCCTACCAGCTGGCGGTGGTGGTGGACGACGCCATGATGGGGGTGACCCAGGTGGTGCGGGGGAGCGACCTGCTGTCCTCCACCCCCCGGCAGCTGTGGCTCCAGGAGGCCCTGGGCCTGCCCCACCCGGAGTACGGCCACCTGCCCCTGCTGCTCTCCCCGGAGGGCCGTCGGCTGGCCAAGCGGGACCGGGACCTGGAGCTGGGGGAGCTTCAGCGGCGGTACACCGCCCCGGAGATTGTGGGGGAGCTGGCCTTCGCCGCCCGTCTCATCGACCGCCCCGACCCCATCACCCCCCAGGAGCTGCTCCCCCTGTTCTCCTGGGAGAAGCTGCCCCGGGAAGACCTGGTGTGGAGTTTACCGTAAGCAAAAACCCGCCCTCCGCGGCCTTGGGCCACAGAGAGCGGGCTTCTTGTTTGTGTTTACACCTTGACCTTGACAACCGCCTTGCGGCACTTTGCGGGCGCACCCACGGCGATGCCGGGGGCGTGGGCGTCGCCGGGCCACAGGACGGCAAATTTGCCCGGGGTGAGGATGACCCGGGAGTCGGCGGGGCCGTGGTGGAGCCAGATGTCCCCCTCGGGCCGGGCTTCGGCGATGTCGGTCATGTCCTCCAGGGCGCCCACGTCCATGGCCTCGATGCCGGACAGGACACACTGGATGTCGATGTACTTCTTGTGGGACTCGGGGGTGTCGTTGACAGGCTTGCTCTCATAGGACTGGAGGAAGAAGAACAGCTCGTCCCCGTCCACCTCGTACCGCTTGTCCTCCATCTGGGAGAAGTCCGTCTCAGCCAGGAGCTTCAGCCCCTTGTACACCCCGGGATGGATGCCACGGTAGGCCTCGATGTGGGCTAAGCTGTCGTAGATCATGTCACTTGTCCTCCAACAATTTATTGAGCTCGTGCATAAAGGTGTTGATGTCCTTGAACTGACGGTATACGGAGGCGAAGCGGACATAGGCCACCTCGTCAATCTTCTTCAGCCGCTCCATGACCAGCTCCCCGATCTGGGCGGAGGGGACCTCACGCTCCATCTGGTTTTGGAGCACCTGCTCAATTTCCCCCACCAGCTCCTCCAGAACGTGGTAGGGCACCGGCCGCTTCTCACAGGCCCGGATCAGGCCGCCCAGCACCTTGTTGCGGTCAAAGCTCTGGCGGCTGCCGTCCTTTTTCACCACCATCAGGGGCAGGCTCTCCATCGTCTCATAGGTGGTAAAGCGCTTGTGACAGGCCAGACATTCACGCCGGCGGCGGATGCTGGCCCCCTCGTCGGCGGGGCGGGAGTCCACCACCTTGCTCTCCGGATAGGAACAGTAGGGACATTTCATGGCCGATACCTCCTGTTGTGGTTGATTCCTGATTTATCCAATTATACCACAAAATAGGCATGGGCGCAAGAATTTTGCGCAGGCGTCAGGGGAGCAGCGCCTTGTCCCAATCCTTCTGAAACTCGGTCATCATGGCCCAGTAGCGCTTGGGCATGTGGGTCATGCGGCATTTTGGGTTATACCGGCCCTCGATGGCGATGGTGTCGTAGAAGCTGCGCCACATCTTCCGGTACTGAAGCTCCTCCTCGCCCGGCGCTCCGGGGCGGAAGTCCTCCACCGGGAGGATGGCCCACTCCCTGGGCCGGGAGAAGAGGGCCTCGTGGTGGGTGCGGTCGTGGAGGACCAGGTTTTCTCCGGGGTACCGGCCCCGGAAGTGGGGGCGCAGGAGGGGGAGGACCCGGTTTTTGGGCTCGATCTCCCCCACCAGAATGCCGTGAAGCTCAGAGAAGCGGGTAAAGCCCTTATACTGGTGGGCCTCGCTGTTCAAGTGCTGCACCGCCCGGCGGACCGTGTCCACCGTGGGGTCGGTGAGCTCCCGGGTGAAGGCGGGGCCCCGGTCATAGCCCATGCGGACAAACCGCCACAGCCACAGCTCCTTTTCCGGAAGACAGGTGAGAAACCCCCGGACAAAGAGGTCCCGGCCCGTGGGCCCCAGCTTCCCCTCCAGCGAGCGGTATACCCGCATGGCGTGGGCCTGATGGGTGGAAATGGTGCGCTGGGGGTAGAGGGAGCAGCAGGGGTCGTCCGGGGTGCGGAACTCCACCGGCTCCTCCCGGTGGACATAGCTTTCAAACACGCAGGTGAGAAAGCCGGGAAAGCTGCCGTCGTAGTGGCAGCACACCTGGGTCCAGGGCAATTTGTTCACCTCCTAAACCGCCGAATCAAACAGGGACAGCTGCTCCGGCTCCGGCTGGGCCAGGGCGGGGGCCTCCAGGGAAATGAGGCGGCGCAGCAGTCCGTCCTCGCTGATCTTCAATCCCCTGGGGGCACGTCCGGAGCAGGTGAGGAAATACTGGGCCCGCTTCAGCACCACACCCAGTCGCTTAAGCCCCTCAAAGGTGAGGGGCCCCGCCCGCCGGGCGGTGAGAATCCGCCGGGCCGAGCGCACCCCGATTCCCGGCACCCGCAGCAGGGCCTCGTAGTCCGCCCGGTTTACCTCCACCGGGAAAAACTCCAGGTGGCGCAGGGCCCAGCAGCACTTGGGGTCCATCCGGGGGTCCAGGTCAGGCTGGCTCTCGTCCAGAATCTCCTCGGCCCGAAAGTGGTAGTACCGCAGCAGCCAGTCCGCCTGATAGAGCCGGTGCTCCCGGAGAAGAGGCGGCTGGAAGCCCTGGGGGGCGGGGAGCAGGGGGCTTGTGGACACGGGCATGTAGGCCGAATAGAACACCCGCTTTAAGCGGTACTTGTCATACAGGCTCTGGGTGAGGGACAGGATGTGCCGGTCGCTCTCCCCCGTGGCCCCCACGATCATCTGGGTGGACTGCCCCGCCGGGGCAAACCGGGGGGCGTGGCGGTAGAGCTTCAGCTCCTGTTTGGAGGCCGTGATCCCGTCCCGGATCTGCTTCATGGGGGCGAGGATGGCCTGCTTCCCCTTGTCCGGGGCCAGCAGGGACAGGCTTTTGGCGCTGGGCAGCTCGATATTCACGCTCAGCCGGTCCGCCAGCAGACCCAGGCGGTGGGTGAGCAGGGGGTCGGCCCCTGGGATGGCCTTGGCGTGGATGTAGCCCCCGAAGCGGTACTCCTCCCGGAGAAGGCGCAGGGCCTCAATCATCAGCTCGGTGGTGTGGTCGGGGCTTTGGATGACCGCCGAGGAGAGAAACAGCCCCTCGATGTAGTTGCGCCGGTAAAAGCCCATGGTGAGCTCGCACAGCTCCCTTGGGGTGAAGGCCGCCCGGGGCACGTCGTTGGAGCGGCGGTTGACGCAGTATTGGCAGTCGTAGACGCAGTAGTTGGTCAAGAGCACCTTTAAAAGGGAGATGCACCGCCCGTCGGCGGAGAAGGAGTGGCAGCAGCCGGCCATCATGGTGCTGCCCACCGTCCCCGGCCGACCGGAGCGGTCCAGGCCGCTGGAGGTACAGGCAGCGTCATATTTGGCCGCGTCGGCCAGGATGTTCAGTTTCTCCAGCAGCTCCATGGAGCTCCCTCCTCTGGTTTAGAACATTTGTACTACCATTATACGGCAAAAAATCCGCCTGTCAAGAGGAAATTTGCCCCTTTTTCCCAAAAGGGTTGACCTTTTTTCCGCGCCTGAGTAAAATAGTGCTGTTGTGCCCGGAGGGAGGGAATCCCCCGGCCGGGCGGAAAGGAGATTGGAGAAATGGAGAAAAGAGAGAGTTTTTCCTCCCGCCTGGGCTTTCTGCTCATTTCGGCGGGGTGCGCCATCGGCCTGGGCAACGTGTGGCGGTTTCCCTATATTACCGGCCAGTACGGCGGGGCGGCCTTTGTGCTGCTCTATCTGCTGTTTTTGGTGGCCCTGGGTCTGCCGGTGATGTCCATGGAGCTGGCGGTGGGCCGGGCCAGCCAGAAGAGCATGGCCCTGTCCTTCCATGTGCTGGAGCCCAAGGGCACCAAGTGGCACTGGTACAGCTACATCGGCTTTGCGGGCAACTACCTGCTGATGATGTTCTATACCGTCATCGCCGGGTGGCTGCTGTACTACTGCGTCAAAACCGTCCGGGGAGACTTTATGGGCCTGGACGCCCAGCAGGTCACCGGAGAATTTACCGATATGCAGGCCGACCCGGTGATTATGGGGGTCTTTATGGTCATTGTGGTGGTGCTGGGCATGCTGGTGTGCGCCCAGGGCCTGCGCAACGGGGTGGAGCGGGTCAACAAGGTGATGATGCTCTGCCTGCTGGGGCTGATGGTGGTGCTGGCCGTCAATTCCATTTTGCTGGAGGGGGCCGGCGAGGGCCTGAAGTTCTACCTCCAGCCCAACTTCCGCAACCTGGTCTATGACGCCCAGGGCAAATTTATCCTGGGCGAGGCGGTCTTTGCCGCCATGGGACAGGCCTACTTCACTCTGTCCCTGGGCATTGGGGCCATCGCCATCTTCGGCAGCTACATCGGCAAGGAGTACCGGCTGATGGGGGAGGCGGTGCGCATTGGCGTGCTGGACACCAGCGTGGCCTTTGTGGCGGGCCTGATCATCTTCCCCGCCTGCTCGGCCTACGGGGTGGCCCCCCAGTCGGGCGCCTCCCTGGTGTTCATTACCCTGCCCAATGTGTTTAACCACATGCCCATGGGCCGGCTGTGGGGCGGGCTGTTCTTTGTGTTCCTGTTCTTTGCCGCCCTGTCCACCATCATTGCCGTGTTTGAAAACATCCTGTCCTTCTGCATGGACAAGTGGGGCTGGAGCCGGAAAAAGGCGGTGCTGGTCAATCTGGTTGGGGTGCTGGTGCTGTCCATGCCCTGTGTGCTGGGGTCCAACGTGTGGGCCGGTGTGCGCATTTTGGGGATGGATATCTCCACGGTGGAGGACTTTTTGGTGTCCCAGAACATCCTGCCTCTGGGCTCCCTGGTGTACCTGCTGTTCTGCGTGAGCAAGCTGGGCTGGGGCTGGGACAACTTCATGGCCGAGGTCAACGCCGGCGAGGGTCTGAAGTTCCCCAAGTCCATCCGGTTCTATGTGACCTACATCCTGCCCATTGTGGTGCTGGTCATCTTCGTGCTGGGCTACATCTCCTTCTTTGGATAATTCAAACCAGCAGCTTAGCTGCTGGTTTGAGGAGAGCTGCACAAAAATTCCCCCTCGATTTCGTTGAAATGGTCGTGGGAATTTTTGTGAGAAGTGTTTTTCCGGTCGGCAAAGCCGCCGGAAAAACGGATCAAACTTTATTCCAGCGCCTGCGGGCGCTGGAACTCCTGCGGAGGGCAGAAAAGGGTCCCATGCGCATAGCGCATGGGGCCCTTTTCATGTTTTTGCGATCATCTAAAATATACAAGGGGATCTTCCGGCCGCTCGGCGGGTTCTACCGACTGGGCGTAGAGCACCACGCCCTCCCCGTCATAGACCTTGGCCGCCTCCCATTTGATCTCCGCCGTGACCGTGACCCACTCGCCCTTTTTGAGAGAGCGGGCCTTGTCGTACTTGCACAGAAAGCCAAAGAAGCGGATATCCTCGGCGCAGCAGGTCATGGCGTTTCTTCCGGGAACAAAGGTGCCCTTGGGCAGCTTCATCCCCGTCATGGCCTGGACCTTCATGGTGATGGTCTTGCCCAGATACCGCTCCGGGTGCTCCTGGATGTCCAGATACCAGATGCCGTAGTCCGGGTCCTCCAAGGTGATGTGGTCGTCCTCCAGGGAGTAGGGGAGGATGTCCTCCACCTCCAGCTCCTCCCCCTGCTCGTCCTCAAAGACGATCTCACACATGCGGTTTACCGCCCGGATGGACCGCTTCCACCCGGACATGGGCATGTCGGGGGTGCAGCGGTTGAAGAGGACCATGTCCGCCTCGGTGACCATGTCGATGATCATGGACTGCATGTTTTTCAGGTACATCTCAAAGGTGGAGCCGTCGATGACGTCGATGGCCTGGTAGAGGCCCCAGCCCTTGGGCAGCTTCAGGTCCCGGAGAATCTGGATGGGCCACATGCCGTTATACTCCAATAAAACCCGCTCGGGCTGGAAGCGCCGGTCCACCTCCTGGAGAAACTCGGTGGTGAGCTGCTCCTGGCTCTCAATGGGCACCAGGCGGCAGTTCCGGTGGGACAGGTGCTGGGGGTCGTACTCCTCCTCCCCGTCCTCGCACATGAGCAGCACGGTGCGCTGGCCGTCGTTGAAGTAGTCCATATTCAGGGTGTCGGTGAGCAGGGTGGTCTTGCCGCTGTCCAGAAAGCCGGTGATGAGGTAGAGAGGAATTCGGGAATCAGGCATGCCGCTCACCTCACGCAAGCAGGAACAGCTTCTCCAGCTGATCCTCCTTCAGATCGGAGCCGATGACGCACAGCCGCCCGGTGTAGTCAGGCGCGCCCTCCCGGATCTGGAACTCCTCGGGCACCAGATCGAAGTGGAGCCAGGTCTTCCCGTCCTCGCAGGGGAGCATGCCCTTGGCCCGGAGGATATAGCCGTAGTCCTCCCCCATGGCCAGAGCGGCCAGGATTTCCTGAAGCTCCTCACGGCTATATTTCCTTGCCGTCTCCCGGCCCCAGGAGGTGAACACCTCGTCGGCGTGGTGATGGTGGTGGGCGGTAGAGTGGATGCAGCTGTCGCACAGGTCACAGCTGGGGCACTCCCCCTCACAGCCCAGCTGGGCGTGGATTTCGGCCAGCTCCTCCTCGGTGTGGTGGTGGCCGCAGGAGCAGGCGTCATGGTCGTGGTGGTGCTCGTGGTCATGGTCATGGTGGTGGTGCTCATGGTCATGCTCATGCTCGTGCTCGTGCTCATGCTCGTGGTGATGGTCGTGGTCGTGGCAGCCGCAGTCACAGTGGTCGTCGTGGTCGTGGTCGTGATGGTGGTGCTCGTGCTCAATCTCCTCCATCAGCTCCTGGGCCAGAGAGTGGCCCCCCTCCATGGCGGAGACAATCTGCTTGCCGGTGAGCTGGTCCCAGGGGGTGGTGAGAATGGCGGCCTTCTCATTTTTGGAGCGCAGCAGCTGCACGGCGGCGTCCAGCTTGTTCTGGGCCATGTTCTGGGTGCGGGAGAGGATGATGGCGCAGGCGTGCTCCACCTGGTTGTTGAAGAACTCGCCGAAGTTCTTCATATACACCTTGGCCTTGGTGGCGTCCACCACGGTGACAAAGCTGTTGAGATGGAGGTTGGGCTCCTGGGCCTGGACCCCCTCCACGGCGGCGATCACGTCGGACAGCTTGCCCACGCCGGAGGGCTCGATGATGATCCGGTCGGGGGCGTAGTCGGCCAGCACCTTCTTCAAGGCGGCGCCGAAGTCCCCCACCAGGGAGCAGCAGATGCACCCGGAATTCATCTCGGTGATCTCCACCCCGGCGTCCTTCAAAAAGCCGCCGTCGATGCCGATCTCACCAAATTCGTTTTCGATGAGGACGATTTTCTCCCCCTGGAAGGCCTCGTCCAGCAGCTTCTTGATGAGGGTGGTCTTGCCGGCCCCTAAAAAGCCGGAAATAATGTCAATCTTGGTCATGGTTTTGGTCATATCCTTTCCAAATATAACAATCAGTTCTCGTTCAGTCCCAAATCAGCCCGATTCCTTCCATCAGCCGGCAGATCATGGCCGCCGCCATCTCCCGGGTGGCCTGATCCTGGGGGGCCACACCGTCCAGCAGGGCGTTCAGCTGGGTCAGGTCCCGGACGCCGGGCCGGGCCCAGCTGGCGTAGTCGTGGTACTCCAGCCAATCCCCCATGGACAGCCCGTCCTGGGACAGATCGTAGCTGCTCTTGCTGGCCCACACGGCCACAGCGGACAGGGAGGTAATCATCTGCTCATAGGTGATGGGGTCCTCGGGGCGGAAGGAGCCGTTCTCATAGCCGGAGATAAAGCCAAGACTGGCCATATCCGACACGGCCTGGGCGTACCAGGCGTCTTCCGGCACATCGGAGAAGGTGAGCTTGTCCCCGCCGTACAGGCCCAGCGCCTGGGCGGCCATGGCGCAGAACTCGCCCCTGGTGATGGCCTCTCCCGGGCGGAAGGCCCCGCTCTCATCCCCGGTGAGCAGCTGGTAGGCGGCCAGGGTGTCGATCTCCCGGGCATAGGGGCTCTGCTGGGTGTCGGTAAAGCTCCGGGGGGTAAAGGACAGCTTCATGGTCTGGGCCAGCTGGGCGGGGGTAACCTCCGTCCAAACTTGGGTGCCGGAGCCCTGGGAGAGCTTGGCGGCAGGGGGCAGGGCCTCCAGAAGCTCGGTGAAGGCGGCTTTGTTGTCCTCGGCTGTGGCCTTGGCCAGGTCAAGATAGAAGGTCTGGCCGGCCAGCTCCAGCTTCAGATAGCCCTCAGCCCGGGCGGGCTTGGCCTCGCCCAGCAGGAGGGCGGCGGCCTGGGTATTGTCCGGGGAGAGGACCAGAGTGGGCAGGACCCCCACGATGTGGTTGGTGACTCCGTCGGGGGAGAAGAAGCGGTAAACGGTAACCCGCAGGGCCTCGCCCCCGGAGAGCTTGTCGGTGCTTTCGTTGGTGAGGACGATCTGGGCGGTGCCCTTGCCGAAGGTGCGCTGGCCCAGGGCGATGCCCGCCTCATAGTCACGGATGATCCCGGCGAACAGCTCAGCGCCGCTGGCGGAGTTGGGGCTGGTGAGGACGATGACGGGCTTGTCCGTCAGGTCGGGGTAGGTAGGGGGGGTATAGGTATAATTATAGTTCCCCGCGCCGTCCCGGAAGTAGAGCATAATGCCGCCCCCGGTGAAGTAGGAGGCGGAGCCGGCGGTGGACTTGCTGTCCCCGCCGGGGTTGGAGCGCAGGTCCACAATCCACACGGTGGTCTGGTCATCCAGCTCATTGAGCGCGTTCCGGAAGGTGGTGGAAGTTGTGGCGCCGAAGCTGGTGCAGTCAATGACGGCCACCCCGTCCTCCATGGTGTAGGTAACAATGGGGATGGTCACCGCCCGGCGGACCATGGTGAAGCTCAGCTCCTGTCCGTCCCGGACAACGGTGACGGTGACGGAGGTGCCCGCCTCCCCGGTGATGGAGGCGCGGGGGTCGGTGTCGGCGGTGAGGGGCTCCCCATCCACGGCGATGAGCCGGTCCCCGGCCTGAAGTCCGGCCTCCAGAGCGGGAGAGTCGGGGAGGATGGAGAGAACCAGATAACCGTTGTTGAAGGCGTTTTCCACCGTGGCGCCGATGCCCACCACCTCCTGGCCGTTGATGGACTGATCAAATGCCTTGTACTGCTCCGGGTCCATGTAGTAGGTGTAGGGGTCGCCCAGAGCGTCCAGAAGTTCCTCCAGGGATTCGGCCTGCATCAGTTCCTCCGGGACCCCGTTGTAGTAGAGCTGGCCAAGCAGCTGCTTGGCATCCTCCAGCTCCAGGGCGGAGGCGGCGGGGGCGGAGAGGGTAACGGTGAGGGCCAGGGCGGCCAGGGCGGACAGAATCTTTTTCATGGGTTCCTCCTTTGTCTGTTGGGTATCCGGCTACCCAAAACGGGACGCACGCCGGACGCCATGGCGGGGCGTCCGGCGTGGGCGTTGGATTTACAATTTTGAGGCGCGGTGGGTGATCTCGTGGCGCTCCGGCCCGGTGGACACCAGGGTGATGGGGGCGCCGATGCGGGATTCCAGGAAGTCCACATAGTCCCTGGCCCGCTGGGGCAGCTCGTCGTAGTTCTTACAGCCCCGGATGTCGCACTTCCAGCCGGGCAGAACGGTAAAGACCGGCTTGGCCCGCAGCAGGCTGGGGGTGGTGGGGAAGGCGTCGGTGACCTGGCCGTCAATCTCATAGCCGGTACACACGGGGATTTCGTCCAGATAGCCCAGTACGTCCAGGCAGGTGAGGGCCACCTGGGTGGCGCCCTGAACCATGCAGCCGTACTTGGTGGCCACGGTATCGAACCAGCCCACCCGGCGGGGCCGCCCGGTGGTGGCGCCGAACTCGCCCTTGTCGCCGCCCCGGCGGCGCAGCTCGTCCCCGGCATCGCCGGTGACCTCGCTGACGAAGGGCTCGGTCTGGGAGCCCACGCAGGAGGAGTAGGCCTTGGTGACGCAGATCACGTCCTCCACCGAGGTGGGGGGGATGGAGGCGCCCACACAGCCGAAGCCCGCCAGGGTATGAGAGGAGGTGGTCATGGGGAAAATACCCAGGTCCGGGTCCTTCATGGAGCCAAGCTGGCCCTCCAGCAGAAGGGTCTTGCCCTCCTTCAGGGCCTGGTGGACAAAGGCCACCGTGTCGCCCACATAGGGGCGGATGCGCTCCCGGAGCTGGAGCATCTGAGCCATCAGCTCCTCTGCGTCCAGCTTGGGCTTGTGGTACAGGTGCTCAAAGAGCACGTTTTTCACCTCCACGGCGGCGGTAAGCCGCTCCCGGAGGATCTTCTCGTCAAACAGGTCGCAGACCTGAATGCCGGTCTTGGCGTATTTGTCGGAGTAGAAGGGGGCGATGCCGCTCTTGGTGGAGCCGAAGGCCTTGCCGGCCAGGCGCTCCTCCTCATAGGCGTCCTGAAGCACATGGTAGGGCATCAGAAGCTGGGCCCGGTCAGAGACGATGAGCTTGGGGGCGGGGATGCCCTGGCCCACAATGCTCTCCAGCTCATTCACCAGCTTGGCCACATCCAGGGCCACGCCGTTTCCGATCACATTGGTCACATGGGGATAGAAAATGCCGGAGGGGAGAATGTGCAGGGCGAACCGGCCGAAATTGTTGATGATGGTGTGGCCCGCGTTGGCTCCGCCCTGAAAGCGGATGACCACATCGGACTGCTCGGCCAGCATGTCGGTGATTTTGCCCTTTCCCTCGTCACCCCAGTTGGCGCCTACGATTGCTTTTACCATATTGTTACCTCCGAGAGCCGGGATTCGCAACCGCGTGGGGTTTGCCTTATCCGGCCCTATGTAACAGCGGTATTATACCGCGTTTTCCCTTGGGACGCAAGGGGGAAACGGTTGAAAAAATCCCAAAAGAGGGGAGAAAGCCGGGATTTGTTTTCCGGAAAAGTGAGCTTGCCATGGCGGATGAGGGGGAGGGCAGAGGAGAAATTTCAGGAGATTATTTGCCCTTTCCCATTGACAAAAACCGCGGGAGCTGATATACTGATTCCATCATTAGTAAGAATAATTCGCATTAATTGACGACACATCAAAATGAAGAAAGTGAGGAAATCATCATGCCTGAACTGAAGGGAAGCAAGACCGAGCAGAACCTGTGGACCGCCTTTGCCGGGGAGAGCCAGGCCCGGAACAAGTACACCTACTTCGCCTCCAAGGCCAAGAAGGACGGGTATGTGCAGATCTCCAAAATCTTTGAGGAGACTGCCGCCAACGAGAAGGAGCATGCGGAAATCTGGTTTAAGCTGCTGGAAGGCATCGGCACCACCGCCGAGAACCTGAAGGCCGCCGCCGAGGGGGAGAACTACGAGTGGACCGATATGTACGCCACCATGGCCAAGGAGGCCAAGGAGGAGGGCTTTGACCACATCGCCTATCTGTTTTCCGAGGTGGCCAAGATTGAGAAGGAGCACGAGGAGCGCTATCGGAAGCTGCTGGCCAACGTGGAGGGCGGTCTGGTCTTCTCCCGGGACGGGGATATGATCTGGCAGTGCAGCAACTGCGGCCACATCCATGTGGGCAAGCAGGCCCCCGAGGTGTGCCCCGTGTGCGCCCACCCCAAGGACTATTTCCAGCTGAAGGCCGAAAATTATTAAAAGCATTTCAAAAAAGGGACCGTATGGTCCCTTTTTTGATCATATCGAAAAAGTGTCACAGCCACTTTTTCGAGTGGGATTGCACGAAAGATTTGACTCGATTTTTTCAAAATTGTCGGCAAATCTTTCGTGAGAAGTGTCATTTCCGACGCGCATGTCGCCGGAAATGACGGATTTTAATTTATTTCGCCGCCTGCGGGCGGCGAAACTCCTGCGGAGGGCTGAAAAGTGCCGCCCGGCATAAAAACCGGGCGGCGCTTCATTTTTACTTGGTTTTACATAGAGAGCAGTTCGATCTTCTCCCCGTCGGAGAAGGCCTTCAAATGGGTGGGCGGGAACTGGTAGCTCTCGATCAGGCGCAGAGCGATGGCGTCCTCCAGCTCCTTCTGGATGAGCCGGCGCAGATTCCGGGCGCCGTACACAGCGGAGTAGGACTTCTTGACCAGGTAGTCCAGTAGGGACTCCTCCCAGGTGAAGGTGATGTCCTTCTCCTTGAGGGTGTCGGCCAGCTCCTGGAGCATAAGGCCGGAAATGGCCTTGAAATTCTCCTCGGTGAGCTGGTTGAAGCAGACGATCTCGTCCACCCGGTTCAAAAACTCCGGCCGCAGGAAGTCCTGGAGGGCCTTCATGGCCCGCTCCTTGGACTGCTCGTTGACGGTGCGGCCGAAGCCCACGCTGCCCGTCTTGGAGCCGCTGCCGGCGTTGGAGGTCATGACTATGACGGTGTTCTCAAAATTCACCACCCGGCCGTGGGCGTCGGTAATGCGTCCGTCGTCCAGAATCTGGAGCAGGATGTTCAGCACGTCGGGGTGGGCCTTCTCAATCTCGTCAAAGAGGACCACCGAGTAGGGTTTCCGGCGGATTTTCTCGGTGAGCTGCCCCGCCTCGTCATAGCCCACATACCCCGGAGGGGAGCCGATGAGCCGGGAGACGGCGTGCTTCTCCATAAACTCGGACATATCCAGGCGGATGAGAGCGTCGGGGGTATCGAAGAGGTCGGCGGCCAGCTGTTTGACCAGCTCCGTCTTGCCCACGCCGGTGGAGCCCACAAAGATGAAGGACACGGGCTTGTGCTTGGGGCTGATCCCCGCCCGGCCCCGGCGGATGGCGGCGGCGACGGCCTTGACGGCCTCCTCCTGGCCGATGATGTGGGAGGACAGGCGCTCCTCCAGCTTGCCCAGGCGCTGGAACTCCTGCTCCTGGATGCGGCTGGCGGGAATGTTGGTCCACAGCTCGATGACATTGGCCAGGTTTTCCTCCGTCAGCTCCCGCTGGGCGTGCTGCTTCAGACCCTTCTGCTCCTCCTGAAGGCGCAGTTCCATGCTCTTGATGTCGGCCAGGCGCTTGTACGCGTCCTCGGTGGCGGCGGCCATCATGACCTCCTTCTCCTTGTTGAGGTCGGCCAGCTCCTTTTCCACCTGGCTCAGCCGGGCCAGGTCCTGGTTGTGGAGGTTGACGTTGGAACAGGCCTCGTCAATGAGGTCGATGGCCTTGTCGGGCAGGTAGCGGTCGGTGATGTACCGCTCGCTCATGGTCACCGCCAGACGGCACATTTTGGGGGAGATGGACACCTGGTGGAAGGAGGAATAGTAGGGGGCGATGCCCTCGATGATCTTCACGCTGTCCTCAATGGAGGGCTCCTCCACGATGACGGGCTGGAAGCGCCGCTCCAGGGCGGTGTCCTTCTCAATGTGCTTGCGGTACTCGTTGAGGGTGGTGGCCCCGATGACCTGAAGCTCCCCCCGGCTGAGGGCGGGCTTTAAGATGTTGGCGGCGTTCATGCTGCCCTCGGCGTCCCCCGCCCCCACGATGTTGTGGACCTCGTCAATGACCAGGATGATGTTGCCCAGCTTCTTGATCTCCTCGATGAGCCCCTTCATCCGGCTTTCAAACTGGCCCCGGAACTGGGTGCCCGCCACCAGGGCGGTCAGGTCCAGCAAATAGACCTCCTTGTCCAGCAGCTTGTAGGGCACATCCCGGTTATAAATCTTCTGGGCCAGGCCCTCGGCGCTGGCGGTCTTGCCCACGCCCGGCTCGCCGATGAGACAGGGGTTGTTCTTCTGACGGCGGTTCAATACCTGGATCATCCGCTCCAGCTCCCGGTCCCGGCCGATGAGGGGGTCCAGCTGGCCCTCCCTGGCCTTCCGGGTCAGGGAGATACAGTAGTTGTCCAAAAATTTCCGCTTGGGCTGCTTGTTGGGGGCGCTCTTCTCCGTCCGGGGCTGGGCGGTTTCCCCCTCGCTTTTCTGGGCGTTTCCGCCGCCGAAGAGCTGGTTGAGGAAGGGGAAGGTGGCCGTGCGGCCCTCGTCCTCGTCCTCCTCCCGGGGCTGGTTCATCAGCCCCTCCATCCCCTCGGCCCCGCCGAAGGCGGACATCATCTCGTTGGTGAGGTTGTCGAGCTCCTCGTCGGTGATGCCCATCTTCTTCATCATATCATCGATGGGCTTGATGCCAAGCTCCCGGGCGCACTTCAGGCACAGCCCCTCGTTTTTCGAGGTGCCCCCCTCCAGCTTGGTAATAAAGATGACCGCTACATTTTTGCCGCAGCGGCTGCACATAGTTGGCTGCATAAAGCCACACTCCTCTCAGGGAAAGAATCCATTTGCCGTCATCCTACACCCTAATTGTGAACTGGGTGTGAAATTTGAGAATATCAGGGCGGCGCCGCAGAAATTGGCAGCCGGCGCTTACAGCATGGCCAGCAGGGAGAAGGGGCTGACCGTGCAGAAGAATTTCAGCAGGTAAGTGCTCTCCACGGCCTGGGGGGGAATCAGGGCGTCCTGGAACAGCCAGGCGGCGATGAACAGCAGCAGTCCGCCCTTCACAAGGCCGACCCCCGCCCCCGCCCAGTGGTTGAGGGTGGACAGCACCGGCAGCTTGAAGGCCAGGTCCAGGGCGTGGCTGAGGAAGTACCAGGCCACCAGCACCGCCGCAAAGGCCAGCACGAACAGCACAGTCCGGGCGATCTGGACGGCCACATACTCCGCCAGGGCCTGGACGGCGTTGGTGGCCACCGTTTCCACTCCGTCGTCCACCGCCTGCTGGAAGGCCTGGGCCAGACTGTGGAAGAAGGGAGAGTCCTGGAGAGCGTCCAGCACCCCGGACAGGGGCAGGTCCTCGGGCAGGATTCCGTCCGGAATCTCAGCGGAGACGGAGGGGGCGGAGCTCTGGATGGACTGCTCCAGGGTGTTGTGCAGTCCGCTTTCAATCATGGGGACGATGGCCTGGGCCACAGGCTTGGCCAGGGCGCTGGAGATGAGGGTGGCCCCGATAAAGGCCACAAAGACGGCCAGAAAGCCGCACAGGGTGAGCACAAAGCCCTTTTGATAGCCCTGCCACAGGAAGAACAGGAGAATGGCGGCGATGGCCACGTCAAACAGGATATAAGTCATGGGTACCTCCGGGAAATACAATGGGTTTACAAATTCAGCTGGGGATATAGAGCCAGGCCTGCTGGGCGTCGGAGAGCAGGGCGGAGCCGTCGGAGGACAAATCCACCTGCCGGGCCCCCTGGGGATCGGAGAGCAGGGCGTAGGGCTCGGGGTCGGCGCTGGTGTGTACGCTCAGGGCGGCGCCGGTGAGCAGGGCCCAGTAATTGCCCGCGGCGGAGTAGTCCAGCACCTGGCTGGTCAGCGCCTGGGTCTGGACCACCTGACCCTGGCTGTCGATGACCAGGGCCTGGGTGGCGCTGCCCTCCCGGTACGGGCCGGTGAGCAGCAGGGCAAAGCCGTCCCCCTCCAGGTCGCAGCCCTTCAAATAGGCCCGGCCCAGGGAGTAGGTCTTGGTGTCCGCCCCCGTCTCGTCTGCGATGAACAAGGCGTCCTCTCCCAGCACCCAGACCCGGCCCGACTCATAGTCCAGGTCCAGGCATACGATGTTTCCCAGCTCCACCTGGGCGCTGGGCTCGGTCTGGTCCACAGGGTAGAACAGCAGGCGGCTGTTGAAGTGTCCGCCCTCCTGGTCCATGGTGACCACCGCCACCGTTTTGCAGTCGGGGGAGAGGGCCGCGTCCACCACAAAGGTGGAGGAGAGGCTGATCTGAATGACCGGCTGGTGGGAGGCGTTATAGACGGTGACCGCCCCCTTGTAGCCGCTCTGCTGGGCGGTGACGGCCAGCCAGCCGCTGTCGTTGGGGCGCACGGACAGCAGGTCGATGCCATCCTCCAGGCTCAAATCGGACACTTCCCGGCCGTTCTGGAACACGAACAGGGACTGTCCCCCCGCGTCGTAGACCACTCCCGTGGAGCGGGCGGCGGTGAGCACCGGGTTTTCCAGGGGGAGCACCTCCTCGGCGTAGAGCGTCCCGTCCAGGGCGTAGTACCTGGCCCCGGTGGCCGAGGACATGAGCACGCCCCGGTCCAGGTAGCACAGGGACATCTTGCTGCCTCCCGCGTGGGTAAAGGGGGCGGCCTGGCCTGTCTCGGTGGTCTCCATGGTCCGATAGGCCAGCCAGCGCTTGACCGCGTCCAGGTTAAAGCGGTCCCGGTACACCACCAGGGCCAGCGCCCCCAGCACCAGGGCGGCGGTCACCAGCAGGGCCAGCAGACGCAGGAGAATATTCGGTTTTTTGGCCCCCTGGGGGGCGGCGTTTTTGTCAGCCATACTAATCTACTCACAAAACCTCTTCGTCATACCAAAGCTTTGTCATATAAAGCCCGCCCGGCGGCACGGTGGGTCCGGCCAGCGTCCGGTTGCCCGAGGCCAGGATGGCGGGGATGTCCTCCGGGGAGAGCTTCCCCTCGGCGGCGTAGACTACGGTGCCCACCATGGCCCGGACCATGTTGTAGAGAAAGCCGTTGGCGCACACCTTACAGGTGATCAGGTCCCCTTCCCGGGCGACGTCGAAGTAATAGACGGTACGCACGGTGGTCCTGGTCTCGGTGCCCACCGAGCGCACGGCCCGGAAGTCGTGGGTGCCCACAAACTCCGCAGCCGCCCGCTGCATGATGTTCTCGTCCAGGCGCTTGGGGTAGAACCAGGCTCTGTCCACATAGAAGGGGTTGCCCAGGCGGGAGTTGTAGATGCGGTAGGTGTACTCCTTCCGGTGGCAGGAGCCGATGGCGTTGAAGGAGTCGGAAACGTGGGTGGCCTTGACCACCACAATGTCGTTGGGCAGGCGGGTGTTCACCGCCAGGGGGATTCGGTCGCAGGGGATGGCGGAGGTGGTGCGGAAGTTGGCCACATAGGTCTCCGCGTGGACCCCCGCGTCGGTGCGGCCCGCCCCGGTACACTTCACCGGGTGGCACACCACCGTCTCCAGGGCCTTTTCCAGGGTTTCCGCCACCGAGACGGCGTTTTTCTGCACCTGCCAGCCGTGGTAGGCGGTGCCGTTGTACATCAGTTTTAAAGCAATGTTGCGTTGTTCCATGCGCTCACCCTTAAAGCCCGAAGTGGGCCAGCACGCCCACCCCCACGGCGATGGCCAGAAACAGGAACAGGGTCACATAGTCCCGGCCCCGATATTTCAGCTGCTTCAGGCGGGTGCGCCCCTCGCCCCCGTGGTAGCACCGGCACTCCATGGCGGTGGCCAGCTCGTCGGCCCGGCGGAAGGCGGAGATGAACAGGGGCACCAGCAGGGGCAGCAGGGCCTTTGCCCGCTGGAACAGGTTGCCGCTTTCAAAGTCGGCCCCCCGGGCCCGCTGGGCGGACATGATCTTGTCCGTCTCCTCAATGAGGGTGGGGATAAAGCGCAGGGCAATGGACATCATCATGGCCAGCTCATGGACGGGGACCTTGACGAGCTTCAGGGGGCCCAGGAGGGACTCCAGCCCGTCGGTGAGCATGATGGGGGAGGTGGTGTAGGTGAGCAGGAAGGTGCCCGCGATGAGCATAAGGATGCGCACCACCATGAAGATGGCCTGGAGCACCCCCTCCAGGGTGATGGTGAAAATCCAGAACTGGGCCAGCACATGCTCGCCGGGGGTATAAAACAGGTTCAGAATGGCGGTGAAGACCAGAATGAAGACCACCGGCTTCATGCCGCTGACCAGGGACTTGATGGGTACCCGGGAGATGGCCACCGAGGCGGCCAGCACCACAAACATGATGGCGTAGGTGACAAACCATTTCGCAAGAAACAGGGCCACGATGTAGAGAATGACCGCCAGCAGCTTGGTCCGGGGGTCCAGCTTGTGGACGGGGGAGGAGCCGGGGAAGTACTGGCCCAGGGTGATGTCTTTCAGCGCCATTTACTTCACCCCCCTTTTTAATTTGTCCAGAATGGCCTGCTTGGCCTGTTCCACGGTGTACACCGACGGGTCGATGTCCACCCCCAGGTCCCGGAGCCGGTGAAACACCCGGGTGAGCTGGGGTACGCCCAGGCCCATTTTCTCCAGCTCGGAGCCGTGCTGGAAGACCTCCCGGGGACTGCCCTGAAAGGGGATGTGGCCGTCGTCGATGACCACCAGCCGGTCCACCGTCCGGGCCATATCCTCCATGGAGTGGGACACCAGGATGATGGTGGCGTTGTTGGCCTTGTGGTAGTCCCGGATGTTGCCCAGAATGGACTCCACCCCCTCCGGGTCCAGGCCGGCGGTGGGCTCGTCCAGGATGAGCACCTTGGGCTCCATGGCGATGACCCCCGCAATGGCCACCCGGCGCTTCTGCCCGCCGGAGAGCTCAAAGGGGGACTTCTCCAGCTGGTCGTCCCGCAATCCTACGAAATAGGCCGCCGAGCGCACCCGGCGGTCAATCTCCTTCTCGTCCAGGCCCATGTTTTTGGGTCCGAAGGAGATGTCCTTATAGACCGTCTCCTCAAAGAGCTGGTACTCCGGGTACTGGAACACCAGCCCCACCTGGAAGCGGGTGCGGCGGGTGATCTTGGGGTCGGACCAGATGTCCGTGTCCTGAAAGAGCACCTGGCCGCTTGTGGGCTTCAAAAGGCCGTTTAAGTGCTGGATGAGGGTGGACTTCCCAGAGCCGGTGTGGCCGATGATGCCCAGGTACTCCCCGGGGTAGGCGGCAAAGTCCACCTGGTCCAGGGCGGTGTGCTCGAAGGGGGTGCCGGCGGAGTAGGTGTGGGTGAGCTGTTTGGTCTGGATAATTGGTTCCATAGGCTTTCCGTCCTTATGGTATAGAGTGGTGCGTGTCAAAAGTGATCACGCCCTGGAATTTTCGTGAGATAAAATTGCAGATTGTATTGGGAGATCAGGGTTACCCGGCGGTTTTGCCCTGGAGCAGGTCCCGCAGGGCCAGGGCGCACTCCTCGTCGCTGAGGGCGTCCAGGGGCACGTCCAGCCCCGCCTGGCGCAGCTCCCATAAAAGCTGGGTGGTCTGGGGGACGGTGAGGCCCACCTCCCGCAGCCGCTCCACCTGGGAGAAGACCTTTTTGGGGGTCCCGTCGGAGATGACCTTCCCCTTGGCCATGACGATGAGCCGGTCGGCCTGGGCGGCCTCGTCCATGTGGTGGGTGATGAGGACCACGGTGACGCCCCGCTCCCGGTTGAGGGTTTTGATGGTGCGGATCACGTCGGCGCGGCCGATGGGGTCCAGCATGGCGGTGGGCTCGTCCAGGACGATGCACCTGGGCTGCATGGCGATGACCCCGGCGATGGCGATGCGCTGCTTCTGGCCGCCGGAGAGCAGGTGGGGGGCGTGCTCCCGGTACTCATACATGTTGACGGCCTTCAAAGCGTCGTCCACCCGGCGGCGGATTTCCTCGGGCGGGACGCCCAGGTTCTCCGGGGCGAAGGCCACGTCCTCCTCCACCACGTTGGCCACGATCTGGTTGTCCGGGTTCTGGAAGACCATGCCCACGGTGCGGCGGATGTCCAGGAGCTTGTCCTCATCCATGGTGTCCATGCCGTCCACATACACCTTGCCCCCGGAGGGCAGGAGGATGGCGTTGAAGTGCTTGGCCAGGGTGGACTTGCCCGAGCCGTTGTGGCCCAGGATGGCCACGAAGGTACCCTCCTCAATGGACAGGGTGACCCCGTCCAGCACCACCGGGGTGACCCCCTCGGCGGCGGGGTAGGAAAAATGGACGTCCTCCGCCTTGATGATCGCGTTTTTCATAAATTTCTAGCTCCTAATTCCTAACTCCTAATTGGAGGAAGTCCAGCGCCCGGCGGCCCCGCAGGGGAGGACCAGTCCGCTCTCAGTGACAGGCAGGCCCAGCTCGTCGGAGACGGTGTGGCCGCCGAATTTCTTGGTGATAATGCTCTCCAGAATGTAGGTCACCACGCTGGGGGCAAGGCCGGTGGTGTAGGAGTTCAAAATGACGAACAGGGGATGGTCGGACAGCACCCCGCTCACCAGCTCCACAAAGGGGTAGAGGTTCTCCTCCAGCTTCCACACCTCGCCGGTGGGCCCCCGGCCGTAGGAGGGGGGGTCCATGATGATGGCGTCATAGCGCCGGCCCCGGCGGATCTCCCGCTCCACAAACTTGCCGCAGTCGTCCACAATCCAGCGGATGGGGGCGTCCTCCAGATGGGAGCTTTTGGCGTTCTCCCTGGCCCACTGGACCATTCCCTTGGCCGCGTCCACATGGCACACGCTGGCCCCGGCGGCGGCGCAGGCCACGGTGGCC
The DNA here is from genome assembly GCA_037245165.1 of bacterium. Lineage (GTDB taxonomy): Bacteria > Bacillota > Clostridia > Oscillospirales > Oscillospiraceae > Lawsonibacter. Next base: position 30,920 of record JAXWVI010000059.1, read on the forward strand.
CCGCCGGTGTAGGCGAAGAGGTTGAGAACGCTCACCGGCCGGCCGGCGGTTCTGATCTGTTCCTGGGCAAAGTCCCAGTTGGCGGCCTGTTCCGGGAACAGGCCCGTGTGCTTGAAGTTCATGGGTTTAATATTAAAGGTAAGCGAGCCGTAGGACACGGTCCACCGCTGGGGCATGGACTTGTTCTGCCACTGGCCGCCCCCGGTGGAGGAGCGGGCGTACCGCCCGGCGTTGTGCTTCCAGCCCGGGTTGGTCCTGGGGGTGTTCCAGATGGCTTGGGGGTCGGGCCGCACCAGCAGATGGTCCCCCCAGCGCTCCAGCTTCTCCCCCCGGGAGCAGTCGATGAGCTCATAATCCTTCCACTTGTCCGAGCACCACATGGACGCTGGCCTCCCTGTTTGAAAAAGTTGGTTGAAATCAAGTTAGTATATCATTCAAAGCGGCCTGCGTCAATGAAATCCCGGTAAAATCCGGGGAATTTCCCGGAATCGGGGAGAAGTGGATTGTAATTGGTCCCAAGTTGTGATAAGATACCTGAGAATATGACAAAATAGCCGGTCCGGGACCAGCCCGGACCGTTCAGAGAGGTGCAGCGCCATGGATCATCCCTTCCGTACCGCCGCCTTTGGCGGCTTCAACCGACAGGACGTACTGACTTATTTGGAGGAGCAGGCCGCCCAGGCCTCCCGGCAGCGGGAGGAGCTGGAGGGCCAGCTGAGTGAGGCCAATACCCAGCGGGACACCCTCCGCCGGGAGGGGGAGGAGCTGCGCGGCCAGATCACCCAGCTTCAGCAGTCCCTGGACGCCCTGCGCCAGGAGCAGGCGGGTCTGAGCAGCCGTCTGGAGGAGTGCAACCGGGAGCTGTCCACCAGCCGCACCCAGTCAAGCCAGAACGCCCAGGCTCTGGAGGCCGCCCTGCGGGAGCGGGACGCCCTTCAGGAGAAGCTGGAGGCCCTGACCCCCGACGCCCAGGCCTATACCCAGCTGAAGGACCGCACCGCCGGGGTGGAGCTGGAGGCCCACCGTCGGGCCCAGGCCATCCAGGAGCAGGCGGAGGAGGAGGCCCGGAAGGTCCGCCGCCTGGTGGAACAGTGGCTCCAGGGGGTGCGCCGGGAGCACGAGGAGCTGTGCAGCCGGGTGGAGTCCACCGCCTCCCACACCGCCGAGGAGCTGCGCAAGGCCCAGGAGTGCCTGGAGCGGGCGGGGGAGATGATGGGAGCGCAGGGCCAGGCCCTGGAGGACATTACCCGGGCCTACGCCCAGCAGGACCACAGCAAGGTGGAAGCGCCCATGCCAATTGAAGAATAGTCGAAACAGTGGCAAAGCCGCCGGGTCTAGGATATGTGCCCCCTGCGCCCACACACGGGTGGGCCGAAACGAATCGGAGAGAACAAAGCGCCGCCCGAACGGGCGGCGCTTTCATGTTTGCAGGATTTGGAAGCGGAATCAGGCGGCGGTGGGCGTTTCCACAGCGCCGAACAGCTCCATCAGGTCCACCACCGTGGCCCCGGCGGGGGGCTGGGTGGCGGGAGTCTGGGTGGTGGCCTGGTAGGTGCCATCCATGGTCAGGTTCAGGGAGATGTTCACCTGGGGAAGGTCCGATCCCTGATCCTGGGTGGCGGCCACATTCATGGCCATCTCCAGCTTGGAGCCCTTCATGGAGGTGGACAGGGTCATCTCAGCCCCCGTCACAGCGGGGTCGGCCTTCACCTCCATGGCGTAGCCGTTCACCTGGCTGCCGTTGGTGTAGATGGTGAAGGTGCCGGTGATGCCGCCCTCATTGAGGAAGGTGTTCACATAGTTGGCTCCGGACTTCACAAAGCGGCTGTCGCCGCAGATGGTGTTGAGCAGCCCCAGGTAGTCGGAGGCGGTAAACTGGACGCTGGTCAGGGGCATGCTCTTCAAAATGGTGGGCAGCAGCTGGGCAAAGTCCTCCTCCATGGAGGCGGCGGACAGCTCCATGAGCTGCTTGTAGTTCATGCCGGTGAGCGCGGACATCTGGTCATAGACGGCGGCCATGTCCAGCTTGTACCAGGCCGAGGAGTCCAGACCGGCCAGCTGGGTGAGCTGAGGGGAGTTCAGGTTGAAGTAGAAGGTCCCGTCGGCCATATCCCCCCGCATGTCGAAGCCCAGCTTCATGGGCAGCAGGGAAGTGCCGTCGGGGGAGGTCAGCATGGCGGTGACGTCCACCCCGTTGGCCTTGGCGTCGGCGTCCACGGTCATGTCGGTGTTAAACTGGAAGGCGGTGGCGCCGGAGGTGACCATGCTGTAATCCCCGTTGAGGGTGGCGGTGATGTCGTTTGCGGCCCCCTGGGCATCCTCGGAGATGGACAGGTCCATGGCGTACTTGCCGGTGACCTGCTGGTTCTGCTGGATAAAGGTGCGGTTGTAGGCCTGATACTGATTCATCAGCTCATAGGTCTCGGTGTTGGCGGCCAGGATGGCGTTTACGTCGTCAATGAGGACGGCGCCCACGGTGCTGTCCCAGCCCACGTTATAGCCCAGGGCCTTGGCCAGCAGGCCGAAGGGGATGTAGGTGCGTCCGCCGGAGATGTAGGGAGCCACCTCGCTCTGGAGGACGTTGGTGACCTGGACACGGTCCCCGTGGGGGGCGGCGGTCAGGTCATTTTCGTACCAGTAACGGATCTCCTTGGAGCCGATGGTCAGCTCCACGGTCAGATCCCCCTGCTTGGCCTCGCCCCCGGTGGAGGGCTCATAGACCACGTCGGGCTTGACGGCGGTGACGGTCTGGGTGTCGGCGTTCCAGGTCATGTTTTCCTGGGGGAAGCCCAGCTGCTCAAACACTGCCGCAAAGGGCAGGCAGGAGCGGCCCTCCCGAATCTGGGGAACCGCGTCGGGGAAGGTCACATACTCCCCGTTGATAACGACATAAAAGTCTCCCTGCTTGGCAGGGGGCTGTTCCCCGTCCGCGGCCAGAGCGGGGATGGCCATCAGGGCGGCCATCAGGCCGGCGCACAACAGCGCTCGCAGCGTTTTTTTCATAATCAGCAAAAACTCCTTTCATAATAAGCGCCTAAGGGATTGGTCGAGCTCATTATATACTTAGCCCGGAGGGAAGTCAATTCCGGAAGGCAAACTTGTGGAAAACGATGGATTTTTGTCCGGGGCTATGATATAGTAGAGGGACATACAGACAGCCAAGGCCGCCGCCGGCGGAGAAAAGGAGTGAATATGAAGGACATTACGACCATTGGAGAGGCGCTCATCGACCTGACCTGGACGGGAGAGAGCCGGGCGGGAGTGCCGCTGTATGCCGCCAACCCCGGAGGCGCGCCCGCCAACGTGGCGGTGGCCGCCGCCCGCCTGGGGGCCCGGACCGCCTTTTTGGGCAAGGTGGGGGAGGACGGCTTCGGAGACTTCCTGCGCCGGGTGCTGGAGGAGAACGGGGTGGATGTGTCCGGCCTGCTGACCTGCCAGACGCCCACCACTCTGGCGGTGGTGTCTGTGGACGGGCGGGGGGAGCGGAGCTTCTCCTTCCTCCGGGGAGCGGACGGGGAGCTGTCTGCCGACGAGGTCCGGGAGGAGATGCTGGAGGGGGGAAAGGTGCTCCACTTCGGCTCGGTGAGCCTCACCCCGGGCAAGGCCCGCAGCGCCACCGTCTTTGCCGCCCGCCACGCCCACAACGCGGGGGTGCTGGTGAGCTTTGACCCCAATTACCGGGAGAAGATCTGGAAGGACCGGGACCAGGCCGGACAGTGGATGACCATGATGCTGCCCCTGGTAGATATTTTGAAGCTGTCCCGGGAGGAGCTGCCCCTGGTGGCCGGGACACAGGAGCTGGAGGAGGGGGCGCGGCGCCTGGAGGAGAAGGGCGTGCGTCTTGTCCTGGTGACCCTGGGAGAGGAGGGGGCGTTCTGCCGCTGGAAGGGGGAGAGCCTTCTGGTCCCCGGCGTCAAGACGGCGGTGGCCGACACCAACGGGGCGGGAGACACCTTCCTGGGGGCGGTGCTGGCCCGTCTGTGCGCCCGGGGGGAGCGGCCCCTGGAGGGACTGGAGCAGGAGCAGCTGCGGGACATCCTGGCCTTTGCCAACCGGGCTGCCGCCCTGACCTGCTCCCGGAGCGGGGCCATCCCCGCCATGCCGGTACAGGAGGAAGTGGAACGATACGCCCAGGCAGGATACCTGGAGGAATGACGATGAAGGAATTTACCTATACCATAACCCATCCCAACGGCCTGCACGGCCGGCCCGCCGCCGATCTGGTGACCCAGGCCCGGAAGCTGGACAGCGCCGTAACCATCCGCAAGGGGGAGAAGAGCGCGGGTGCGGACCGGCTCATGGCCCTGATGACCCTGGGGGTTGCCCAGGGGGACGCGGTCACCGTCACCGTGGAGGGCGGGGACGAGGACCAGGCGCTGGAGCGGATGAAGGGGTATTTTGAAGAAAATCTCTGAGTGTAAGGGAAGGAGGGAGCCGGATGGAGCGGGTGAAGGGAACCCCCCTGTGCCCCGGCTGGGCCGTCGGACCCATGCATGTGCTCCCGCCTCCCGCTGACCGGGACAGCGGCCTTCCTGCCGGGACGGCGGCGGAGGAGCTGGAGCGGCTGGAGCGGGCCAGAGAAAAGGCCCTGGCCCAGGTGAGGGAGCAGCAGGCCGCGGCCCGGGCGCGTCTGGGGGAGGAGGAGGCGGAAATTTTCCGCCTCCACGCCATGATGCTGGAGGACCCGGATTTTCTGGAGGCGGCCCGTTCCGCCCTGGAGGAGGGCCTGTCCGCCCAGGAGGGGGTGCGCCGGGCGGAGGAAATGTTTGCCGCCGCCTTCCGGGCCCTGGACGACCCCTATCTCCGGGGGCGGGCCGCCGACGTGGAGGAGGTGTCCCGGCTGTGGCGTTCCCTACTCTCGGGAGCGGGGGAGAGGCCCCCGGAGCTGTCCTCCCCCGCCATCCTGGCCGGGGAGGAACTGACCCCCGGTCAGCTTATCGCCCTGGACCGGGACAAGGTGCTGGGCCTTGTGGCCGGACATATGGCCCCGGACAGCCACGCCGCCATTCTCACCCGGGCCATGGGTCTGCCCACCCTGACGGGGATAGCGCCCCGTCCGGACTGGGAGGGCGTGTCCGCCGCCCTGGACGGGGAGGAAGGCACGCTGTATCTGGAGCCGGAGGAGGCCGTCCGCTCCGCCCTGGAGGAGAAGCGCCGAAGGGCGCTGGAGGGCAGGCAGGCGCTGGAGCGGTGGAAAACCGCCCCCGCCCGCACCCGGGACGGACGGACGGTGTCCGTTTGCGCCAACATCGCCTCCCCCGGAGAGGCTGCCCTGGCCCTGGAGCAGGGGGCGGAGGGGGTGGGGCTGTTCCGCACGGAATTTCTCTGCCTGGACCGGGAGCGCTGCCCCGGGGAGGAGGAGCAGTTTGCCCTCTACCGCCAGGCCCTGGAGGCGATGGAGGGGCGGCGGGTGGTCATCCGGACCCTGGACATCGGAGGAGACAAGCGCCCCCCCTGGCTGGAGAAGGGGCGGGGGGAAAACCCCGCCATGGGCCTGCGGGGCATCCGGCTGTCTCTGAAGCGGCCGGAGCTCTTTGCGCCCCAGCTGCGGGCCGTCCTCCGGGCCGCCCTATATGGAAGGGCCGCGCTCATGTTTCCGCTGGTGGCCAGCGTGGAGGAGGTGCGCCGGGCCAGGGCGCTGCTGGAGCGGTGCCGGGCGGAGCTGGAGAAGGAAGGGGTCCCCACCGGCCAGGTGGAGGTGGGCGTGATGATCGAGACGCCGGCCGCCGCCCTCATCGCCGGGGAGCTGGCCCGGGAGGCGGACTTTTTTTCCATCGGCACCAACGACCTGACCCAGTACACCCTGGCCATGGACCGGCAGGACCCGGAGCTGGAGGGGATATACGACCCCTGTCACCCGGCGGTGCTGGAGCTCATCCGCCGCGCGGTGGAGCAGGGGCACCGCTATGGCCGCAGGGTGGCCGTGTGCGGCCAGCTGGGGGCCGACCGGGCCATGACAAAGACGCTGCTCCAGATGGGGGTGGATGAGCTGTCCGTCCCGGTGGGAGAGGTGCTGGGGCTGAAGGCCCATGTGAGTACCCTTAATCTCTCTGAATCATAAGAAAAGGGCCGCCCGAAAAGGGCGGCCCTTTTTGCGTCCGTAGGCTCAGTCGGCGAAGTAGCAGATGCTCTGGGCGTTGATCTGGGGCGGGATGCTGGCGGTCATCACGCCGTTATAGACGATGCGCACCTGAGTCCCGGCGGACAGGTTGCTGGTGGAGTAGTTGGTATGCACCAAGACCTCCTGGTTGTTGCTGTTGTCCCGAACCAGCACCTGGTTGCCCCAGGCCTGGAGGACGGTTGCGGTCATAGTCACCATAAAAGACACCTCACATATTTTCGGCGGGCCCCCGGAAGCAAAGGCTTCTGAGGTCCATGACATCCTATGCCCCGGGGGGCCGCAGGGTGCAAAAAGGGAGTGGGCGTGTACACGTCCACTCCCCATAGATTACAAGAACGTCTCCACCTGCGCCCAGATGTCCAGGGCGAGGGCCTCCACGCCCTGGTCGCCGGGCAGAATGATCACCCGCTCGGCGTCCTTCAGCGCCTCAAAGGCCCGGAAATACTGCTCCCGGGTGCGGGTGAGGCGCTCTTTTGTCTCAAACAGCTCCGTACCCGCCCGGTTTCGGGCGATGCGCTCCAGGGCCAGCTCAGGCTCCACGTCGATGAAGAGGGTGGCCGTGGGCCGGAGAAGCTCAGCGCAGGGGCGGTTGGCCTCGATGACCCACTCCAGGGGCAGGTCCACGCTCTGGTAGGCGTAGGAGGAGAAGTAGTACCGATCAGTGAGGACGGTGAGCCCACCCTCCACGGCTCTGCACAGGCCGTGTTCTTCATTGAGCAGGTGGTCCAGCCGGTCGGCCACAAAGAGGGGAGCCACCACCCGGCTGTCGCAGCGCACCTGCCCGGTGAGCACCTGGCGCAGCAGCTTGCCCATGGGGCCCGAGGTGGGCTCGCAGGTGGTCAGACAGGGGCGGCCTGCCTGCTCCAGGCGCTGGGCCAGGAGGTTGAGCTGGGTGGATTTTCCGCTTCCGTCAATGCCCTCCAGGGCAAAAAAGCGTCCCGGGGTGTTGTTCATCATCATTCCTCCCAAACGGGCAGCGCCCGGGTTTATTCCACAAACACAATGTTGGGGTAGATCCGTTCCATGCGCTGGTCTGGGAAGCGCTCATCCAGGAACCGGCCCAGGGCGTTGTCCGCCGGGGCGGGGTTGCCCTGGCGCTGGACAAAGCGGCCCATGGCCAGAGCGGACAGGATCACGTTGACCAGCATAAAGAGGATGAGCGCCCAGGTGAGGATCTTGCCCGCCCGGATGGGCAGTTTCTCAATCCAGCCGGACAGGACGGGGTAGATCACCTTCAGCCAAACCACCGCCGCAATGCCCCAGAAGAAGCAGTAGAGCAGGTTGATGCGCCCGCCCAGGTTGAAGGGAATGTGGCTGTAATCCCAGAACACCGTGCCGAAGACCAGCTCGGTGAACACCGAGCAGAAGTACTCATAGGCGCCTCCGGCCACCGTGCCCACAAAAAACAGGTATCCGTCGCTTTTGTGGCGGTATTTATAGAGCAGGGCGGTGAGCAGCACCGCTCCCAGGCCCCACACGATGGAGAAGGGGCCCCAGACCACGCTGCTCCGGCTCATCCACACCCCCGCCGTCAGGCGGCAGAAGATCGTCTCGATGATGTCCCCCAGAAACGCCCCCAGGAAAAAGAGGCAGGCCAGCTTGTAAAAGCAGCAGCCCTGGGCGAAGACGGTGGCCTTCTCCTTCTCCCGGGCCTTGCCCCGGGCCGGGTCCAGGTTGGGGTAGGCCCGGACCACGCGGCGCTGGATGGACCGGGTGACGGCGTTGTCCAGCCGCTGGGTCAGGGCCCGGAGAAACCGGGACAGCTGCCGGGTGTCGGGCAGGGAGAGCTTCCACTGGAACAGGGCGGCCAGGGAGGTGAGCACGTCAAGTCCCAGGACAATGTACACCACCAGCAGAATGATCCGCCCCACAGCCACAGGGATAAGGCCCACCAGGGTCAGGATCAACCCATTGCCCACAAACAGGTTGAACACCGCCGCCAGGCCCCAGATCACCGAATAAGTAAGGCTGATATGTCCCTCAAACTGAAAACGCCGCCCGGAGTAGTCCCACCACTTCTGTCCGGTGAGCTTTTCCAGCAAAATGCCGGTGAACAGCTCCAGGGCGGTGGCCAGAATCATGCCCCCTAAAAACAGAAAGAAGGGGTCGTCCCGGAGCTCGGGCAGGAAAATGGCAAAGAGCACCCCGCCCAGGCCGTAGACCGGGGAGAAGGGGACGTTCAGAAAGCCGCGGTTTAAAAGCCGGCGCTTCCGGACCGCGGCCAGGGCCGTCTCACACAGCCAGCCCAGAAAGGCATAGCAGAGAAACAGCCACAGAAGCTGATAGGCTGAATATTCCATAAAAACCTCAAATTACGGCTTGAAAAAAGCCTTGATCTGGTCCGAGGAGGCCCGGACGGAGCCCTGGACGAAATCGGGTTTGCCCCCGCCCCGGCCGTTAAGGGCCTGGTTCATCTCTTTGACAAGCCCTCGCAGGTCGCCTCCCTTTTGGCCGATGGCGTACTTGTATCCCTCCGACTCCGAGCCGGAGAAGCAGGCGCAGCGCCCGCCGCAGGTGTGGAGCACCCCGTCGCACAGCCGGCGCAGGCCGTCGGGGGAGAGGCCGTCCTCAAAGAGGACCACGTCCCCCTTTCCCCGGTACTCCTGGGCCAGAAGGGCAAAGCGGGCGTCCTCCATGGCGGCGCACCGGGCCTTCAGGGCGTTGTTTTCCTCCAGCAGCCGCTCCACCGCCCCGCCCGTCTCCATCACCTTGGCTGACAGCAGGTGAGAAACCCGGCTGTTCTGGGCCAGAATCCCGTTGAGATATCTCAGCGCCCGGCCTCCGCACACAAGCTCAATGCGCACGCCCTCCCGGAATTTTTCCGCGGACAGCAGCTTGACAAGGCCCACCTGGCCGGCAGAGCGCACATGGGTGCCGCAGCAGGCGCAGCAGTCCGCCCCCGGGAAGGTGACGATGCGCACCTGGCCGGTGAGCTCCTTTTTGCTCCGGTAGTCCAGCTGTTCCAGCTCCTCCGGAGAGGGGTAGGTAATTTCCACAGGGCGGTTTTCCCAGATGTAGCGGTTGGCCGCCGCCTCCAGCTCCTGGAGCTGTTCCGGGGAGAGGAGTATGTTCAGGTCGATGGTGATGAATTCCGCCCCCATGTGGAAGCCCACGTTGTCGCAGCCCCATCTGGCGTGGGCCAGGCCGGAGACGATGTGCTCGCCGGAGTGCTGCTGCATAAGGTCAAAACGCCGCGCCCAGTCGATTTCCCCGGCCACCCGGCTGCCCTCATCCAGGGGGCCGTCGCAGGTGTGGACCACCCGGCCCTCCCGGTTGTGGACCTCCAGCACCCGGACAGGGCCCAGCGTGCCCACATCATAGGGCTGTCCGCCCCCTTCAGGGTAGAAGGCGGTGCGGTCCAGAATCACGTCGTATCCCTTTTTCCCCATGGCGCAGGACTCCACCACCGCGTCAAAGGTGGTGAGAAAGGGGTCTTCTTCATACAGGCGTTCCATCAAAAGATGCCTCCATAGGCGTTTTGCTGCCCGAAGGCAGCAAAACCAGCAAAATATTTCTTTCATGAGCGGGAAAAGCCCTCCCGCAGGGAGTTCCATCGCCCGCAGGCGATGGAATCAATTTTAATCCGTCATTTCCGACGACATGTGCGTCGGAAATGACACTTCTCATACCGGGCGGGGTGACTTTTTCGTGAGAAATCGAGCCCCGCCCGGTATGCAGTCTTTCTCAACTCAGCGGTTTACCCGCTGAGTTGAAGTTTTAGCTCCAGCTCTCATCCAGCTCCGACCGCTTGGCCCGGCCCATCAGGTCGGTGATCACCGTGTGTACGTCCCGGCCCTCGTAGAGGACCTCATAGGCGGCCTGGGCGATGGGCATCTCCACCCCGGCCTTCTGGGCCAGAGTCCGGGCGTTGGCGGCGGCGTAATAGCCCTCCACCACGGCGCCCACCTCCTGGATGGCCTGCTGAATCCCCTTGCCCTGGCCGATGAGGATGCCGCAGCGGCGGTTCCGGGAGTGCATGGAGCAGCAGGTGACGATGAGGTCGCCCATACCGGCAAGGCCGGTGAACGTCTCCTTCTTGCCCCCCAGGGCCACCCCCAGCCGGACCATCTCGGCCAGACCACGGGTCATGAGCAGGGCCTTGGTATTGTCCCCATAGCCCATGCCGTCGCAGCAGCCGGCGCACAGGGCGATGATGTTCTTCAGGGCGGCGCAGATCTCGGTGCCGATCTTGTCGTCGCTGGTGTAGACCCGGAAGCGCTGGTTCATAAAGATGTCCTGGACCTGCTGGGCAATCTTCAGATCGTCGGCGGCGGCCACCACCCCGGTGGGGATGCGCCGGCCCACTTCCTCTGCGTGGGAGGGCCCGGAGAGGACCACCACGGGACAGTGGCCCTGGAGCTCCTCCTCGATGACCTGGCTTAAGCGCAGGGAGCTGTCCTTCTCAATGCCCTTGGACACGGACACCAGAATGGTCCCCGGGTCGGCCAGCAGCTTGAGCTTGGCGGCGGTGGTCCGCACGGCGAAGGAGGGGGTGGCCATGACCACCAGGCCGCAGCCCTTGACGCAGGCCATGTCGGTGGAGAACTTCAGCTCCGGGGGCAGGCGAACCCCCTTGAGCATGGGGTTTTCGTGCGTTTCCCTTAAAACCTTGGACTCCTCCTCAGTGTAGGACCAGAGGGTGACGTCGTTGCCGTTTTCCAGCAGGAGCATGGCCAGAGCGGTGCCCCATGCGCCGCTTCCCAGTACGGTGATCTTCATAGAGAAACCTCCTTATTTCTTCTTATGCAGACTGAACTTGTTTTCTGTGCCGGTGAGCAGCCGGTGGATGTTGCCCCGGTGCATGTACAAAATGAGAAGTCCGATCAAGGCCCCCATGCATGTGATGAGGGGGTCGTGGTAGACAAACCAGGTGGCGAAGGGGAAGCTGGCCCCCGCCCAGCAGGAGCCCAGGGAGACGTAGCGGGTGAGGACGGCCAGAATGAGAAAGCCGCCCCACACCACCAGGGCGATGCGCCAGTCGATCATGATGGCGATGGCCCCGCCGGAGAGGATGCCCTTGCCGCCCTTGAAGCGGAACATACAGGGGAACATGTGGCCCAGCAGGCAGAACAGTCCCCCCCAGTACTCGGAGAAGTTGTGCCAGAAGGCCACCGTGGAGGCGGCGGAGAAAAAGACGGCGTAGGCGGAAAAAAACAGGTACCGGGCAAAGAGAATAGCGATGACCGCCTTGAGCACATCACAAAGGATCACCACAAGGGTAAGCGGGCCGCCGAAGGTGCGGAAGAAGTTGGTCAGGCCCGCGTTGCCGCTGCCGTGCTTGCGCACGTCGTCCCGGAGGATATACTTGGAGACAATGACCGCCCCGTTGAAGCAGCCGCAGAAGTAGGCCACCACCGCCGTGATGGCCAGAACGGCGGGCAGAGGAAGCTCCCAAACCATAACGATCACTCCTTCTCGCTCTTCTGGCGGACGGTGAGGCGTACCGGGGTACCCTCCAGCCCGAAGGTAGAGCGGATTTGATTTTCCAGGTAGCGCTGGTAGGAGAAGTGGAACAGTCTTGCGTCGTTGCAGAAGCAGACGAAGTGGGGGGGACGCACCCCCACCTGGGTCATATAGTAGATTTTCAGCCGTCTCCCCTTGTCCGTGGGGGGCTGGACCCGGGCGGTGGCGTCGGCCAGAAGGGAGTTGAGCATGCCGGTGGAGATGCGGGTGGCGGCCTGGTTGTTCACATAGTTGATCAGTTCAAACAGCCGGTCTACCCGCTGTCCCGTCAGGGCGGAGATGAAGAGAATGGGGGCGTAGGTCATATAGGAGAGGTCCCGCATCACGTCCTGGCGCATCTTGTCCATGGTCTTGCCGTCCTTCTCGATGGCGTCCCACTTGTTGACCACGATGATGCAGGCCTTGCCCGCCTCGTGGGCAAGCCCGGCCACCTTGGTGTCCTGCTCAGTGACCCCCTCCTGGGCGTCGATCATAATGAGGCACACGTCGCAGCGCTCAATGGCCATGGTGGAGCGGAGCACGGAGAACTTTTCGATCCGGTCGTCCACCTTGGACTTTTTCCGCATACCGGCGGTGTCAATGAACAGGTACTTGCCCTTGTCGTTTTCAAAGTAGCTGTCCACCGCGTCCCGGGTGGTGCCCGCCACATCGGAGACGATGACCCGCTCCTGGCCCAGGATGCGGTTAATGAGGGAGGACTTGCCCACGTTGGGCTTGCCGATGACGGCCACCTTGATCACGTCGTCCTCCTCCTCTTCCTCCTGTTCCGGGGGGAAGTAGGCAAAGCAGGCGTCCAGCAGATCCCCGGTGCCGTGGCCGTGGACGGCGGAGACGGCGATGGGGTCGCCCAGGCCCAGGTTGTAGAACTCATAGATATCCGGATTCTCCCGACCGGTCTGGTCGGCCTTGTTCACCGCCAGCACCACCGGCTTGCCCGAGCGCAGGAGCATATTGGCCACCTCCTGGTCCGAGGCGGTCATCCCCGTCTTGATGTCGCACACAAAGACGATGACGGTGGCGGTGGAGATGGCAATCTCCGCCTGCTCCCGCATGAAGGAGAGAATCTGGTCGTCGGTGCCCGGCTCGATGCCGCCGGTGTCCACAATGTCAAAGACCCGGTTTCTCCACTCGCACTGGGCGTACAGCCGGTCCCGGGTGACGCCGGGGGTGTCCTCCACGATGGACAGGCGCTGTCCGCACAGCTTGTTAAAGAGCATGGACTTGCCCACGTTGGGCCGGCCCACAATGGCAACCAAAGGTTTCATGGTGAGATCACACTCACTTTCCGCAAATTTTCAGGCAAAATCAAAACAAATAGCAATATTTTCAATCAACGATACTGAAAGTATTCGGTTTCTTCCCGCTTTTGGGCCGCTGTCTGGGGGGCGATCTCCAGGCCGCACATGGCGTCCAGCAGCTCATACCCGTCCTGCTCCACCGCCGTGACGGGCACGCCCAGCTCCCGCTCCACGTCGTCCAGGGACACGTCGTCCAGAAAGACCCGCTCTCCGGCGCGGAGCATATGGGCGGGGATGAGAAGGCGTTGGCCCAGCTCTTTGCCCCGGAGCTGGTCGATCAGGTCCCCGCCGGTAACCAGTCCGGCCACGGTGATGGTTTCCCCAAAAAAGCGGTTTTGGATGGGGTACACCTTCCCCTGTATTTTACCACATTTTTCCCCGGCCAGGGCCACCAATTTTTCCAGAAAGGGGGCGGCGGACACTCCGGTGGCGATGGAGAAGGGGGTGGCGAGGGCCATCTCCTCCGGCTCCATCAGATCAAGGCCCCGGCGAAACTCCTGGGTGAGGAGGGTGAGCATGCCCACCCCGTTGTCCAGCTGGGTAAAGTCCTCAAAATAGTCCTCCGGGGGCAGCTCCCGGCCGGCCAGGAGGTAAAACTCATCCGAGCACCACACAAGCCGCGTTCCCTTCTCCGCCAGATGGGCCGCCGCGAAGGCCTCCACCTGGTCGATGAGGGCGGCGGCGGTGTCCTGGGTGTAGGTCTTCAGGGGGTAGAGGCCCTCCCGGAATTTGGTCACCCCCACGGGGACCACCGAGACGCTGTTCACCGCCGGGTAGAGCCGGGATAAGTCCCGGAGGGTTTTGTCCAGGGCGGGGCCGTCGTTGATCCCCGGGCAGGAGACGATCTGGCAGTTCATGGTGATGTGGTGCTGGGCAAAGCGCTCCATCAGCTCCAGCACCTCACCGGCCCGCCTGTTTTTCAGCATCTCCTCCCGAAGCACGGGGTCGGTGGTGTGGACGGAGATGTTGATGGGGGAGATGCGCAGGTCACAGATCCGCTCAATTTCCCGCTTGGAGAGGTTGGTGAGGGTCAGGTAGTTGCCCATCAGAAAGCTGAGGCGGGCGTCGTCATCCTTAAAATATAAGGAGGGGCGCATGCCCGGGGGCATCTGGTCCACGAAGCAGAAGATGCAGTTGTTGGCGCAGGACCGGGCCCGGTCCATCAGGTACGTCTCAAACTCCAGCCCCAGGTCCTCCCCCTCCTCCTTCCGAAGGCGGACGGTGCGCTCTGAGCCGTCCGCTTCCTTCAGCACCAGCTCCAGGCGGGGGTCGTAGCTGTAAAATTTATAGTCCAGCACATCCAAAATGGGGTGGCCGTTGATGTGGGTGAGCGTTTCGCCCACCCGGATTCCCGCCCGGTGGGCGCTGCTGCGGGGCTCTACCGACCGAATGGCCGTCATGCTCATGCTGTCCCTCCGCCTTTCTTTTGCCGTATCGATTCATTGTACAATAGCTTGCCCCATATTGCAAGAGAAACGACATTTCCTCCCTGGGAAAGGGAAAACAGGGGAAAAACCCTTTGCTTTTTTTCGGGAATATGGTATGCTACATCCACCCGGCAAGACCGGGGGAACTAAGAGGGGCGTGATTGGTTTGACACACAGCACCAAACGAGATTCCTGGGGCTCCAAATGGGGCTTTATTCTGGCCTGCATCGGCTCGGCGGTGGGCATGGGCAACATCTGGCTGTTCCCGGCCCGGGTGTCCAAGTACGGCGGGGCCACCTTTCTCATTCCCTATTTAATTTTTGTGGTCATCATCGGCTCCACCGGCGTCATTGGGGAGATGGCCTTCGGCCGTGCCACCCGCTCCGGACCCGTTCACGCCTTCGGCCAGGCCACCCAAATGCGCTTTGGCAGCGACAAGCCGGGCAAGCTGCTGGGCCTCATTCCCGTGCTGGGCTCCCTGGCTCTGGCCATCGGCTACTCGGTGGTCACCGGCTGGATTTTCAAATATACCGCCCAGTCCCTCACCGGCGCCTTGTCCGCTCTGGATGGGGTGGACGCCTTCAACGCCAACTTCGGCGCCACCGCCGGGGGCAACGCCTTCTGGCAGGTGGCGGGGATGGCCGTCACCATCGTCATCATGGCCTTTGGGGTGGGCAAGGGCATTGAGAAGGCCAACAAGATCATGACCCCGCTGTTCTTCCTGCTGTTTATTGGCCTGGCCGTCTATCTGCTCACCCTCTCCGGCTCGGGAGCGGGGTATGCTTACATCTTTGTCCTGAAGCCAGAGGGCCTGCTGGACCCCTGGGTGTGGGTCTACGCCCTGGGCCAGGCCTTCTTCTCCCTGTCGGTGGCGGGCAACGGCACCCTCATCTACGGCTCCTATTTAAGCTCCGACTCCGACGTGCCCGCCGACGCCCGGATGGTGGCCGTCTTCGACACCTGCGCCGCCATGCTGGCCGCTCTGGTCATTATCCCCGCCATGGCTGTGGCCGGGCAGCAGCTCAATGACAGCGGCCCGGGGCTGATGTTTATCTACCTGCCCAACGTGATCGCCGGCATCCCCGGGGGGAGGGTCATCCTCATCGTGTTTTTCCTGGCGGTGGTCTTCGCCGCCCTCACCTCCCTGGTCAATCTCTTTGAGGCCCCCACCGCCACCCTTCAGGAGCTGTTCCACTTAAAGCGCCCGGCGGCGGTGGCCGTCATCGGGGCCATCGGCATCGGGGTGGGCCTGGTCATCGCCCCCATCGTGTCGGAGTGGATGGACGTGTGCTCCATCTACATCTGCCCCATCGGGGCCTTCCTGGCCGGGGTGATGTTCTTCTGGGTGTGCGGGAAGGACTATGTGCTGAAACAGGTGAACCTGGCCCGGACAAAGCCCCTGGGGGCCTGGTTTTACCCCATGGCCAAGTACCTGTTCTGCGGGGTCACCCTGGTGGTGCTGGTGCTGGGGGCCATCAGCGGAGGAATCGGATAAGTCAAGCCAGTGCTGCCGGCCATTTGGCCGGCGGCGTTTTTTATGGGACCTTCCGGGCTTTTCGGGCATAGGATGGGGAAAACCGGCGGGCATTGCCCGCCCAGGAGGTCGATCATATGCAGACAGAACAAGCGATGGGGACTCTGGCGGTCCGGGTGTACACCTCCCAGGCCCAGATCCCCGTGGAGGGGGCCACCGTGGTGGTGACGGCCCCCGGCACAAACGGAAAGCGAAAGCTCCTCTCCGTCCAGGCCACCGACCGCAGCGGGGAGATCCGCACCATCTCCATTGCCGCCCCGGAGACGGAGGAGAGCACCTCCCCCCATGAGGCGGGGTCCCCGGCCCCCTTCGCCGTGTGCAACGTGTGGGCCGAGCACCCGGGCTACGCCATGCTGGAGGCGGAGGGCGTGCAGATTTTCCCCGGGGTGGAGACGGTGCAGACCATGGAGCTGACCCCCCTGCCCTGGGGGCAGAGCAGCCTTCAGAACCTGGACGTGCGGGAAATCACCCCCCAGAACCTGTGAGGTGGCGCCATGGCTGAAATTCTTCCCTATATCCCCCGGACCATTACGGTCCATCTGGGTCTTCCCAACCAGTGGGCGGAAAATGTGACGGTGGAGTTTCCCGAGTATGTGAAAAACGTGGCCTCCAGCGAGATTTACCCCACCTGGGAGCCATCCGCCATCCGGGCCAATGTGCTGGCCATCATCTCCTTTGCCCTCAACCGGGTATACACAGAATTTTACCCCAGCCGGGGCTATGATTTTCAAATTACCTCCACCACCCAGTACGACCAGAAGTTCATCCGGGGACGGAACATCTTTGAAAACATCAGTCAGATCGTCGATCAGATTTTCAACGACTATATCCGCCGCCAGGGCTTCATCGAGCCTCTGGCCGCCAAGTTCTGCAACGGCACCACCTCCACCTGTGACGGCCTGTCCCAGTGGGGCAGCCAGTATTTGGCCCAGGAGGGTTATAATTCGGTGGAAATTCTGAAAAACTATTATGGCGACGACATTGAGCTGGTGGTGGACGCCCCCATCCGGGACCTGACCCTGTCCTATCCGGGCAGCGCCCTGCGCCTGGGGGACACGGGGCAAAACGTGGTCATCATCCAGGCCATGCTCAACCGCATTTCCCAGAACTACCCCGCCATTCCCAAGGTCTATCCCGCCACCGGGGTCTTCAACGAGAGCACCCAGGAGGCGGTGAAGGTCTTCCAGCGGATTTTCAATCTCACCGCCGACGGCATTGTGGGCCGGGCCACCTGGTATAAGATGGTCTACCTCTATGTGGGGGTGCTCCAGCTCTCCGAGCTTGTGAGCAAAGGCCAGACCTTTGTGGGCGTGCAGTTTCAGTACCCCGGCGTGCTCCACGAGGGGGACCGGAGCGGCGAGGTGGAGGTGCTGCAATATATGCTCTCGGTGCTGGCCCAGTTTGCCGATACCATCCAGGCCCCCGCCATGGACGGAATTTTCGGTCCGGCCACCGCCCGGGCGGTGCGGGAGTACCAAAGTCTGGTGGGCCTTACCCCCACCGGAGTGGCGGATGAGGAGACATGGAACTCCATTTATGACAGCTTTGCCCGGGCGGACTACTTCCTGCGCCGGGACACGGTGCGGGCCCAGTCCCTGGGGGACGACGCGGTCCCCGTCATGGGGGGAGCGTCCCGTCCGGCGGGGCAGGATTTTGCCCAAACGGCCCGGGTGGGCCAGTTCCCGGGGCAGGACCTGCGCCTGGGAGCCCGGGACGGGGAGACAACACATCGGGAGGCGATGGTATGAAAGGTTCCATTTCCCGGCGGGAGCTTTTGGAGCGGGAGCTGCTCGCCCGGCCGGTGGCCGGACTTCAATATATGCTGGGCCAGCTGGCCCAGGGCTACCCGGAGCTGCTTCACATTATGGTGGACGGAGTGTTCGGGGAGCGGACCCTGGAGGCGGTGATGCGCTTTCAGAAGGAGTTTCAGATCCCGGTGACGAGGGTGGTGGACCGGGCCACCTGGAACGCCATCCGGGACAGGTGGCTTATGCTGGAGGACCAAACGGGGGAGACGCGCCCCACCCAGATTTTCCCCTCGGAGGGGACGAAGGTACAGCAGGGGCAGACCCGGGAGTATATGGTCCTGCCCCAGACCATGTTCCAGGTTCTGGCCCGACAGCTGGAGGGCATTGAACTCCACCGCCCCGACGGCATCCACGGCCGGGCCTCGGCGGGAAATGTGCGCTGGCTTCAGAAGGCGGCGGGCCTGCCCCAGACGGGCACCCTGGACCGGGCCACCTGGGATGCCCTCAGCCGGCTGTACGAGGTCTTTGTGGTCCGGGAGCTGGAGCAGGCCCCTGAGTTTACCGGGGGCTGGGGATAGCTCCATTTAAAAACTGGAAACACAGGGCCCTTTTCCCCGGAATAAGCCCAACATGGTCCACCCATACTACTCCCGAGACAGAGAAAACGGGGAGAGAGCATGAAAAAGAGAGCTTTGGCCGCCGTCCTGGCCGTGACCCTCATGGTCGGGGCGGCGGCCTTTGTACGGGTGGAGCGGGCGGCAGGGGAGCTTGCCAACCGTTCGGAGGGGCCGCTGGTGGTGGCCCACCGGGCGGGGGCGGCCCTGGGTCCGGAAAACACCCTGGAGGCCCTGGAGGCCTCCATTCAGGCGGGGGCGGACATGGCCGAGGTGGATGTGCGCCTGACCCGGGACGGAGTGCCCGTCCTGCTTCACGACGAGAGCCTGCTGCGCACTGCCGGAGCCGATCGGGCCATAGAGGACACCGACCTGGCCCAGCTGGAGGAGCTGGAGGAGGAGACGGGCCATGAGATTCCCACCCTGGAGGAGCTGTTCCAGGCGGCGGGGGGCCGGATCATCCTGATGCTGGACCTGAAGCCCGGGGACCGGGAGGAGCTGCTGGCGCAGGAGACGGCCCGGCTGGTGAAAAAATACGGGATAGAGGAGACGTGCGTGGTGGCCTCGGGCGCAAAAGCCATTCTGGAGCGGTGCGGGCAGCTGCTTCCCCAAGCGGACAGGCTGTATATTACCCGCCTGATCTATCCCGGGATGGGGACGGGGGCGTGGGCCCAGGGGTACAGCGCCGACTGCCGCTGGGCAGGGGCCGCCTCGGCGGTCCAGGCCCACTGGGAGGGGAGGACCCTCTATCTGTGGACGGTCAACGGGGAAAGCGGGATCAGACAGGCTGCGGCCCTGGGGGTCCGGGGCATTATCACCGACGACCCGGCCCTGGCCCTGGCCGTCCTGGAGCGATCATGAGACAGGGAGAGAGGAACATGGAACAAAGGCCGCTGCCCCGGGGACGGGGCGCCTGGTTTGAGGGCTGGTATTTCAAGCACCAGGGGGAGGAGGGCGGACTGGCCCTCATCCCCGCCATCCACCGGGAGCGAAGGGGGGACTGGACCGCCTCCCTCCAGGTCATCACCCCCTGGGAGAGCCGGATGATCCCCTATTCCATCCGGGACTTTGCCCAGGGGGGGGAAGGGGTGGAGCTGCGGCTGGGGGAAAACTGGTTTTCCCGGGAAGGAGTCCATCTGGAGGTGGACGAGCCCGGCTTTTCCCTAAAGGGGGAACTTCAGTATGGTCCCCTGTCCGTTCCGGCGGAGGACATTATGGGCCCCTTCCGCCATGTGCCCCATATGCAGTGTGTCCACGGTATTTTATCCATGGGCCATGGGGTGGACGGGGAAGTGGAGCTCAACGGGAAAACGCTGTACTTTGACAAGGGCCGGGGGTACTGGGAGACAGACCGGGGCCGGTCCTTCCCCAGACGGTACCTGTGGACCCAGTGTTCCTGGCAGGATCGGCAGCGGGTGAGCCTTATGCTGGCCGTCGCCCACATCCCGGCGGGGATTGGTTCCTTTACCGGAGTCATCTGTGAAATCCTCTTTGCCGGCCGGCCCATCCGTCTGGCCACCTACCGGGGGGCCAGAGCGGTGCGGTGGGGAGAGGATGGGGCGCAGGTACGCCAGGGAACGCTGCGCCTGGAGATGGAGGTGCTGGGGCGCCATCCCCTGCCCCTCCGGGCCCCCAACGGGGGAAAAATGAGCCGCACCATCCACGAAAGCCTCTTTGCCACGGTCCGGTACCGGATGTGGGAGGGGGAAAAGCTGCTCTTTGACCATACCGACCCCCAGGCCAGCTTCGAGTGGTCGGAGGCAGCACAATAAAATCCGGCCATCTCTGTGGAGACGGCCGGATTTTTTATAGAGCGGCACTTGGTAAGTGATCAACAAAGCCTTGTAATTGTGCCTGGGAGGTCATCTTGGGCAGCTGGTCCAGGATAGCCTGGCGCTGCTGAGGAGTGCAGCTGTCATAGAAGCGGGAGGACTGGGGGTTCTGCCGCAGAAGCACGCTGAAGGCCGCCAGTTGATTGTTTGCTTGATTCATGGTATCACCTCGGCTTTAGTATGCCGGGGCGAAAGGGAGTTTATCCCTTATAGCAGCAGTTTTCAAAGACAAGCGGGCAGTTATTCCAGAGTGGGGAAGACGGTGTAGCTGCCCACGCTCCCGCCGTCGCTGAGAGGCTCGGGCTCCAGGTGCAGGTCCCAGGAGTAGGTCAGCAAGCTGACCGGGACGGCCAGAGACAGGCCGTTTTTCAATACGGGCAGGCGCCGGGCGCTGTTGGACTGCGCCGGAGTGGCGGTGTCCCCCATCTCCACTGGCTCTCCATTGACCAGAGCGGTGGACGAGCCCTCGGTCACGGTAAGGGTTACGCCCTGATATGTGGCCGTAGCCGTCCGGGCCGGCCTATCGTAGGAATATTCTGCCCGGATGCCCGCGCACAGCTTTTCCAGGCTGGAGGCATAGCCCGGCTCATCGTGGAGAAGGAACAGAGTAAAGGGATAGAAGACCCCGGAGGGTTCCTCCTGCGTGGGCTGGGGATCAGAGCCGTCCAGAGGGAATTCCCAGCCCCCATAGAGGAAGGAGGTAAACTCCGACAGATCCAAGGGAGAATCAAAGCTGGTGCTCACAGTGACCATGGTGCCCGATAGATCCGTCGTGCCCTCCAGGGCAGAGCGGTTGACATAGGTGCCGTCTGCCAGGGCGCTGAGAGTGTCGGTGCTCCCCAGCTCCCAGGGGGGCAGAAGGGTTCCGTCGGCCTTTTTCAGCCAGAAGAGTTTCAGCTCTTTGGTGTCCATGGGCTCCATGCTAGTGACATGGTCCCCCCGGACCCAGTCTCCCTGACGTTCCAGGGTAAAGGTGCAGTTGAGGGGAGTGAGGGACAGGTCGGTGAGGATTCCCTCTAGGCCAAGCCCACGGTCCGCTTCCACCTGCTGGCCAGGGGACAAGCGGATGGGTTCCACAGGATGATCCAGGGGGATGTGGAGGGAGAGCTCCTGCCCCAGAAAAGTGAACCAGACCTCCAGGGGATATTCCCGCTTTCCCACATAGTACCCGGCCTCCAGGCGAAAGGCCCAGGTCCGGCTGTCCCCACCGGCGGGTTTCACTTCCCAGGCGGAGGAGAACCCGGCGTAGGGCTCCACATCGCAGGAGAGATCCCAGTTATCCGGCGTGCCCTGCTCCAGAATGTCTGATACCACCCGCTGCTCCTCCTCCGAGGTCAGGGAGAGGCCTTCCGCCTGGCACTGTGCCCGGTATTGCTCCAGATACCCCTGGGCGATGACCTGACCGCTGATGAGGCTCTGGGCGGCCTGATCGTTCAATCCCCGGAGGGTGACCAGGGCGTAGAGGGACTGGCCGTCGTACAGGGCGCTGTCCACGGTGGCCCGCCAGTCTTCGTTTTCGGCGGTGTCCAGGGCCGTCTGGACATAGGGCTCCACCTGGCTGGTGTCCCCGTCGGGGAAGAAGAGCTCCAGCACCCCGGAGCGGTAGGCCACCGCCAGCACCGACCCGGCCATGAGGGCCAGCACGGCGGCAAAGAGAACCATGGACTTCAAACTGCGTTTCATAGGCGTTTTCCTTGGCGCGGCCTGGACAGGGGGCAGCTCAGTGTCCTGGTCCAGGGCGGCGCTGACCCGGGCGGAGATGTCATCCGGATTCAGCTCCGGGTACAGGGGTTGGAGCTCCAGCTCCTCCCACAGCTCATGAATGTGACTGGACATAGCTTCCTCCTTTCCTGGTTAGGGCAAGTTTCAGCCGCTGCCGCCCCCGGGCCAGCCGGGTTTTGGCAGTGGACTCCTTCAGCCCCAGGGCGTCGGCCACCTGATGAAGCGGCTCCTCCTGAAAATAGTAGCGCAGAAACAGGGTTCGGTCGGGCTCCTCCATCTCCTCCACCAGCTGCCGCAGCTGGCGGTGGAGGGCCTGACGCTCCGCCAGCTCCTCCGGGCCGGGGCGGCCGTCGGGGAGGTGCGGGGGAATCTCCTCCGTCTCCCGTCGGCTTTTCCCCTTGGTATAGGCCAGGTTCCGGGCGGTCACCGCCAGGAAGGGCCGCAGGGAGCGCCCTGGTTCCAGCTTGTCGCGAAAGCGCCACAGGGCCAGAAAGGCGTCGGAGATGACCTCCTCCAAATCCTCCCGGCTGGGGGCGGGGCCAAGGGCCCGGGCGGCTACCGCTGTGAGGTAGTGGGTGTAGGTCTGGATGATCTCCTCCAGGGCCTGGCGCTCGCCGTTCTGGAGCCGCATAATCAGGTTTTGTTCGTCCAAGGAGTTTCCTCCTTTCCAAATAAATGTTGATGGGAACCGCCTGCGCAGGTCTGGTTCTGCTTTTAGGTACGGGGAGAGTATGCCCCCGGTTTCAAAAAAGTGCCCGCGCCGTTTTGTTCGGCGCGGGCACATCTTGTTGTCATAACCGCTGAAAGCCCTCCTGCAAGGAGTTCCGGCGCCCGCAGGCGGCGGAATCAATTGAAATCCCGTCATTTCCGGGGGCGTGTACCTCGGAAATGACACTTCTCGCACAAGATGGGCCGACTTTTCCGCAAGGAATCGAGGCCTGTCTTGTGTGCAGCCCTTTTCAAAAAAGTGGAAAAACCACTTTTTTGATCAATAGGTCCGGGTGCAGACTTCCCGAATCTTTGCCTCGATGGCCTTTAAATCCAGAAAGGTGTCCGGGCGCTTGGAGGGGTCCCGCAAAATGGCGGCGGGGTGGTACACGGCGGTCATCCACACCCCCGACTTCTGCACCCATTGGCCGTGCTCCTTGGTGATCTTGAAGTCCTCCCGGATGAGGCGGCAGGCGGCGATGCGCCCCAGGCACACGATGATTTTGGGTCGGATCAGGGCCACCTGGGTGCGGAGGTAGCCGATGCAGGCATCCTGCTCGGTGTTCAGAGGGTCCCGGTTCTGGGGCGGGCGGCACTTGACGATGTTGGCGATGTAGACGTTTTTCTCCCGGCTCAGGTCGATGAGCTCCAGCATGTCGTCCAGCAGCTTGCCGCCCCGGCCTACAAAGGGCTCCCCCTGAAGGTCCTCGTTTTCCCCCGGCCCCTCTCCAATGCACATGATCTCCGCGTCCCGGGGACCTACCCCGAAGACCACATTGTGCCGGGTGTCCGCCAGGGCGCACTTCTGACAGCCCAGACACGCCCGTTCCAGTTCCTCCCAGCTCTTCTCCATACGCACCGCCCCCTTCCTGTTGGTGGGTTTCAGTATAGCATATTCCGCAGAGGATGTGGAAAATTTTCGAGAAAATTTTTCTCCGTGGGGAAGTCCAAATTTTTCCATGCCTGAGAGCAAAAGAATCACAAAATATAGTGGTGTTTTTTGAAAAACGGCGGAACATATAGGGGAAGTCATAAATTTGGTTGAAATAAAACACGAAATAGAACAAATGTTTTACGCAAAAAAAGGCCGTTTTTCACCTGAAATCAGTGGATTTTCTACAAAATGCGAGGAAAAAAACTCTTGCATTTTATGTCAACAGCCTTTATACTAAAAAACATGGTGGAGGAAAGTGGAGCGAAATCCCGGAAAAATCCATGAATGTGGAGAAGAGGTGAGGATATGACCGGCACATACGAGCACAGCATCGACGCCAAGGGCCGGCTCTTTATCCCCGCCAAGCTCCGGGAGGAGCTTGGCGTCACCTTCTATTTGGCCATGGGTGTGGATGCCTGCCTTGCCATCTACCCACAGGCCACCTGGGACCGCTTCACGGAAAAATTTGCCTCCCTGCCCATGAGCCAGTCCAAGGCCATGCGCCCTCTCTTTGCTAACGCCGCCAAGTGCGAGCTGGACAGTCAGGGCCGCATTGTCATCCCCCAGAAGCTGCGCAAATACGCGGGGCTGGAGAAGGACGTGGTCATCATCGGGGTCAACGACCGGGCGGAGATTTGGTCCGCCGACGCCTGGAACGCCCAGGAGGAGGAAGAGATGACCCCCGAGAAGATGGCCGCCTGTATGGCGGAGCTGGGATTTTAAAACACGAAGGAGGGGCGATGTATGAGTGAATTTACCCACCGCCCCGTCCTGCTGGATGAGTGCATTGAGGCGCTGAACATCCGCCCGGAGGGGATTTATCTGGACGGGACCCTGGGCCGGGCGGGCCACAGCCGGGAAATTGCGAAACGGCTGACCACCGGACGGCTCATCTGCGTGGACCGGGACGAGGCGGCCCTGGAGGCCGCTCAGGAGCGGCTTGGTCCCTGGATGGACAAGGTCACCCTGGTCCACAGCAACTTTGACCGGGTGGATGAGATTCTGGACGCTCTGGGAATCCCCGGCGCGGATGGAATGCTCTTCGACCTGGGGGTGTCCTCCCCCCAGCTGGACGACGGGGAGCGGGGATTTTCCTACATGGCCGACGCTCCCCTGGACATGCGCATGGACCGGGAGGAGGGGCTCACCGCCGCCGATGTGGTGAACACCTGGAGCCGGGAGGAGCTGAAGCGAATTCTCTCCCAGTACGGGGAGGAGCGCTACGCCCCCCAGATTGCCGGGGCCATTGTCCGCCGGCGGGAGGAAAGGCCCATTGAGACGACCCTGGAGCTGGTGGAGATCATCAAGGGGGCCATGCCCGCCCGGGCGCTGAAGGAAAAGCAGCACCCGGCCAAGCGGAGCTTTCAGGCTATCCGCATTGCCGTCAACGACGAGTTGGGGTCGGTGGAGCGGATGCTGGAGCGGGCGGTGCCCCGGCTCAACAAGGGCGGGCGGCTGGCCGTCATCACCTTCCACTCCCTGGAGGACCGGATTGTGAAGACGGGCCTTGCGGCCTTTGCCCGGGGCTGTACCTGTCCCCCGGATTTTCCGGTGTGTGTGTGCGGGAAGACCCCGGATGTGCGCCTGGTGAATAAAAAACCCATCCTCCCCTCCCAAAAGGAGCTGGAGGAGAACCCCCGCGCCCGCAGCGCCAAGCTCCGGGTGGCGGAAAAGCTGAAAGAAATTGGATTTGGATAAACGGATGAAAAGGAGTTGAGTGCCATGGCTGCCCAGCGCCGCCGGACTACGACCGCATATAAGACCTATGGCAGCGTGGCCTACGCCCCCGCCTATGACGGCTCCGCCGTGCGGGCGCCCCGCCGGGAGGAGGAGGTCTATCAGCCAGCCCCCCGGCCCAAGCAGCGGCCGCTGGTGCGCAAGCGCGCCCTGGTCCGGGCCCAGGCTCAGGTCCGTCAGGCCGGTCAGGTGGCTCCCTTCGCGGTAGTGGGATTTTTGGCGGTGGCGGTGTTTGCGGTCATGCTCATTATGAGCTACGCCCAGCTGACGGTGGCCAACGACCAGATGGTGTCTCTGCGCAGCCAGCTCAGCGACCTGCAATCAGAGAACGCCACCCTCACCGCCCAGTATGAGAAGGTCTTTGATATGGACAAGCTCCAGGCCGCCGTAGGCAGCGAGATGGTCCGGCCCAGCAGCGACCAGGTGGTGTATATCGACCTGTCCGAGCCCGACTCCGTCACAGTCTATGGGGAAGAGCGCTCCGGCGGGATTCTGGGGGCCCTGGAGGGAGTTGGCCAGGTGCTGGGAAGTATCGTGGAATATTTCCGCTGACAGCGCCGTATAGATAACAAGAAAAGGCCCGAGCGGCCAGACGAAAGAGAGAAACAAGGGGCGAAAAAAGTTCCTCTCTTGCTCCTTTTTGTTGGCAGTTGGAGGAGCAAGAGAGGAGCTTTTTGCCGTTGTAATATCCCAAGGAGGGCTTGAATCCATGATAAACCGATATGACCGGAGGGGAAACGGCAGGGGAGGGGTTCCCTCCAACGAAACCAGAGGAACTCACTCCAAGCGGAGCATTTTCCGGCGCACGGTGTTCATGATGGTGCTGTGCGGTGTGGTGATGTTTGTCCCGCTGGGCTGGAAGCTGTGGGATATCGCCATCACCCACCACGATGAGTACCAGCAGAAGGCCAGCGACCAACAGACCATGGACATGACGGTGTCCGCCTCCCGGGGCAACATCTATGACCGCAACGGCAACGTCATGGCCATGTCGGCCACGGTCTATAATCTGATTTTGTCCCCCAACGACCTGGTTAAGAGCGTACCCACCGAGGACGAGGAGGGCAACGAGCTCAGCGATGCCCTCTATGAGGCCGCCCTGGCGGCCAAGCAGCAGCAGGTCAAGGAGGACCTGATGAACCTCATCCCCGGCCTGGACGCGGAGAAGCTGGAGACGCAGATTCAGGCGGTCAAATATTCCTACCGGGAGGTCAAGACCAACATCGAGGAGGAGGACGCCGAGGCCATCCGGGCCTATATCGCGGAAAACAAGACCTCTGCCTACCTCTATCTCATCCCAAGCACCAAGCGCTACTACCCCTACTCCGGGCTGGCCGCCCAGGCCCTGGGCTTTGTCAATGCCGAGGGGGGCGCCTACGGCATCGAGGCCTGGTATGACGATGTGCTGGAGGGGACCGCCGGGCGGGTGGTCACCACCAAGACGGCCACCGGGGTGGAGATGTTCAATACCTACTCCGAGTACATTGACGCCCAGGACGGCTGCGATGTGACCTTGACCATCGACGCCACCATCCAGTCCTATCTGGAGAAGGCCATTGAGGAGGGGCTTAAGGACTACGACGTACAAAACGGGGCCTTCGGCATTGCCATGAATCCCCAGACCGGGGAGATTCTGGCCATCGCCAGCTCCCCCGACTTTGACCCCAATAACTACTCCCAGATTACCGACGAGGTGTTAAACGCCTCCATCGACGCCAACACGGAGACCATCTACCAGCAGCTCAAGGCCAACAATACGGAAAATCTCACCGACGATGAGCTGCGCGCCCAGGCCCGGGGCCAGGCCTATAACCAGGCCGTCATGTCCCAGTGGCGCAGCAAGGCGGTCAACGACACCTATGAGCCGGGCTCTACCTTCAAGGCCATCGTCCTGTCCATGGCCCTGGAGGAGGGGCTGGTGACCGAGAGCGACACCTTCACCTGCACCGGCGGCGTGAAGGTGGACGGCTACCCCGATATCATCCGCTGCTCCAGGCGCACCGGCCACGGCACCGAGACGCTGGCCGAGGCGGTGCAGAACTCCTGCAACCCCGCCTTTATCGCCATCGGCCAGCGGCTGGGGGTGGAGCGGTTCTACAAATATTTCCAGGCCTTCGGCTATACGGAGATGACCGGCGTGGACCTGCCGGACGAGGGGAAGGGCATCAACTGGGGCGCCGACATGACCAATGTGGACCTGGCGGTGGCCTCCTTCGGCCAGCGCTTCACCGTCACCCCCATCCAGCAGATTACCGCCTTCTCCGCTGTCATCAACGGCGGCAAGCTGATGCAGCCCTACATTGTCAAAAGCGTAACCGACCAGAACGGCAATGTGATCCAGAACACCGAGCCCACCCTGGTGCGGCAGGTCGTCAGCGAGGAGACCAGCCGCCGGGCCACCGCCATTCTGGAGACTGTGGTCAGCGCCCCCAAGGGCTCGGGCCACAACGCCTATCAGGCGGGCTACCGCATCGGCGGCAAGACCGGCTCCTCCGAGACGGGGGACAAAAGCCGCATTATTGTCTCCTTCGTCGGCTTTGCTCCGGCGGACGATCCCCAGCTGGTGGTGCTGCTGGCCTTTGACAAGCCCCAGCAGAGCTACGAGGGCAGCAACTGGTCCACCACCGGCGTATATATCAGCGGCGGCAATATGTCCGCCAAGACCGCCGGTCCCATGCTGGCCGATATGCTGGACTATCTGGGCGTGGAGAAGGAGTACACCCCGGAGGAATCCGCTGCGGTGGATGTGAGTACCCCCCGGGTGACCGGAATGGCGGTGGCCGAGGCGGAGAAAGCCCTGAAGGAGAAAAACCTCAGCTGCCGCACCATAGGCTCCGGAGAAACCATTACCGCCCAGATTCCCGCCGCCGGGGCCAGCGTGCCCGGCGGGTCCACCGTCATCCTCTACCTGGGAGATTCCAAGCCCTCGGAGACGGGCACCGTCCCCGATGTGACGGGGCTGAGCTATGATGCCGCCAAGAGCAGGCTGGAAAGCGCCGGCTTCTTCATGCGGGCCTCGGGGGCTTCGGTCTACTACACCAATACCACAACCGCCGACAGCCAGAGCATCGCCGGCGGGGAAACCGCCGCCATCGGCACGGTGGTGGACGTCCAGTTCTACAATGTGGTGGAGGACGGCGCGGTGAACATCAACTAAACCCTCCGCTCCGCTCCAAGCTCCCCTGTTCGGAATTCGGCACTTCTTATAGAGAATGAAACTCACCCTGTGAGGGGTGATCCCATGAAGCTGCGCGATTTGTTAGCCGGCGTCCCCCTCACAGGGGGAGAGGTAAACCTGGAGATGGAAATTTCTTCCATATCCTACGACAGCCGGACCCTGTGTCCCGGCGCTCTGTTTGTGGCCCTGCCCGGGGCAAAGACCGACGGGCACCGCTACCTGGACGCGGCCCTGGAGAGGGGGGCGGCGGCGGTGGTGTGCTCCCGCCCGCCCGACCGGCCCGGGCCGTGGCTGGTGACCGAGGACCCCAGGCTGGCCCTGGCCCTCGTCTCCGCCAACTGGTTTGGCCGTCCGGGGGATAGCATGAAGCTGGTGGCCGTCACCGGCACCAACGGGAAGACCACCACCACAAGCCTTTTGAAGGAGCTGCTGGAGCGGGTGCTGGGGGCCAAAGTGGGCCTCATCGGCACCAACCGGAACATGATCGCCTCCCGGGAGCTGCCCGCCCACCGCACTACCCCCGAGAGCTATGAGCTCCAGGGCCTGTTGAGGCAGATGGCCGACGAGGGCTGCACCCATGTGGTGATGGAGGCCTCCTCCCACGCCCTGGTCCAGCACCGGACGGCGGGGCTGACCTTTGAGGCGGGTGTCTTTACCAACCTGACCCAGGACCATCTGGACTACCACCACACCATGGAGGCCTACCGGGCGGCCAAGGGTCTGCTCTTTGCCCAGTGCCGCAGGGCGGTCATCAACCTGGACGATGAGGCCGGGCGGTGGTACCTGGAGCGGCTTGCCTGTCCGGCGCTCACCTACTCGGAAAATCAGACCCGGGCGGACCTGTGCGCCCGGAACCTGAGGCTGTTTCCCAGCCATGTGGAGTTTGAGGCCCTCACCCTGGGCCATCTGGCCCGGGTCTATTTACCCATCCCCGGAGGCTTCTCCATCTATAACGCCCTGGCCGCCATGTGCGCCGGCCTGGCCCTGGGGCTTGGGCTGGAGGAGATGGCCAGGGCTATGCCCGCCGTCAAGGGTGTGAAGGGCAGGGTGGAGGTGGTCCCGGTGCCCCGGGCCTATACGGTGCTCATCGACTACGCCCACTCCCCCAACGCCCTGGAGAATATTCTGATGACCGCCCGGGACTTTACCGCCGGAAGGCTCATCTGCCTGTTTGGCTGCGGCGGGGACCGGGACAAAACCAAGCGTCCCATCATGGGCGCTGTGGTGGGGGAGCTGGCCGACGTGGCGGTGGTCACCTCTGACAATCCCCGCACCGAGCGGCCCGAGGACATCATTGCCGACATTCTCCCCGGTCTGGAGGGGCAGAGCGCCCAGGTCCATGTGGAGCCCGACCGGAAAAAGGCCATCGCCTGGGCCCTGGCCCAGGGCCGTCCGGGGGACGTGATCGTTCTGGCCGGAAAGGGACATGAGACGTACCAGGAGATCGGCACAGTCCAGTACCCCCTGGATGAGCGGGAGGTCGTGGCCCGGTGGTTTGCCCGCCAGGAAGCCCAGGCCCCGCCGGAGCGGCCCGGCGGACAAAATGAGACTGGAAAAGTACCGGCGGATGTAGTATAATCATGTGCTATGTGTGCGGCCCGAGGGGGGCCGATGTTCAAAAGAGAAAGAGGTTTTAATCATGACATTCATCCTCAGCTTCATCGTGGCCTTTGGGGTGGCAGCCATCCTGGGGCAGGTGCTCATTCCCCTGCTGCGCCGGCTGAAGGCGGGGCAGTCCATCCGGGAGGACGGACCTACCTGGCATATGTCCAAACAGGGCACCCCCACCATGGGCGGACTGATGTTCATTGTGGCCATCGCCGTGGCCATCCTGGCCGCGGGCTGGGATGAAATCCGCCATGGCAACTGGAACCATGTCTATGTATTTCTCTTTGCCCTGGTCTTTGGCCTGATCGGGCTGGTGGACGATTTTCAGAAGCTGCGCCACCACGCCAACGAGGGGCTCACCGCCCCCCAGAAGTTCCTGCTTCAGCTGGCGGCGGCCATCGCCTTCACCGTCCTCATGCGGGGCGAGGGCTATTTGACCCCCAACCTGTTCATCCCCTTTTTCAATGTGATTATTCCTCTGCCCTGGGTGGTGTACATGGTCTTTGCCGCCTTTGTCATGGTGGGGACGGTGAACGCCGTCAACCTCACCGACGGCATCGACGGTCTGGCCACCGGGGTGACCATCCCCGTGGCCCTGTTTTACATGGCGGTGTCCGCCTGGTTCGGCCGCACCGACCTGGCCATTCTGGCCGCTGCCCTGGCGGGCGGTCTGGCGGCCTTCCTCATCTATAACTTCCATCCCGCCAAGGTCTTTATGGGGGATACCGGCTCCCTGTTTCTGGGCGGCATGGTGTGCGGCCTGGCCTTTGCCCTGGATATCCCTCTGGTCATTCCGGTCATCGGCCTTGTGTATGTGGCGGAGGTTTTGTCCGATATCATCCAGGTGGCCTACTTTAAAAAGACCCATGGCAAGCGCTTTTTCCGTATGGCGCCTCTCCACCATCATCTGGAGCTGGGCGGCTGGAGCGAGACAAAGCTCTTCTGCGTCTTCTCCGGCCTGACTTTGGCGCTGTGCTGTCTGGCCTTTTTGGGCGTGATGGACCGCTATCCGGTCTAAACGCTCTCCCCGCCCTTGGCGGCGAATCCCCCAGGAAAGAAGGTGATTCCCATGGCCCGAAAACCAAAACGCGATCTGACGATGGAGGAACAGCTGGCCCGGGGGCCTATCGATCTGCCCTTTCTCATGCTGGTGCTCCTGCTGGTGGGAATCGGCCTGGTCATGCTCTTTTCCGCTTCTTATGCCACCGCCTATTATGACTCCAATCCTCCGGTGAGCAACGACCCGCTGTACTATTTTAAGCGCCAGGCCATCTTTGCCGTGGCCGGCGTAGTGGGCATGTATATCATCAGCAAGATCAACTATCAGACCTTCCGGATTTTGTCCTTCCCCCTGCTGGGCGGCTCCATCTTCCTGCTGCTGCTCATCTACACCCCCTTCGGGGTGAACATCAACGGCGTGACCCGGTGGCTCAACCTGTTTCTGGTGGCCGGGCCCACCTTCCAGCCCTCGGAGATTGCCAAGGTGGCGGTGATCATCTTTTTTGCCGCCAGGCTTTCCAAACGGGATACGGAAAAAAAGAAAAAATTTACCCGCCGTACCAACCTGGGCCGCTTTTTGAACTGGCTGGAGAAAATCGGCTTTCTGGAGCTGGTGCCCTATGGCGTGGTGCTGCTGATTGTGTTGGTTCTGGTGGTATTTGAGCCCCACATGTCGGGCACCATCCTCATCATGGTGGGGGCCGCGTCGGTGCTCTTTGTGTCCGGCATCAATCTGGGCTGGTTCATCGGCCTTGGCAGCGTGGCGGTGCTGGGGCTGGCCGTGATTATTCGCTTTACCGACTACATGACCCGGAAGATGAACCTGTGGCTGGACCCCTGGTCCTATCCCCAGGAGGGCGGCTATCAGATCATCCAGTCCCTGCTGTCCATCGCCTCCGGCGGCCTTCTGGGCAATGGGCTGGGGAACAGCATTCAGAAGTTCAACTATCTGCCTGAGCCGGAAAACGACATGATCTTCTCCATTGTAGTGGAGGAGCTGGGCCTTCTGGGGGGCGGACTGGTACTGCTGCTGTTCGCCCTACTCATTCTTCGGGGCTACTGGCTGGCCCTCCATGCCCGGGACAAATTCGGCACCCTGACCGCGGTGGGCATCACCACGCTGCTGGCCGCCCAGGTGTTTTTGAACATCGGCGTGGTTACAAACCTCATCCCCAATACCGGCATCTCCCTGCCCTTTTTCAGCTACGGAGGCACGGCGCTGATGATACAACTGGCCCAGATGGGTATTATATTAAGTATTTCCCGGCAGATCCCCGCGCCAAAGAAAGACTAAATTCACAACTGAGGTGTTGATATGAATATTCTCTTTACCTGCGGCGGTACCGCCGGCCATGTGAATCCCGCAGTGGCTCTGGCCCATGTGTTTCAGGAAAAGAACCCCGGCTGCCGGGTGCTCTTTGTGGGGGCTGACGGCGGCATGGAAAATAAGCTGGTGCCCAAGGAGGGTTACCAGATCCGCTCGGTGACCATCACCAACTTCCGCCGCTCCTTTTCCCCGGGGGATATCGCCCACAACCTGGGTACTCTGGTGAATATGCAGCGCTCCAAGGGCCAGGCCCGGGCCATTCTGGATGAGTTTAAGCCGGATCTGGTGGTGGGGACCGGGGGCTACGCCTCCTACCCCATTGTGAAGCAGGCGGCCCGCCGGGGGATTCCCACCGCTGTGCATGAGTCCAACGCCGTCCCAGGACTGACCACCAAGGCCCTGTCCAAGGTGGTGGACCGGGTGATGGTGGGCTTTGAGGAGAGCCGCAGCCACTATGACGATCCCTCCAAGGTGGTGGTGACCGGGACCCCTGTCCGGGGGGACTTCTTCCGCTATACCAGGGAGGAGGCCCGGAAAAAGCTGGGCTTTGCCGACGAGCGGCCTCTGCTGCTGTCCTACTGGGGGTCCTTGGGGGCGGAGGTCATGAACCAGAAGATGGTGGACTTCATTGCCAAGGAGTGCTATGAGGGCGCGCCCTGGCGGCACATCCACGGCGCCGGCCGGGATTTTCCCTGGATGCAGGAGGAGCTGCTGCGCCGGGGACTGAAGCTGGGGGACAACGGGGTGGAGGTCCGGGAGTATATCTACGATATGCCTCTGGTGATGGCTGCCGCCGACCTGGTGCTGTGCCGGGCGGGGGCCTCCACCATCTCAGAGATCACCGCCATTGCCAAGCCGGCGGTGCTGGTTCCCTCTCCCAATGTGGCCGCCAACCACCAGGAGAAAAACGCCAGGATTCTTTCTGACCAGGGGGCGGCGGTCCTTCTGCGGGAGCAGGACTGTGTGGAGGATACCCTCTATGATGAGGCGGCCCTCATTCTGCGGGAGAAGGACCGGAGAGAGAAGATGACCCGGGCCTTGAAGAACATGGCGGTCCCCGACGCCAGCGAGAAGATTTATGAGACGCTGATGGAAATTATGAAGTAAGAGCAAAAAGCGGTCCATCCGCCCTGCGCACCACGGCTCGGCCTTTGGCATAGGATAGCCCAAATCCAGACAATTTGGAGGCTATCCCATGAGTTATTACGAGATTCAGGGCGGACGGCCCCTGGACGGCCGCTTGGAGATTCACGGCGCTAAGAACAGTGTGCTGCCCATTCTGGCCGCCGCGCTTTTGGCCCCGGGGGAAAGTGTGATTGAAAACTGTCCCGACCTGTCCGATGTATCGGCCACCCTGGACATTCTGCGCCTGCTGGGCTGCCGGGTGGAGCGGGAGGGCGGCGCCGTGACGGTGGATGCATCTGCCCTCATACGCTGCCAGATTCCCGAGAGCCTGATGCGGGAAATGCGCTCCTCCGTGATTTTCCTGGGGGCCATGCTGGCCCGGCTGGGGGAGGCGGAGCTCTTTTATCCCGGCGGCTGTGAATTGGGCCCCCGGCCCATCGACCTGCACCTGGCCGCCCTGCGGAAGCTGGGGGCGGAGATTCTGGAGGGGCAGGGGAGCCTGCGCAGCCGGAAAAGCCGGGCGGGCCTGCGGGGGGAAGAGATCTGCCTGTCCATCCCCAGCGTAGGGGCCACGGAGAATGCCATGCTGGCCGCCTGCGGCTGCCCGGGCGAAACCAATATCGTGGGCGCGGCCCGGGAGCCGGAGATTGTGGACCTTCAGAATTTCCTCCGGGCCATGGGGGCGCGGATCAAAGGCGCGGGCAGCTCACGCATCACTGTGGAGGGAGGACGCCCTCTCCATCCCGCCCGGTACCGGGTGATGGGGGACCGGATGGCCGCGGCTACCTACCTGTGCGCCGGGGCCGCCGCTGAGGGCAGGGTGGAGCTGTCCGGCGTTGACCCGGATACCCTGACCGCGGTGCTGTCCTGCCTGAGTCAGGCGGGATGTGAAATACATACCGGAGAAAATTTCATTGCGTTGGAGCACTGGGGGCGGCTGCGGGGAATCCCCCCGGTGCGCACCGCCCCATATCCGGGCTTTCCCACCGACGCCCAGGCGGTTTTGATGGCCGCCCTGGCGGGAGGCGAGGGGAGCACCATGTTTGTGGAAAATATCTTTGACAGCCGGTACGGCCATGTGGACGAACTGCGCCGCATGGGAGCGGACATCCAAGTGGATGGCCGGGTGGCAGTGGTCACCGGGGTGGGACGGCTCCGGGGGGCCAGCCTGCGGGGCACCGACCTGAGGGGTGCCGCCGCCCTGGCGGTGGCCGCGCTGGGGGCGGAAGGAGTCAGCACCCTGTCCCAGCTGCGCCACATCCGCAGAGGCTATGAACAGTTTGACCGGAATCTGCGCGCGCTGGGGGCGGAGATCCGGGAGATTCCGTAAGACAGACCGGCCGGGGGACACAGCCCGGCGGGAGAGCAAGGAGAGTATCCATGGCGAGAAGAAACAGCCGCAGCCGAAAACGCAGACGAAACAGGGGCCGCCGACTGGGGCCGGTGTTCAAGCTGCTGTGCCTGCTGGCCCTGGTGGTTGCCCTGACGGCGGGGGCCACGGTCTTTTTTCGGGTGGAGCAGGTGGTGGTTACCGGCAACAGCCGCTACACCCAGGAGGAGATCATCGAGGTGAGCGGGATACAAAAGGGGGATAACCTCTACGGCTGGAACAAGTTCAGTATTGCCCAGCAGCTGCGCCAGACCCTGCCCTACATCGGGGAGGTGTCCATCCGAAGGGCCCTGCCCAGTACCGTGATCATCACCGTGGTGGAGTGGGAGGCCATCGCCAGGATCGAGCCTCCCACCGAACAGGAGCTGCTTGCCCTTCAGGGGGAGCTGGACGGGGAGGAGGGGGATTCCCCCCAGGCAGAGGGGGACGTCTCCGGGGACGCTTCCGCCCCCGAGGGGGTCACCGACATGTCCGCCGTGGCCCAGCAGCCCTGGCTCATCAGCGTGAAGGGGAAACTGTTGGAACAGGCCTCCGGGGCCGCGGATACCATTTCTGTCACCGGGCTGGCCGCCCTGGTGCCCCAGGCGGGCACCTCTCTGGCCGTGCCCCAGTCCCAGCAGACCAAGCTGGAGGCGCTGCTGTCCATGCTGGAGGCCATGGAGAACGCGGGGATGACCAAGGACTTCTCCTCCATCGCCTTGGGCTCCACCCAGATGGAGCTGAGGTATCTGGATCGCTTTACCGTGAAGGTGAACCTGGGCGCGGATTTTCCCTATGAGCTCCAGGTGATTTCCACCGTCCGGGAGGACATTGAGCAAAAGCACGGACCTCAGGCCGCCGGAACCATGGACCTGACCCAGGAGGAGTACGAGGTGGTCTATTCTGCCAGCGAAGGATAAAATTTCCGGGGAGTGGACGGAATGTCTTTTTATCTGACAGAAAATGGGGAAACAGGGCCGAAAAAATCTTGAAAAGTTTGGAAGGAACCGTGATTTCCTCTTGACCAACGATAGAAACCGCGATACAATAGATTAACTAAATCTTGATTTTATTCGGGGCGTCCACACAATACCTTGATGGGCGGGGCCGCCTCACTTTACATAGGACATAGGAGGAACCAATATGGCGTTCGGGTTGGATATGGGACCGGATAATGTAGTCAACATTAAAGTGATCGGCGTGGGCGGCGGCGGCAACAACGTGGTCAACCGCATGGTGCGCACCGGGACCAAGGGTGTGGAGTTCATCGCCGTCAATACCGATAAGCAGGCGCTGTCTATTTCCGCCGCCACGCAGAAAATTCAGATCGGCGAGAAGCTGACCAACGGTCAGGGCGCCGGCTCCGACCCGGAGGTGGGCCGCAAGTCCGCCGAAGAGAACCGGACCCAGATTTCCAAGGCCCTGGAGGAGGCCGACATGGTCTTCATCACCGCCGGCATGGGCGGCGGCACCGGCACCGGCGCGGCCCCCATTGTGGCCGACATTGCCAAGGAGCTGGGCGTACTGACCGTGGGCGTGGTGACCAAGCCCTTCCGGTTTGAGGGCATGCGCCGGATGAAGCAGGCCGAGGGCGGCATCGCGGAGCTGCGCAACAAGGTGGACTCTCTGGTGATCATCCCCAACGA
The DNA here is from genome assembly GCA_037245165.1 of bacterium. Classification (GTDB taxonomy): domain Bacteria; phylum Bacillota; class Clostridia; order Oscillospirales; family Oscillospiraceae; genus Lawsonibacter. The sequence continues at coordinate 67,310 of JAXWVI010000059.1, forward strand.
GCGGCTGAAGCTGGCCACCGACCAGAAGATCACCATGGTCAACGCCTTTGAGATTGCCGACGACGTGCTCCAGCAGGCCGTCCAGTCCATTTCCGACCTCATTAAGAACACCGGGTTCATCAACCTGGACTTTGCCGACGTGTCCGCCGTGATGAAGGATGCCGGCCGGGCCCACATGGGCGTTGGCCGGGCCGCGGGCAAGAACAAGGCCGAGGAGGCCGCCAAGATGGCCATCTCCAGCCCCCTGCTGGAGACTTCCATCAACGGGGCAAAGGGCGTGCTCATCAACGTCACCGGCTCCATGGACATCGGTCTGGAGGAGGTGGAGACCGCCGCCAACCTGGTCCAGGAGGCCGCCCACCCCGAGGCCAATATCATCTTCGGCGCCGCCTTTGATGAGAATCTGGAGGATGAGATCCGGGTCACCGTCATTGCCACCGGCTTTGACGAGGCGGCATACGCCCAGAACTCCTCCCAGCAGCAGGCCCAGGCTCCTGCCCAGGCCAAGCCTGAAACCGCCGGGGAGGCTCCCGCCCAGGCTGAGGCTCCCGCCGCTCCCGAGCAGCAGGAGAAGTCTCCGGTCAGCGATGATGACTGGGATATTCTGGAGCGGATTTTCAGCAAGAAGAGATAAAAACGTTTTGTCCCGCCGTTTCGGCGGGACATTTTTTTGCAAAAGGCAAGATAACACAGAAAAACGAGTCTTTTTTTTCAGGCGAAAAGACCCCGGACGTGGTATAATAAAAATAAATCAATACCCCCTGTATTGGGGGAGAGACGAGGGCAGCCTATGAACAGTCAAGAAAATCTCCGCGCCATCAAGGTCATCGGCCACCGGAACCCGGACACGGACTCCATCTGTTCCGCCATTGCGTACAGCCGCCTGAAGAACATCCTGGACCCGGAGCACCCCTGCAAGCCCTGCCGGGCGGGACTTCTGAACCGGGAGACAGAATTTGTCCTGGACTATTTCCAGGTCCCGGCCCCCCAGCTCTATACCGACGTAAGCCCCCAAATGCGGGACGTGGACATCCGGACCATGGAGGGCGTGGACGGGGAGATGAGCCTGCGCCGGGCCTGGATGACCATGCGGGACCAGCAGATCGACACCCTGTGTGTGGTGGACGACGAGAATCGGCTCAAGGGAGTCATCACCGTCAAGGATGTGGCCACCGCCAACATGGACGGCCTGGATACTCACATCCTGGAAAAGGCTGAGACCAGCTATCAAAACATCGTGGACATCCTGGAGGGGACTGTCCTGGTGGGCGATATTGAAAATAAGCAGGTGAAGGGCCGGATCATCATCGGCTCAGGCAGCGCCGAGCAGATTGAAAAGTCCATCTCTCCGGGGGATATCGTCATTGTAGCCAACCGCAGCGAGAGCCAGCTGGCCGCCATTGAGATGGGGGCGGGCTGCGTGGTGGTGTGCGCGGACAGCAAGGTGTCCCGGACCATCCGTATGCTGGCCGAGGAGCAGGGGTGCATCATGATCGGTACGCCCAAGAGCACCTATGTGGCCGGACAGATGATCAGTCAGGCCGCGCCCATCCGACACTACATGACGGAAGACGGGCTTTTGACCTTTAATCTGAACAACTCTGTGGAGGCGGCCACCAAGGTGATGGCCTCGGTGCGCTTCCGCTACTTCCCCGTGCTGGACGACGAGGGCCGGTATGTGGGCGTGGTATCCCGCCGGAACATGATGGGCCTACATAAAAAGCAGCTCATTCTGGTGGACCACAACGAGAAGAATCAGGCGGTGGAGGGCATTGAGCAGGCGGAGATCCTGGAGATCATCGACCACCACCGCATTGGGTCCATGGAGACGGACGGGCCGGTCTACTTCCGCAACGTGCCTGTGGGCTGCACCTCCACCATTGTCTACCAGATGTACGAGGAGAACGGCGTGGAGATTGACCGGACCACCGCGGGCCTTATGCTCTCGGCCATTTTGTCGGACACCCTTATGTTCCGCAGTCCCACCTGTACCCCGGTGGACGAGCGCACTGCCCGGAAGCTGGCTCAGCTGGCGGGGGTGGAGCTGGAGGCCTATGCCGACGCCATGTTTGAGCACGGCGGAGACGTGAGCGGCAAGACCGCCGAGGAGATTTTCAACACCGACTATAAAATCTTTGACAGCGGGGCCATCCGTTTCGGCGTGGGCCAGGGCAGCTATATGGTGGAGCGCAACCGGAAGGCCAGCGAGGCCCTCATCGCCCCCTATCTGCCCGTGGCTCTGGAGAAGCAGGGGCTGGACTACATCTTCTACATGTTTACCGATGTGCGCGGCTCCAATACCGAGCTGCTGATGGCCGGCAAGGGGGCGGAATCCCTGGTATCCCGGGCCTTCCAGGTGGAGGTGAAGGACGGGGTGGCCGTCCTGCCCGGCGTGGTCAGCCGGAAAAAGCAGCTGCTGCCCCGGATCATCAATACCATGCGGGAAGAGGAGCAGGAATAATGATAAAACAGGACGCCGCCGGGCAATCCGGCGGCGTCCTTATCTTGTACAAAAGCCCTCCTGCAAGGAGTTCCGGCGCCCGAAGGCGGCGGAATAAATTCCAATCCGTCATTTCCGGCGACATGTGCGTCGGAAATGACACTTCTCACGAAAGATTTGCCGACAATTTCATAAGAAATCGAGGGGAATCTTTCGTGCAATCCTTCTCGAAAAAGTAGCGGGCCACTTTTTCGAATTTTCTATTTCTGGAGGATGTTCATAAACTCCTCGCCGGTGATGGTCTCCTTCTCGTAGAGGTACCGGGCCAGCTCGTCCAGCTTCTCCCGGTGCGCCTGGAGGATGGAGCGGGCCTTCTCATGCTGCTTTTTGACCAGGTCCACCACCTGGCGGTCAATTTCCGTCTGGGTTTCAGGGGAGCAGGTCAGGGAGGCGTCGCCCCCCAGGTACTGGTTCTGGACAGTTTCCATGGCCACCATGTCGAAGTCCTTGCTCATCCCGTACCGGGAGATCATAGCCCGGGCCAGCTTGGTGGCCTGCTCGATGTCGTTGGAGGCGCCGGTGGAGATGGTGTTGAAGACCACTTCCTCGGCGGCCCGGCCGCCGGTGTAGGTGGCGATCTTGTTTTCCAGCTCCTCCAGGGTGAGCAGGTAGTGGTTGCCCTCCTCCACCTGCATGGTGTAGCCCAGCGCCCCGGAGGTGCGGGGGATGATGGTGATCTTCTGCACAGGGGCGGAGTGGGATTGCTCCGCCGCCACCATGGCGTGGCCGATCTCGTGATAGGCCACCGTCCACTTCTCCTGGTCGGTGAGAATGGCGTTTTTCTTCTGGTAGCCGGCAATGACCACTTCAATGCTCTCCTCCAGGTCGGACTGGGAGGCGAAGCCCCTTCCATCCCGCACCGCCCGGAGGGCGGCCTCGTTGATGATGTTGGCCAGCTCCGCGCCCGAGGCGCCGGAGGCCATGCGGGCGATCTTGCTGAAGTCCACGTCGTCGGCCACCTTGATCTTTTTGGCGTGGACCTTCAAAATGGCCTCCCGGCCCTGAAGGTCGGGCAGCTCCACCGGCACCCGGCGGTCAAAGCGTCCGGGGCGGGTGAGGGCCGGGTCCAGGGACTCGGGCCGGTTGGTGGCGGCCAGAATGATGACTCCGTTGTTCCCCTCAAAGCCGTCCATCTCGGTGAGCAGCTGGTTCAGGGTCTGTTCCCGCTCGTCGTTGCCGCCCATCTGGCCGTCCCGCTTCTTGCCGATGGCGTCGATCTCGTCAATGAAGACGATGCAAGGGGCCTTCTCCTTGGCCTGCTTGAAGAGGTCCCGGACCTTGGAGGCGCCCATGCCCACAAACATCTCCACAAACTCCGAGCCGGAGATGGAGAAGAAGGGGACGTTGGCCTCGCCGGCTACCGCCTTGGCCAGCATGGTCTTGCCGGTGCCCGGAGGGCCCACCAGCAAAATGCCCTTGGGCATGGAGGCTCCGATCTCCCGGTACTTGGTGGGGTCATGGAGGTACTCCACGATTTCCGTCAGGCTTTCCTTGGCCTCGTCCTCTCCGGCCACATCGGAAAACTTAATCCCTTCCGAGGACTTCACATAGATTTTGGCGTTGGATTTGCCAAAGCCGAAGGACATGGCGTTGGCGCCCCCGGCCCGATCCATGAGCTTCTTGGACATAAACTGGCCGATGGCAATGAAGATGACCAGAGGCAGCACCCAGCTCAGCAGGAAGGTCAGAATGGGGGACTCCTGCTGAATCTCCTGGCCGTAGAAGGGAATGTCGGCCTGGTGAAGGCGGTCGGTCAGCTCCGGGTCATCCACCATGGCGGTTTTGTATATGGTTGTCTCGTCCTTGTCGGTGAAGAGGATGCGGTTCTCCTGCTCCTGAATCTCCGCCCGTCCGATCTCCCCGTTTTCCGTCATGGTCATAAAGGTGCCGTAGTCTACCTCTTTGATCTGGCGCTCGGAGAGGGTGGGTAAGGCCAGCAGATTAAAGAGAATCAGGGCCAGACAGATGATCCCGTAATAGTAAATCAGCGGCTTTTTCGGTCGTTTTACTTCGTTCATGTATCATTCACTCCTTTGGCGCGGGGTTTGCACTCTGGTACATAATTCCATTCTATTTATACCAGAAAACAGGCCCGAAAGCCATTGGCAAATTCTGACTTTTGTATAGACAAAATAGACGAAGTGACAAAATTCGACCGGGCGGCAAAAAGCTGAACAGGGATTAAGGCTGGGGCGGGTCGGGGATATAGACGGCCAGTCGGCCGGTGAGCAGGCGGTACATCTGCTGGGCGAGGGCGTCCGGATTGGGCTGCTTCCGGTTCAAGTCGGTGAGCATCATCCCCACCACGCCCCAGGAGCTGAAGCGCAGGATGGTGTCGGCGTCTGTGGGGGTCAGGGCCAGAAAGGGGGCCCGATCCTGAAATATTTTTCCAAGATAAGTGTGTACAGCCTTGTAAAAAAGCTGTTCAATCTCTCCCCGGCGCTGGGAGGCCATGAGCTGCTGGATGAGCTGACGGTGCTGAAATGCCTCCTGCACCATACACTGGAGCGCCTCCCGAAAAGAGGGAGTCGCCAGACTGCGGGCAATGGACTGATCCAGAAGCTGTTTCTGCTGCCATTCCACCACGTCCATGATGTCCCGGAAATGGTAATAAAAGGTCTGACGGCTGATAGCGCAGTCAGCCACGAGCTCCTTGACGGTGATCTTGTCCAGGTCCTTGTGCTGGAGCAGATGGGTAAGGGATTGGGAAATCTTTGCTTTCATATCGGCTGCCATGGCAATTCCCCCTTTCACAAATGCGGTAGAGATGTTAAAAAGCGGGACCGCCCCTGAGGGACGGTCCCGCAGCCAGATTCCGTAAATTCGGCAGGGCAGTCGGGCTCAGCCGCCCAGGTAGGCCCGTTTGATCTCCGGGCTGCGGATGAGTTCCTCTCCGGTGCCGGTGGTGACGATCTTGCCCGTCTCCAGCACATAGCCCCGGTGCGCTACGGAGAGGGCCATCTGGGCGTTTTGTTCCACCAGAAGGATGGTGGAGCCGTTGTGGTTCAGGTTCTGGATGATCTCAAAGATCTGCTCCACCAGGATGGGAGCCAGACCCATGGAGGGCTCGTCCAGCATGAGAAGCTTGGGGTGGGACATGAGCGCCCGGCCCATGGCCAGCATCTGCTGCTCGCCGCCGGACAGGGTGCCCGCCACCTGGCGGCGGCGCTCCTTCAGCCGGGGGAACAGGGAGAAGACCATCTCCAGGTCCTGGGGCACTCCGGCGGGGGGCTGGGTATAGGCCCCCATCTCCAGGTTTTCCTCCACAGACATCTGCAAGAAAATCCGCCGCCCCTCGGGGACCTGGGCCAGACCGTGGGAGACCAGCTTGTCAGGACTGATGTGCTGGATCTCCTTGCCCTCAAAGGTGATGCTCCCCGTCTTGGAGCGCAATAGGCCCGAGATGGTCTGGAGGGTGGTGGTTTTTCCGGCGCCGTTGGCGCCGATGAGGGTGACGATTTCCCCCTCATTCACATAAAAGGACACGTCCTTGATGGCGTGAATGGCGCCGTAGTAGACGTTGATGCCCTCTACATTCAGCAGTGGGTTTTCCATATCCTCACGCCTCCTTCTGCTTGCCCAGGTAGGCCTCGATGACCACCGGGTCGTTCTTGATCTCGTCGGGGGTGCCCTTGGCGATGATCTGGCCGAAGTTCAGCACCGCGATGCCCTCGCAGATGCCCATGACCAGGTTCATGTCGTGCTCGATGAGCAGAATGGCGATGTGGAAGGTGTCCCGGATCTTTACGATCGTCTCCATCAGCTCCGCCGTCTCCGAGGGGTTCATGCCCGCCGCCGGCTCGTCCAGCAGCAGCAGGCTTGGCTTGGTGGCCAGAGCCCGGACGATCTCCAGACGGCGCTGGGCGCCGTAGGGCAGGGAGCTGGCCTTGAACTTGGACAGGTAGCCCATATCGAAGATGGACAGCAGGTCCATGGCCTCCTCGTGGGCCTTCTTTTCCGAGTTCCAGTACTTGGGCAGACGGAAGATGCTGCTCCACATGCCGCAGTCAATGTGGTTGTGAAGGCCCAGCTTCACGTTATCCTCCACCGTGAGGTTGTTGAACAGGCGGATGTTCTGGAAGGTACGGGCGATGCCGGCTTTGTTGACCTGGACGGTGTTCATGTTGTTGGTGTCCACGCCGTCCAGCAGAATGGTGCCCCGGGTGGGCTGGTAGACCTTGGTCAGGAGGTTGAAGACGGTGGTCTTGCCCGCCCCGTTGGGGCCGATGAGGCCGGCGATCTCCGTGCGGCCGATGGCCATGTTGAAGTCCTTTACCGCGGCCAGACCGCCGAAGTCGATGCCCAGATGGCGGCACTCCAGAATGGGGCTTTTGTCGATATCACGCTCGGGGATCTTGTTGGTGCTGGGCACCGGGACCAGCTTGACCGGCTCTTTCTGAAATTTGCTCATTTCGCGGCGCCCCCTTCCTCTTCAGCCTTTCTTCTCCGGAAACGGGCGTACCAGTTCCAGAGGGTGGGATTGTTGGTGGCCAGCATGACCAGAATCAGCACGATGGCGTACACCAGCATGCGGTAGTCGGCAAACTGCCGCAGGGCCTCGGGCAGGATGGTCAGGGCGGCGGCGGCAATCACCGAGCCCCACATATTGCCCAGCCCGCCCAGCACGACGAACACCAGAATGAGGATGGAGGTGTTGAAGTCGAATTTGGTGGCCACAAAGGTGGTCTGGCTGCACCCGTACAGGGTGCCGGCCGCCCCCGCCAGGGCTGCGGAGGTGACGAAGGCGATCATCTTGTACTTGGTGACGCTGATGCCCACGCTCTCGGCGGCGATGCGGTTGTCCCGGGCGGCCATGATGGCCCGGCCAGTACGGCTGTTGACCAGGTTGAAAATGACAATCAGGGCAATGACAACCAGCACAAAGCCTGCCACAAAGGAGGAGATGCGCTGGGTGTTCATCACGCCCATGGGGCCCTTGATCAGCTCAATGCCTCCCTCGCCCAGGGTGTTCCGGTTTTCCAGGAAGCTGAACTGGAAGCCCTTGGAGTCCACGCCCAGGTACACGTTGGTCAGCAGGCTCTTGATGATCTCGCCGAAGGCCAGCGTGACGATGGCCAGGTAGTCGCCGTTGAGGCGCAGCACGGGAATTCCGATGAGAAAGCCGAAGAAACCGGCCAGGATTGCGCCCACCACCATGGCCACAGCCAAACGCAGAGGGGCGGAGGGAATTACATTGGCCAGTGCCCCGGCCGCCGCGCAGCCCAGGAAAGCGCCCACGCTCATAAAGCCCGCGTGGCCCAGGGAGAGCTCGCCGGATATGCCTACCACCAGGTTTAGGGCCAGAGCCATGGTCACATAGGCGCAGATGGGAATGAGCTGGCCCTCCAGCACCGAGCCAACGCCCCCCTCTTTAAAGGTGCGCAGCAGCTGGATGATGATGAAAGCGCCCACAACCAGGGTATAAGTAAAGATGGTGGAGCGGGTGGTTTTGCTGATGGTCAAAATATTCTTTTTCATTCCGGCCACCTCACACTTTCTCCCGCACGGTCTTGCCCAGCAGGCCCGCGGGCTTGACCAGCAGCACCACGATCAGCACGCCGAAGACCACGGCGGTGGACAGCTGGGTGGAGATGTAAGCGCCGGCAAAAATCTCGATGATTCCCAGCAGCAGTCCTCCCAGCAAAGCGCCGGGGATGGAGCCGATGCCGCCGAAGACGGCGGCGGTAAAGGCCTTAATACCGGGCATAGAGCCGGTAGTAGGGGTCAGGGTGGGGTAGGCGGAGCACAACAGCACCCCGGCGATGGCCGCCAGAGCGGAGCCGATGGCAAAGGTCATGGAGATGGTGCGGTTGACGTTGATGCCCATCAGCTGGGCCGCCCCTTTGTCCTCCGACACCGCCCGCATGGCCTTGCCCATCTTGGTCCGGCCGGTAAAGGAGGTCAGAGCCGCCATGATGACCACGCAGGCGGCAATGGTCACCAGGGTGACGTAGGAGATGCTCAGCGGGCCCACCTGGAGCTGGCCGCTGCCCACGATGGGGGAGAAGTACTTGGGGCTGGAGGACCACAGAAGCAATGCGGCGTTCTGGAGGAAATAGCTCACGCCGATGGCGGTAATCAGCACCGCCAGAGAGGGGGCCTGGCGCAGAGGCTTGTAGGCCAGCCCCTCGATGACCACGCCCAGGACGGTGCACACCACCATGGACAGCACCACGCCCGCCACTGCGGGCACCACCGCCGCGGCCGCGGAGCCTTCGGGAAACATGGGGGTCATGCCGCTCACGGTGAAAAAGCAGATGTAGCCGCCCACCATGATCACGTCGCCGTGGGCAAAGTTCAGCATTTTGGCGATGCCGTACACCATGGTGTAGCCCAGGGCGATGATGGCGTAGATGCTGCCCAGGCTCAGCCCCCGGATCAGGTAATCCAACAGGGTCAAGAAATCCATAATTCACTCACCTTTTCTCTCTCATCTCAGGGCGCATGGGAAAAACGCCGGGCCCTTTTCCGGCCCCTTTCCCATGCGTCCCCTTATCATTGCAAGGAAACGGGCTTTCCCAGGGGGCTGCCGGGCAGCCCCCTGGGAACAAGTCGATTTGGAAATGAGATCAGTCCATACCGACGTAAGCGCCGTTCTGGATCACCATGCCCTTGGGGCTCTTGGACACCGCGCCGGTGGCGTCCCAGGTGATGCCGGCGCCGTCGCCGGTCAGGCCCTCAAAGGTGATGGTGGGGAAGGTCTCCTTCAGCTTGGTGTTCAGCTCCTCGGCGGTCATGTCGGGGGTGCAGTTGGCGGTCTCCAGAGCCTGCTTGTAGGCGTAGACGCAGTCATAGGCGTCGGCGGCAAACTGGATGGGAGTCTCGCCGTACTTGTCCTGATAGGCCTTCACGAAGTTCTGGGTGGCCTCGTCCTGAGCGTCGGCGTTGAAGGGGGTCAGCAGCATAACGCCCTCGGCCAGGGAGGTGTCAAAGCCCTCCACGGTGAGGATGCCGTCCATGCCGTCCACGCCGAAGAACTTGGGCGCATAGCCCATGGCGTTGGCCTGGGTCAGGATCAGGGAGGCGGCATCGTAGTAGATGGGCAGGAACAGCAGATCAGCCTCAGCCTGCTTGGCCTGGGTCAGCTGGACGGTAAAGTCGGTCTGGGTGTCGGTGGTGAAGGTGGCGTTGCCCACCACATTCAGCCCCAGAGACTCGGCCTCGGCCACGAACTTGTCCTTGATGCCGGTGGAGTAGTTGTCGTCGCTCTTCCAGATGATGAAGATCTTCTCACCCAGGTTCTGCTCGGAGATGTACTGCGCGGAGGCCAGGCCCTGGTTGGGGTCGGAGAAGCACATCTGATACACGTTGTCCTTGCCGGCAATGACGTCGGGGGAGGAGGCGGAGGGAGTCAGGGCAAAGATGCTGTCCTCAAAGTTCAAAGCGGAGGTGCTGATGCCGGGCTGGGAGGTGACGGAGCCCAGGGAGATCTGCATGCCCCACGACTTCAGGGCGTTGTAGGCGTTGACGGCCTTCTCGGGGTCGTGCTGGTCATCCTCATAGCGCAGCTCAAACTGGATGGGGCCGCCCTGGGCGTTGATCTCCTCCACGGCAATCTGAGCGCCCCGCTGGGCGGCGATGCCGTAGATGGAGGCGCCGCCGGTCAGAGGGCCGGTGCCGCCCAGCTTAAAGGCCGCGCCGGTGGCGGTGCTGCCGGCGCTGCTGCTGGCGCCGCTGCCGGAGGAGGCGTCCTGGCTGGAGGAAGCGCTCTGACCAGAGGAACTGTTGCCTCCGCCACAGGCGGCCAGGCTCATGGTCATGGCCAGAGCCAAGGCAAGAGAAAATAACTTTTTCATTCTAATTGCTCCTTTACAAGTAATTATACAAAAAAGCGGCCCGCATTCTCAGAAAGAACGAAGCCGCTTTTGTATCGGAAGGGATTATCGATGCGACGGTTGTTCTTCAGCTCTTATTAAGATTGCAGCCAAGTGCGGCGGCCAGGCAAATCAAAATGGCGGTTGGAAAAATTCGGGCCAGCGTGCCGCACAATACAACCAGTGCCAAAATGAGAAAAATGGACACCATAATCATGGTGCCCATGGCATTGGTCATGAAATTGGCATTACAAGACTGAAAATAGGCGCAAGAATAAGAGTCCCCATTGTTACAGGAAGCGGACTGACTACGACTCATCATGGAATTGGAACAAAACAGCTTCATTCCCGGACTCTCCTTTCTTGCAAGTGTAATAAAAAATATATGCATTTATTCTAAGAGAAGGCCAAACAAAAGTCAACTGTCGTTCTCAACAGGAATCACAGAATAAAAGGGGCTTATTTTCGGAAAAATTAGCGATTATGACCAAGAACTGAGAAAGAAACCGGAAAACGCCCCGGTGGGGTATGGAAACGCAGACGGAGAAAGGCGTCCAATGGCCGCCGGAACCCAAAATGAAGTCCGAACCGCTGTCCTCAGTGCGCTCCTATCAAGCATGAATGGCATCACAAATCATTTCATCGCTTCCTGCCGATGTTACAAAAGATCGGAAGCACATAAAGTGTCGTAATGTGGCGGTATGGTCATATTGACACCAGAAGAACATTGTGCCATAATGGAAAAACCGTTTTGGAGAAAGGATGATAGATTTATGAAACGACACCTTGCATCCCTGCTGGCACTGTTGTGCCTTGTTTGCGCACTGACCGCCTGCGGCGGTGGTACGTCTTCCGCGGATGGTTCTGGCTCCGGCTCCGTGAGCGAAGCGGAGACCGCCATGACGGAAGAGGAATACCAGAGCCGGGTGGAGGAGATGAGCGCGGACGTGGGTGAGGCCATGTCTTCCATGAGCGCGCTGTCGGCTACGGACGAGGCCTCCTTCCGGGCGGGCATTGACGCTGTCCGCAGCATGGTGGCTCCCTTCCGGGAGTTCGCCGCCATTACCAATCCCCCTGAGGCCTGGGCAGATGCCCACAGTAAGATCGCTGAGGGCTGCAACGGATTTGCGGATGCCCTGGAGGGGCTGTGTGACAGCGCCGAAGGAATGCTGGACGGGGATGTTACCACGGAGGATTATAACAACGCCGTTATGGAGTACACAACCGGCCTCACTGAGGCCTCCGCTCTGCTCACCGAGGGATTCGGAATGATTGAGGAATAACCGTAGGACCCTGTTCTGGGGATCCAAAAAAAGAGCGCCTGCTATGCAGGCGCTCTTTTTTTGCCTTGTCCGAACACTTTAGATGATACAATTCATTTAGATAAGCAAACGGCCCTTCTGGGCCGCGCCGCCAGTGCGGCGTAAATTCGGAGCGCAGCGAAGAATTGCGCAGGGGCGGCTTTGCCGACCCCGAGCATTTGAATCTCCGAAGGGTGGAGGCGGCCTTGAGCCGCCGTAACCAAAAAGAAAGACACGCTTAGCTGATTGCTAATAAGGAGTACCGAAAAAAGCAGAAAAAAGTATTGAAAAAGAGGCAGTCAGCCGCAAAAGTCTGTATGACAAACAGGTAAAAACGCGAGAAAACGCACTATCGGTCAGATGGTGCGTTTTTTCATGCCCGAAGGAAGTGACACCATGAACCAAGCGATTACCTTTGATTATTTCTACGGCGGGCAGTCAGACGCTTTCAGCTACTACCGCATCCCCCGGCTGCTGATAACAGGCCAGCAATTCAAGGGACTGTCCACGGATGCCAAGCTGCTGTATGGGCTGCTGCTGGACCGGATGGGGCTGTCGGCTCGGAACGGCTGGTATGACGAGCTGGGGCGCGTATATATTTACTACCCGTTGGATGAGGTGCAGACAGACCTCAACTGCGGTCACGATAAGGCAACCAAACTGCTGTCCGAATTGGACATCGGCAAGGGCATCGGCCTGATCGAGCGTGTCAAGCAGGGGCAAGGCCGGCCAGCCAAAATCTATGTCAAGCAGTTTACCACCACCGAGATCCCCCAGCCGCCAGCGCCGCCCCCGGAGCCGGAAGAACCGAACCCAAGACTTCCGAAAAGCAGCGGCCAAGACTTCCGAAAAACCGAAGTCTTGACTGCGGAAAGCCAGACTTCAAGACTGCGGAAAACCGGAAGTGCAGACTGCGGAAAATCAGACGGAAGTTATAATAATATAATCTATCCTGAAATTAGTTATCTTGATCCATCTATCCATCCATCCCACAGCATAGCGATACGACAGATGGATAGACGAGAGTGCTGGGAGGAAGTGAAAGAAAATATAGGCTATGAACAGCTCAAGGTACAGTACGGACGTGAGGACGCAGACGCGATCCTGACGCTGCTCACCGATACGCTGTGCAGCGCCAGCCCCACCATCCGCATCGGTGGAGGGGAACTCCCCATCGAAGCGGTGAAAGACCGTTTCTGGCAGTTAGACCAATCCCACATCGAGTATGTGTTAGACCGCATGAGGGAAACGACAACCAAAATCCGCAACATCCGAGGGTATCTGCTGACCGCGCTGTATAATGCCCCCGCCACGATAGGGCATCATTTTCAGGCAGAGGTGCAGCATGACCTATACGGGCAGTAAGTCCAGCAGACGCAGGAGGTGAAACCGTAAAACTGCATATTGCCCACCGTTTTGCGTCCCAACTTGGGACGCATTATTGCTATTCGGGAACCAAAAAGGAGGTATTGTATGCCCGAAACCAAAGAAAAACCCAACCAGAACACCATGTTTTCCACAAGCACCCAGCCACCTAAAACGGCGGACACCAAGGCCGAACCCGCCGCAGACGGTAAGAAGCTCACCGAGCCACCCAAGGCACCGGACGCCAAGGCCACCCCTGCCGCTGATGCCAAGAAACCCGCTGAACCGCCCAAGACACCGGATACTAAGACCACCCCTGCCGCTGATGCCAAGAAACCCGCCGAACCGCCCAAGACACCGGATACCAAGACCGCCCCCGCCGCAGACGGCAAGAAACCCGCCGAACCACCCAAGACACCGGATGCCAAGACCGCCGCCGCGGACGACAAGAAATCCGCCGAGCTGCCCAAGGCACCGGATGGCAAGGCTATCCCCGCCGCAGACGGTAAGAAGCCCACCGAGCCGCCCAAGGCGCCGGACGGCAAGAAATCCACCGAGCCGCCCAAGGCACCGGATGACAAGGCCGCCCCTGCCGCAGATGGTAAGAAGCCCACCGAGCCACCCAAGACACCGGACACCAAGGCCGCCCCTGCCGCAGATGGTAAGAAGCCCACCGAGCCACCCAAGACACCGGACACCAAGGCCGCCCCTGCCGCAGATGGTAAGAAGCCCACCGAGCCGCCCAAGACACCGGACGGCAAGACTGCGCCCGCCGCAGATGCCAAGAAACCCACCGAGCCACCCAAGGCACCGGACACCAAGGCCACCCCCGCCGCAGACGGTAAGAAACCTGCCGAGCCGCCCAAAGCGCCGGACGCAAAGCCCGCCCCTGCCGCAGACGGCAAGAAACCCACCGAACTGCCTAAGGCACCGGACGGCAAGACCACCCCTGCCGCAGACGATAAAGGGGCTGCGGGGCTTGCCCAGCAGCCAAAAAGCAATGCCGCTGCTGCCCCGCACACCTCAAAAATTATGGATTCGCCCAAAGCGTCGCCGGGTACAGCGCCTGATGAAAAGACAGGAGCCGCCAAAGAAACCGCCAGCGGCCCGGACAAGGGCGTAAAAATCACACAGATCTTCGCAGACCGGCTGGAAAGACCGGACGATAAGGCGCTGAAAGACCTGCCTATCCCCAAAGAGGGCGAGGGCTTTTCTATCCGCCTGCACCCGGCTTATTTCTTTGATTTTCTGGACCATCCCTTTACCGTCAACCGCGAGGTGGACGACTACAAGGAGCTGTATGATTCCATCAAGGCCAACGGCATCAACGAGCCAGTCAAAGCCCGTCCCCGCGAGGGCGGTGGTTTGGAGCTGATTTCCGGTCACCGCCGCCATGATATCGCCCAGCAGCTTAATTACCCTGTCCCGGTCATTATCGAACAGGTAGACACCAACGACGCCCAGATCGAGTGTGTGGACGGCAACCTGCACCGTCAGGATATTCCCACCTCAGAGCTGGCCCGTGCCGCCAAGATGAAGATGGAAGCACTGGCCCGCAAGGCTGGCCGTCGTTCCAAGATGGATCAGCTCACCGGCCCCAGCAAGCGCACAGACCAGATCGTGGCCGAGGATATGGGCATGAGCCGCAATCAGGTCAACCGCCTTGTCCGCATCGACTCCCTTGTGCCGGAACTCAAGAAGCAGGTAGACGATAAAAAGCTGCCGTTTAATACGGCGGTGGAACTGTCCTACCTGAAGCCGGAGGAACAGGGCAAAGTGGTGGATTTTATGAAAAAGGAAGAAACCGTCCCCACGCTGGCGCAGGCGACCCAGCTTAAAGAGGCCAGCAAAGCCGCGCAGGCAGCGGAAAAAACGGCGGCAAAATCCGCACCGGATAAACCTGCATCGCAAGCACCCAAGACCCCGCCGCAGGCCGCAGAAAAGAAGCCCGCGCCGGTGGATGAAAAGAAAATCGCGTCCATCGTCAAGCCCAAGGCCGAGCCGGAACAGAAATATACCTTTACCAGCACGGAGCTGAAAGAGTATTTCCCCAATGACCGCCTACCTACCACCAGTGAAGTCAAACGCAAGGTATTTGACGCGCTGGACTTGCAGAAACGGGCACAGGAGCGAGAGAAATCCAAGCAGGCGCTCAAAGACAGCCTGAAATCCCCAGCCAGATAACGAGTTTTGAAAGCGGCGCCGAAAGGCGCTTTTTTTGTACCCAAATCCAGAAAGGAGGGCATTTATCTGAATGTTTTAGTGGTAGAGCCGGACTATACGCCCTACGAAAAAGAGGTGAACGGCCTGCGTGAAATGCAGGCCGTTGTCGGCGGGAGCATCCAAGCCATCTATCCATACAAGGAGCAGGTTGCCATCGTCTGCAACGAGGAAGGCATCCTGAACGGCCTGCCGTTCAACCGGAGCATCGAGGGCGGTTATGGCGGCGTGTTCGGCACGTTTTTTGTCTGCGGGCTGGGTGAGGAATCATTCTGTTCGCTGACGCCGGAACAGGTCAAGACCTACAAGGAGAAGTTCCGCCATGCCGAAATCCTGATCGGTGCAAGGTGCAACGAGGTTGTCACGCTCAAGGTGGAACCCCGCGAGAAGAATAAGCCGCCCAAGGGGCATGAGCGCCCCACCCCGCCGGAGCGCGAGTAAGGCGGTGGTTTTGTGAACGATTACGAGGAAAAGAAACAGGCGCGGATAGACCGCTATCGGGAGAAAGCGGAAAAAGCACGCGCACAGAGCAGCCAGCTTTCCCATGAATCTATTTCCATGCTGGAGCATATCCCGCCCGGACAGCCCATCCTGGCAGACCATCATTCAGCACGGGGCCACCGGAAGCTGCTGGAACGGTCAGACCGGAAGATGGAGCAGTCCATCGCCGCATCGGAAAAGGCGGATTATTACGAGCACAAGGCAAGGGCGGCGGAGAACAACACCGCCATATCGTCAGACGACCCGGCGGCGCTGGAAAAGCTGCAAGCCAAACTGGCGCGGTTGCAGGAAAATCAGGCGTTTATGAAAAAGGTCAACGCCTATTACCGCAAGCACCAGACCTGCCGGGGCTGCGAGGGTGTTTCATCCGAACTGGCCGCAGAGCTGGATAACGGCATGGCGGACGCCTATTCGTGGGAAACCGCGCCCTATCCCGCTTTCGCCCTATCTAACAACAATCAGGAGATCCATCGTATTCAGGAGCGCATCAAGCAGTTAGAGCGCAATCGGGACATCGGTTTTCAGGGCTGGGAGTTTGAGGGTGGCCATGTAGAGGCCAACGCGGACTTAAACCGCCTGCAAATCTTTTTTGACGAGATCCCGCCGCAGGAAGTCCGCACGGAACTGAAAGGCCGTGGTTTTCGCTGGGCGCGGAGCGAGGGGGCATGGCAGCGCCAGCTCACCCGCGACGCCATCTATGCCGCAAGCCGTATTCCTGCGATCTGCCCCAAGGACGGCACAGACCCCCGGAAACTTCAGCCCAAGGCCAAAAGCAAAGACACACCGGAACGCTAAAGGAGGAACCAACCATGAGTATTATCAACGCCAGCACCACCAAAATGGAGGAAATCGAAATTGTGGGCATCCCCGCCCTGTATACCCCCTACAAGGTCAGCCGCCAGACCGTCCATCTGGGGATGTACTGCTATGAATTGCAGGCAGGACCGGAGGACTGGAGCCAGCCCCGCCGCCTGATGGGCGAGGTGAACGAGGGCTTTTTCGGCACTGTGCTCACCCCTGTCCCGGTGGAAGGCACGGAGGGAGATGGTCTTATCATTGGACCGGAAGGGTTTAAGGAGGAGCTGGGAATCGGATATTATACCCCTGCTGAATTTGAGGAAAAGTATCTCTCCCCCTACTATGACCCCCTGCGGCTGGAACAGATTTATGGAAAAGAGGATTGACCTGCTGGATTTCCTCTCCCGCGTGGTGCTGGAAAACACCCGTGCCTATCAGTCGGATTTTGAACAGGACGTAAAGACTCTGGTGCAGGCCGCGGAGGAATCCAACATGGAAAACCGCGTGTTCTACTGGATGAGCCGCCCCTGCGGGACATGGTGCGTGAGGGAACGGGAGGTATTCCTGCGGGACAGCGAAGCCTATCATATCTGGACGTACTATGAAGCCAGGCCGGAGGGCATCCGCGCCTACCGTGTCATTGTCACCGGCCGGCAGGACGGGCGCATCATCGGGGATGTGTTTCCCCTGCATTACAGGGAGCAGGTACAGCGTGTTATGCAAGCGGCCTTGCCCATCGCCACAGTGGAAGCTGCCTATCCCAACGGCTACATTGCCCGTATGGACTTTGACGAATGGGAGCAATGCCACGGGCGGCTTTGTGAGCGGTACGGCAGGCCGGTTCGCATCCGGTATGCCCCGGAAAATGAAGCCGAGCTTACCAAACAAATCATGCTGGAGCACCGCTTTCAAAAGGGCTGGAAACGCAAGCCCCACACGAAAACGCCGAACCCGCCCAGCCGGTGAAAGGCCGGAGCGGACAGCGGCGCCTGCGGCGTCGCTGTCCGCGCAAGTACGGCATTTGTGACACAAACGCCACTTGTCAGGGGGATGCCCCCCCCTGAAACCCCGCCCGTAATGCGTCCCAACTTGGGACGCAAAACCACCCCGCGAAATCCGTCCCAAGTTGGGACAGATAAAACCTGCAAACCGAAAGGAAGATGCCATGAGAAGAAGAAACCGCTGCATCGGCCTGTGGCTGAATGACGCAGAGCGCGAACGCCTGCTGCGCCAATGCGCCGCCACCGGCCTCAATGCAAACGCCTATCTCCGCAAGCTGATTGCCGGGGAATCCCCGCGCCCCCGCCCGCCGGACACCTACGCCGCCCTGCTGCGGGAGCTGTCCGCCATCGGCAACAATGTCAACCAGCTTGCCCACCGGGCCAATGCCCGCGGTGAAGCCACCCGCGCCGAGATCCATGCGGCGGCGGAGCTGGTGCGGCAGGCATACCAGTCCGTACAGGAGGCGGTGTAGGTGGCCTATGATAAGATCATCCCCGTCAAAGCGCGTCTGGATCACTGTGTAGCCTATGTGCTCAACCCGGAAAAAACCGGCCTTGCCGATGCGCTGGTCTACATCGAAAACATCGAAAAGACCGCCTTGCCGGATGGGAGCGCCCAGCTTACCACCGCCATCAACTGCCAGCTTGACACAGCCTTGCAGGATATGCTGCGTACCAAGCACCGCTGGGGAAAGGAAAACGGTGTGCAGGGCTACCACCTGATCCACTCCTATGCCCCCGGTGAGGTCACGCCCGCCGAAGCGCACAGCATGGGGGTGGAAATGGCGAAGCGCCTGTTGGGAGACAAATACGAGGTGATCGTCGCCACGCATTTAGACCATGACCACCTCCACTGTCACATCCTGTTTAACTCCGTGTGTTTTATGGACGGCAGCAAGTTTCGCAATACCTTTCAGGACTACTATCGGGATATCCGTGGAATCTCCAATGAGGTAAGCCGCGCCCACGGCTTTTCTGTCATAGAGCCAGAGGGGAAGGGCACGGCCTATGCAGAATGGGACGCCAAACAGAACGGCAAAGCCACGGTGCGGGGGCTGATCCGTCAGGATATCGACGCCGCCATCGCGGGAGCCTTTACCTACGCTTCCTTTTGGGCGCAGCTTGCCAAGATGGGCTATACCGTCAGGCACGGCGCAAACGTCAAATATGCCGCCGTCCACCCGCCGGGCGGCACGCGCTTTATCCGCCTTGCCAGCCTTGGGGTCGGCTATACCGAGGAAGATATCAAAAAGCGTCTGGCCGGGGTGCGCTCTGGGAAATCCCCAATGCCGGAGCCGCTGCCCCGTCAGCCGCCCCGGCGCTATACTGTCAAAAACAGGCCGATGCCCCACCGCCCAGGGCAAAAGCTAACGGGTTTCCGCGCCCTGTATGTCTATTATCTGTACCTGCTGGGCGTCCGCAAGCCAGCCGCCAGACGCGCCCCCGTGCCGTTCAGCGTCCGAAAGGAGGTCACGAAGCTGAACCGCTATGCGGCGCAGTTCCGCTTTTTGCAGGCGAACCGCGTGAACAGCGCGGAGCAGCTTACCATGCTGGGGGACGCCTTGCAGGCGGAGATCGACGCCCTGACCGAACAGCGGAAAGACCTGTACCGCCAAAAGCGGCGCGGGCTGGACGTGGAGTCGGAGATACAGGCCATCAACCAAATGCTGCGCCCCCTGCGCCAAAAGCTCAAAACCTGTGGCCAGATCGAACAGGCTGTCCCCCATATCCGGTCGCAGACAGAGCTTTGCAGGGACGCGCAGGGAAAGGAGCCGAACCATCAACACGAAAAAGCCATTGATAAAGCTGATAAAGCAAGACCTCGCCGGTTTTCTCTACTTCATCGGTGAACACCGCCCGGCGCTGGACGCGGACAGCCTTGCGCTGGATATCCGCAAGCTGGAACGCTGTGAAGCCGCGGACTATCTGTTTCTGGTGCGCCGGGAGAAATCCTATCTGTTCCCTGTGGAGGATGTATATGAACCGGAAAGCTACGCTTATCTGTGCTGGACGGCCTATACCCTTTTGCCGGATATGCCGGTGGACGCTTTTTATCTCCATGTGTCAGATACCGCCATGGGGCCGTCCGGGAGCGTCGTCCTGCTGGATTACGCGGAATCGGTGGCGGACGTGATGCACACGGCGGATTTTACGCCGGAGCAGCGCGCCGCCCATCAGCACTGGCGCACCCGGCATTGGCAGGGACACGCCAAACTATGCACCCTTGCGGGAATGACGGCGGCAATGGGAGGAGGTGAACCAGAATGGACGTAAGCGGCGAAGTAGCAGACCTCATGCTGAAAGAGAGCATCGAGGCCACGGAAAAGACGGTCAGGCTGACGGCAAGCGGCATCAAGAATGTCGCCGCCCTGCTGATCGCGCTGGCAAAGTCAGACCATCAGATCATCGGCAAAACCAGCGTCAGGAAGCTGACGAAAGACCCTGCCCCCGCCGTGGTGCTGCCCCTCAAGTCAGAAGATATAGATAAGTTTGCCAAGCTGGCCAAGCAGTACGGCGTGACCTACATCATTGCCCGGCCCAAGGGGAAAGACGGCGGGGACGTGGACATTATCTCCAATCAAAACTACGCCCCACAGCTTAACGCGCTGTATCAGGCCATGGGCTATCCGCTGCCTGAACAACAGACGCAGGCCAAGGAGGATGCGGCCAAGGAGGACAATGCAAAAAAAGCCGGCCCCCGCGTTCCACAAGAGAAATCCTCGCCAGAGCGCGGGAATGGCTCGAAAGTGCAGACGAGGACACCTGAACCCGCCCAGCCGGAGGGCAAGCCCTCTGTCCGGGGGCGTCTGGCCGCGCTGCAAGCGGCGTCCAAGGGGATGGAGAAATCCGCACCCGTCAAACAGAAAGAGCACACACGCTGAAAAATCACTACTATATGGATAAGGAGGAATTGTTATCGCTAATCTTGCGGATATCATCACACAGAAAAACGACAGCGATGAAAGATGGAAAACGGAACGGCAGGCCGAGCGCGACAACGCCACGGCCATGCAGGACGCGGGCATCGTGGAGATCGCCAGCAGCCCGGAGGCGTATATCCGGTATCTGGAGCTTCAGGGGGACAACCCCTATTACAGCCCCGGGAATATCGCCCTTGCCATGTTCCAGAAATCAGACGTGACCCAGTTCGGCACACGGGAGAAATGGAAAAGCCTTGGGCGCAGCGTCAAGGACAGCGAAGCCGGAAAGGGCTTTCAGATCTTCTCCCGCGGCACATTCGGCAAGGGCTATGTGCTGACCCCGGTCTATGATATCTCCCAGACCTACGGGCGGGAGGTCAAAAAGGCCGCGCTGGAAAACAACAGTCCGGAGATGGAGAAAGCCCTTTCGACCGTACTCAACTACTGCGTCGCGCCGGTCATCCTTGATGAAGCTATGGACTGTGCGGCCTACTATGACGCAGACAGGATGGAGCTGGCCGTTAATCCGGGTTACCCGGACAACGAGGCGTTTGCCGCTATCGCCGCCGAAGTAGCTCATTCACGGTTCCACGCCAAGGGCGTCAACGTCCATTACAGCCGCGCCGAGTGCGAGTTGGACGCGCAGAGCGTTTCCTGCATCCTGTGCCGCCGGTTCGGCGTGGAGCGCGATATGCCGGATCTAACCCATCTGGGCGAACTGTACGGCGGCTGGGCCATGTCGGAGGTACGGCAAGCGCTGGACTGCGTACAGAAGATGAGCAAGAACATGGTAAACTCCATCGAGAAAAATATCGCGCCGCCCGTCCATACGCGGGGCGGTCCGGTCAAGCGGCCAGAGCGGTGAGGTGTTATCCCCCTCTGGGGGGATATCCCGCCGCCTGCCCGCCGTCAAGGCCGGACGATTGCTGGCGCAATCGCCCGCGAGCCGCCCCCGCAAGGGGGCGGACCTTGACTGCGGCCATCCGGCAGGATTGTTGTCACCAAGGGGATAACACCCTCACAGGGCGCGCAATGCGCGCCCTGTGCCGATACTGGGAGACGGGCGCTCTGCCCGTGGGCTGGGTGCCTGCCGCTGCCCCCGGCGGGCGGGTAATGCGTCCCGACTTGGGACGCATTACGCCATCCACCGAACCCTTTGCTTTATGTCCCAACTTGGGACGTATTTTTTTGCCCTTTTTTCATTCTAATCTTATCAAAATTATGGAGGTAATACTGATATGACACTGAAAAAACGTGCCCGTTCCGCGCTGGCTCTGCTGCTGGCCGTGGTGTTGTTTGTCAGCATGGTGCCCAGCGCCTTCGCGGGCCAGCAAAATAGCTACCATGACCCGGCGGAACACTGGCAGGAGGCCAACGACCGCACCAATGAGCTGGATGTCAATGCGACCATCACCCACGAAACCTTCCAGTGCAGGGAGTGCAAGCAGCAGACCTCTTTCCTTGCCTTCCGCACCCCGGAATATACCCGTGACGGCCAGACGGCCATGAGCCGGAATGTCCGGTATTCAGACGGGACGATGATCGGCGGCGAAGGAAAAGGCGCTGTTTTAGACGGCGTACCCGGGCAGGACGCCACCTATACCGGCTACCACTGGACGAAAGCGGTATGTGAAACCTGCGGCGGCATCAATACCAATATGGCTAAGACGGATTACTGCTATCAAAACAATGTGTACTGGCTGTATGACTGCGCCAACAATTTCTTTGAGGATTTGCCGGATACGGAAACCATCGAGCAGGTGGACAGCAAGTATCACCGCGTTATCACCACCAGCGGCGAATACTGCGGCTTCTGCTACGGCACGAACAAGGAAACCAACTCTGCCTTGGAGCGGCACAGCATGGAGGGCAGCATCCGGCCGGAGCTGGCGCACCAGCGGTTTGTGAAGATGGAAACCTGCGCGGACTGCGGCTATGCCGAAACCGAATACACCGCCGCAAAGGCCGTAGTAGCGGATTATTACGGCGTGGCGGATGGAGCGCCTCATACCGTAACTGTGTCGGACTTGAGCGAGGCGGGCGTGACCACCGCCATCCGCTACGGCCACAGTGCGGACGCCTGCACCCTGACAAGCGCCCCCAATTATACCGAAGCCGGGAATTATACGGTCTATTATGAGATCACTTACACCTATGCGGACACCGACATGGTGGAGAGCGGCGTTGCCTATGTCCACCTGACCGCCACGGCGGACGGTTCCTGCGGCTGTGGCTGCGGCGATCCTGACTGCGACTGCCAGAACCCGGACTGCGATGGGGATTGCTGCGATCAGGATTGTGAGCATCACCTTGTCTGCCATGATACCGTTGCCCCCACCTGTCTGGCGCTGGGCTATGACCGCATGATGTGTACCGAGTGCGGTAAGATGGTCAAGGCCAACTACAAGGACTCGCTGGGTCATGCCTATCAGAGCGTGGTGGTGCGCGAGGCCACCTGCGAAACGCCGGGCAAGACCATGGATATCTGTGAGCGGTGCGGCAATGTGAAAGAAACCGTCCTGCCCCAGACCGAGCATGAGTACAGCACCAGCATTATCCCCGCCACCTGTACCGCCCCCGGCTACACGCTGGACGAGTGCGCCGTCTGCGGCGACCGCCACATTACCGATATCACCCCGGCGCTGGCGCATGACTACACGGCAAAGACCACTCCGGCCACCTGCGAGGGCGGCGGCAAGACCGTCCATGTCTGCGAGGGCTGCGGGAGTTCCTTTATCACAGACTACACCGAGCCGTTAGGCCATAGCTGGGATGAGGGTACGCCCGTTACAGACGCAACCTGCACCGGCGAGGGCATGACTGAATACACCTGCATCCGCTGCGGCGCGACCCGGCTGGAGGGCGACGAGGCCGCAGGCCATATCCCCGGCGAACCCGCCACCTGTACCGAACCCCAACTCTGTACCCGCTGCGGCGCTGTGCTGGAAAATGCCCTTGGGCATGACTACGCCGAGGAAGTAACCGCCCCCACCTGTACCGAGATGGGCTATACCACATTTACCTGTACCCGCTGCGGCGATACCAACAAGGGCGATTACACCGAGGCGGCAGGCCACAAGCCCGGTGACTGGATCGTAGACAAGGAACCCACCACGGACAGCGAGGGCAGCCGACATAAGGAGTGTACCGTCTGCGGCAAGAAGTTAGAGGAAGAACCCATTGAAAAAATCTACAACCAGTCTACCACAGACGAGCACGGCGAGGCCGTGGTGGGCGGCTATCTGGTGACGGTCACTGACACGGACACAAAGAACCCTGTTGCCAACGCAACGGTCACGCTCCATAAGGACGATACCCTGTCTGTCCGTCTGCCAAACTCCCGTCTGCTGGACTATGCAGACCAGACCACGATCAAGGTGCAGCTTGTAAAGGACAAGAGCGCCGTCGAGGGCATGTTTATCGCCGTGACTGATAAGCATGACAATTACAGTGAGGGCAAGACCGATAAGACCGGGCAGCTCACCGTCCCCGGCACCACCGAAACGACCAATGAGGACGGTGACGCTACCGCAGGCTGGGAGGACGAGGACGGCGACCGCTGGACGCTGACCGTCACCGTGGTGGACTACGAAACCGGACGCCCCATTGAGGATGCAGGTGTGTCCATCGGCAAGAGCGGCAATATTACGGTTGTTCTCCCTGACGGTGAGGATATGGACGAGGATAACCGCATTACCGTCACCGTGACCGACAATGAGCGCAGGCCACAGGAGGGCATGACCGTTATCGTCAAGGGCGACCTTGGGCAGCGGGAAACCGGCGAAACCGACGAGGACGGCAAACTGACCGTTCCCGCTGTTACCGAGAGCGAGTACCACGGAGCCTACATCGTGGGCTACACGGACGGCACCTTTGGACCGGAGAAGAACATGAGCCGGAGCGAGGCCGCGGCCATCTTTGCCCGTCTGCTGGCAGACAAGCTGGATGAGCGCATCCCCAGCGGGAACAAGGTGAAGTTCCGCGACATTACCCCCGGCTGCTGGTACGCGGGCTATGTGCAGTACCTCACCGGCTACGGCGTGGCTGTGGGTCATGGGAACGGAACCTATCAGGGGGAGCGCCCCATCACCCGCGCCGAGTTTACCGCCATGGCCGTGCGCTTCTTTGACGTGTACGGCAGCGGAGCCGAGGATATCATGGAGCAGTATGACGGCTTTGACGATGTAGCGGACGGCCACTGGGCGGCGGAATACATCAAGGACGCCGCCATCCACGGCTGGGTGGAGGGCTACGGCGACGGCACGTTCCGCGCAGACGACCCCATTGACCGCGCCGAAGTCGTGGCCATCGTCAACCGCCTGCTGGGCCGTGAAGCGGACGAGGACTATATCGCGGACAACCGCCGCCGTCTGGTGACGTTCCCCGACGTGTCCCCGCGCCACTGGGCCTATTATGACGTGCTGGAAGCCGCCAACGCCCACACCGCTTTCCTCACCGATCCCGAAAGCTGGAAGAAGTAAACTGCTGAAACCCTGTGCGGCAATGCGTCCCAACTTGGGACACATTGCCGCATCTCCATTTTCAACATCAAGGAGGGACGCTTATCGAAAACTATCAAGCGGTGCGGAGCACCCGCGAGATCGCCAAGAGTATCGCCTACTATCTGGAAATGTCCGACTCGGTTAATTATCCACCCGGCGACCGGGCAAAGACCGTGCGGGCGGTCAACGATATCTTGCAGGGCCGCTCTGATCGGACGGTGGACGGTCTGTTGGCCGAGCTGGCGGAAAAGGGCGGCAGCTACTACGCAGGGGAAATCAAGGGGGTACGCCGGGATATCATGGACTTCCAGTATCAACGGCTGATCCGGGATTACCCCTACACCAAATCCAGCGGCAAGCAGTACAAGTACCGCATGAATGATGCTAACCCGGACAGGCCGCTGAAAATCGTCAACCAGCGGCTTTTTGACTGGGCGGCAAAGGCCGGTTTCCCGCCTGGCTTTTTCCGGGAGAGCTATTTTGACCATGTGACGGTCTACTGTATGCCGGAGCACGCGGACTGTAATTTCTCTGTCTTTCAGGACTGTACCTTTGCCGTGTGCCGGATATCCGATGCACGGCTGGACGGCACAAGCATCTACGGCGGGGAGTTCCACTCCTGCGTGATAAAAGATACCACCTTTTTCTGTGCATCGCTGGCTGATACCCACTTTTATGACAGCGCCATAGACCGTGTATCGTTTCAAAAGGCATATCTGCGGCGCTGCAATGTGCAGGACTGCGGGCTGTATTCCGTCAACTTCCTGAACACGACCTTGGACGGGTGCAGCTTTGGGCGCGTGGAATCCCGTTTGATCCGCAACCTGCACACCGCCGCCATCACGCAGGGCGGGGCGACGGAAGCCGAGTGCCGCCAAAACAGGGAATCCATCTACAAGGCCCTGCGGCCGGAGCCGCCCGTGCAGGAAGCAGGCCGGCGCACGCCTGCGCCGGAGCGGTAAAGGGGGCGCACGATTGCAAAAGCAAAACTTTAGAAGCGTCTGGCCGGTATGGGCGGCGCTGGCCGTCCCCATCCTTTACCTTGCCGCCGTGGCGGCGTATGCCTATACGCCCGGCATGACCATCTTTGACCTCATGGGGCGATTTTCCGCCCAGCTTGACCATCCCTTTTCCGTTCGTTGGACGGCGTACACGCTCCGTTTCCTGCTGGGGGCGCTGGCGCTCTATGCCTTTGCGATTGCCCTGTATTACTCCACCCGGCAGAGCCGTCGCCCCGGCGTGGAGCACGGCTCGGCGGCGTGGGGCGACGTGCGGGCACTGGACAGGAAATACCGTGACCGCAAGCACCCTGACCGGAATGTGATCTTGACCCAACACCTGCAAATGGGCCTGAACGGCAAGCAGCACCGCCGCAACCTGCTGCAAATCATCATCGGCGGCAGCGGCGCGGGCAAGACCCGCTTTCTGGTCAAGCCCAACGTCATGCTGGCAAACGCCTCTTATATCTGTACTGATCCCAAGGGCGAAATCGTGCGGGCGGTGGGGCCGCTGCTGCTCAAGCGCGGCTATGTCCTGCGGGTATTCGATCTGGTAGACCCCGCCCATTCGGACTGCTATAACCCGTTCCGCTACATCCGAAAGGATGCGGACGTGTTCCGGCTCATAGACAACCTCATTAAGAATACCACGCCAAAGAACGCCGCCAACAACGACCCGTTTTGGGAGAAGTCCGAAACCGCGCTGGACAGCGCCCTCATGCTCTACCTGCTGCATGAGGCCCCGCCGGAGGAGCAGAACATGGAAATGATACTCACCATGATCGAGTACGGCGGGGCCAAGGAGGACGACGATGACTACAAATCCCCCCTTGACCTGCTGTTTGAAGCGTTGGAGGAGGAGCAGCCGGATCACATCGCTGTGCGGGAATACAAGATTTTCAAGCAGGCGGCGGGTGTTGTATGCTCTAAAAGACTTCTTAATCAAGCGGTTGGGAAGT
>JAXWVI010000060.1:0-7502 GCA_037245165.1 bacterium
GGAATGAAAGAAGGTGAAGAATGTTGTCTTTACCGCCTGGATGGCAGGAGTTACCGCCGTCTTGATTGCGTTCCATACTGTCGTTGCAGTATTCTTGATGGCGTTGAATACTGTGGTGACAACTGTTTTAATGGAATTGACCACTGTTGTGACCACGTTTTTTATCCCATTCCACACAGTGGTAAATACAGTCTTGATGGCATTCATCACTGTACTGATAACTGTAGAAACTGCATTGATGACTGTTGTGACTTTGGATTTAATTGCATCCCAAACTGCAATAACAACTTCCTTACAGTTCTCCCAAATGAATCGGAACGGCAAAGTAAGAATATCAAAAGCTGCTTCAAAGAGTGCTGCTATGAACATAATCGCAGTCTGTACGGTATTCTTAATCCCCTCCCATAGATTCGTAAAGAAGGTTGTGATGCCTGTCCACAGATTTACGAAGAAATCTTTAATTCCAGTCCACACTTCATTCCATGATGTACCGAACCATCCAAGCACCACATTGGCCACATTTTGAATCACGTTCATATAGTTGGTAAAAGTATTCTTGATAAAATCCCATACCGAACCAAAGATTCCTTTGACACCTTCCCATACCTGTGACCAATTGCCTGTGAATATTCCGATGAACACATCAAGAATTCCTGTGATAACACCAAGCACCGCTTCAAGGATATTAGCAATCTGCGTGAATACTCCTTCAAAAACCGGAGCAAGGAAATTACAAAGACCGTTCCAGATGGCAGATACAACTTCCTTGAAATTCTGAAAGTCAAAGCCTAGAGCATTCAGCCTGTCTGTAATGCCCTGCGCAAAGCCGCTGAATACAGATTTGATTCTCTCCCAGATGGCAATAATGCTGTTTCTGAAATCCTCATTCGTTCTCCACAGATGCACAAAAGCTGCAGCGAGTACTGCTAAGATAGCCACAACTGCAACCACAGGGGCAGAGATACCACCAATCGCAGCACCAACCTTTCCCATCACCCCGGATAAGCCACCGGCATTGGAAACAAGACTGGTAATCTTAAGTCCCAGCTTGCTGAATGCCTGCATGGCCACACCGACTTTGGATATGACCGTGCCAAGGATCACAAGAAAAGGTCCTAAAGCCGCAACAAAAAGTCCAACCTTTACAATGACCTGTCTTGTACCATCATCAAGATTATTCAGCCAATCCACGAAGGACTGAATCTTTGCTACGATGTTCTTAATCATTGGCATGAGTGCATCACCAATGAAAATTGCAAAACCTTCTACTGCAGACTTTAAGATTGTAAGCTGACCAGACAAGTTATCTAGCTGAGTATCCGCCATCTGCTGTGCTGCTCCACCACTGTTTTCAATGGCTATCTGAAGATCCGTCCAGGTATCTCCAGTATTGGCGAGCAGTGCATTAACCGATGCAAGATCTGTTTTGTTAAAAATAGTTGCTATGATGTTCGCCTTTTCCGCAGAAGTCATGCCATCCATTGATTTATTCAGGTCACCCAGAATATCATTTAATGAACGCATATTGCCTTCGGAGTCATAGGTTTGAACACCCAATTTTTCCATTGTTTTGGCTGCACCATCTGTTGGATTCTGCAAGGAAAGAATAACGTTACGAAGGTGCGTGCCACCTTCCGCTCCCTTGATACCATTATTCGCCAAGATACCAAGTGCTGTATTTAATTCTGCAGTTCCACCTTTGACTGTCTTTGCTGTTGCACCAATGGTCAAGATACCTTCTCCAAGCTGTCCTACAGAGGTATTTGTGCTTGATGCAGTCTTCGCCATTTGGTCAACCATTTTATTTGCATCAGACGTTTCCATTCCAAGGGCAGACATCGCATCAGTGACCATGTCGGATGCTGATGCAAGATCAAGTCCTCCAGCTGCCGCAAGATTAAGTACAGTCGGAAGCGTATCAGCCATCTCCTGCGTACCGTACCCGGCAAGAGCAAGGTAATTTAGAGCCTCCGCACATTCACTTGCTGAAAACGCAGTTTTAGCCCCCATCTCTTTTGCAAGATCAGACAGTGCATCCATTGTATTGACGGACTGTCCGTCAAGCTTTGACATGGATTCTTTTGTAATTCCCATCGTAGCCTGAACCTGGCTCATGGAACTTTCAAAGTCTGCTGCTGTCTTTACAGAAGCAACACCCAGACCTGTTACCGCAGCAGATGCTACAGATACTTTCTTTCCTGCATTTGTAACACCATTACCAAAGGATTCCACCTTTGATCCTGCTTCTCCGATTTTTGTAAGTGTCTGATTGGTCTTGGATGCCTGTGACTCCAGTTTTTTAAGTTCAGCTTCTGTCTCGGCAATCTCACGTTGAAGAGCATCATACTGCTCCTGTGAAATCTCACCCTTCTGCAACTGTTCATTTGCCTGCTGTGCTGCTGTCTTAAGGGTTGCTAATTTTTCCTTGGTTTCTCCAATTGCCTGTGTCAGAAGTTTCTGCTTCTGCGCAAGAAGTGTTGTATTAGTCGGATCAAGTTTTAACAGCTTTTCTACATCTTTTAATGCAGACTGCGTATTTTTAATCTGACCGTTGACTCCTTTAAGAGCTGTCTGCAGTTTGGTAGTATCACCGCCAATTTCGACAGTGATACCCTTGATTCTGTTTGCCATTGGCGTCTACCTCCTTAAAAAATTGCATAATAAAAGCTCGGATTCGTCCGAGCCATCAGAACTTATCAAAGTCCTCCTGCGTTGCAATGCTGTCATATTTTACAGAATCATTTCCTTTCTCCGTCCAAATATCCATTACCATACCAATGGTCAGATAATCCAAGTCTCGGATGGAAAGGCCGATTTCTAAGCAACGCAAGAGGAACAAGGGTGTTGTCATCTCCCTGCTACTGCGTTTAAGTTTTTTTTAGAGTCAATGTCCGTGATAAGGTTCGTTCCCCAAAGAGCAAGGATCTCCGGAAGTACTTCATAAATAGAAAACATCTCAAACTGGTCAAGCCAATCATCGATGTTATCTGGGATGGTGTTGTCCGCATGATATGCCATGATATATGCCACGTTCTCGAAGATTTCCAAATCATCGATAGCGAATTCTTCTCCCTCTTCCTTACTGCCTTTATAGGAACTTTCCAACTTTGCTAAGTCCTTGAAGATATCTCGTTTGAACTTTGCACGATATAATCTTGGAACAGTGGCAGAGGAACGAAATGCGACCTCTTTGCCACCAACATTAATTACTTTCTTCAGCATAATTATTTACCCCCTGTCGAAGCAGATGAGGCAGAAGTGGTCTTTGCTATTGGAACATAGACTGCCTTGTACCAATCGTTGTAAGTTGCCTCAGATGTTGTATCCCCGGTTCTACTCTTTACAAGACCATCCTCTCTAGGATCTGCTGTCAAAGACAACTTCTCAGTACCAGGTTCAATGGTATCTTCCTTTGTTTCAGATTCGATAGAAGGACGAGATGCCGTGCAGTTATACATAACATGACGAATGCACTTAGCATCACCATCAAATTCAAAAAGCAGTGCAAACTTCTCCATCTCTGCAATCTTGGAATTTTCTACAAGAACACCATTCTTGTCAAGTTCCTCCTTAAGGATGTCAGTTCTAAACCATTCCGGAATAAGGGCAATCTCTAAATCTCCGCTATAACCGTTGTTAGATACAGAACGGAAATACACGATACCATCCGCATAGAACGGAGAAGTATCACCTTCTGCATCCAAACTGATGCTTACTGCACCGGGAATTGCTCTTGGTGTTTCATAGGAATAGCCACCATCCTCTGTCCTTGTCAGCTTTGCTGCATGGACGTTTTTAAGGTTGTATTTTACTTTATTACCCATAGCTTTTATGCCTCCATTTCAAATGAATATAGGACTTCATACATCTTTTCACTCTCAATCCATGTTTCCAAACGGTCATAAAAAATGCCGTGACTGTCAAGCACGGATTCAACTTTCTGTTCTACCGACAAGTCCTTCAAATCGGTATACAGTTCTATATGAACTTCGTTTACCTTCAAATACACTCTTCCGTCAGCTGCAAAGTTATCACTGTCGGGCAAGAGAAAGCAGATAAACGGTGGATCTGGACTTTCTCCCTCTGCAAAATGGTCATATGCAAAGGGAATGTCCATTTCTTTAATAATCTGTAACAGTTCTTCCATCACATACCTCCAAGTGCTCTTGCAATTTCTGTTTCCAATGTTTCAATCGCATTCTCTGCTGCCTGAGCAATGTGAGGTCTTGCAGCCACTCTTCCACCACCACGTTTTGCGTGACCGTGTTCAAGAAGATGGGCAAGCTGATATCTATTTCTGGAATGTACCGTCAGTTCAAGTGAATTTGAAGTTTCCTTCGTTTTCTTGACTGACCAGCTCTTCGCATAGGCTCCCGTATCCTTTGGAGCAGATGCAGCGATATCTTTCCTTACTGTATTTCCTGCCTTCCTTACAGACTTCTTCAAATCATCTGTAGCCAGATCTGCATACTCCTTGAGACCGTTCATGATTTCATCTGCAAGGTTATCAATCTTTACATTTGCCATCACTATCTCCTCACTTTCTCACATTTCAGTTTCAGGCATTTCTTCTTATAGTTCATGTGGTCAATAGAAATGATGTTATAAAGGGAGCCTTCAAATATAACTCTGTGTTTTGTAACATCAAGGTCTACAAGAGCCTTACAGTATCTGACCGTAAAAGAAATATCCGAATCATCTACAATAAGACCTGCCACACTCTTTTCAGAACCGCCTTCGCCACTTACCGTTGCAAAGCAGGTGTGATAGTCAGTCCACGTATTCTTATGATTGCCGATGGCATCTACAACAGTTTCATTCTTCTGCACGGTAATCTTCACATTCAAAAGAGCAATATCCATCAGAACACACTCCTTCTTACACCTTCAAGCAGTGAGCGAAGGGAAATGGTAAGCTGATGGTGGTCTGCATCTTCTCGATGTTCATACAGATAAGCAACTGCATACATGACAGCAATCTTTGATGATGGAATCGCACCAAGTTCATCAACTGATAACCTGGCTATGTCTGCACAGAGATTCTGCCCGCTTGTGATGAAGTTCTCGATAAGTGCATCGTCATCATCAAAATCCACACGAAGGTAACCCTTCATCTCATCAAGATTTACAATCATTTCTATCACCACCTAATAATCTGTGACACCTTATGACTGGCATTCCCTATATCTATATATAGGCTTTAATTTTTTATCTCTATAGAAAAGGATAGTAAATAGCCGTCATAGGGTGTCACACTTAATTATTCTTAACCCTTAGCACTTGCGGTTTCTTCCTTAAGCTTTAAGATCTTTACTGCTTCAGGAAGGATAAGCTTACCATCAACTCTTTCCTTGGCTACATAACCGACCATGCCGTTACCAGCGAAAAGTTCACGAAGTTCTGCAAAAGAACGAGAACCACGATCACCAATGTTGTAGTAACTATAATCACCGAATGCAATCGCATTTGTAGGTGCGAAAGCAGAAGTGTGAACAGCATAGCCAAGCACTCTGTCGGGTTCTCCTTCCTTGTATGAAGGCTGCCAGATATATGCTCCGTTGTTGTCCTTAAGCTTTCTGATAGAAGCAAGTGTTGCATCATTCATGATGAAAGATGCGTTCTTGCGATAAGGTCTCTTAAGACCATATACCAAATCGATAAGGTCATCGGACTTGATGGCTGCAGTAAGTGTTGCTGCAATCTGACCACCACCGTTTGCTGCGAAGATACCAGTAGGCTTTCCAGTTCCGTTACCGTTAAGGAATGCATCCTCTTCGGCATTTGCTAAAGCCTTACCGAACTGAGTGATGATGTAGTTTTCAAGACCGAAGGCATTGTCATAAAGTAATTCTTCAGTAACCTTGATTGCTACATGAAGCTTGTAGGCATCAAGATAGATCTGGTCAAATGTTGCATCACCAAAAGATAATGCTCCACCTTCCTCAATCCATGCTGCTGCAGGCTTGGTAGCTGCGATGTTGATTTTGTGCTGACCTGCAGTAGTAATCTTTGTAGCAAGGCTACGCATGATGTTCTCACCATCAAGCACATCGATAAGTCTGCGGTCATACTCTTCCGGCACAAGGTAACCACCATCGGCATCGACACCTTCCTGAAGTACATTGCTTACATTACGGAAATTAGAACGCATTGCAGAAAGCATCGCATCCTTGTATGCATCAGAAGCTCGTCCAGTCTTTACCTTATCTTCATCACCCATAAAAGGCTTACCAGTGATTGGAGAATTAACAGGCTTAGAAAGTTCTGCTTCTCTGCGTTCTGCTCGCTGCTGTCTGTCGATGGCTGCAGTCAAATCTTCGATTTCCTTTTCCATCTTGTTGTAGGTTGCTGTATCCTCTTCGGAAAGCACACCGTTCTTGTCTTCATGGGTCTCAACAAAGTTCTTTGCAGTTTCCCATACCTTTGCTCTCTTTTCGATTAAATCCTTAATAGTCATAATAGAATTCCTCCTTAAATGAATTTCTTAATAAAATCAAGACGCTCCTTAATCTCTTTTGCAGGAGTGCCGTTACTTGCAGGTGCATTGATTTCTGCCTGCTTGGTTACTGTCTTTTCAGGCTGGACATAATGTTTTTCCAACTTATTGATAAGAGCGTTGTTTACTGCCTTGCGTGAAAAAAGCATCGAGTCAGTTGGTTTCTTTTCCTTCTCCTCGGTGCTTTCATCTTCTTCATCCTCTTCTTCGGGATCAGTATTCGGTTTTGTTTCTGCTCTTGTAATGATGTCATCAGCAAAGCCAAGTTCAACAGCCTTGTTGGCATCCATCCAGGTTTCGGCATCCATCAAGTGACTAAGTTTCGACCTTGAGAGACCAGTCTTAATCACATAGGCATTGATGATAGATTCCTTAACTTCTGCAAGCATATCGATTGCCTTCTGCATTTCTGCATGGTCACCAAATGCTACCGTAGCAGGGTTGTGAATCATCATCATGGACACAGGAGACATAAGAACGGTATTTCCTGCCATCGCAATGACCGATGCAGCTGATGCTGCAATACCATCAATCTTCACAGTGACATTTCCTTTGTACTGTGTGAGCATATTGTAGATCTGAGCCGCAGCCACACAGTCACCGCCCGGAGAATTAATCCATACGGTAATATCTCCACTTCCGGCATTTAACTCATCCTTAAAAAGCTGTGGTGTAACATCATCATCAAACCAGCTCTCTTCGGCAATCGTGCCATGTAACTCAAGGATTCGTTCTGCGACTTCTTCGTTTGCTTGGTTTAGAGTCTTTCGGCTCTTCCAGTTCCAGAACTTCTTGTTCTTCATCTGTCTTCTCCTCTCCGTCTGATGTATCTGGACTTGATGCAAAGATACCTGCATCTTCAAGTTTGGTCATATTGCCGTTGATAAGATAAAGGTCACCACCGAGTTCTGCAGGAATCCTGTCGAGATTCTCAAGTTCCCTTATGTCATTGGCAGACATCCATCCATTCTGTCTTGCAGTGGCATAACCGTTCATACGGCTTTGAT
>JAXWVI010000061.1:0-5443 GCA_037245165.1 bacterium
ATTCTCAACTACAAGGAGTTTTTCTAATGCTCAATAAGATCTTCCTGATGGGCCGTCTGACTCGGGATCCGGAAATGCGACATACGCAGAACGGTACCGCTGTGGCCTCGTTCTCGATCGCAGTTGACCGGGATTTCAAGGATAAGCAGTCCGGCGAGAAAGTCACCGATTTTGTGGATATCGTGGCTTGGCGCAGCACAGCGGAATTCGTGGATAAGTATTTCAGCAAGGGCCGGATGGCCGTGGTGGAAGGCCGCCTGCAGATCCGAGACTGGACAGATAAGGACGGCAACAAGCGACGCAACGCAGAGGTCGTAGCTGACAGTATTTACTTTGGGGATTCCAAGCGCGACGGAGACTCCGGCGGCACATACCACACTGCCGGCAGATCTTCGGGGGTAAATGTCAGCGCAATCGACTTCACCGACCTGGGTGATGACGATGGCGAGTTACCGTTCTGATGACACAGCGAACCAGATCAAGGCTCGTCTGACGATGGACGAAGTTGCGCGGCACTATGGCTTCGAGCCAAACCGCGCAGGATTTATGCGCTGCCCGTTCCATCAGGGAGATCATACCGCATCGCTGAAGGTCTACGCAGGAGACCGAGGCTGGCATTGCTTCGGCTGCAATTCCGGCGGCTCGGTGATCGACTTCGTGATGCGGCTCTACGATATCAATTTCCGGCAGGCCGTTCTGCGCCTGGATCTGGACTTCGGCCTGGGATTGAGCCAGACTCCGCAGCGCTCCAGGGCAGAGCAGTCGGCCATCCTGGAGGCCCGCAGGCGCGAGGCCGAGAGGAGAGCTGTCTTTGAGCGGGAATACCACGAGAAGACGGTGGAGCACCGTTACTGGTGGGAAGTCCTGAAATATTTTGCGCCGACCAAAGAGGATGCCGCCGCCGGCTTCATTCATCCTCTCTACGCCGAAGCGCTACGCCGTCAGCCGTATCTGGAATACTGGCTGGAAGAAAACCTGGGTAAGGGGGTGATCACGTGAATGAGCCTACGGTTTGGGAATATGAAAGAGAAGATTTCATGACAACTAAGCCCTACGAGGAGCTTTACCAATTCCATGTGCAGCCATTCGTGCATGCCACACAGATGGAGTCCCTTG
The DNA here is from genome assembly GCA_037245165.1 of bacterium. Classification (GTDB taxonomy): domain Bacteria; phylum Bacillota; class Clostridia; order Oscillospirales; family Oscillospiraceae; genus Lawsonibacter. The sequence continues at coordinate 1,117 of JAXWVI010000061.1, forward strand.
CTGCCTACGCTGCCTCGAAAGGATTCCGTGGCTTTAAGTCCATGTACAAAAAATACGTGGAGAGCCTGAAGGCTCAGAGCGGCACCCTCTACATCGAAAATGTTACTCAATTTACCAATCAGCCGCTGGAACTTAACGCCGGCGAATGGGAAGCCGATGACCTCGGGATTCACAAAAAGAACGGTTTCAATGATGAGATAGCCTGCCCGCACCCTATTATGCCGGTGGAGCGACTGGTGAATATTGATACGGGAGAAGAGAAACTGCAGCTGGCATACCGGAAGGGCGCTGTCTGGAGACATCTCATCGTCAGCAAGACCGTCCTGGCCAGCTCCAACAAGGTGACGGATCTGGCAGGTTCCGGCATCGCAGTAAACAGCCAGAACGCCAGGGCATTTATCCAGTACATCTCCGACATGGAAAATCTGAATTACGATCTGATTCCGGAGAAGAAGAGTATCGGGCGCTTCGGCTACATACCAGACGCGGGCTTTTCTCCCTTCGTGGACGGTCTGATCTTCGATGGTGACGCCAATTTTAAGGCGATGTTCCAGACGGTTCGGAGCCGAGGCTCTGAAGCTAAGTGGCTGGAGACAGCAGCTGAGGTACGGAGCATGTCCATCACAGCCCGGATCATTCTGGCTGCCTCTTTTGCCTCTGTGCTGCTGGAGCCGCTGAACTGCCTGCCATTCTTTGTCCATCTCTGGGGTGTCGATTCTGGTACCGGCAAGACGGTCGCTCTGATGGTGGCTGCCAGCGTGTGGGGAGATCCGGCTGTCGGCGCTTACGTCAAGACCTTTGACGGTACTGTGGTCGGCATGGAAAAAACAGCCGCGTTCTTGAATAATCTCCCATTCTGCCTTGATGAGCTTCAGCTGGCCAAGGACAACAAGGGCCGGACTATGTTCGACGTCTACAAGCTGGCGCAAGGTGTCGGCCGCACCCGCGGCAACCGTGCCGGCGGCGTGGATTTGACGCCCACGTGGAGAAACTGCATCCTGACTACGGGAGAATCCCCTCTGACCGGAACAGCCAGCGGCGCCGGCGCTGTAAACCGCGTCATCGACATCGAATGCAAATCATCCCAGGCTGTCATCAAGGATGGTATGCGCATCTCCAATTCCGTCAAACGCAATTTCGGCTTTGCTGGTCGGAAGTTCGTAGATCGGCTTTACCAGCCGGGCGTGGTAGATCAGGTATCAGAGCGGTACCGTGAGCTGTTCCGGATACTCAGCGACCGTGACACCACCGAGAAACAGGCTATGGCTGCCGCCTCGATCATTCTGGCGGACGAGCTGGCCTGTCAATGGATCTTCTCCGGTACCCAGCAGCCATTGACGATTGAGCAGATATCAGAATTCCTGGCATCCAAAGCGGCGGTGTCCGCCGGTGACCGGGGCTATAAATTTCTATGCGACTGGGTCACGCAGAACTCGAACAAGCTGTGTGGCCGGTCTGAGAATCCCAATATAGACGTGCTAGGCGCATTGGAGCCAGGACGGGCATATATCATCCGCTCTGTCTTTGAGCGCATCCTGCAGGACGCCGGATACTCGACAGCGGCCATGATCTCATACCTGAAGCAGGAATCCCTGATTGAGACCCGCGGGCGTGCCAACACCAAGGGGAAGCGTATCAATGGTATCCCCACGGAATGCTTCTGCCTGCGGCTGCCCACCGTGGAGCTGGATGACGAGGAAGATCCGGATGAATTGCCGCTGTAGTGTGGAACATGAGGAACGTGCGTGGAACACAGGTTCCACGGCCCGTAACCCTTGCGCCGCAAGGCTTTCAACCACTTTTTTGGTGGGGTGTGGAACTGTGGAACAAAAAATACAGCATATATAAGAGCGTACATATAATATATGGACATTTGTTCGAGTAATATATATGTGTAAATTTCGTGGAAGTTTTTGAAAATTTTGTTCCACGGTTCCACGGTTGCCCCGTAACCCTTGCGCCGCAAGGCTTCCAGGTGTGGAACGCGAGTTCCACGGTGTTCCACGGTTCCACGTTTTTGGAGGAAATCTATGGAACTGAGAACTTATCAAACCGAGTGCATTGACACGATCGAGGCGCAGCCGCCTGGCGCGTACCTCGCTCAGATGGCAACAGGTCTCGGAAAGACCGTTACCTTTGCAAATCTTCCCAGGCATGGAGGCCGAATGCTAATCCTGTCCCACCGTGAGGAGCTGGTGGAGCAGCCCCGTAAATACTTTGATTGCTCCTACGGTATCGAACGTGCCCAGCAGCACAGCCACGGTGAGGAGGTTGTCAGCGCCAGCATTCAGACGCTGGTGCGCCGGCTGGATCAGTTCGATTCGGAGGACTTCCGGCTCATCATCTGCGACGAAGCCCATCATGCGGCCGCCAGCACATACCGGAAGATCTTCGACCACTTCCGGCCGGAGAAGCTGATTGGTTTCACCGCTACCCCGAATCGCGGAGACAAGGTCCGTCTGGACACGGTGTTCAGCAAGATCATTTTTCAGAGAGATCTTCGCTGGGGCGTACAGAACGGATACCTCTGCAACATCCATTGTCGCCGGGTGGATATAGGCTTTGACCTCTCTGCAGTCCATACCCGCCGCGGTGACTATGCCCCCGGTGAGTTGGACGAGGCCATGGACGGAACCGCTGATGCCATCGCCGAGGCATATCGGAGCATGGCGGTAGGCGCCACGCTGATCTTCGCCGTCAGCGTACATCAGGCCGAAGAGATTGCCAAGCGGATCAAGGGTGCCGTGGTAGTCACCGGCGAAACCAAGGACCGAGCGTCCATCATCCAGGCCTTTACCGCCGGCGAGATCCCCTGCATCGTCAACTGCATGGTATTCACCGAGGGAACTGACATTCCCCGCGTCGAGACGGTCATCATCGCCCGCCCTACCCAATCAGAAACACTTTACGCCCAGATGGTAGGCCGCGGCCTTCGGCTCTATCCCGGGAAACAGCAGCTGGAGTTGATCGACTGCGTGGGTATTACCGGGAAGACGTCGCTTTGTACGGCCCCGTCTCTGCTCGGCATCGATATGGCGAATGTGCCGAAGCGGAAGGAAACGGACATCGAGGGAGATCTTTTTGAGCTGCCTGAGAAGATCGCAGCGGCATCAGACTCTCCAGAGAGCTGGGTGAAGAACATCCACCTGGTAGATCTGTGGGCACAGGAGCAGAAGTATCAGACCCATGACGTCAACTGGTTCAAGATGCCGGACGGCTCTCTGGTGTGCTCGCTATCCAACAGGCAGCGCATCACGATTCCCTGTCCGGATGCGCTTGGTATGGTGAACCTGGCAAGCGGCGCCCGCTGTGGGATGCAGGAAGCACTTGATCTGGCGTACCTCACGCTGATCCGTGACCATCCCAATGATCGGATGTTGTGGGATCTACAAGCCGTGCGGAAATGGGGAAAGTCCCCTGCAACGGCGAAGCAGCTGGAAATCATCAAAAAGCGCTGTAAGGGCTTTGACACCGCCAACCTCAGCAAAGGTGACGCAAGCCAGATTCTGAACAGGCTTCTGAATGAGCCAAAGAAACGGAGGGGCGCATGAAGCTGTATGTATCAAAAGCGGAAGACCGCGATCAGGTCATCGTAATCCTCGCCCGGAATGGGTACACCGTCCGTCAGGGCAAGGAGAAGGATCCAAAGAACAACAAGACCGTGACCTTTGTGGAGGTGATAGAGAATGGCAAGTGAGGCCCAGCATCAGGCTTACGTCATCAAGTGGAGCCAACAACCCTCTATCCGCCGGCAATGGCCGGAGTTGGCCCTGCTCCATCACATACCCAACGGAGGTACCCGCGATCCGGTTGAGGCAAAGCACCTGAAGCAGCAGGGTGTGAAGTCAGGCGTGCCGGATCTGTGCCTGCCGGTACCGCGTGGCCGCTACCACGGCCTGTATATCGAGATGAAGACCGAAAGCGGCCATACCACGGCCGTGCAGGAATGGTGGGGCGAACGCCTTCAGGCGCAAGGCTACGCATGGCGTGTCTGCCACGGCTGGCAGGCTGCTGTAGCGCTCCTGGAATGGTATCTGCAGCTATGAGCACCGGCTTCTCATTTCCCTGGGAGAAGGCTGCCATGCGCGGCGAGGAGCTCCCCGATGGTCTGTCCCTGCCGGATCAGATGGCCTATACCGCCCTGCGAAACACTTACCGGGCCTATTACGACAAGGCCATTTCCCGTGATGCGGCGGCTGCTGAGAAGCAGCGGATCCGTCTCGCATGGGAACGAGCCGTCAGCAGAGCCGCGTTTGACCAGAGACTGACTACCTACCATGTGAAAGTCATCCGGGAGACCGAGGCGGCCAAGAACGCCTTCAGGAAG
>JAXWVI010000062.1:0-5112 GCA_037245165.1 bacterium
TTTTCTGTTAGTAATCTAAGAACTGACGAAAATGCTGGTTTTTGTGGTGATTTGTGTGGTTATTATCCAAAAATTCAAGATTGTTTTTCTGTTGGTATAAATAGTGGAGTTTGTAGCTCAAAAGCTACATATATTGAGTATGAACAAGCGAATGACAATTCTCTAACTAAAGTTTCTTCAGGAAGTTTGGTATCACTTAAATCAAAAATAGATGCTCTCGGGTTTGATAATCTTAATTGGAATGTAGAAGAAAAAGAACTACGAGTTTCAGAAGCTGACTCTTTTGAAGTAGGAATGACATATCACATTTCAACGGTTGCAGATTTACAAAAATTATCATCATATAGTAATACAAGAAACACTTTTGGTCTTAATGGAATTGATGAAGGTGTAAATTTCGTATTGGATAATGATATAGATATGTCCTCTGTTTCAAATTTTGTAGGTATTGCTAATTTTAAAGGCAATTTCTATGGTAACGGACATGTTATCAAAAACCTTAAAATAAGTGAATCAAGTAGCGGAGGATATGTTGGTTTATTTGATTGTATGGATGGTACAGTACGAGATTTAGGTTTAGAGAATGTAACAATTACGGCTAATAACAGTTATGGTCATACTCCTAGACAAATGCATGTAGGTGCTCTTGTTGGTGAGTTAGCGTTTGGTGGCAAAATTGAAAATTGTTATGTATCAGGTGGTACTATATCAGGTAACGCAACATATATGGGGGGGCTTGTTGGAAGTAGTAAATGGAACGATGTTACAATATCAGACTGTTGGGCAAATGTGACTGTTAATAAAACAAGCTATTCAAAAGATAAAATAGGTGCTGCTGGTGGTTTAGTTGCTCTTTCAGGAGGTACTATCTCAAACAGTTATTCATTGGGTGATGTAAATTCGGCTTATGGATATGTTGGTGGTTTTGTCGGTCTAGCAACAGGTACAATTTCTAATAGTTTTTCTACTGGTAATGTAAAAGTTACCAATAGTAGTTCAAGCAATACTACATACACAGGTGGGTTCGCAGGTGCTTTCGGTATGACATTGACTATGCGAAATGATTATCAGCTTGATGACGATGTTACCGTCAACATGTCGAATAACTATTCAACAGGTACGGTTACGGCTGCTAAGGGCTCTGTCGGTGGATTTGCAGGTACAACCATAACATCAAGTAGTGGAACTTTGGCATCAGATTACACAATGAGCAATAATTTTTCTGATTCGGGTTCTGCAAGCAAGGCTATTGGTTCTGGTTCTGTTTCTGGAATTTCTGCCGTTGCCAATTCTGAAATCAATTCAGGTATTTCGGGCTTGGGCTTTAGTAATTTGACATTGACAGAAGTTGTTAATGAGCATACGGCTACAACCTCAACCACAATAAAAGACCTTATTGGCAAGGGTGGAGAACAGGGATTTAACTTTTGTGAATCAGGTAATCCTATGGCTGTTTCTAGAAGGATAGCGTTTGCTGAAACAGATACAATTCAAACCGTTATAGATAAGCTTAAGGAATTCGGTTTTGATGAAGTTGATTTAGTTGATGGAGTATTCCGAATAAAAGATGATAAAAAATGGTCTTTCTACGGTAGTAGTGAATTGGTAAACAAACTATTTGGTGGTGACGATAGGACATACGGTGCTGAAGGGCCACAAGTGACATATCAAGTTACACATTCTTCTGTAGGTGGCTATACTGGTAACAAAATCACATACACTACAACTACTACAGGTACAGTTGGTAGTGTTACAGGTAGTCAGTTGACATATACCACAACAGGCACAGGTACTGCTGGTAGTGTTACAGGTGACAAGTTGACATATACCGTTTCAACAGCTGACGGTAGTATTGTTAGTAATGAAATGTTATACAAAAAACTTGCTAACAATACTATGAGTATTAGTGGTAATCAGTTGACATATACAGGTACAGGCTCCGGTAGTAATGGGTTTGTATTGAGTCCTGATATGACCGGTGATCCGTCACGATGTCAATCTGTCCTTGGTAATGGTGTTAACGGTAACACTACATTAAGTGAAATTCTGAAAAAAAATGATTATATTTTTGAAGATTTTGAAGCAGGTGAATTGTTATCAAAGGATGGTATAGCTATAGACGGACTTACTGCAGATATGACACTAAACCAACTCTGCGAAAAATTGGGTTGGGAATATAGCAACCATACATTAACAGCTATTAGTAATACTAAGACTGATTATTCAGGTCTAATTATAGACGCATTGTTTATAGGCGGGGTTTCAATTAATCCTGAAAATACAGAAATAAAGACTTATCTTTCATCAGTATCAGGTAATTTATCCACAGGTAAATCATATTGGATTAAATCTGTTGAGGATTTACAGAAATTAGCTGCTTATAGTCAAAATAATGATACTTCAAGGATGTATTTTGTTCTTGATAATGATATTGATATGAGTGGAGTTAATTTTGATGGTATTAGTAACTTCCAAGGTGAATTCTACGGTCAAGGATATACAATATCTAATCTGACAACATCACTATTCAATTCAGTTTCAGGGCCAAGTGCGCTTGTGAAAGATATCGGGTTATTAAATTCTAATGTTATGGCTTTTGGTGATGCTACAGGTCTTTTGGCAGGTAGTGTTAGTGGTGGTGCTACCATAATGAACTGTTATGTTACAGGTGAATTAGCTGCTAATGGCTGTACTGTTGTAGGTGGTCTTGTCGGAACAATAACTGATAATGCCCTAATTTCATGTTCTTCTGCAAATGTAACAATATCAGGCAATAGAGGTGATGGTTCAGTAATCGGTGGTCTTGTCGGCGAAGCTTCCGGTAATGCTCAGATAAGATATTCGCACAGTAGTGGTAGTATTGGGGGCTCAACAGGTACTGTTGGTGGCTTTGTCGGACAGCTCAAAGGTTCTGTCGCAATTTCAAACGGATATACTACTGTAGATGTAGATATTGTAGATTGCAATTTTTATGGTGCTTTTGCCGGTTATATTTGCGAACAGGTAGGTTCAGGTGGTGTTGAGGCAATAGGATTTTCAGGTACATTATCAAATGTTTTTGCTACTGCAGATGTTCCCTTTGCTACTCTAATGGACTTTGAAGATGGTGCAATAATAGAGAATGTTATATATAACAGTGAAGCAAATACGACTACATCACAGCCTGCTCTCTTTACTAATAATGCTACAGGTTTAACCCTTGCACAAATGCAAGACGGTTCGACGATGCAGAATTACGGATTCAATCTTGAGAACTTGTGGAATACTTCAAATGGAATTCCTGATTTTACTGACCCTACAGCAAGCAATTCTAAAATAGCAGCGACCGGTTCTACTACAATGGCACAGTTGGGTATAACTGATTTTACAATTAATGGCGAGGCTCTTAGTGGTATAAATGCAAATTCTACCGTTGTAGAAGTGTTTACTGCTTTAAAGAATGAATATGGTATAGAAGCTTCTATATCTAACGGTACTGTTACCTTCTCAGCGACTTCTGATAATTATTTGGAAGGTGAAATCATAAACAAGTTCATTGGCTCAAAAGCAGTTGAATTCTCTACAGGTTTAAATGGTAATAGTATTAAGAGTAATAGAGTTCAATATTCAACAACAGAAACTACTTCTTCTGACGTATATAACATGTTTGATATCATGCCAGATGAAACAAACAATACCAAAATATTTGATTTATATGTACAATCACAAGCTTCTCCGTCCGGCAAGAAAATAAGCAGTGGTTCTATTACTGTGGGTTCAATAACTTTTACGATAGATTCTTCTACTACTGTTGCTGATTTGAAACGATTTTTGGCAAGAGAAGATTGTACTCTTGACTCAATAGATGGTGGTGGTGGCTCTTTATATAACATAGTTAGTAATAATGGCTCGTCAGTTTCTGTTTCAGGGGATATTGCTAACTCCGACGGCTCATCATTGATAGGTTATCTATGTACAAAAAGTACTACATCAGCAGGAGAAACTGTTAATCATAATATAGATAATAATACAACTATAGGACAAATATTTGGGGATACAACATCTCATACAATAAAAGTTGGTGCCGAAACTGTCACTTTGCAATCAACTGATAAATTGAGTACACTTGTTTCTAAATTGGCAGATAAGGGTGTTACTGCTGAAATAAAAAATAGTGCCTTATATTTAACTACTTCCAATTCAACTGTTTTTTCTGGAGATATTATTTCAAGATTCTTTGGGCAAGATAAAGTCATAGCTGGAGGAAGTACATATAAGTATGTTGATATAGAACTTTCAACCAAATTTTCTGACATGGAGTATGCTTCAACTCCTGTATTTGAGGTTGATGGTACAAAAATTGACGGCTTAACAAAAGATTCTACAATACAAGATTTGTTTAACAAATTGGCAAGTAAAGGTATTAATGCATCTTTGTCAAATGGTAAGATTACATTGACTTCAGATACAGAGCATACCTTGACAGGAACTGCTGTTGAAGATTTCTTTGGTGGCGCAGTAACTGTTGGTAGCTCAGGTGATACTACAAGCAAAACTTATTCAGGTAGTGTACTAAAAACAGCATCAAAGGGATATTCTACAGATACAAAACTTGTAGATATTGATTCTAGTTACAAAGGTACTAAAATGTATGTGTACAAGGAAAATTCTTCAACATCTGGTACTGGAACAACACCTGTAAGACCAGGAACCTCTGGAACTCCTGGAAAACCTGGAAGTTCGGTAGATATGAATGAGAATAATCTTAAACCTTTGTATGAAATAGTTGCTACTTTATCAATAGATTCAAATACAACAATACAAGATGTTATAGATTTTTATAACCCATATCTTGATACTAAAAAAGCCAATGTATTTAAACCTCTCAATAAATATTCACTAGAAGATGGTACAATTACGCTAGCTTTTAAATCAGGATATACTAACAAGTCTTTTGGTTCTGGTGAAGCTACATTGTCTTTTGGTATGACTACTCCTACTGTTGCAACAACTTCAACTAAGTTGTATGAACTTGAAACATCACCTTCTCTTATTGCTAGTATAAAACTTACTAATAATGGTAATAAATATTCATTTGATGCAGGTTCGGACGGAACAGATTCTCCAACTATA
>JAXWVI010000063.1:0-3221 GCA_037245165.1 bacterium
TGCCAAGGAGCGTAAGGACTTGGAGAATGATATCGCTCTCCTTCGCTCAGATCTTAATACCTATCATCCTCATGATGACATTGCCCATTCTGATACGATAGAAGATATTAGTGATATCTCCTATACAATTGTAGAAATGAATGAGAGCGAGATGACATTAAAGGGTAGTGCTACATGTGAAATGGAGATTCATATGGACAATGAAGGCGATATCGATTTCAGCATGTCTTTTCCCATGTTGTTTAATGTTTCATTGATATTAGAAAATGGTAAATGGGAGGTAGACATACCTAATACAGAGATTAATGTCGATGACTCTAAATTCTATGAGTAGAGGAAATGCCAACAATCAAGTCTAATCACTCCACTTTGGAGAGGGGCAGGTGGTGAGGCTTTTGTTTTATCTAGCTTTATGTTTCAATCTCAAGCAGCAGAGCCCACAGGGCTATTCGTGTAGATTCGCCCTATTCGTGTTCTATTAAAAACAATTAATTAGTGTTCTTCTCATAGACCACAGGTCTTCCTCCGTGTTCTCTGTGCAATCAGTGTGCGATATACTCCTGCTACGGTTTATCCCTGTTTATCGCCTAACGATATTTCTGTGGTGCAAACCACAGTTGCTACAGTTTAATCAGACTGTCGAGAGTTTGCACTATCGTAAAAGCTGATGAAACAGTAGCAACACGAAGTAAAGAATATCGTTAGGGGTTTATATGGTTTATGTTAATCATCGCAAGCAGAGGCATTACAAACTAACTATAATTTAAATAGAATTCAAAAACTATAATAACAATGAATATAATCAAAACAGAAATAGATGGCGTGCTCATCATTGAGCCACGCCTCTTCCGTGACGCTCGCGGCTACTTCTTTGAGAGTTTCAGCGAGCGAGAGTTTGAAGAAAAGGTTGCCCCAATCCTGGGACACAGTGTACACTTTTGCCAAGACAATGAGTCTATGAGCAGCTATGGCGTAATGCGAGGCTTGCACTTCCAGCGCCCACCATATACACAAAGCAAGCTGGTACGCTGCGTCAAGGGTAGAGTGCTCGATGTAGCTGTTGACATCCGTAAGGGCTCCCCAACCTATGGCAAGCATGTAGCTGTAGAGCTGACAGAAGACAACCATCGCCAGTTCTTCATCCCTAAGGGCTTTGCCCATGGTTTCGCCGTTCTCTCAGAAACAGCCGTATTCCAGTACAAGTGTGATAACTTCTATCACCCAGAAGCTGATGGTGGTATCAGCATCCTTGATGACACTCTCGGTATCGATTGGAAGATACCTACAGAACATGCCAATCTCTCCGAGAAAGATACAAAGCATGCCATGCTGAAGGACTTCGATTCTCCATTCGACATCAATGTGGATTTGTATAAATAAACTTTCCAATAAAACTATGCATTCATGTTGCTATGTTGAAAAAGATAGATGAGGTGAAGAAGTGTTTTTTGCAATACTTTACCCTAAAAGATAATGTAAACGAGCGCAATGAAAGCTGGTTTTCAAATTGCCGAGTGCGCTTATCTTCTTATACAAAATAACTATTTTAGAAATGATATGTGTAACTACTTGTAATTTAGTTGGGACGCTGTCTTGGTGATATACAAACAAACTTGGTTTTATTTTAAAGATGATAGAGACATCTATGAATGTTCGTACTATAGCCAAAATAACGAATCTGAAATTAGAAACACTTATTCTCAATTGTACGAAAACCAAACGCAACACCTTGGTGATTTGAAAAAGAATGTAAAAGAAATGGGAGAGAAAATCTTAGATTTGATAATTGGATGATTCACTATGTCATAGTTGAGAAATGTATCAATACAATTGATGATGTTCTTATAAAAAAGGCTTTGTCCTTTATTGAGTACAAGCATATATATAATAGTTACCTAAAAGTAAATGAGAATTATGTTGAATTTGCCAATAATAGTTAAAGAGGTTCTGGAATCTAAAGATCTTAAAGATATTAAACGAATTGATGTAAGAAATGAGACTATGGATGCAGTTATTGGGGCGTTTAATTATATTCCAGTAATTGGAGGAGGAATAGCTGCAGAAATACAACAAATTAAGAATGCACGACAATCTTTTTTAGAGATAGATTTCTATAGGAAGTTTCTTGCATTGATTTATGGTATACAAGATCTTCTGCCAAAAGACATTGCTGCGTTTTTGAAAGAGGTTTCTGAGAAAGCGCAGGATAATTCTGGAAATGTGATAACTAATCTGATTAATCGAATAGACAATGTTAATAAAGCAGAGATATTAGCAAACTTAGTTCGAGCTAAAACAGAAAACAGGATTACGATACATGATTTTTTTAGACTTTCATCAATGTTAGAAAGAATTCCTTATATTGATTTGAATGAGTTGAAAAAATATCAAAATCCTTATTATGATGAATCTGGAGATACAGAACTATTATATGCAACTGGAGCGCTCAAATTGTCAATATTAGATTCAGAATCTGAAAATAGTTATACATTATCAAATCTTGGAGCATTATTACTGGAAGAAGGAATGAATTATGAAAATGTCCCACGAAGTAAAGGTGGAACCGATGTCGCACAACTGGGGTGGAATGAAATAAAAGATCCTGACCAATTGAATAATGATAAAGGTATGTTTGATTTTGATATCGCTAGGGGCAAGTAAGTTAAAGAGTATTATGATGGTAATACCCAAAATTGAACGTTAGACTATATTTAATAAATGAATAGATAATATTTGAATATTATGGCACAATATACAAAAGAACAACTAGATAAGATATGGGAAAAGGGATTAAAAGTTGATAAATACAATCCTGACTTTGTACGTAAAGATGCATGTGGTGCATGGATGATAAGAGAAATGTATAATGATAGAACAAGTTTCTTCGGATGGGAAGTAGACCATATTTATCCTGAGTCAAAGTTAAAGAGTTTGGAAGTTCCACAAGATAAGATTGATGACTTGATAAATCTTCGTCCTTTAAATTGGAGGAATAATGATTCTAAGGGAACCGATTATCCACATTACCAATCAAAATTAAAAGCAGGATCTATAAAAGATGAAAATGGGCAAGATCATGACCTTAATGTCCGATGTGAAGATGAAAAAGAAATCAATTATGATATTCAACAGCAGATAATTGAACTCTTTAAAGGTTATAGCCTATGATATCAAATTTTAGTTCTTTTGTTGAATTTTTTGCTGCTATTTATGTAACAATG
>JAXWVI010000064.1:0-76531 GCA_037245165.1 bacterium
TCACCATCAGCAGCAAGAACTATACGGACATCACCGCTACGCTGACCTTCAGCCCCGTGGATAGGACCGACGCAGGCGTGACCATCAGCAGTGTTCCCGCCAGCAAGACCTATGGCGAAAGCTTTACGCTGACTGCCTCTGTGACCGATGCGGGCACCGGCACCGTCAGCTGGACTTGGACTTCCAACGATCCCAGTGTACTGCAAGTGACTGGAACCGGCGCGTCTGCCACGGTCAAGGCGCTGAAGGCGGGTTCGGCAACGATCTCCGCAAAGTATGAGTCCGACACCACCATGGGCGAGCAGACCACAGCTTCTATTACTGTAGGCAAGCGCGTCATCACAGTAACTGCCGACAACAAGAGCATGACCGTGAATGGAACACTCCCCACCTTCACCGTGACCTACGGCAATCTGCCTTCCGGCGTTCAGGCGGCGGACATCTTTGGAACCCTGGCCAGTGCCTCCACCACCACCGATGGTAAGACTACCGGCAGCTTCGACATTACGGTCACCACACCTGTTCTCAAGACTGAAGCGGGGGCTAATTATGAAGTCGGTGCAGTTACCAAGGGTACCCTGACTGTCAATCCTCGTTCCTCCTCCGGCGGCGGTGGCGGCAGCTCTGTCTCCACCTACAGCGTGACGGTCGGCAAGACTGACAACGGCTCCGTTTCCGTCAGTCCCAAGTCCGCCTCCAAGGGCGACACGGTGACCATCACGGTCACGCCTGACAAGGGTTATGTTCTGGAAACTCTGACGGTTTTGGACAAGAACGACAAGGAGATCAAGCTCACCGAAAAGAACGGCAAGTACACCTTCACCATGCCTGCCAGCAAGGTTACCGTAAAGGCCACCTTCATGGATGACAACACGATGCTGAACTACTTCGTGGACGTCAAGGTCGGCGATTACTTCTATGACGCAGTTCTTTGGGCGGCGGAGAAGGGCATCACCTCCGGCACGGACGCCACACACTTCAGCCCCAACGCCGCCTGCACCCGCGCGCAGATCGTTACCTTCCTGTGGCGTGCAGCAGGCAGTCCTGAGCCGAAGAACATGAGCAGCTTCACGGATGTTCCGGCTGACAGCTACTACGCCAAGGCGGTGGCCTGGGCCGTGAAGAACGGCATTACCGGCGGAACCGGCAACGGGAAGTTCTCCCCCGATGCCCCCTGCACCCGGGCGCAGATGGCCACTTTCTTGTGGCGGGCCAACGGCTCCCCCAAGGTTACGGGAACAACGCCCTTCTCTGATGTGAGCGCCGGAACCTACTACTGCAATGCAGTGCTGTGGGCCTATGAGCAGAACATCACCAATGGCACCGGCGGCGGGAAGTTCTCCCCCGATGCCACCTGCACCCGGGCGCAGATGGTGCAGATGCTGAAAAACGCTTCGGACGCAGCGTAATACTCGGATCATTGGCGGGGCGGGTCAGCTCGCCCCGCCGGTTTGATGAAAACCCATTGGCAAGGGGGTTCCCCCTTGCCCCCGGAGGGGTCCCTCCGGGGGCTGATCCCTCTTGTGCCACATTTTTATATGGAGGCGATCTGATGAAGAAACGAATATTCAGCCTGTTCCTCGCCCTGACTTTGTGCCTGACGCTCCTGCCCGCCCCCGCGTGGGCGGCGGAGCCGGACGTTTCGGAGACCCCGGACGCGGCGGTGGCCGCTGTGCAGGCGCGGATCGACGCCCTGCCTGACGCGGAGACCCTGCCCAACATGGACGGCGATGCTGCCATGGCGGCCTATGACGCGGTTCAGGCGGCCTATGATGCCTATGAGGCCCTGACGGAGGCCCAGCAGGCGAAGATCGCCGGCGCGGACCGCTTCGAGGCCCTGTTCGGCTGGTTCGATGATCAGGTGGCGCCGCTGGCGGACGGGACAGAGGAAAATATCTATTACACTTACGATAGTGTTGACGAAAATGGTAACATTACACAAGGTACCGCCAGCCTAACTGGCCCCTTACTCACAGAAAATGATAAGACTCTGAGCGGCCAATATTACATCGTCCAAGGCAACATGATCATTGATGGGAATTTGACTGTGGATGGTTCGCAAATGGGCGGTCTTGTTCTCTGCGCTGGCGCAACGCTGACGGTCAACGGCGCTTTGATACACAACGGCGGCAGTAGTTTTGGCATTTACGGGACATCGAACAATGGCGCCGATGCTGGAGAACTGGTCATCAACAATTCTTTGGACAATGGCGCGGCGATCCGGACTGGAAGTACATCTACACCGCAGCTCAACATCTACAGCGGCGAGGTGACGATCAACGCCGGGAACTCCGGGAAGCTGGTCGAAGGGGTCGAGCTGTACAGCACAAGCAAGATACACGCAGCCACTCTTGCTGCCAAGAAGGTATTGCCCGCAGAGTGGCGCGGGGTGTCCTCGATAAAGGGGACGTCGCTTGTCCTTGAGTACTGCGGCCATGCTGAGGACGATCCTGAGTATGTTGATTATGTTGAAGTCGGCGAAACACAGCATCGTTGGCAGTGCAAAGCGTGCGGCTTTGAGGGGGGTGTCGAGGCTTGCTTCACCAATACGACGATTTCCGGCATTACACCGAACGATAATGGTACGCATACATGGAAATGTATCTGTGGCCGTGAGAAAAACGGAAATTGCAGCTATGAGTCTTTGAGTACTCCAGAGGCCACGCCTGATGGTAAGGGACATACCGCCAGAATGTGTTCGGTATGCGGATCCCCGGAAGGTAAAGCAGAAGCACACACCTATGATGCAGACGGCAAATGCACGGCTTGCACATTTGAACCCCTTGCCAAGGATGAGGCTGGCGATCTGTACGGCAGAACGCAAGATCATAGCGATGTTTCTTTGGATGTAAATGATGCGCTTGCGGAAGGCCACACGATCACGCTGTGGCGTCCTGATACGATAGCGAGCAAAACGATTCAAGGCATCTATATCGACTTCGATGCGGCTGGCAAAAGCGCCACATTGGATATGAACGGGTATAGCCTGGAAACCAGCAAAGGCGCACCGATCACGGTTGAAAACGGCACTTTGACGGTTACGGGCGATGCAACGCTCGTTCAAAACGGTACGCAAGAACTGGCGTCGTCCGCCGTTCGCGTCACCGGCGGCACGCTGATCTTCGACGGCAAATTGACCGCTACCGGCGCAAGCGGCAAGCCCGCTGTCGAAGTCACCAACGGCACATTGCGGCTCAAAGAGGGCGATGTGCTCAACGGCGGCGTCTCCGTGGAGGGCAGCACCACCTATGCGAATGTCAACGCCCTGCTGGGCGAAAACCTCGCCTTTGCGAAAGTGGGTGCAACTTCCGCCATCGTCAAGGGCGATGTTACGTCCATCTCCGGGGACGTGACGGTGGTGGCGCATACGCACGGCTTCACGCGGGGCAGCGATGGGAAGTACACCTGCGCCTGCGGCTATACCTGCCCGCATAATGATTTTAAGGATGGGAAATGCACGATCTGCGGCAACGGGTGCGCGCACACGGACGTGGGCGATGACGGTGTATGCCGGAACTGCCAGACGCAGATGGTTGCGAAGATCGAGGTCGACGGCAAGACCACCT
Source organism: bacterium (assembly GCA_037245165.1). Taxonomy (GTDB): domain Bacteria; phylum Bacillota; class Clostridia; order Oscillospirales; family Oscillospiraceae; genus Lawsonibacter. Next base: position 3,567 of record JAXWVI010000064.1, read on the forward strand.
ACAGCACAGACTTTCAGGCGGCGATGAAGGCGGCAACGAACGGCACAAAAATTACCCTGCTGGCGGATGTTTCGATTCCAGGAAGGACGGGCATTTCCGGCGACAATACAACGGTTACGTTGGATTTGAATGAACACAAAATCACAAGCGGCTGGCTTGATGTCGGGGATAGAAATGCTACTTACACAACCCGCACCTTGAAGATCATCGGCAAAGGCAGTTATGAACCTCCACAGTATGGCGGCATTATCACTGTTTATGTGAAAGCTACGCTGGATTTGAGCGAGTGGGAAGGCGGTACGATCAGCGAGATCAATATATCGGATAACTCGAACCATGACGCAGCAACGCGGGAACCCGCAGTAATCGTAGGATCGACGGAAGGTACGATCGGAAAACTGTCGTTCGGGAATAATCAACTTGACGAACTGAAAAAGACTAAATTGAGCGGCGGCAGCTTTAATGAGATTTGGGCAGCGGCTCACCAGCCGGTTAAACTTGGCGAACTGCTTGCAGATGGCTATGCCTTCCAAAATGGGGATGGGTCGTATGTGGAGTACGAAACAACACTTAAGGACGCGTCTATCTACAACGTCAAGGTCGTAAAATGCCCCCACGCCAAAATCAACGAGGACGGCCACTGCGCCTACTGCAACGCCACCGGCTTTGTCGCGCAGGTGACGGCAGCGGACGGCTCCTCCTCCGCCTACACCGACATTGCTGCGGCCATCGCCGCAGCCGACGGCGGTACAGTGAAGCTGCTGGCAAATGCAGGCGAGATCACCATCGGCAGCCCGCTCAAGCTGGATCTGAACGGTAAGACGGCGGCAAAACTGACCGTCACCGGAGATGTCACGCTGGCATCCCTCCTGCCGGAGGGCTGCGCGTTCAAGAGCGGCAGTACCTGGATAACCGACCTTACCGGCACGGAGCTGACCAATGTTTCTATGGCCAAGCTCCCCATCAAGAGCATGGACTATGAGACCAAGATGAGCATGACTTATGGCGGTATGGGGACGCTTCTTGTCAAGGTAACGAAGGAACCCGGCACTGGCGCTGTAACCTTCCAGTGGTACAAGGTGGAGGGCGGCAAAGAGACAGCAGTTGGCAGTGCGACAACAAAGAATCAATTTGATCTTTCTGCACTAAAGCTGCCCGCAGGCCAGCACACCTTCCGCTTTTCCGCCACTTGTGACGGCTACGAGAAGATGAGCCAGGATATTGCTGTGACGGTACAAAAGGCCAACATCAGCGCAAGCCTCATCACGCCTCCCACAGCGCAGGAAAACCTGACCTATACCGGCCGGGAGCAGGCGCTCATTACCGCGGGCAGCGTGACGGACTATGGCACCATGCAGTACAGCCTGACCGAGAACGGCACATACAGTCAGGACATCCCCACCGGCACCGATGCCGGAACGTATACCGTGTGGTATCGGGTGATTGGCGATGCAAACCACAACGATACCGCACCCGCCAGCGTGGCGGTCAGCATTGGGAAGAAGCCGCTGACGATCACCGGGGTAACGGCTGCGTCCAAGCCCTATGATGGCACGACAAACGCGGACATTACCAGCGTGACCTTCGACAACGTGACCTTGAACCGAGGCACAGACTACACCGTGACCGCCAGCTTTGACGATGCCAGTGTGGGCAACGGCAAGAACATCATTGCCACAGTGACCTTGATGGAGCAGACCGCGAAGAATTACGCCCTGGAGCAGAGCAGCTTCACTACTACTGGCAGCATCACTAAGGCCGCTGCGCCTGACTTCATCAGGGAAACTGCGCTCGTCATTATAAACGGCTACGAAAAGACCTACACTGTGACGCTCCCCGCCCTGCCCACGCTGGAAACGCCCAAAGAGTATGGTGCACCCACCTATGAGCTGGGCGAGATCAAACTCAATGACGGCTACTACACCAGCGGCGCGAAGGTGGAAAACGGCGAGCTGACCCTGCCCATTCAGAAAAATGACGTGGAAACCACCGGCTCTGTGGGCACAGTGACCGTAGTGATCAAGAGCGCAAACTATGAGGACATCACGCTGACCGTCAATGTCAATGCGACCAACAAGCTTGTCCCCACTGTTACGGCACCTACGGCAAACGCCCTGACCTACAACGGTGCAGAACAGGCGCTGGTTACAGCAGGCAAGACCACTGGCGGCACGATGCTCTACCGGCTTGACGATTCTGAGTGGAGTGAGCAGATCCCCACAGCGAAAAATGCCGGGGAATACACCGTTTGGTATAAGGTTCAGGGAAATGCAGAGTACGCAGATGTAGCAGAACAAAGCTTGACTGTGACCGTAGCGAAAAAGGCAGTTACCGTTACGGTGCTTGATAAGAGCGCCTACACCGGCAGCACCGCGCCCGATCTGAGCAGTCCGGAAGCAGATAAGGATTACAAGGTGGAGGGGCTGGTCGGCGCAGATACCCTGAGCGGCACTGTAACACTGGACTATGCGCAGACGCCGGATATGAGCAAAGCCGGAGAAATCGCAATCAACATCACTGGTACGCTGTCAAATGACAACTATGAGATCACCTATGTTCCTGGAACGTTGACCGTTTCCGATCGGCCTTCCAGCGGCGGAGGCGGCGGTTCTTCCACCCCGTCCGTCTCGGTCCCGGTGTCCTCGGATTACGGCGGAACCAAACTCAGCGCTACAATCTCCGGCAGCACCGCCACTGTGTCCGTCAGCGGAAAGGAAATTGACAAGGTCATCGCTGACGGGGCAAAGTCGGTGACGGTAGATCTCTCCGGGCTTTCCAAGGTAGACAGCGTGAAGCTGCCCGCCTCGGTCATTGCCAAAACCGAAGAGGCTGAGGACACAGGACTGACGATCCGGCTCCCTGATTGCGCCGTGGAACTGGACGAAGCGGCGCTGGAATCCATTGCCTCCGGCAAAACCGTGACCGTCTCCGTCCAGCAGGCCAAGCTGACCGATGCCCAACAGGAGGCCGTCAGCGCACTGGCTCAGGTGGCCGTGGTGGTGGACGTTGACATCGTAGTCGGGACGGTGAAGCAGTCCGCCTTCGACGGCGGGCGTCTGACCATCTCCATCCCCTACACCCCTGAGAAGGGCGAGGACACGTCCACACTGGCAGTCTGGTACATCCGGGACGACGGCTCCATTGAGAACAAGGGCGGCAGCTATGACGCCAAGAGCGGCTGCTTCGTCTTTGAGACTGACCACCTCTCCCGCTACCTGCTGGTCCACACCGAACAGGCCATAGGCTTCACCGATGTACCCGCTGACGCCTGGTACGCCGGCGCGGTGGCCTGGGCGGTGGAGCAGGGCATCACCAGCGGCACCGGCAACGGGAAATTCTCCCCTGACGGCTCCTGCACCCGGGCGCAGATGGTGACCTTCCTGTGGCGGGTCAACGGCTCCCCTGGGATTGGTACGGCGAATCCCTTCTCCGATGTGAGTTCCGATGCCTACTACTATGATGCGGTGCTGTGGGCTGTGGAACAGGGCATCACCGGCGGCACCGGCGACGGGAAATTCTCCCCAGACGCCCCATGCACCCGGGCGCAGATGGCCACTTTCTTGTGGCGAGCCAACGGCTCCCCCGAGGTTACGGGAACAACACCCTTCTCTGATGTGAGCGCCGGAACCTACTACTACAATGCAGTGCTGTGGGCTTATGAGCGAAAAATCACCAATGGCACCGGCGGCAGGAAGTTCTCCCCCGATGCCACCTGCACCCGGGCGCAGATGGTGCAGATGCTGAAAAACGCTTCGGACGCAGCGTAATACCCGGATCATCGACGGGGCGGGCCAGCCCGCCTCGCCGGTTTGATGAAAGCTCATTGGCAAGGGGGGGTCCCCCTTGCCCCCGGAGGGTCCCCTCCGGGGGCAGATCCCTCTTGTCCCACGATTTTTATAACGGAGGCGATCTGATGAAAAAAAGAATGTTCAGCCTGTTCCTCGCCCTGGCACTATGCTTAAGCCTGCTGCCCGCGACAGCATGGGCCGCAGGAGAAACGGTACCCAGTAACGTAACGCTTGCCGGTACAGCTTTGGAAAGCGGCAAGTCTTACGTTGCGACAGTTGATGGGATCACCGAGAAAACCGGCGAATCTGTCGAAACGAACTACCTGACCTACGACAACGGCACGCTGACCGTTTTCGGAACGGTGGAGGTAAGCTGCGGCGAGTCAGCCGGCCTGAGCTTTTATAGCGGCACCCTGACCCTGGCCGGAGACGGTGATCTCACCATTGCGGCCTCCGGCAGCAACAGCGCGGTGTCCGGCAATCCATACAGCACCCTGACCGCAGTGAACTTTTCCGGCGACCTCACCCTGGGCAGCGTAAATGCCCCGGCAGTCCAGAATGTGGTGCTGAATCTGACCACCGGGGGAGATATCTTGATCTCTTCCGCCAAGAACAGTGCCGTGAATACCCCCCAAAACCCCGTTACGCTTGCAGGTAAGACGGTGACCATCAAGGGAACAGATGAGACAACAGAGGCTTCGCCAGCGAACGTCTCAACGGTGACCGCCCCAAAACTGAATGTGACCGCCGAAGATGGTGTGACCATCACCGGCAGCAGCGACTATCTCCCGCTGATTGCAGACGACAGCAACAACGAGTGCGCCGTCACCCTCAACGCTGGAGGAGATGTGAAAATCGTCAACAAGGGCGGCATGGCGGTATACGGCCCACTGACCGTGGAATCTGCGCATAATGTGACGATTGGAGGCGGCGGAGAAAGCCTACTCTATTCCGCAAACGGCGTCCACCGCATCAACGCCAGCAGAACAGTGAAGATGGAGAGCAGCGGCATCGTGTGTTCCGGCACTGATGCCAACGGTCTGACCATCACCGGCGTGGAGACGGTGGACATCGCCGGTGAGAGCACTTCTGCCCCTGTGGTCACGGGCATGACCCTGAACGAATGCGGTACGGCGACTGTCACCCGATTGCAGTATGCTGATACTATGGCTCCCATCGCGTACACAGTTACTTCCGATATTCCGGTGCTGCTGCGCAATGGATCAAATGACATCGAACCGCAACTTCTGTGGGACGGCGAATACTACCAAAAGGCCGCCGTCGAGGATGTGTATATGGAGCCCAGTTCCGAGGCTGCTGTCTATTACGAGGCAGGGGATGGCTATGTGATGTTCTCCAAGACAAGCGGCGGTGTCGAAACCGGAACCGCCAACGCCGTTTTGTTGAACGCCAGCAGCACTGCCCCTATTGCCGGGAATCTAGCCGAGGTGAAAGTCATTGGGGAGAATTCCCTGGATGAAATTCAGTCCCTGGATGAGGTTGGCACAAAGGTGTCTTTCACCGGAAACGGCACACTGCACACGTTTTTTGGCGGCAGCGTGGAACCGGAGATTGCGGACAGCGTTGCGTTCCACGGCCTGGTCTGTGTGATGACAACAGAGGCATCGCAAGAGCAGGGAAAACTCAGCATATCCATGAACTTTACCGCCTACGGGACCAGCGATCTTCCCCCAATCGTGTGGGAATCAGAAGAAGATCCGGGCAGCTTCGTTGTGGGGACAGTGTCCAGCAAAGAGGCAATCGTGACGATTCGTCTGACCGTTTCCGAAGGGGCGACGCTGACTATTCCGGAGGAGGTGCCGCTGAAGATTGAAAAGAGTGAAGAAATATCCTGTTTGACCAACCACGGCACCCTGATTAACAACAGCACCGTTTCACTGCCCGATGCCACGCCTGCTGATATAAAGGGGCTGCGTCTGACCGGCTCCGGTCTGGTACAGGTGCCAAGCGGTACGGGCATTACATACTACACCAATGAGGGTGTGGAACTTGGGAATCACAAGATGGAGGATCTTGACCTGAGCGGCACCAACGCAGATCAGGGCAGTCTGGAAACCGACGGCTACCACTGGGACGCGGACGCAAAGACCCTGACCCTGAACGGTCTGGCGCTGACCGGAACGCTGACCCTGCCGGATGCAAGCGGCAGGGAAATCAAAATCGTTATGAGCAAGGAGAGCCTTGTAAACTCGGTTTCTGTAAGCGGCAACTATCGTCCAACGGTACAGATCACCGGCTCCGCGCCGCTGACTGTCCAAAGCATAAGCGGCGATATGAGCCTCACCGTGGCACAGGGCGCGGTGCTGAACGCCATGGAGAGCATCAACATCGGAGCCTCCGGCAACACGGATTCCATTATCACCGTCAACGGCACGCTGACGGTCAAGGGCGATAGCGGCATCCGCTGTGGGCAGATGGTCATTGGCGCTGATGGCACGGTGAATATCTCCGGTGCGCGTGGCGTTGCGGTATTCGGTGTGAATGGCAGCAGCTCCGGCACCGAGCATAAGGGCGCTTTCCAAATTGCAAACGGTGGCACCTTCACCGCCGACTGCACCGATTACAATGTGGTGGTGTTTACCGGAGGTGCAGAGGTGACCAAAGAGAATGCGGAAACGTACCTTGTCCTTCCGGACAACTACCTGCCCGCAGGTTATTCCATTCGGGTGGTCACCGGTGAAAGCGGCGGTAATACACACTATGCCGTCACCGTGGCGCAGAAGGATGCGGATTTGACGCTGGTTTCGGAACACATCACCGGCGCGGGCGGAAAGATGGAATTGAAGTACCAGCCCACACCGACTCCTGACCCTGAACCGACCCCCGACCCCGATCCCATGCCTGGCGGCGGCTCGGATGACAGTGAGCCCAGCTATTCCATCCTCCTCACTGAAACAAAGGGCGGCGTTCTGGCCGTCCGGTACAAATATGCTTCCAAGGGCGACACCGTGACCATCACGGTAACGCCGGACGCCGGCTATGAACTGGATACGCTAACCGCAGCCGACAAAAACGGTAAGGAACTGGCGTTGACGGACAAGGGCGATGGCAAGTACACCTTCACCATGCCCGGCAGCAAGGTCACGGTGACAGCCAGGTTCAAGCAGACCGACACTGGGACGGAGAACCCGTTCACCGACATTTCCAAGAACGATTACTTCTACGACGCAGTGCTGTGGGCCGTGGAAGAGGGGGTCACAGGCGGCACCGGTGGCGGAAAATTCTCCCCCAATGCCCCCTGCACCCGGGCCCAGATGGTGACCTTCCTCTGGCGGGCCAGCGGCTCCCCCGAGATTGGCACGGCCAATCCCTTCTCCGATGTAAGTTCCGATGCCTACTACTACGACGCGGTGCTGTGGGCTGCGGAACAGGGCATCACCGGCGGAACCGGCAACGGGAAATTCTCCCCAGATGCCCCCTGCACCCGAGCCCAGATGGCCACTTTCTTGTGGCGGGTCGCCGGTTCGCCTACCCCTGAAAGCGGCGAAAACATCTTTGCGGATGTGCCCGCAGACAGCTGGTACGCCCAAGCCGTCCAGTGGGCGTATGGGCAAAAGATCACCAACGGCACTGGCGGCGGGAAATTCTCTCCCGATGCCATCTGCACCCGGGCACAGATGGTGCAGATGCTGAAAATTTCGAACCAGGAATTTCATGTTGCGAAGTGAAGAGATAAGTGATGGTATGCAGAACGAGTCAAAATGGATCTGCTGTCCCCAGTGTGGCAGCAAAACGAGAGTCAAAGTTTATGAAGAAACCGTTCTGATAAAATTTCCGCTTTACTGTCAAAAATGCAAAAAAGAGTACTGGGTCAATGTAGTAAAACTGAAGATGGTATTAAGCGACGAGCCAGATACTTAAAGTATAGAGCCTGCTTTTCCCCAAAGAAAGGGGATCAGCAGGCTCTGTTTTTGTTTTATGTAGTTTCTACCCAATTTCGATGGCATCCTTTGCCCGGAGTGCGGCAATGACGGATTCCACCACCGGGATCAGTGCTTCGGCCTCCTGTTCACTGCACTCCTCTACCATCAGTCGAAGCTGCTGGAACATAGGGGCATCCCGCTCCAATTCCGGGTTGAAGATGGTTCTGGCATCAACACGGAGAGTTCGGATTAGAGGAAACAGCACCTCCATTTTCGGATTTGCCTTGTAATTTTCAATATTCATCACGGTCCGCACATCAATATCAGCCATTTCCGCAACTTGAAGCTGTGTCAGGCCGCGCTGATACCGTGTACTTTTTACCGCATTTCCCAATGGGTAGGAGAAGTCGTACATCGCAATTCACCTCAAAGATATTTTACAATACATCTTTTTACAGTTGAATGCGATGTAATTCTCTTGTTTGATGTAACACAATACACCATTTAACAAACATGATATCCGACAAACTGAATCATATAATCGGTAAGGCAGCCGCATTTGCCGACTACCAAATGATTTAAAGGGGGGTGATGCTGGCTGTCTGTGTGCCGGCCGCATGAGCGGAAGGAGAAATGCGACATGGCAGATGCCAATCGCCGCATTAAGTTGTTCCGTCTGATCAAGCCAAGCCACACTGCTTTCAGGGCAGCACGGGGGAAAAGAACAAAAAGTTGCCGAGGCAAGCAGGTTGGTCATACAAAAAAGGAGGATAAACCTCCACCTGCAGCCTCAGGATTCCCCCGTGGACTTCTTAATGCAGATTTAATCAGGATTTCTGAATTCCTGTCATTTTACATAGACGGAAGCTATATTGCTTGTTATGGTTTCCGGATAAGGTGCCGCGGCCCTCCTTTTCTGACATTTGGCTTTCCAAATGTTTAGAAAAGGAGGAACAGCGCAATGCTGATCAAAATAGCGAAAAATGGCATCGAATCTGAGTGGTTTCAGCTAACTAAGAAGCACCACCGCACATTGCTGTTGGAGAAACCAGATGTTGTGTTTGTCCATATTGATTCTCTTTATCCCAAGAGTCCAGAAAGCGGGCAGATTGTTGAATTGAGTTTTCCTTGCTTCAACCTCCTGGCTCGCGAATTCGTTTTGGAGGAAAATAGGCAGGAAAAACAAAATGAACGGCATCAAGACTACAGAGCCGTGGAAGATATCAACCCAAGGGAGAATGGTGCGCTAATGACATCGCTGGAGGAAATATATCTTAGGCAGGAGATTAAACGCATTCTTAATGGGCCATCCAATGTCCTAACTGATCTCCAGCAACGCAGGCTACGACTCTTTTTGGATGGATATACCCTGACACGGATTGGAGAGATAGAGGGGATTTCCCATACTGCAGCCAGAAAATCTGTTTTCTCTGCAATAGAGAAAATAAAAAAACACTTTGAATGATGGTTTCAAAAAGGCACTTTTCTGTCGGATTAAGTGAGAGGAAAACATATCCTCATTGAACTTTGAAAAACACCGCCAGGAGGCGGTCATATCCGGCAGCTTGGATACGTCCGCTGGCGAGAGGCCCCCGAGAGGGAGGCTGCAGCGACATTGGAGGATGCGCCAAGACCATCTGTGCGGGAAGCCCCCGCATCAAAGACGGCCAAATAAGGTGCAGAGCGGTTCCCATCCGTCCATAAAACAGCCTGTGGCGGGCTGTTTCGCATTGCGGCAGGACTCCGCGGGAGTCCTGCCCGACCCTCGCCGGCAATCCAGTAATGATACTCCTGTCCAGCCACAGCCACAAGCAGTGGGGGCAGCTCGGAGAGATCCTCGGAGGGGTGAGATTCCCGTGACGCGCGCCCGCGCGGTCCAAGCCTGCCGCCTACGGCTCGGGAAGTAGTGTCGAATAGGGCCATCATTGGAAACGCAAATGTCAGAAACGGCGGGGGCCGCCCTGAAGGGTATCGCAATGCTACCACACATCGTGGAGCGGCCCCCGCTTGTTTTCATACACGACTGAAAAACGAATGAAGGATTGGCTGTGCGCCGGAGCTTATCTCTGGCGCACCATCATGGGAGGCATAAAGCTTATGGCGGAAAAGAAGAAAGCATGGCTGTATCTGAAAGCCAGGACCGATGAAGACCTGAAGGCCCAGAAGTCGCTTTTGCTGGAGTACGCAGATAAAGCAGGATATGAGGTGACGGAGGTTGCCGCTGACTATTCCCCGAGCCAGAGTAGCCTGAAGTATGTGCGTCTTGGCGCGGCGAAGCATGACTTTGAGGTCCTGCTAATTTCTTCGTGGAATCGGCTGGGGAGAGACCTTTCAGAAACACTTGATACGATGACAGAACTGAAGAATCAAAACATAGCGGTGCAAAGTGTCAAAGAGAAGAACTTGTCTCTTGATCGGGTTCTTTCCATAGCGCGCTTTGCAGCCGCGATGCAGCTCCCCGATGAAACACTGCCCGAAGAACTGGATGAGACTCCCTTCGAGGACCAGGAAGAATCAGAAGGGTTAGATATGACGCAATCCTTCTGAAAAAAACTGCCTGGTCTCTCTTTGGATGAAGAAGCCTGATTGGGAGGGAAAGATCATGAACGCGAATGTAAACTACATTGGTATGGTAAACCTGCTGTGTGCCTTGCGGGACGCCAGTATTATCAGCGAAGCGGAGGCGCGGAAGATCGCCGCGCGGCTCCGGGTAGAAACAGGAGCGGACGTCATATATTCGCCTCAATAGTTGTTGCATTTGAGTATAGCTTTTCAGAGAAAGTTAGGGTATTGTGTGTGGCTGAACAGAGGTGATTTAGATGAACGGACAGACAGCAATCAGTGGTTCCCTCGCATTGGACAAGGTCCCCAGTGTGATCACGATCCCAGCCTCCGGGCCGGTCCGGACCCGGAAACTGCGTGTGGCAGCTTACGCTCGTGTCAGTTCCAACTCTGAGGACCAGCTCCACTCCTTTGCCGCACAGAATGCCTACTACACAGAACTCATCACCGGCAACCCGGAATGGGAGTTCGTGGACGTATATGCGGATGAGGGGATCACCGGGACCTCCGCGGAGAAACGGGATGACTTCCAGCGGCTCCTGAAAGACTGCCGCAGAGGCCGCATCGACAAGGTCCTGACAAAATCCACCGCTCGGTTCGCGCGAAACACCAGCGAGAGCCTGATAGCGGTCCGGGAGCTGAGGGACTTGGAGGTCGGGGTCTGCTTCGAGGAGCAGGGCATCGATACCGCCCAGATGTCCGGCGAGCTGCTGACAGCTATCTTCTCCATGATAGCCCAGAAAGAGAGTGAAGCTATCTCTGAAAATATCCGCTGGACCTACCAGAAGAAAATGAAAAAGGGCAGCTTCATCACCTGTAAGGCCCCGTTTGGATACCGCCTGGTCAAAGGAGAGCTGGAGATCATCGAGGCGGAGGCCCAAATCATCCGTCTGATCTTCCAAAGATACCTCAATGGCAACAGCATGGAGGACATCGCAAAAGAGATCACGCGGTACGGGATCCCCACAAGAGATAAGACCCCATACTGGCAGACAACGTCGATCCAATATGTCCTCCACAATGAGAAATATGCGGGTGACTCGCTGGCACAAAAGACCTATACCACCCGAACACTGCCCCACAGGAAGAAGCGAAATCAAGGTGAGTATGACCAATATTTCGTACCGGGCAGCCATCCCGCTATTATTGACCGGGAATTGTTTGACCGGGCACAGGCACTGCTGAAGCAGAAAGGCGCGGTGATTCACCCAAAGTCCGGAGTTACATATCCATGGACCGGTACCGTCATCTGTGGACAGTGCGGTTCCATATTCAAACGAAAAAAGTGTAGGGAATCCGCCTATTGGACCTGCAGGCTCCACGATAAGTCGCCTGACAAATGTCAGATCACGCAGATCCCGGAATCTGAATTTGAACGTGCCTTCCTCCGCCTGTATTACAAGCTGCGGCATCACGGAATGCCAGTCCTCTCCCAACTGCTCACAGACCTCCAGACAGCCCAAAACAGGAAACTGCTCTGGAGCCTGGACATCGTGGAACTGAACAAACAAATAGCGGATATCGTCCGTCAGGAGCGACTACTGGCCGAGCTGAAGCAGCAGGGCCTTGTCGATCCTGACATTTATATTACCCGGAGCAACACGCTGGCTGAACAGCTCCGCACCGCCAAACTGGAAAAGGAACGGTTTCTGGAGTCCGAGGAGGATCAGACCATCCGGCAGACTCAAGTCCTGCTGGAGATATTGGAAACCGGGCCGGAATTTCTGGAGGCGTTCGATGAGGAGCTGTTCAGCGAGCTGGTTGCAAAGATCATCGTGGAGAACAACGAATGCCTGCGGTTCCGGCTGATCAACGGGCTGGAGCTGACGGAGACCATCGAGAGGACGGTGCGCTGATGGCGGGCAACAGAAAGCAGCCCTTCGGATATCGGATGGAGTTCGGAGAGTACACTCCCCATCCGGCAGAGGCGGAAACAGTCCGCTGGATCTACCAGACCTATCTGGCCGGGGCATCCTATCAGGAACTGGTGGAGGCACTCCAAGAGCGGGGAATTGCCTATGACGAGGGAAAGCTGTGGAACAAAAACATGGTGGCCCGCATCCTGGAGGACAAGAGATACAGCGGGACAGACCGGTATCCGGCCATACTCCCGGAGGAGCAGTACCGCGGTGCTCAGGAGCGCCGCAGGGACCGGGCGGTCCCGGTCAGAAAAACGCCGGCACAGATGGAGCTGCGGCGGCTGTGCGGCGGTCCCCCGCCTGCCTGGGTGGAACAGCAGACCCTGACGCTTCTGAACCGTCTTGTCCAGCACCCGGAGCGTATTGCCTCCGGCCAGACAGAAATGGAGGACCCGGCAGAGAGCAGGAAACTGAGACGGGAGCTGGAGGAAGCTCTCCAATCCCCGCCTGTAGATGGAGAGCGGACCAGGAATATGGCGCTTCGGCTGGCGGAACACAGGCTCAACGCCATTGGGGCGGAGGAATATGAGACGACGCGGCTCCAGAAGCTCTTCCGGAACCATCCGCTCATGGAGGAACTGGAGCGGGAGCTCCTGTGTGAGAGCGTCCGACAGATCACATACAGAGGAAAAGGCATTCAGGTCCGGCTGAAAAACGGCCAGATCATGAAGGGAGGACAACAGCCATGACAGAAACCGCCCCGAAAGTCATTGTGATCCCAGCCAAGAAGGAAACGCCCCAGGAGCAGGCCCAAAAGAGGCACCTGCGGGTAGCGGCCTACTGCCGTGTATCCACCAACAGCAAGGAGCAGCTCACCAGCTATGAAAACCAACTTGCCTACTACACCGAGAAGATCATGAAGAACCCCAGCTGGACCATGGTAAAGGTGTTCGCGGATGAGGGCAAGACCGGCACCTCCACCTGTAAGCGGAAGGAATTCCTCCAGATGATCCGGATGTGCCGCCAGGGAAAGATCGACATGATCCTGGCCAAAGCCGTTTCCCGGTTCGCAAGGAATACGGTGGACACCCTCAATTATACCCGAGAACTGCGGGAACTGGGTATCCCGGTCATCTTTGAGGAACAGAATATCAACTCCATCTATCCGGAGAGCGAGTTCCTCATCGCCATACACGGCGCCTTCGCCCAGTCTGAAAGTGAGAACACCAGCGCCAATGTCCGCTGGGGGAAGCGAAGGTCCATGAAAGCCGGCCATGTCACGATGCAGTACAAGTGGATGCTTGGGTATGAGAAGGGCCCGGACGGAAGGCCGGTGATCAACGAGGAGCAGGCGGAGACCGTCCGCTTTATCTATCAGCGGTATCTGGCCGGAGATACCCTGCGGGCCATCAAGAGCAAGCTGGAGGCGCAGGGGGCCTTGAACGCGATAGGAAAACAGGAGTGGACCATCAAGAACCTGCTGAGTATTCTGAGCAACGAGAAATACTGCGGTGACGCGCTGCTCCAGAAGACCTTTATCCAGGACTGCATCAGCAAAAAGGTGATCCAGAACAACGGCCAGCTCCCCAAGTATCTGGTCCAGGACCACCATGAGGGGATCGTGAGCCGGGACGTCTTCTACGCGGCGCAGCTGGAGATAGCCCGGCGCAGGGCACAGACAGGCGGTACCAGCAAGAGCGCGCCCACCGGGCGGAGCAAGTACAGCGGGAAGTACATCCTGACAAATCTCATGTTCTGCGGCCACTGCGGGACAGGCTATCGCCGGTGCGTCTGGAACAAGGGCGGAGTGAAACGGGCTGTGTGGCGGTGCGGAAGCCGCCTGGATTATGGGGCAAAATACTGTAAACACTCTGAAACGCTGGAGGAAAAGCCGCTCCAGCAGGCGATCCTGAACGCCATCAACAGCGTGATGGACAGCAGGGACGCCCTGGAAGTCCAGCTGATGGGGGCCATGGAGCAGGAACTGGCGCCCATCCCCGGTGAGACCATGAGCCTCGCGGACATCGACCGGATGCTGGAGGAACTGGAGAAGCAGTTCAACAGCCTGCTGGCGGAGGCGTCCGCCGCGGGTGGCACGGAAGACTATGCGGAGCGGTTCCGCATGATATCCAACGCAATGGCGGATCTCAAGGAACATAAGTCGCGGATCAAGCAAGTCTATCAGGAAAATGAACTGGTAAGCCAGCGGCTCAAAGCCGCCTCGATAGCCATGAGCGCCTATGCTGCAGAGCTGACAGAATGGGATCAGAGCGTGGTCTACCAGCTGGTGGAGAAAGTGACCGTCCTCGCAAAAGACAAGATCCGGGTTACCTTCCGGAACGGTACTGAGGTGGAGCAGGAGATCGAACAACTGGATTGGAGGAACGCATCATGAGCGTCTATGTCACAGGCGATACACACGGCGGATTTCAGCGGCTTGGGATGAAATACTTCCCGGAGCAGAAAAAGATGAACCGCGAGGACATGGTAATCATCGCAGGCGACTTTGGAGGACTCTGGGGTGGAACACCCGCGGAGAAGTATTGGCTGGACTGGCTGGAGGACAAGCCTTTTACGACTGCCTTCTTGGATGGGAACCACGAGAACTTTGCCATGCTGAACGCGCTGCCGGAAAGGTTGTGGCACGGAGGCAGGATCCATGAAGTACGGCCCCATGTGCTGCACCTCATGCGTGGGCAGGTCTTTGACATCGAAGGATACACATTCTTCACCATGGGTGGAGCGTCCTCGCACGATATTCAGGATGGCATCCTGGACCCCGAGGAACCGGGCTTCGAGGAGCGGTACTGGCGGATGCGGCGGGCCAGGGCCATGTTCCGGGTCAAGGGCGTGTCCTGGTGGACAGAGGAACTTCCCTCCGATGAGGAGTATGAGGAGGCCCGGAAGAACCTGGACGCCCATGACTGGGCGGTGGACTACATTCTGACCCACTGCGCCCCCACCAGCATAACGCAAAAGATCATCCCCCACGCTCGGGCGGACCGGCTGACAGACTTTCTGGAGGAAGTCAAAAACCGGGCCAGATACCACTACTGGCTGTTCGGCCATCTTCATGACAATCAGGCGGTGGACAAAAAGCACATTCTCCTTTGGGAGCAGGTCGTGCAAGTGATATAATAAGCGGAAGCCGTAAAGGAAAGCGCGGAGCCGTCTCCGCGTTTTCCTTTACAGCTTTCTTTTCGAGAAAACAGTTAGATGATAAAATGAAAGCGGGAAAATAGCTCTTAAAATGTGACCTGACATTGGAAATCAGCAGACTAATAAATGTGGATTGAAGTTCTGGGATGCAGTGGGTACAATAGTGATGGAGCAGTCATGGTATAGGGAGTTATAATACCGCTTGAAAGATTCATTGAATTCCAGAGGATGATAATATGGATGCACAGGACAATCTAAAGATCATACACACGGTAGATGGTGCCAGCTTGCAGAACCGATACGGCAAGTCTGTTATCCAGATCCATGACATCGGCCTCATCAGTCTGCCGACAGGCGAGATCGTGATGGCAGACCCAACATTGCGGTTCGAAATCGCTGATTTCAAACGGAAGGCGTTTCAGCAAAAGGTCCGTCCCGGTATGTATCCGGTGTTCGCATATACCGCCCATTCTGACGGGGACTGCGTACTTGCGTTTGCGGAGATTTGTTTTACAGATCGTCCTCCAGTGACTTTCACAGCGGCGAAAACGCTATGGGATACTGAGCGGTCCCGCCGCAGGAACTGCGGCTATGTTGTAAGCGAGTCGACAACGGGATTTATGGATGGCCAGTATTTCAAAGATGCCTGTATGAAATCTGAGTTTTCAGATTTGGAGCATGAGATGGTCCTGGATGAGATTCTGGAGGAGAATCAGGAGCGCTGGGGAATACGCTGCGCAGCCGGGATCTCTCCGGACGGCAGTTACTCAGCGGCCCTTTTTACCGTTCCAAGCGGCGTCTACTACTGGTACTGGGGAAAGGACCAGAAAGGCAAGATCTGCTGCTTGGTGGCTGACTTTTTTACATACCTTTGAGTTGCTTTAACATTGTATCAATAAAAAAGAGTATATCCCAGAGGAGGCCGCGGCTGTCAAGAGGCGCGGCATATCCTTCTCTGAAATTAAATCGTACAAGCTATATGGTCGGTGGAAGCCGTAAAGGAAAGTGCGGAATGTTCTTCCGCGTTTCCCTTTGCGGCGTTCTTTACCAAGGCGGATACGCCGGAAAGGAGCAGCTATGAACATCCGAAAACCAAGCGACTATTCTTCTCTGTATTCGGCCCTGGATGTCCTGATGGGTTCCGATCTGGCAGAGATGGAACTGTACTGTGAGATCGGCAGGGCCGTATGCGGCAGAACGGAGAAGGGCGCAGCAGTCATGGCCGCTGAATACCTCCAGTCGAGATACCCGGAGCGAAAGGGCTTTTCACCCCGTAATCTACGCCGTATGCGGTTGTTTTATCTGACCTATGGGAATACACCGGATCGGCTTGAAAAGGCGCTGAAGCTGGCGTGGACGCAGAATGTGACGATTTTGGAAGCCTGCGAAGCAGCGGAGGAACGGGCGTGGTATCTCAAAGCCGCACTGGAGTATGGCTGGGGCAAGACAGAATTGCTCAGACAGATCCAGAATGGCGCGTGGGGGCTTCATTGGCTCGACGAACCGGAGGATATCTGCTATACTGAAGAAAAAGAAACTGTAACGGAGTGCGGAGAACGTGAAAAAGATCCTTTTTATTTGCCACGGCAATATCTGTCAGAGCCCAATGGCCGAGTATGTTATGAAAGGCCTTGTGAGGAAAGCCGGCCTGGAGAGTCAATTCCAGATCGCCTCCGCGGCGACCAGCCGGGAGGAGATTGGGAACCCTGTCTATCCTCCTGCACAGCGCAAACTGGCGGAGCATGGAATCGGCTGTTCCTGCCACGCCGCACGACAGCTCGTGAACAGCGACTACGAGGAGTACGATCTGCTGATCGGGATGGATCGGGCCAACCTCCGGGATATGTACCGCATCTGCGGCGGAGACTTTATGGACAAGATGCGCCTCCTGCTGGATTACACCGACCGCCCCGGTCAGGAGGTAGCCGACCCTTGGTACACCGACAACTTCGAAGCTACATGGCGGGATGTGTCTGATGGGTGCCAGGGGCTGCTTGATCACCTGATGATAACATAGAGAAAGAGAGAAATGAGTATGGGCCTGGATGATAAGATTCAGCTTTTTGAAGATAAGCACATCCGCACTGCATGGGATGAAGAAAAAGAGGAGTGGTATTTTTCTATTGTCGATGTGGTGGCGGTTCTAACGGAGGCTCCGAACCATCAAGTGGCCAGAAACTATTGGAAGGTTACAAAAAAACGCCTTGTGGACGAGGGCTTTGAACCGGTTACATCTTGTAACCAGTTGAAAATGACCGCCGCTGACGGGAAAAAGCGGTTAACTGACGTAGCGGATACGGAACAGCTTCTTCGAATCATCCAATCCATCCCGTCACACAAAGCAGAGCCCTTCAAGCGTTGGTTGGCAGAAGTGGGCCGGGAACGCATTGAGGAAACGATTGATCCGGAGCTGACCATTGATCGCGCACTGGAAACCTATCTGAAGAAAGGCTATTCCCGCGAGTGGATCAACCAGCGCCTTCAGGCGATCCAGGTGAGAAAGGAACTCACCGATGAATGGGATGCCCGCGGTGTTCAGAAGGGTGTGGAATACGCCATTCTGACTGATGAGATATCCCGTGCGTGGTCAGGGATGACGACCCGGCAGTACAAAACGCTCAAGGGATTGACAAAAGAAAATCTCCGCGATAATATGACAACACTGGAACTTGTTTTGAATATGTTGGCTGAGGCTACGACTACAGAAATATCAAAGCAGAAAGAGCCGGTAACATTTAGCGAAAATATAGAGACTGCACGTGCCGGTGGAAAGGTTGCTGGCGATGCGCGGAAAGCAATTGAAGCGCAGACTGGTGTCCCAGTTATTACATCAAAGAATGCGGCCCAGCTCAGTCAGGTAGTTGTAGATATGATCGAGGGAAACGTCGCTCCATCTGGAGAAGATGCGGACTCATAAGTCTTTATACCTATCTGCTTCTGGCATATCGGTTCCGGCATAATTTTATAATGAAAAAGGCCTGAAAATCTATGCGAGAGATGGGGCCGAGTTTTGTAACCGTTGCGGCGCAAGGCTTTTATAGATCCAGGGTTCGGAATTGTTACCCCCTGCCACATCGGAGCAAGCGTTATTTCGCTTGCTCCGACTTTATTTTATGAGCCAGCGCAAGCTTGCCCCTCCTCCTCTCCAAACCGCAGCCGATTTGCAGGGTTGTGGCTTGGTTTGAAGGGTCACCCTGGCCGCCCGTATCTTTTTGACCGCAACAGCATTGAATCGGTTCCCACGTTTGGCCCCGGCAACTCCGGGGCAAACGTGGGGCCTTTTATTTTGTCCGGCTTGACAAATTTCTCTTAAACGGATAAAATAAATCGTAAGCGAACATTCGCTTGCGATTTATTTGATTGGAGGGATCAAAATGATTGAAGCCATTCAATATAAAACGGCGTCCACCATTGTCCGGCTTGGGAATGCAGTGACCTACTACCGGAACATAAAGATGCAGGAATATGGCCTGACCTCAGCGCAGGGAGACGTGATTCGCGCCATTCTCCATGCCCCGGGCATCACTGCATCGGAGCTGAAAAAGAAGCTTGGGCTTTCCCAGTCCACCGTGGCCGGAATTCTGGAAAGATTGGAGAACAAGCGGCTGATCAAAAAAACTTTGGTTGACGGGGATGCCCGGAAAATGAGCTTGTTTCCAACCTCCCAGGGATTGGAATTGGAGGACATGCTGAAGCAGACCGCGCTTGAGACTCAGCAGATCATTATGGAAGGCATGACCAAAAGCGAGCAGGAGGAATTTAACCGCCTGCTGGAGATTGCTCTGGCCCACATGTCCGCCGTTCGAACGAAAAGAGTGTGAGTGGTATGGATGAAAATCACGAGCTTTTTGAAACGATGCCGGTGGCAAAAGCCCTGACGAAGATGGCCATTCCCACCATCATCAGCCAGCTGATCACCATGATCTATAACCTGGCGGACACCTACTTTATCGGCCGAACGAACAACCCGTATATGGTTGCGGCAGCTTCCCTGTCCTATGTGCTGTTCTTTATTTTGACGGCCCTGTCAAATCTGTTCGGCGTGGGAGGCGGCAGCCAAATTTCCCGTCTTTTGGGTGAGCGGCGCTATGAGGAAGCCAAAAAAGTCTGCTCGTTCAGCTTTTATGGGACCATCTGCATTTCCCTGTTGTACTCACTTACCTGCCTGATCTTCATGAACCCCCTGCTCAAGCTATTGGGGGCCACGGAGAATACGATTTCCTACTCCTGCCAGTATACGCTGTGGGTGATTGTGGTGGGCGGCGTCCCTTCCTGCCTCTCCATGACAATGGCCCATCTTTTGAGAAGCGAGGGTTACGCCAAGTACGCAAGCTATGGCCTCAGCGGCGGTGGAATTCTCAATATGATCCTTGATCCACTTTTCATGTTTGTCATCATGCGCCCCGGGCAGGAGGTTACGGGAGCCGCACTTGCCACAATGATATCCAACTGCGTGGCGCTGGGCTATTTTGCGTTTATGTTCTTCCGGCTGCGGAAGGATACCGTCCTGTGTCTGTCACCGCGCATGATGGTGCCGGGCAAGCAGTCCATCCGCAGTGTGTTTTCGGTGGGGGTTCCGTCCGCAATCGGCTCTTTCATGGCGTGCTTATCCAATACGGTGGTCAATAAGCTGTCCTCCGGGTATAACGACTTTGCGGTAGCGGCAATGGGGATCGTGAAAAAGGTTGATATGCTCCCCATGAATGTGGGTATGGGGTTATGTCAGGCAATGGTTCCCATGGTCGCCTATAACTACTCAACAAAGAACTATCCGCGGATGAAATCTTTTACAAACGCAGCGCGACTTTCCGGAGTTGCATTTGCCGGAATCTGTATCGTCATCATGGAGATTTTCGCCCCCCAGGTGATTACGCTGTTTATCAACGACGAAGAGACGGTAAAATACGGCATGAACTTTCTGCGGATCAATGTGTTGGCCACGCCCCTGATGATCTGCAATTTCCAGATGAGTTATACCTTCCAAGCGATGGGAAAGGGAGCGGAATCCCTGCTTCTCTCCTCCTGCCGCCAAGGGATTATCAACATTCCTTTGTTATTTCTCATGAATTGGCTTGTGGGGCTGTACGGCATTATCTGGACACAGTTTCTGGCTGACAGTATCACCATTATCATCTCCTTTGCGTTTTATCGGAAAATCATGAAGACGTTAAAAAAGCCAGCTGTAACATAGAGGCCAAGGAGTATCTATTTGGGTCGCTTGCGTCGAAAAAAGCACGCTTTTCAGCGTGCTTTTTTCGTTTCCGCCGTCTCAAGGGCGGTTCCCCTTCCATATTCCGGCAGCTGCGCCGCTGTTCCCGCTCACGGCGGGCTGCGTCAGCTCTGTTTCTCCGCCTTTAAAAACACGGAAGGATTCTTTTGATAAGTAGCCAGGCTCACGCTCACCAGGGCGAGGGCACAGGCAATGGTTCCGGGCACCGCAGAGCCAAGGCCGAGGGGCTCCCCCGCCAGCTTCCAGCCCACACAGACCACAAATCCCGCCGCCATTGCCGCGATAATTCCCGGATTGGTGGCTTTTTTCCAAAACAGCGCGGCAAACGCCGGAAGTCCCGCGGACGCAGCGTAAAAGCTCCAGGCAAACATGAGAATATTGTACGCGTTTTTGATATACAGCGCGATGACCAGAGCCCCCAACGGAAGGACAATGGAAAACGCCCGGGACAGCAGAATTTCGGTCCGCTCTTTCATCTCCGGGTGAATGGTCTTCCCAATGTCGTGGACACAGGTCTGGACCGAAACCAGCAGATAGCTATCCGCCGTAGACATGATCACCGAGAGGACGCCCGCCAGGGCCAGCCCGGTGAGCCCGACGGGAAGAATCTTAATGGCAAGGGCGGGCACCACAGCGTCGGTGGAGCCGTATTGGGCCAGCACGTCGTCGCCGATGATCTGCCGTCCCACCACGCCCATGAAATAGACCAGAATGATGGTCACCCCGTAGACAGCCGTCCCCAGGAACATGCCCTTCTTGGCCGCCTTCCGGTCCCGGGCCGCGAAGGCCCGCTGCCACATCTCAGCCCCCGCCATGGTAAAGACCAGGTAGGTGACGATATCCCCCAGAATGCTGCCGTCCACATAGGGCGTGGCCAGGGCCGGGTCCAGGTTGTCCAGGAAGTTGGAAATGCCGCCCACGTTCATCAGCGCCGCCACAGGGATCAAAATGTACACAAAGATGATCAGCATATAAAATTGCAGCACGTCTGTGTAGACCACCCCGAACAGCCCGGACGTGGCGGTATAGACCATAAAGACCACGCAGGCGATCAGCGCGCCGGCCTCATAGGACAGCCCAATCTCTCCGCCCAGCATTTTGATAATCGTGGCGGTGGCGGTGACCTGGGAGGCCACCGTCCCCATCATGGCAAAGGCAATCAGCACCGAAAGAATCAGCTTGGCGTGCTTACCAAAACGCCGTTCAAAAAGCTCCGGGATCGAGGTCAGGTTATAGGCCATGCCGATGTCGGAAATCCTTCCCGCGAATCCCGAAAAGATAAACATGCCCAGCAGATAGGGTACGGCAGTCAGAATCGCCTTAAATCCGTCGGAGTAGGCTACCCCCGCCCGACCCATCAGGCCGCTGCCGCCGATGATGGTGGCGCAGACCGTCGCCATCAGCACCAGCGGGCCGAAGGACCGCCCGGCGACATAGTAGTCGCCGGTATTTTTGATCCGTTTGACGGAATAAACGCCGACCAAAACCATGACAACCAGGTAAGCACCGATAATCACAAGATCCCACACGCTCAGCAGACTATGATCCATAAAAGCCTCCTTCCGCCGCAAAGTACGGCACCCCGGAAAAGACGGCCCCGCGCTCCTCCCTCCTCCTTTCCCGAGGGAGGCATATTGTTCACAACCCTTCTTTTCTCCTTCTAATAAACTAATGTGTTAATTATACCGGAAAGTACCCCCTCTTGTCAAATCATACCGCTGTCCATCAGGCGGGGCCGTCCGCTTCAGTATCCGTTGACCAGGGCGTCCAGCACCTGGGCGGCCACGCCCCCGGCGGAGATGGTCCCGTTGCCCCCCTCCTCCACCACCACAGCAAAGGCATAGGGGGCGTCCTCGTTGCGGAGGAAACCGGCAAACCAGGCGCTGGGCTGTTTGCCGCCCCCCACCTCGGCGGTGCCCGACTTGGCGCACACATCCATGTTGGGGAAACGGTTCGAGCCGTAGTTCACTACTACGTTGTTGGCCATCATGTCGGCCAGCTTTTCGGCGGTGTCCTTCTGAATCAGAGTCCCGGTGTGTCCGGTCAGGTGGGGCAGGGAGGGCAGGGGCACGGCCCCTTCCGTCTTCAGCACCAGATAGGGCACGGCGGCCTTGCCCCCGTTGCCGATGGCTCCCATCCACACCATAACGGCGCAGGGGTTCACCAGGTCGTTGTACTGGCCCACCCCTGACCAGCCCAGCTGGCTCTGGGAGGCCCCGGTCAGGTCATAGCTCCCCCGGGCGGTGGCAATGCCGCTGACCGAGTAGCTGTCCAGCATACCCGCCTTCTCCACATACCGGCTCATGGTCTGCTCCCCCAGCTCCACAGCCAGCTGGGCAAACACGCCGTTGCAGGAGTTGGCTAGGGCGCCGGCGATGTCCATCTCCCCGTGGGCATAGGGGCAGGTGATCTCCTCGCCCCCCACGGTGGTGGACCCGTCGCAGGTGAAGCTGCGGGAGAAGAGGTCGGGGAGGTTCTCGATGGCGGCGGTGAGGGTGATGGTCTTGAACACCGACCCGGGGGTGAAGGAGCTGGACAGGAAGCGGTTCACATAGACGCCCTCGTACCGCTCATCCCCCTCCTGGATCTCCGGGGGGTTGGCCGGGTCGAAGGTGGGGGCGGAGACCATGCACAAAATCTCCCCCGTCTTGTAGTTATAGACCCCCACCGCCCCCTTGTGGCCCTTCAGGGCCTGGTAAGCGATGTAATTGAGACGGGCGTCCAGAGTGAGGTAGAGGTCGTTGCCCTGGCCGAAGGGATTGTCCGCCCCGGTGAGGAAGTTATAGCCTGAGAGCTTGTCGGCAAAGGCCACCAGGGCGCTGGTTCCGATGGAGCCGGACAGGTCCCCCACCGCGTGGAGGGTGGCCTTGCGGACAATGTCGTTGTCGTAGTACCGGCGATTTCCTTCCTCGTCCACCCAGGACAGCACGTCCCCGTCCCGGTCCAGCACCCGCCCCACAGCCAGAGAGCCGTTGGAGTTGTAGAGGTGCCGGTTGGCCGCAAAGGAGGCCCAGCTGCCCCCGAAGAGGAAAAATTTCACCACAAACAGCCCCAGGCCCAGCAGCAGGGCCAGGGCCAGGGCCAGACAGACCACCGTGCGCCGTTCAATTTTCTTCATGGCCGGCCTCCTTTCCCAGGTTTCCCAGCCACTGGGGGCTGTGTAGACTGGGGGCGCGAATGGCAAAGCTGGCGTCCCGCCGGGTGTCGGCGGCCTTCAGGAAGGCCAGCAGCCCCCAGGCAGAGAGCATGGAGGACCCCCCGTTGGAGACAAAGGGGAATGTGACCCCCGTGAGGGGCAGAATGTCCACCGAGCCCATCACGTTCAAAATGGTCTGAAAGACCAGAAGGCTGGTGGCGGCGCAGGCGGCGATGGCGTAAAAACTGGACCGGCCCGCCCGGCAGCACCGCACAGCGAACACCGCCAGGGCCACCACGCACAGTACCGCCAGCACCGCAATGACAAGGCCCCACTCCTCACACAGCATCCCGAACACCAGGTCGGTGTCGGCGGCGGCCACCCGGTGCAGCCACCCCTCTCCCGGGCCCACGCCGATGAGCCCTCCGGAGGCGGCGGCGGACATGGTCCGGGTCTGCTGGTAGCCCCCGGCGGAGGCCTGCTCCCACACATGGCCCCAGGCGGCAAAGCGCCGGAGCACATAGGGCTTGATGGTCACCAGGGTAAAGGCCCCGAACACCGCGCCCCCGCAGATGAGGGCCAGGGTGGCGAAGTCCCCGGAGCGCAGGTAGGCGATGACCAGGAAGGTGATGAAAAAGATGGCGGCGGTACCGAAGTCGCTCATCAGCGCCAGACAGCCCATGCACAGCCCGGTCAGCACAATAAAAAGCCCTAAATTACGCTTGCGGAACAGCCGCTCCAGGGTGGCCGCCCCGGCAAAGACATAGCAGATTTTGGCCAGCTCTGAGGGCTGGAAGGACATTCCCAGCACGCTGATCCAGTTGGCCGCCCCGTACTTCACCTGGCCCAGCACCAGGGACAGGCCCAACAGCCCCACCGCCCCGGCGGCCATGAGCCAGCGGATTTTTTTCACCCGCTCCAGGTCCCGGAGAAAGACCCCCAGCACCAGAAACAGCAAAATTCCCAGCACAATGGCCCCCAGCTGCTTGGGCACCGACCCGGGGGCAGAGGATGCGGTCACCGCCAGGGAGAGAGTGGACAGGAAAAAGGCGATGGTCTCCATCTCAAAGCCCGTGCGGCCCAAAGCGCCCATGCCGGTACAGTAAATCCACATGACCCCCATCAGGCACAAAAAGCAGAAGGGGACCAGCAGGATGTGCTCCTCCCCCGACAGCAGAAACTGAAGGGCGGTGAGAATCTGAAACAGGGTCAGCAGCGTCAGGGAGCCCCAGGGAGAGGCGGGCTTGCGCTCCTCCTCCCGCCGCTTTTTTGCCTCCCGGTCGGGTACCGGAAGCAGCACTGTCTCCACACCGCCCAGACTCAGCACATCCCCCAGCTTCACCCCGGCGCCCTCCGGGCCAACGGGAGCGCCGTTGACGGCGGTGCCGCTTTTGGAGCCCAGATCGTATACCGTCCAGCTCTCATCCTCATTCCGGATGAGGGCGGCGTGCTGCCGGGAGACTACGGGGTAATTGAGCACCACGTCGTTGTTTTCTCCCCGGCCCAAAAGGTTCTCCCAGTGGGTCAAAGGCTCAGAGGCCCCGTTGGGCAAAGACAGGCAGGCCCAGACCTCCGGACTGGGGGAGGCCTGGATCAGGGCGCGGATCACCTTGGCCAGCATGGCCACGGCAAGTATGGGAAACAGAAACCGCAGAAAAAGCGTATACCAGGCGAAGGCCTGGGGATATTCCAGCGGAAGCCGGCGCAGGGCGTTGACCGCCGAAATGACTGCGGAAAGGACCTGGGACAAGGCTTTCCACCCCCTTCTCAGTAAAATGACACAAAGGTTTCTTACAGGATACTATATTTATCCCCTCGGCACAAGAGCGCTTTTGCACAAACAGAACAAACGGCGTGACGGAAGAATCTTCCGTCACGCCGCCGGGATGGGGCCTTATTCCTTGAGGGGGGGCTGGTCCAGCTCAGGCATGAGCTCGTCGGAGATAATATTGAGCATCTCCTCCAGCTTTGCCACGTCCTGGGCGGGGAACCGATCTTTAATCCGGTCCATTACCGTGGACAGATAGCGGTAGCTCACATTGTAGTAGTCGATATACTTCTGGGTCACCGCCAGGTGGTACTCCCGCTTATCCTCGGGAGACTGGATTTTCTTCACATAGCCCTTCTGGACCAGGCTGTTGATCTTATAGGCGGCGTTGGGGGGCGAAATGTTGACGAAGCTGGAGAACTCTGCGATGGTGGGGCTGCCCAGGGCGTTGATGATCTCCATGCAGAAGGTCTCCACCGTGGTCAGGCTGGCCTCCCGGTTCTGGAACCGGGAGAAGACGGCCCGGTAGAAGTGGAGCTTGAATTTGGTATACACGCGGTTAAAGGATTCATCCAGCATAGCGCTTCCTCCTGTAACGACATCCATTATAATCAGTATAACAAACTTACAGGCGGGAAGCAACTGTTACTGGATCACAAAGGTCAGCTCGCACCGGGCGGCAATCTTGCCCTCCACCTTGGCCACCGCCTTGCCGTAGCCGATGGGGCCGTGCTGCTCCACCAGCTCGCACTGAAGCTCCAGCACGTCCCCGGGCAGCACCGGCTGCTTGAACCGGGCGTTCTTCACCCCGCCGAAAATGGCCAGCTTGCCCTTGTTCTCCGGCACGGACAGGGCGGCCACCGCCCCGGTCTGGGCCAGGGCTTCCAGAATGAGCACCCCGGGCATGATGGGTTTTCCCGGGAAATGGCCCACAAAGAAGGGCTCGTTCATGGTCACGCACTTGATTCCCGTGGCCTTCACCCCCGGCTCACAGTCGGTAATCTTGTCCACCAGCAGGAAGGGGGGGCGGTGGGGCAGAATTTCCATAATCTCCTGAATATTCAGTTCCATGTTAACCCTCCCACTTCTTGAAGACCAGGCAGGTGTTGTGCCCGCCGAAGCCCAGCGAGTCGGAGACGGCCACCTTGATGTCCGCCTTGCGGCCCTCGTTGGGCACGATGTCCAAATCGCAGGCGGGGTCGGGCACCTGATAGTTGATGGTGGCGGGAACAAAGCCGTCCTTCAGGGCCAGCACGGAGAACATGGCCTCCACCGCGCCGCTGGCCCCCAGCAGGTGGCCGGTCATGGACTTGGTGGAGCTGACCATCAGCTTTTGGGCGTGGTCGCCGAAGACCTGATGGAGGGCGGCCGTCTCGCCGCTGTCGTTGAGGGGGGTGGAGGTGCCGTGGGCGTTCACATAGTCCACCTCATCGGGGCTGGCTTCCCCGTCGGCCAGGGCCTGCTGAATGCAGGCGGCGCTCCAGGTGCCGTGGGGGTCGGGGGCGGTGATGTGGTAGGCGTCGCAGGTGGCGCCGTAGCCCACAATCTCCCCATAAATTTTTGCGCCCCGGGCCAGCGCGTGGTCCAGCTCCTCCAGCACCAGAATGGCTGCGCCCTCGCCCATAACAAAGCCGCTGCGCTCTGCGTCAAAGGGGATGGAGGCCCGCTTGGGGTCGTCAGCGGTGGTCAAAGCGCTCATGGAGGTAAATCCGCCCATAGCCAGGGGGGTGATGGAGGCCTCCGCTCCCCCGGAGAGCATGACCTCGGCGTAGCCGTCCCGGATGTGCCGGAAGGCGTCGCCCACGGCGTTGCTGCCCCCCGCACAGGCAGCCACCGGGCAGATGCACATGCCGTGCAGACCCAGGCGGATGGCAATCTGGCCGGCGGCCAGGTTGGTGATGGCCATGGGGATGAAGAAGGGGGAAACCTTGTCAAAGCCCCGGCTGTTGCCCGCCTCACAGGAGGTCTGGATGGTGGCAATGCCGCCGATGCCGCTGGAGACGGACACGCCGCACCGGCTGGTGTCCTCCTGCTCCAGGTTAAGGCCGCTGTCCGCCATGGCCTCCACCGCGGCGGTGACGGCAAACTGGGCGAAGCGGTCCATCCGCTTGGCCTCCTTCTTGTCCAGAGCCACGGAAGGATCAAAGTTCTTCACCTCGGCGGCCAGGGAGACCTTCTGATTGCTGTGGTCATACAGGGTAATGGGAGCGATGCCGCACACGCCGTCCTTCACGGCCTGCCAGCTGTCGGGAGCGGTATTGCCCACAGGGGTGACCGCGCCCAGGCCGGTAATGACAACTCGTCTTTTTTCCATAATCTGCATCCTTTCTGCTCTCAAACGGCCATGCCGCCGTCCACACACAGCACCTGGCCGGTGACGTAGGCGGCCTCATCAGAGGCGAAGAAGGCCACCGCGTGGGCCACATCCTCCGCCTGGCCCAGGCGGGCCATGGGGATGGTGGCGAGCATGGCCTCTCTGGCCTGCTCGGGCAGTACGGCGGTCATATCGGTGTCAATAAAGCCGGGGGCCACCGCGTTGACGGTGACCTTCCGCCCGGCCAGCTCCTTGGCCAGGGACTTGGTCAGGCCGATGAGGCCCGCCTTGCTGGCGGCGTAGTTGGCCTGGCCGGGGTTGCCCCGCAGGCCCACAATGCTGCTCATGTTGATGATCCGGCCATAGCGCTGGCGCATCATGGGGCGGTAGACCGCTTTGCAGCAGCAGAACGCCCCCTTCAGGTTGGTGTCCAGCACCGCGTCAAAGTCCTCCTCCTTCATCTGGAGGGTCAGGCCGTCCCGGGTGATGCCGGCGTTGTTGACCAAAATGTCGATCCGGCCGAAGGCGTCCAGCACCTGCTTGACCATATCCTCACAGGCCTTGGGGTCGGCCACGTCGGCCTTAATGGCCAGGGCCTTTACCCCCAGGGCCTCACAGGCCTCCACCGTCTCCCGGGCGGCCGCCTCGTTGCCGGCGTAGTTGACCGCCACATCGGCCCCCTGGCGGGCAAACTCCAGGCAGATGGCCCGGCCGATCCCCCGGCTGCCGCCGGTGACCAGGGCGATTCTTCCAGCTAAGCTCATGGCTTTACTCTCCTTTCAGGGCGGCGATGGCGGCTTCCAGTTCCTGGGCCGTCTCCACCGGGTAGCATTTAATCTCCTTGGCGGTCTTCTTCACAAAGCCGGACAATGCCCGGCCGGGGCCGATCTCCACCGCCGTGTCCACCCCCAGCTCCCGAAGCCGGCGGATGGTATCCTCCAGATAGACGCTCCGCTGGACCTGCCGCTCCAGCAGATTGGGGATGGTGTCCGCCTCCCCCTTCAAATCGCCCAGGCAGTTAAAGAGGACGGGAATTTCCATCTCTCCAAAGGATACGCTTTGGAACTTCTCCCGGAGCGCGTCCCCGGCGGGGGCCATCAGGGAGGTGTGGAAGGGGCCGCTCACCTTCAGGGGGAGCACCCGCTTGGCCCCGGCGGCCTTAGCCAGTTCCCCGGCCTTGTCCACGGCGGCGGCGTCCCCGGAAATGACGATCTGGCCGGGGCAGTTGAAGTTGGTACACTCCACCACCCCCGCCTCAGAGGCCTGGGCGCACACGGCCTTCAGGCTCTCCCGGTCCATCCCCAGCACGGCCGCCATGCCGCAGGGGCGGCCCTGGACGGCGTTTGCCATGGCCTGGCCCCGGAAGGCCACCAGGGAGATGGCGGTGGGGGCGTCAAACACCCCGGCGCACTGAAGGGCGGAATATTCCCCTAAACTCAGGCCGGCGGCGTAGTCGGGGACAATGCCCGCGTCCTTCAAAAGGGCGGTGACCCCGGCGGCAAAGGCCACCATGCAGGGCTGGGTGTAGCGGGTGTCATTGAGCTGCTCCTCCGGGCCCTCAAAGCACAGCTTTTTCAGGTCGAAGTCCACCGGGGCACTGTCCAGCACCTGGCGGAAAGCGGGGTAAGCTTCATACAGGTCCCGGCCCATACCCACATGCTGGGAGCCCTGGCCGGCGTACAAAAAGGCAAGTTTCATTGGGAAACCCTCCATTCGTTCATCAGTTCGTCCATTACATCCCGGACGTGGACCATTTGATTGAGCCGCCCCACATTGGAGCCGCTGAAAAAGAGTCCCTCCTCTCGGTTGCCCTTCACCGCCTCAATGAGGGCGTGGGTGATGCAGAAGGGAATCTGGGTGGGGACGCACCCCTTGATGCACTGAGAGCATCGGGCGGGAGCCTGGCGCAGGCCCCGCTCCAGCCGCTCCACCAGCGGCGTGCGCACCGCCCGGCCGGGCATGCCCACGGGGCTGTGGATGATGGTCAGATCCTCCTCCCGGGCCTTGAGAAGCACATCCTTATAGCCCTGGGAGGCGTCACACTCATAGGTGGCGATAAACCGGGTGGCCAGCTGAACCCCGGCGGCCCCCAGCTTGGTGAGCCGGGCCATATCCGAGCCGGTATAGACCCCTCCGGCGGCGAAGACGGGGATGGGGTGGCCGTACTTCTCCTCATAGGGCCGCACCTCGTCCAAAACGCCGGGGAGAAGCTCCTCCAGGGTGGGGCAGGTTCCCGAGCGCAGCTGCTCCTCGTCAAAGCCCAGGTGGCCGCCCGCGTCTTTGCCCTCCAGCACCACAAAGTCGGCGGTGGCGCGGTACTTCCGGTCCCAGGTCTTTAAAATCAGCCGGGCGGCCCGGGGGGATGAGACGATGGGGGCCATGGCGGCTTTCTGCCCCACCAGTTCGGGCAGGTCCAGGGGCAGTCCCGCCCCGGACACCACCGCGTCCACCCCGGCGGTCACGGCGGCTTTCACTGCGTCGGCATACTGCACGGTGGCCACCATGGCGTTGACGGCCACCATGCCCGCCCCTTTGGCGATCTCTTTGGCCTTACCGATCTCCCGCTTCAGCGCCCGGAGATTGGCCTCAAAGGGATTTTTCAGAAAATCCGGCTCCAAATAGCCCGCGTCGGCGGTGCTGACGGTGCCCATGCTGCCCTGGGCGGCCACCGCCCCGGCCAGGCCTCCCATGGAGACCCCCACCCCCATGCCCCCCTGGAGGATGGGGATGTCCAGCTCATACTTCCCTATGCGCATTTAGTGCTCCAGCTCGGCAAGGCGCTTTTCGCAGCCGGCCTGAAGCTCCTCGAAAATCTGGCGCAGAGGCTTGATCTCATGGAGCATACCGGCCACCTGGCCGGCCATCAGGCTGCCCGTCTTGGTGTCGCCGTCAAAGACCGCCCGGCGCAGAGAGCCCAGGGTGTACTTCTCCAGCTCCATCCGGTCGGCCCCGGCCTTTTCCCGGGCCAGGTACTCCCGGGACATCTGGTTGCGCAGAATCCGCACCGGGGCGTCCACGGACCGGCCGGTGACCACGGTGGAGCGGTCGGTGGCCTTGATGACAGCCTGCTTGTAGTTTTCATGGATGGGGCACTCCTGGCTCACCAACAGGCAGGTGCCCACCTGGACGCCGATGGCACCCAGGGCGTAGGCGGCCAGCAGCTGGCGGCCGTCGGCAATGCCGCCGGCGGCAATGACGGGGATGTTCACCGCGTCGGCCACCTGGGGAACCAGGGCCATGGTGGTCAGCTCGCCCACATGGCCGCCGCTCTCAGTGCCCTCGGCGATGACCCCGTCCGCCCCCGCCCGGGCCACGATTTTGGCCAGAGCCACGGCGGGAACCACAGGGAACACCTTGATGCCGGCCTCTTTCCAGGCGGGGATGTACCGGGAGGGGTCGCCCGCCCCGGTGGTGACCACGGCCACCTTCTCCTGGGCGGCGATGGCGGCCATCTCAGCGGCCTGGGGGTGCATGAGCATGATGTTCACGCCGAAGGGTTTATCCGTCAGCTCCCGGCAGCGGCGGATGCTGTCCCGAAACATCTCAGGGGACATCCCGCCCCCGCCGATGAGGCCCAGGGCCCCGGCGTTGGAGACGGCGGCGGCAAACTCAGCGGTGGCGATGTTGGCCATACCGCCCTGGATAAAGGGGAACTCAATCCCCAGAAGCTCGTTTAATTTCATGGTGTTCCTCCCACTCAAGCCTGCTCACCGTCAGGCTGTCAATCTATGTATCAAGGCTCTTCCGCAGGCAGTTCCGTCGCCCGCAGGCGGTGGATGATTGAAATCTGTTTTTGAAACGGCTTTGCCGCTTCAAAAACACATCTCACCCAAAGCGGGCCGACTTTTCCGTCAGGAATCGAGGCCCGTTTGGGGTGCAACTCCTCAAATGGGAAAAGCGGAACGCTTTTACCATTTAAATAAAACTCCTCCCCACGTCAGCCCGGCCCCAAAGCCCAGGCACATGACCCACTGGCCTTTTTGCAGCAGTCCCTGCTCCGCCATCTCGTCCAGGGCGATGGGGATGCTCCCGGCGGAGGTGTTGCCGTAGCGGTCCATATTTTCATAAAAGCGCTCCAGGGGCAGCTTCAGCCGCTTGGCCACCGACTCCACAATCCGGTGGTTGGCCTGATGGGGCACATACCAGGCCACATCCTCCTTTTGAAGGCCGGCCTTTTCCAAAAGCTCTTTGGCCACCTGGGGGACGGTCTTTAAAGCAAACTGGAAGACCCCCTGGCCGTCCATGTGGAGGTAGGGCCGCTCCTGTCCCGGCCCCCAGGCCCACAGGATATCCCGGTCCCCCCGGGTGCCCAGCTGGCTGAACCAGGGGCCCTGGGTGGACTCCACCACCGCGGCCCCCGCCCCGTCCCCAAAGAGGATGCAGGTGGAGCGGTCGTCCATGTCCACAATGCGGGAGAGCAGCTCCCCGCCCACCAGCAGAGCGTAGGGCCGGCTCATCCGGGGCAGCATGGCCGCCGCCGTCTCCATGGCGTAGAGAAATCCGGTACAGCCCGCCCCCAGGTCAAAGGCGGGGCAGTCCTCGGGCAGCCCCAGCTCCTGGTGAATGAGGCAGGCCTGGGCGGGGGTGAGCCGGTCAGGGGTCACCGTGGCGGTCAGGCACAGGCCGATGTCCTCGGGCTTGAGCCCCGCCCGGTCCAGGGCCTGGCGGGCGGCCTTGACGGTCAGCTCGGTCAGCGTCTCCCCCTCCCGGGCAAAGCGCCGCTCCCGGATTCCGGTGCGGGTCACAATCCACTCGTCGTTGGTGTCCACCCTCTGGGCCAGGTCGTCGTTGGTCACGATCTGCTCCGGGACCGCCCGGCCCGTGCCAAGGATGTGCAGTCCGTTCATGTCTCTCTCTCCTCCCGGACCGCGCCCATGGCGCGGAATTTTTGATAGCGGTGGGCGGCCAGGTCCTTCTCCTTGCCCAGCTGGCTGAGGCCCCGGGCGATGGCCTTGTCCACCGCCTGGTATACCGGCCCGGGGTCCGCCTGGGCGCCCCCCTCCGGCTCGGGGATCACCTGGTCTGCCACGCCAAGGCGCAGCAGATCGGCGGCCGTGAGCTTCATAACGGAAGCGGCCTCGTCCGCCCGGGCTGCGTCCTTCCACAAAATGGAGGCAAAGCCCTCGGGGGAGAGCACCGAGTAGACGGCATTCTCCAGCATGATGATCCGGTTGCCCACGGCCAGGGCCAGGGCCCCGCCGCTGCCCCCCTCCCCGATGACCACAGTAATGACGGGCACGGTGAGGGAGCTCATGAGCGCCAGGGAGGTCGCAATGGCCTCCCCCTGTCCCCGCTCCTCGGCCTCCAGGCCGGGGTAGGCCCCCGGGGTGTCCACAAAGGTGATGACCGGCCGGCCGAACTTCTCCGCCTGCCGGAGCAGGCGCTGCTCCTTCCGGTAGCCCTCGGGGGAGGGCATACCGAAGTTGCACTTCATATTTTCCTCAAAATTGCGGCCCTTCCGGTGGCCGATGACGGTGACGGGTCTGCCGTGAAAGCGGGCAATGGCCCCGAAGATGCTGGGGTCCTCCCGGCACAGCCGGTCCCCCTGGCAGACAAAAATATCGGTAAACAGGTGATGGACAAAGTCCATAGTCCCCGGACGGGCCGGGTCCCGGGCCAGCTTCACCCGCTGAGCGGCAGTCAGATTGCTCATCGGTGCATGACCCCCTTCCTGTGAAGAAACAAAAGTTGGGATAAAACCTGGCGCATCTGGCGGCGGGGGACGATCTGGTCCACAAAGCCGTGCTCCTCCAGATACTCCGCCCTTTGAAAGCCCTCGGGCAGCTCCTGGCCGATGGTCTGCTGAATGACCCGGGGGCCGGCAAAGCCGATGAGGGCCCCGGGCTCGGCCAGGGTAACGTCCCCCAGGGAGGCGAAGCTGGCGGTGACGCCGCCGGTGGTGGGGTGGGTGAAGACGGAGATATAAAGTCCACCCGCCTGAGAAAAGCGCTCAATGGCGGCGCTGGTCTTGGCCATCTGCATGAGGGACAAAATTCCCTCCTGCATCCGGGCCCCGCCGCTGGCGGAGAAGATGATAAGGGGGAGCTTATGCTTCTTGGCAAACTCCACGCCCCGGGTGATCTTCTCCCCCACGGCCACTCCCATGCTGCCCATAAAGAAGCGGCTGTCCAGCACGGCGAACACCGCCTGGACCCCGTCCAGCTTGCCGGTGGCCACCACCGCCGCGTCGCTCAGGGCGGTCTTCTCCCGCTGGGCGGCCAGCTTCTGCTCATAGCCGGGGAAATCCAGGGCGTTGGGGGCGGTCAGCTCAGGCCACAGCTCCTGGAAGGTGAAGGGGTCCAGGAGCAGGGACAGCCGCAGGTAGGCCCCGATGGGCAGGTGATAGCCGCAGTGGGGGCAGACGTACTCGGTCTTGACCAAATCCTGGCTCTGGCACTCCCTGCCGCAGCCTGGGCAGGTCTGGGAACCGCCGACGGACGGATCGGCGTGCCGGGCGGCCGCCTTGACGGCGTCCTCCCGCTGACGGCGCAGCCGGTCCAGCCGGTCCCGGCGGGAACGAAACAGTGGTTGCATTTAGTCCTCCTTATTCCAGCTGAGCAGTTCCTCCTGGTGCTGGGCCAAAAAGCCCGTGTCGTACCGCCCCTTGACAAAGTCGGGGTGGTGCAGGATCAGATGGCAGAAATCGGCGGTGGTGGGATACCCCTCGATGATCATCTCCTCCAGCACCCGGCGCATGCGGCGGATGGCCTCCAGCCGGGTGGGGGCGTGGACGATGACCTTGGCCACCAGGGAGTCGTAGAAGGGTGGGACCTCATAGCCGTTATAGAGCATGGAGTCCACCCGCACCCCCGGCCCGCCGGGGAAGTGAAGAAACTGGGTGGTACCCGGACAGGGGCGGAAATCCTGGGCGGGGTCCTCGGCGTTGATGCGGCACTCCAGGGCGTGGCCCCGGAGGACCACCTCCTCCTGGCTCACCGACAGGGGCAGCCCTGCGGCGATGCGCAGCTGCTCCCGCACCAGGTCAAGTCCCGTGACCATCTCGGTGACCGGGTGCTCCACCTGGATACGGGTGTTCATCTCGATGAAATAGAAGTGCCCCTCCCGGTCCACCACAAACTCGATGGTGCCGGCGTTTTCATAGCCGGCGGCCTTGGCGGCGGCCACGGCGGCCTGTCCCATAGCCTCTCGCAGCTCAGGGGTCAGGGCCCTGGAGGGGGACTCCTCCACCAGCTTCTGGTTTTTCCGCTGGATGGAGCAGTCCCGCTCCCCCAGGTGGATCACATTGCCGTGGCGGTCGGCCAAAATCTGAAACTCAATGTGCTTGGGGTTGAGGATGAGCTTTTCCACATAGAGCTGCCCGTCCCCAAAGCAGGCCACCGCCTCAGAGCGGGCCTGCTGGAACTTGCTCTCCATCTCCTCCGGGCTGTCCACCCGGCGCATCCCCCGTCCGCCGCCGCCGGCGCTGGCCTTGACCAGCACGGGGTAGCCGATCTCCCCGGCAATCTCCCTGGCCTCGTCGGCGGTGTCCACCGCCCCGTCGGAGCCGGGAACCACCGGGACGTGGTGCTTCTTCATCAGATCCCGGGCGGCGGATTTGTTGCCCATCATGCGGATCACATCCCCGGAGGGGCCGATGAACCGCAGCCCCAGCTGGGCGCACTGGTCGGAAAATTCCGCGCTCTCTGAGAGAAAACCGTAGCCCGGGTGAACGGCGTCACAGCCGGTCTCCTTGGCCACGGTCAGCAGAGCGTCCGCATTTAAATAACTGTCGGCCGCCTTGGCGGGGCCGATGCAAACCGCCCGGGTGGCCAGCTGGACATGGAGGGCGTCGGCGTCGGCCTGGGAATAGACCGACACCGTCTCCACGCCCAGCTCACGGCAGGCCCGTGCGATGCGTACCGCGATTTCGCCGCGGTTGGCGATCAAAATACGCTGAAACATCTCACAGCCTCCGGACCCGGAACAGAGGGGCGTCAAAGGCGGCCAGGCTGCCGTTGTCCAGCAGAACCTCCTCGATGACGCAGTCCATGGGAGCGGGAATCTCGCTCATGGCCTTCATGGCCTCCAGGATGCACACCGTCTGGCCCTTCCTGACCTTGTCCCCCGCCTGAACAAAGGGGGCGGCGTCAGGGCCCGCGGCGGTGTAGAAGGTGCCCACCAGGGGGGCCTTGATGTACTCGCCCTCCTCCTGAGGGGCCTGCTGGGGCGCGGCAGCGGGGGCAGCCACGGCCACAGCAGCGGCAGCAGCAGGGGCGGCGGCCACGGCCGCAGCCTTCTCCAGCTTCAGCCTCGTCCCGTTCTGCTCCAGCTCCAGGCCGGTGATGGAGGAGCGCTCAAAGCGCTCCATCAGCGCGTAAATGGATTCCAGTTCCATGGCAGTTACTCCCTCCTGCGGTTAGATTGATCAGCCCTGCTTGGCCTCCAGGTAGCGGACGATGTCGCCCACAGTCTTCAGATTGGGGCGGTCTTCGTCGGCGATGGACATGCCCAGCTGCTCCTCCAGCGCGATGTTCAGCTCCACGGCGTCCAGGGAGTCGGCGCCCAGGTCCTCGCTCAGGTCGGCCTCCATGGTGACCTCATCCATCTCGCAGCTCAGGGTATCCACAATAATCTCGCGCACTTTCTCAAACATGGGAAGTTCTCCTCTCAATTGTTCATTTTTTAAATTAAAATATTTTAGTTAAAATTATTTAATTAAAATATTTGAGGGTATTGTACCCGCTGCGGCCGGGAAAGTCAATGTAAATTTTCCACAAACAGGTGTTTTTTCCATTCCTGTTCTTTGACCAGACGGTGAGAAACACAAAAAAATTGGCAAATTCCTACCTATTTCTCCCTGTTTTTTGGTCCTTTTCCCATCTCCTCTTGCATTTCCCGGAAATTGGGGGTATGATAGGGTCTGCGAAAAACAAGGGGATAAACCCCCGCGGGAGGGACATCCATGAGAGTATTCGACACCCACGCCCACTATGACTCCGGGGCTTTCAACGCCGACCGGATGGAGGTGCTCTCCTCCATGCCGGAACAGGGGGTGGAGCTGATTTTGAACCCCGGCTGCGAGCTGGAAAGCTCCAAAACCGCCGTGGAGCTGGCCCAGCGCTTCCCATTTGTCTATGCCGCCGTGGGGGTCCACCCCTCTGACTGCGGGGCGTGGGAGGACAGTTGGCTGGACACCCTCCGGGACTTGGCCGCCCACCCCAAGGTAAGGGCCATTGGAGAGATCGGCCTTGACTACTACTGGAAGGAGAATCCCCCCAAAGAGCTTCAGCAGCAGGTCTTCCACCAGCAGATGGAATTGGCCCGGGCGCTGGACCTGCCCGTCATCATCCACGACCGGGAGGCCCACCACGACTGTCTGGAGGTGGTGAAGTCCCATCCGGAGGTCCGGGGGGTGTACCACTGTTACTCAGGCAGCCTGGAGGATGCCAAGGTGCTGGTGAAGCTGGGGTGGATGCTCTCCTTTACCGGGGTCATCACCTATAAAAACGCCCGCAAGTCCCTGGAGGTCCTGGAGTGGCTGCCCATGGACCGGATCATGATCGAGACTGACTCCCCCTACCTCACCCCCGAACCCTTCCGGGGCAAACGCAACGACTCGGGAAAGGTCCACCTGGTGGCGGAGAAGATCGCCCAGGTGAAGGGGATGGAAGCGGAGGAAGTGGCCCAAATCACCCTGGAAAACGGCAAGCGGTTTTTTAATATTAAGGAGGTATGACGGCTATGACCATCACCTATGAATATGAGGGCGCACTGTATGTAAACCTGACCAACAAGTGCAACTGCAACTGCGAGTTCTGCCTGCGCCACGGCAAGGCCCAGGGCTCCATTTACACCGAGGACTCCCTGTGGCTGGAGCATGAGCCCTCCCGCCAGGAGGCCATGGACAGCTTCCTCAGCCGGGACCTCCCCTCCTACCGGGAGATCGTCTTCTGCGGCTACGGGGAGCCCACCTACCGGCTGGACGACATCCTTTGGCTGGTGGATGAGCTGAAAAAGCGCTTTGGGGAGAAGCTGCCCCCCGTGCGCATCAACACCAACGGCCACGCCAACCTGATTCTGGGCCGGGACGTGTGCCCGGAGCTGAAGGGCCGCATTGACACCCTGTCCATCTCCCTCAACTCAGACAACGCTAAGGACTACACCGCCCTGTGCCACCCCGTCCAGGGGGAGCAGGCCTACCAGGCCATGCTGGACTTTGCCGACGAGGCCAAGCACTATGTCCCCCATGTGGTCTTTACCATCGTGGACAAAGACAAAACCCCGGAGGAGATCGAGCACTGCAAACAGATTGCCGAAAACCTGGGGGTCAAGCTGCGCATCCGCAGCTTCATTGACTCCTGAGCCAAATTGTGAAAAAGCCGCCGTCGGACCAAAAATCCGGCGGCGGCTTTTCCTTTCCCTTTTACAGCTGCTGGTACAGCTCGATGATGGCCCCATCCTTGGAGATAAAGGCCAGCCGGGCGTCGTCCCCCATGGACATGGGGCCGCAGATGACCCGGTCGGCGTCGGCCATGTACTTGTCCAGGTCGTCCACCTGATAGGCCACATGGGGGTGGCGGTGGAGCTCCTCGGGGAAGGGGGTACCCTCCTCAAATTTCAGATACTCGATCTTGTAGTCATAGTCGTCCACCTTGCTGACCCAGAACTTGCCCCCTTCGTTGTAGGTCATATTGGGCTTGCGGTTGGTGATGGGAATACCAATGTGCATATACTGAGCGGACATAATCGCTCCTCCTATCCTTTTTGTATTTCATTATACAGTATTTGACGGTCTGAAAGGCCCGGTTGCAGGCCCGGGTCTTTCTCAGCAGTACACGTTCAGTGTATCACACTTTTCCTCAAACGCAACGGATTTTTCTCCCTTTTCTCCCCTCCCCCGCCCCGCTTGACTTTATATCCCCGCAGATTATAATAGTCTTTAGGATAAAAAATCTTAATTTTGGAGGCATATGGATGGAAACTACATACAATCGGCCGGGGAAATTCCGCGTCAGCCCCGGCCGCCGGACGCAAAGCCAAACCGCCCTGCCGGGAGAGGGGGAAGCGCGATGAGCCGTACCCTATCCTCCCAGGTGAAGCGGTACCTGCTGCTGGCTGTGGGCCTGACCATCATGGCCTTCGGCGTGGCCTTCTCCATCAAGGCGGGGCTGGGCACCTCCCCTATCTCCAGCCTCCCCTATGTGCTCAGCCTGTTTACCCCCCTCACCGTGGGCACCGCCACCATCGCCATGCACATCACCCTGATTCTCCTTCAGATTCTGCTGCTGCGCCGCCGGTACGACCCCATTCAGCTCATTCAGCTGCCTGTGGCCTTTGTATTCGGTTACCTCACCGACCTGGGCGTGTGGGCTGTCCAGGGAATTGTCCCCTCCTCCTATCTCACCCAGTGGCTTTTGTGCATCATCGGCATTCTCCTGGTGGGCGTGGGGGTCAGCTTTGAGGTGACCGCCGGGGTGGTCACCCTGGCCGGCGAGGGGATGGTGCTGGCCCTGTGCAAGGCCTTCCCCTTAAAATTCGCCAACGTGAAGGTGGGCTTTGACGTGACTCTGGTGGTGCTGGCCACCGCCCTCTCTCTGATCTTCCTGGGCTATCTGGCCGGGGTGCGGGAGGGCACCGTGGCGGCGGCCATCTGCGTGGGGCTGACCGCCAAGCAGGTCAACCGCCCCATGAAGGTCTTCGCCCAGCGTTTTCTCACCTGACTGCTGAGAAAAGCCGCCGGAACCCGTTTGGGTTCCGGCGGCTTTTGTTTGTTGGAATGGGATTAAAGATAGGACAAAATCTCCCGCTTGTAATCGGCGAAGGCGTGGGTCAGGGAAAAGTCATCCGGCCGGGGACGGGGCGGTTCAATCCGCAGCTCGGTAATCATGTGGCCGGGCTTTCCCCCCAGGATGTAGATCCGGTCGCTGAGGAGGATGGCCTCGTCAATGTCGTGGGTGATAAAGAGGGTGGACAGCTGAATCTCCTCCATCACCTGGAGGTACCAGCGGTGGATCTCCCGTTTGGTCAGCGCATCCAGGGCGGAAAAGGGTTCGTCCAGCAACGCCACGCCCTCCGACCCCAGATAAGTACGCAGCAGCGCCGCCCTCTGGCGCATACCGCCGGACAGCTGGGCCGGATACATCATCTGGGTGCCCTCCAGCCCGAACGTCTGGAAGTGGACGGAGGCCTTCTCCCTCGCCGCGGCCTTCTTCTCCCCCCGCAGAATCAGCGGCAGGGCCACGTTGTCAATGATCCGCTTATGGGGCAGCAGCAGGTCCTTCTGGAGCATATAGCTCACCCGGCCGGGACGGCCTGTGATCTCCTCGCCCCCCAGCATAACTTTCCCCGCCTCGGGGGCGGTCAGCCCGGACAGGATGTGGAACAGGGTGGTCTTCCCCGCTCCGGACACCCCCAGCACACATACCAGCTCCCCACGGTCCAGGTGGAGGGAGATGTCCTGGATGATGGTCACTCCATCATAGACCTTGGTAATCCCGCTGGCGGTCAGTACAGGCGCCGTCATGACAGATAGTCGTTGGAGAAGCCGGTGCCGGGCTGGAGGGGAATCTCACACAGCTTGTTGTCGCTCAGCCACTGATAGAAGGCGTCCCAGCGGGCGGGGTCAATGTAGCCCCCACTGCTCCACCTCGGCCTTGTACTGGTCGCACATCCACTCCTGGCTGGCCACAACCAGCTCCTCAGAGCCCTTCAGAGAGCCGGTGGTGTCGCCGTCAATGAGCATTTGGGCGGCCTGCTCGGGGTTCTCAATGGCGTACTCATAGCCCCGGCGGGTGGCGTCCAGCATAAGCTTGGCCGTCTCCGGGTCCTGGGCCAGGAAGTCGTTGTTGGCGATGATCACAGGGGTATAGTAGTCCAGCTCAGGGGCGTAATCCTTGAAGTAGAAGAAATCAAAGGGGATGTCCCGCAGCTGGGCGTTGATGCAGCCCCAGCCGTAGTAGACCCAGATGCTGTCGGCCTGGCCGGCCTGAATGGCGCCGGCCTCGTCGGTAATGTTGTTGGGGATGAGCTCCACCTTGGAGAAGTCTCCCCCGTCCTGGGCGATGACATAGTCCATCATGGCCAGCTCAATGGGGCTGTTCCAGGTGGCGTAGTTGTGCCCCTCCAGACCGGCGGGGTGGTCCATGCCCTCCCCGGCCACGGCGATAATGCCGGAGGTGTTGTGCTGGAGCAGAGCGGCCACAGCAGTCACCGGCAGGGGGTCAGTCCGGGAGAAGGCGGAGGCCAGGGAATCCTGGACCGTGATGGCAAACTCGCACTGTCCCGCGGCACACAGGGCGGTGGCCCCGTCCTCAGGGGGCTGGACAATCTCCACATCCAGTCCGTTCTCCTCATAGTACCCCATGGCCTGGGCCACATAGAAGCCGGTGTGGTTGGTGTTGGGGGTCCAGTCCAGGCACAAAGTGACCTTTTTCAGCTCTCCGGTCTGGCCGGAGCTCTCGGTCTGCTGGGCGCTGGCGTCCTGCTGGCTGCTTCCAGAAGGTTGGGAGGAACCAGTACCGGCGCTCTGTCCGCAGGCGGCAAGGCTCAGGCAGAGACAGGCGCCCAGCAGCAGCGACAGTTTCTTCTTCATTGGAATTCAATCCTTTCTCTCCAATTTCTCATACTTTTCCCAGGGCATGGCCAGCCTGCGCAGCAACGTCACACACAACATCAGCAGCAGACTCACCGCCGTGATAAACACGATCACCGCGAACATCTTGTCAAAGGCGTAGGCTTTTTTTACCCGGGTCATGTAGACGCCCAGGCCCTCAAAGCCACCCAGCCACTCGGAGATGACCGCCCCTACCACCGCGTAGGAGGCGGACACCCGCAGGCCGGAAAAGAAGTGGCTCAGGGCGGAGGGCAGCTTCAGGTGCCAGAAGATCTGCGCCCGGCCCGCCCCCATGGAGCGCAGCAGCTGGGCCGCCTCCCGGTCGGCGGAGGCGTAGCCGTCCAGCAGACCGATGGTGATGGGAAAAAAGGTGGTGATGCCCACCAGGGTGACCTTGGGGGCCATTTCAAAGCCCATCCACAGCACCAGAAGGGGGGCGATGGCCACCGAGGGGATGGTCTGGGTGATGATCAGCAGCGGATAGAGGGCCTTGTACAAAATGGAAAAGCGGTCCATCAGCGTGGCGATCACAAAGGCCACGGCCACCCCGGCCCCAAGGCCCAGCGCCGCCTCGGTCAGGGTGATGCGGGCGTGCTGCAAAAGCAGAGGAAACTCGCTGCACAGCGCCGCCAGCACCTGCTCCGGGGAGGGCAGCATAAACTCCGGCACCACCCCAAAGGCGCACACCAGATGCCATACCAGCAGCAGCCCGACAATGGCCACCACCGCAGGCAGCTTACTGGTGATGCTTTGTGACTTTTTCATCGATGGTGAGCACGCCTCTGGCGGGGCTGTAATTGTACTTCACATAGGCGGATACCTTGGGTGCGCCAGCCTTCTCCGCCACCAGAATGCAGTTGTGGACGATGTCCACCAGCTGCTTCAGGTCCTCCCCTTCCACCGCGGTCTCGCAGGGACCCACATAGTAGTGCAGCCCGGTGCTGCGGATATAGTCGATCACTTCGTCCACGACCCGAATGGCCTCGGCGCTGGTGGGCATATTGGGCTCGATCTGAATGGCTACGGATGCTTTCATGGGAACATTACCTCCAAAAATAAAATAAAGATATAAAAAACGCCGCCCATCGGGCGGCGTTTTCAACGAAATAAGCTCTCTTTAAACTCCCTACGATGGCATTATCCAACAGGTTTGAAGGGTCAAGGGCCGCTGTAAGCCCTAATCTCAGCCGGGTTTCGCCCCAGCCCCCCTGTTTGTTCTATTGTCGTATGCATTATAGCACAGATTCTTTCCTTTTCAAGGGGGAATTTTTATTTTTTCCATCTCCGCCCTGTTTTTCGACATTTTTTGTGTCTTTACACGATTTTTTACAGTTTTAGCCCACGATATCGGTTAAAACAGGCAAAAATCTCCTGCTTCCTGGGCCTGGCCAGGAAGACTCCCCCGGCTCGGTCCTCACACAGGGCGTCCAGTCCCCGCCGGTCCATCAGCTCCTCAAGCTCCTCCGCCACCTGTCCCAGGGTCCGTCTGCCATCCAGAAGATGCCGCTGGGCATACAGCAGGCAGCAGCCCAAAGCGGACACCTGTTCGCTGTCCGCAAGCTGCTCCACATACCGCAGGTCCACCGTCTCCCGGTTGATGGTCACCCCGTCCCGGCCCAGGGTCTTCATCTTCACCCGGTCTCCCCGAAACTCCGGGGACGGGCTGGGCCGGCGGTCATAGCTGGGCTCTCCGGCCCGCTCCGGGGCCGTACCGGCCAACGGAAAGGCCGCCGCCTCCCGCTTGGCCAGAGCGGTGACGTCCCGGGGCACATATCGGTCCATCTGGATCACACAGTCGGCCACATGGAAATAGGCCCCGGAGCTGCCTGCCACCAGGACTGTGGACACGCCGAAGTCCTCATAGAGCGCCCGAATCCGGTCCAGAAAGGGGGTGATGGGCTCCATATCCCGATGGATGACCCGCTGCATAAGCTCGTCCCGGACCATGAAGTTGGTGGCGCTGGTGTCCTCATCGATGAGCAGCACCCTCGCCCCCGCCTCCATGCTCTCCACCACGTTGGCCGCCTGGGAGGTGCTGCCGCTGGCGTCCTCGGTGGTAAAGCGGAGGGTATCCTTCCCGTTGGGCAGGTTGCTGATAAACATGGAGATATCCGTCTTCCGAATGCTGCGGCCGTCCTCTGAGCGGACCTTGACGGCGGTGGAGTCGGTAATGACGTACTCCCGGCCGTCTCCGGCAATGTGGTTATAGACCCCCAGCTCCAGGGCCTTGAGCAGGGTGGATTTGCCGTGGTAGCCTCCGCCCACAATGAGGGTAACCCCCTTTTTGATCCCCATGCCCGTGAGTTTCCCCCTGTGGGGCAGTTCCAGGGTCACCGCAAGCTCCCCAGGGGAGCGGAAGGGTACCGCGTCCTTCATGGGCAGCTGGGACACCCCCGACGCCCGGGGCAGCACGCTCCCGTCGGCCACAAAGGCACACAGGCCCAGCTTGGGAAGCATGGTGCGGATATACTGCTGGTCCTCGGCCAGATCGGATATGGCCCGCAGCCGTTTTCCGTCCAGATTTTGATAGTACAAGGCCCCCTGGACACACCGGGGCAGCAGTTCAAAGAGGATTTTTTCCAGCTCCCGGGCGTTGATGGTCCGGCCGTTGGCCGGAAACCCCACCTCCAGGCGCAGGAGGATTCCTCCGCTCTCCGGGTCCAGCTTGCAGGCGGTGCGCTCCAGCACCTCCTGGCCGCAGCGGCTCAGGGAGATCAGTCCGCTGTGCCCCGAGCCCTTGGCCTGAAACGACGCCCCGGAGGCCAGATGGCCAAACCGCCTTGTCAGCTCATCCTGAAGGGCAATACGCTGGTGGGGCGTCCGATACAGCTCCCGGGGAAAGCCCGCCCGTTCCCCCG
This sequence comes from bacterium, assembly GCA_037245165.1. Classification (GTDB taxonomy): domain Bacteria; phylum Bacillota; class Clostridia; order Oscillospirales; family Oscillospiraceae; genus Lawsonibacter. The sequence goes on from JAXWVI010000064.1 coordinate 47,677, forward strand.
GCACGCGGATGCTCACCCTGGAGGGGGCGGCAAAGGGGTCCCCCTGAACATGGTCAATGGACAGCACATAGCCCGGAAACCGATAGGCCCCCTTGGTATCCTTATAGGCGGGGTAGCCCCGCCGGTCAATCCGGGCCAGAAGATTTCTTAAATCGCTGGATGTCTGCACAAATTGTCCCTCCGATTTCATGCCGCCTTGCGCTCCGCCGAAGCGAGCAAAAAATAAAAAGCTACATCAGGGAGACGGCAAGCGCGGTGATGGTGTTGGTAGGACCATTGTACTCCATAATCCACCGGAAACGCAAGAAGGGCTGAGGGGGAACAGCGCGGAACAGGGCGTGAGCACGCACACCGGCAAGGCGATGGCCAATCAAAATTTCAGAACCATCATTTCATCCTTGTGCGTCGGGGCAAAGCATGGTAAAATAAAGACAATTTCATTCTTTCGTTTTTATTGGAGGGGTTTCATGCCGAAGGTCGCATATTCCGAGGAAGATCGGGTCCGCATCCGGGAAGCTCTGATTTCTTCCGCCCTGGACCTGATGGCAAAACAGGGCATCCAGCACACCACGGTGGAACAGGTGTATAAGGCCGTGGGCATCTCCCGGACCTTTTTCTACTCCTTCTTCCCCACCAAAGAAGATCTCATCGTGGAGACGCTCTATCTCCAGCAGCCCAAGATTCTCGCTTATGCCCAATCGCTGATGGCCGATCCGTCCCTGAGCTGGCGGGAGGGAGTGCGGAAATTTCTGTACTCCTGCTGCTACGGTGAGCAGCATGGCATCGCCGTACTGACCATCGAGGAACAGCAGCAGCTCTTCCGCCGGCTGTCCCCGGACAGCCGCAAATTGTTCCGGGAAAAACAGCTGCTCCTCTTCGGCCGGCTGCTGGAGTGCTTTGGGATCCGGGCTGATCGGGACCGAGTCGCCCTGTTCACCAATCTGAGCCTGACCATTATGGTCATCCGCCGGGCGATTCCCCACACCCTCCCCCTGTTTGTCCCCGAAGCGGCGGATGAAACTGTGGCCTTCCAAATTGACGCCATTCTAAACCGCCTGGAAACTCAGCGGGAACCGGCTCCTCCTTCCAAATGAGAGAAACCAATCCGTCAGAACCATGTGAACCTCCATACTGGTCCGGCGGATTGCTCTTCCCCCTCTATAAATACAAAATTTTAAAATTATCTTTATTTTGGTGAACCGTCGGAGCGGACCTTCCATCCGCTCCCGGCTTACAAATATATCATCAATATCAGGAGGACACTGTCATGGGATTTTTCAGCAAGCTGTTCAAAGGCCCCGAAGTGGACATGGAAAAGAGCAACGCCAACGCCAGGAAGATGCGTGCGCTTTTTAACCAGGTGGTGGAAAACGGAGATGATTACAGATTGATTTTCGGCTATACCGAGGACGTCTCCCGGTTTAACTACGGCTTCGTCCACGGCAGCAAAACCAAGATCGGCAATCTGATTGTCGGGTGGAACGAGGCCGGCCAGACCATCGTGGCCGTCCCCACCGTTCCCGACCTCTCCGGCTGCGGCGAGCCCACCTATTACCGCCGCTCTGAAATCTGGAAGGCGTACCGCAACAAGTATCCCACCGACGCCTTTGTCATTTACCCGGACAAAAAAGGCTACCTTGCCATCAATGCCTACGACTGGCTGGAGGATGAAAGTCTGTATGTCTACGTCTCCCAGGAGGAGGAGCTGAAGGCCTTCACCGACTTTTTTATGAACCATTTTGCCACAAAGTGATCCAGCCCGCCCTGTGGGTGGAGACCTTCCGAAATTTTTTCGCCCGTTCCCACGATGGAACCATACTGAAACAAACAGCCATGGGGCTTATCCCCCATGGCTGTTTGTGATCCATATTTCCCCGCTCTGTCCGGTCAGGTTCTTCTTGTCTCAGGGTCATCCTCTTGCCTTTTGGATGAGGTCCTTGGCCTCCTCCTTGTTTAATACCCTGCCGTAGGACAGCACCTTGCCGTCCACCACCAGAGCGGGGGTGGACATGACCCCATAGGCGGCAATCTGTCCAAAATCTGTCACATGGTCAATGGATGTGACCATGCCCAGCTCCTCCAGAGCGGCCTGGACGGCCTTCTCCAGGGCATTGCATTTGGCGCAGCCGGAGCCCAGTACCTTGACGCCGGACGTGCTGCCCGTCTCCGGCTTCTGCTGGGTGCAGCCTTCGGTTTTCGTCTTCTTCTGAAACAGTCCCATAATACAGTACCTCCGTTATCATAATATAAATTGAATGGCGTTGAACAGATAGCCAACCAGGATGATCCCTACGGTGCATATGCCGGTAAACAAGGCGAGCAGTCTGGGCTTGACCGCCTTCCGGAGCATAATGAGAGAGGGCAGGGACAAGGTGGTGACGGCCATCATGAAGGAGAGGACCGTCCCCAGCTGTGCCCCCTTGCCCAACAGAGCCTCAGCCACCGGGATGGTACCGAAGATGTCCGCGTACATGGGCACCCCCACAATAGTTGCCAGGATAACGCCCAGTGGGTTGTGCGAACCCAGCACCGTCTCCACCCAGCTCTCAGGAATCCAGTTGTGGATGACCGCCCCAATGCCGACTCCCACCAGGACATAGGGAAACACCTTTTGGAAGGTGCCCACCATCTGCTCCCTGGCGTAGACCAGCCGGTCCCGGCGGGTCAGGCCGGGCGCCTGGATATCCACGCTTCCGGCGGAGCGGATGAAGTCCTCCACCTCACGCTCCATGTGCAGCTTCTCAATGATGGTGCCGCCCACGACCGCAATGACCAGACCCAGGAGCACATAGAGAACTGCCACCTTTGCGCCGAAAATACTCATCAGCAGCACCAGGCTCCCCAGGTCCACCATGGGAGAGGAGATCAGAAACGAGAAGGTTACCCCCAAAGGCAGCCCCGCGCCGGTGAAGCCCATGAACAGCGGAATGGAGGAGCAGGAACAGAAGGGGGTGACTGTCCCCAGCAGGGCCGCCATAAGATTGGCCCATATGCCGTGAAACCGGCCCAAAATACGCTTGCTCCGCTCCGGCGGAAAATAGCTCTGAATATAGGAGATGAGGAAGATCAGCACACACAGCAGCACCGTGATCTTCACCACATCATAGAGGAAAAACTGGATGCTGCCCCCTATGCGGCTCGTTACATCCAGCCCCAAGGCCGACAGGGCCCCGCCCAGCAGCTCATTGAGCCATTTCATGCCCAACACCTGGTTTTGAATAAAGTTCCATACTCCCATCAGAAAACCCCTCTTGTTATGGAATTAATACATCAAATTTTTTTGATGTATCTTGCGGAAGAAAACGCCATCCCTTTTACGATGGCGTTTCCTTTGTACACCGGGAACAGGCGGCGTCCCCCTCTGCGTCCGGCGTGGTCAGCCTCTTGAGCAGCTCCACCGCATGGTCCCTGCCGGAGGGACTGAGCCGGTAGTGGGTCCACTTCCCCTCCTGCCGGCCGGTGACGAGGCCCGAGTCGCAGAGAATTTTCATGTGGTAGGACAGACCGGACTGGGTCAGCTCCATGGGTTCCTGCAAGACGCAGGCGCATTTTTCGCCGCCGCGCAGCTGCTCCAGAATGGCAAGGCGCTTAGGGTCGCACAGGGCCTTGAATACCTTGGCCTGCTCCTGATACGAGTTCCCCACGTCCTCACCTCACATCAAAATATCTTGATGTGACCAGTATATGCCGGGGGCGCCAGTTTGTCAAGAGGGAATGTGAATCTGTGGGGCAGCTTCTCCTCCGCGCCTCCCACAAGGCCGACACGATGCATGTCCCCCGGCAGCCGATAAGCCGGAAGGGCGCCCCATCCGAAACCGGATGGGGCGCCCTTTGAAAGCGACATGGTCAAACCGGCAAACCGGCTCAGCCCAGCTTGCCGTACTCCTCATCAGAGACGGCCTCCAACCACTGGTTGGATGTATTTTCCCCGGGCACCTCCAGTGCCAGATGGGAGAACCAGCTGTCCGGGGCGGCTCCGTGCCAGTGCTTGACGCCTGTGGGGATGTTGACCACATCTCCCGGGTGCAGCTGTCTGGCCTGCTTGCCCCACTCCTGGTAATAGCCCCGGCCAGCCACACAGATCAGCACCTGACCGCCTCCCTTGTCGGCCTGGTGGATGTGCCAGTTGTTGCGGCAGCCCGGCTCAAAGGTCACATTGAACACCCCAACCTGGCTGGTAGAGAGGGGCTGGAGATAGCTTTGGCCCACAAAATATTGGGCGAAGCCGTCGTTGGGCGCCCCGATGGGAAAAAACATCTCCTTTTGATGCCGGGCCTTGCCGTCCTCGCCGTCCTGCTCCTCCGCCCAGACCTCCTTGGCCATGCGGAAGGCCGCCCAGGCCTTGGGCCAGCCGGCGTAAAAGGCGGCGTGGGTCAGGATTTCGGCGATCTCCTCCCGGGTGATGCCGTTTTTTCTGGCGGTGGCCAGGTGGTACTGGAAGGAGCTGTCCACCAGCCCCTGGGACATGAGGGCCACCACCGTAACCAGAGAGCGGTCCCGGAGGGAGAGCTGATCCTCCCGGCTCCAGACCTCACCAAACAATACATCGTCATTGAGCTGGGCAAACTTGGGGGCAAACTGGCCCAGAGCCTCCCGGCCCGCCGTCTGTTTGACTGCCATGCTTCCTTCCTCCTTACTTTAAATAGGTTTGGAAAAACTCCTCAATTTTGTCAAAGGGAATGACATCCTTTCGGTCGTAGAGGTCGGTGTGGACCGCGCCGGGAATGATGAGCAGCTGCTTATTGTCGGCAAACGGATTATCCTTCACCATGTGGGCATAGGCGTCCCGGCTGAAGTAGCAGGAGTGGGCCTTCTCCCCGTGGATCATCAGTACGGCGCTGCGGATCTCGTTGCTGTATTGCAGGATGGGCATATTGAGGAAGGACAGAGACGAGGTCACATTCCAGCCCCCGTTGGAGTTCAGGGACCGCTCCGTGTAGCCCCGCTGGGTCTTGTAGTAGTCGTAGTAGTCTTTCACAAAGAAGGGGGCGTCCTGGGGCAGGGGGTCCGCCACCCCGCCCGCCCGGGCGCAGGTCCCGTTCTTATAGTCCTGTGTCCGCTGGGCGTTGAGGGCTTTTTTCGTCTCGTACCGGGCCTGGGCGCTGTCGGCGGCGTCAAAGTAGCCCTTGGCGTTCACTCGGGTCATGTCATACATGGTGGAGGTGACAGTAGCCTTGATCCGGGTGTCCATTGCGGCAGCGTTGAGGGCCATGCCGCCAAAGCCGCAGATGCCCAGGATTCCCACCCTCTCCGGGTCGGCAAAATCCTGGGTGGAGAGAAAGTCCACCGCGGCGGAGAAATCCTCGGTGTTGATATCCGGGGAGGCCACGTTCCGGGCCTGGCCGCCGCTTTCCCCAATGAAGGAGGGGTCGAAGGCCAGGGCAGCAAATCCACGGCTTGCCAGTTCCTCGGCGTAGAGCCCGGAGCACTGCTCCTTCACCGCGCCGAAGGGGCCCGACACAGCCACAGCGGCCAATTTCCCCTGGGCGGCCTTGGGCAGATACAAATCGCCCGCCAACTCAATGCCATAGCGGTTGTGAAAGCGTACCTTCTCCCGCTTGACCGTATCCCGCAGCGGGAAGGAATAACCGTCATATTTGGAATGCATATTCACTGTCCTCCTTTGATGTCACGGTTCAAGAGCTATTGTAGCACCCTCCTCACCCAATAACAAATACCTATATCGAATACCTTACTATGCTTAAAACCTATGGTTACTTTGGGGTATCCGTCTGTCCTCCATATTCTCCGTACTCACAGCCCACGCTGCCCGCCTTTACCTCGTCGATGAGACTCCAGCCGCCCCGCCGTCTCTCCCAGAGCCGCACGGTGCCATGGCCGTTCCCGCAGTTCCAAAGCCGGTTGTGGCGCATATAGCCGTCAGGGGATTCGTAGCGGATCAGGAGCATCTCCCTCTTGTCGCAGGCGATCTCCACCTCCATCTTGGCCCGGAAGGTGGTCTGGATTACCTTCCACAAAATCTGGGTATCGGTTTCCGTGCAGTCAAAGAAGGTGCGGCTGCCCGTCCAGAATTTACTGAAGTTAAACTCGTAGTCCCGTCCCTCGTAATAAAACTGGCCCAGCAGCTTCCGCCCCAGGGCCACGCCGAACACCTTGGGATTGCCGCCGCCCACCTCAAACACGCTGTTGGAAAGCCGCTTGCCGGTGACGGCGCTCACCAGATCGTTGGAGGACAGCCACACCCAGGGGGAGGTAAAATCCCCGCCCCAGTTCTTGTCGGCATAGCCGTAGCAGGTCTCCGGCCTGACCCGATATTCCTCGCCGTTCAGGCGCAGCCAGCCGTCAAAGGCGGTCTTCATCCCCTCGGCGTGCCAAAACATCTCAAAGGCGTTCAGCCGCCGAAAAAACGCGGATGCTCCATATCCCACATGATAGGCCACCTGCTTTTCGATCCGGATGTCCCACTCCATCTCTCCGGCGTCGCTCATCCACTCCGGATGGGCGGCGGCCTGCTCCGGGGTCACCGACACATGGCCGGACATGTGCGTCTCCGTACAGGTGCAGTCCCCGGCCTTCAGGTCCAGAGGCTGATCCATGGGGATTGACACCTGACTCCAGGGGAAAAAGCGGTGGAGCTGTCCCTTCTCCTCCCCCCAGAATCCCACGTTCACCATGCAGTAGGAGGGGCGTTTCCCCGCTCTTCGGCCCTCCGGGTCGTTCCAGACCAGCACCGGCTCATCCCGGGCCAGGGCAGGGTTGCAGAGAAAATATTCAATGTAAAAGGATTTGCGTGTTCCCGTTCTGATATGTTCCGCGGTAAAGGAGTGCCACCACCAGTCGTATCCCTTCTTGGCCAACGGACCTTTGAGCATGCAATAGTCCCGGGTGATGTCGCTTTTGTTCATCTCGTTTCCTCCCTCCGGCGTCGTTCTCCGGATTATGATACTGTATTATAGTCCCACAGGCCTTTTAAAACAATGTCCCGTTTGCGCGTATCATCGTCTCCCCAACGCACATAATCACGACAAACAGGTAAATGGGCCCCATGCGTCTATACAAAACGCCCGGGTCAGGCGACCCGGGCGTTCTTATGGGATATTCCGTTGTCTGCTTAGGCAGCCAGCTCCTGCTGAAGGATGGAGGCCAGACCGTTGGTGTCATTGTCGATGGACTTGTACAGGTCCTGCACGGCGGGGATGGCCAGAATCTCGTCAAAGAAGCTCTGATCGTACTCGATGAGCGTCATACCGTTCTCCACCAGCAGCTCCTTGTTCTGAGTATCGATGTCAACAAGCTGGGTGCGCATCTCGGCAATGGCCTCGGACACAGCCTGCTCCAGAGCGGCCTGATAAGCGGGGTCCAGGGCCTCCCAGGAGTCCTTGTTGATGCTCAGCTGGTTCACATACAGGATGTGGTTGGTGCAGGCCAGGTAGTCCTGAACCTCGAAGAGGTTGGCGCCCACGATGGTGTCGGCGGCGTTCTCCTCAGCGCCGATATTGCCGGACTGGAGGGCGAAGTACACCTCGTTCCAGGCCATGGGGGTGGGCTCAGCGCCGATGGCTTCCCAGAAGGCCATGTGGTTGGTGTTCTCCATGGTGCGGATCTGCAGGCCCTTGAAGGAAGCCAGATCCTGCAGGTTGGTGTTGGCGGTGGTCAGACGGAAGGTGGCGTTCTGAAGGAAGCCCAGCAGATGCCAGTTGGCATTCTCAAAGGCGGTATCCAGAGCCGCGCGGGTCTGGCTGTCGCCATTGAGCACCTGGTCAATCTTATCGCCGCTGGCGGTAGCGAAGACCATGGGCAGATCGAAGATAGCCAGCTCGGGAGCGAAGCTGACCAGGGCGGCAATCTGGCTGCCCACCATGTCAATGTCGCCATTCTGCATCTGGCGCAGCAGGTCGGTGTCCGCGCCCAGCTCGCCGTTGATGAACGTCTCGATGGTCAGCTGGCCGCCGGTGATCTCGGCCGCCTTCTCGGCCACCAGTTCGTCAAAGACGGAACCGGCGGCGCCCTTGGCGGCGGAGTCGGCCAGAATCAGGGAAACAGGCTCCAGATCCTCATAGGACACGGCCGAAGCAGAACCGGCGCCGGAACCGGAGCCGGCGGCGGAACCGGAAGCGCTGGAGCCGGAAGCGGCGGAGCTGCCGGAGCCGCTGGTGTTTCCTCCGCAGGAAGCCAGGGCAAACATCATTGCGCCGGCCAGCAGGAGAGCAGTGAGTTTTTTCATTTTGTTTCCTCCTTAAGCAAATCACTTTATTTTTGCAGCTTTTAGAAAAAACGCTGCAAACTCAACATATTTCATTCCCAACCACTGGGACAAGGCACTTTTGGCAATCAGTACTGAAGACCGCCGTTCACGTCCAATACTTCTCCGGTGGTCCAGGCGGCGTCATCGCTGCCCAGGTAAGCCACAGCGGCGGCCACGTCGCTCAGCTCGCCAATTCGGCGCAGGGGAACGCCCGCGGCCAGGCTGTCCTGCTGCTCCTGAGGCATGGAGGAGAACATCTTTCCCTTCAGCGGCCCGGGGGCGACGGTATTGACGGTAATGTTCCAGGGGGCCAGGTTGTAGCCCAGGTTGATGGCAAGGCCGTTCACGCCGGCCTTGCTGGCGGCATAGTTGACGCCCACGTTCCGGCCGGTGCGCCCGCCAATGGACGAAATGATCACGATCCGGCCATACTTGCGCTCCTTCATCCCCGGCACTACCGCCTTGCAGGCACGGAACACACCGCCCAAATTGATGTCTACCACGTCCTGCCAGTCTTTCTCGCCCATCTCATCAATGGGCATGTGGCGGATAATGCCAGCGGTAGCCACCAGAGTGTCCACCTTGCCCCACCGTGTCACGACAGCGGCCACGGCGGCGTCACAGGTCTCCTGACTGCGCACATCACATGTGGCCGTCATCACCCGATCAGGTCCATAACCGGCCTTTTTCATCTCCTCCTCCGCGGCGGTCAGCGCCTGCTGGGAAAAGTCGGCAAAGGCGACCTTCGCCCCCTCGGACAGCACTCTTTTTCCAACCGCCAGAGCGACGTCGCCGGCTCCGGTAATCATCACAACTTTGTCAACAAAACGTTCCATATCTGCTTCTCCTTTCTCTCTTACGCCATCTCGGCCTCACCCAGACAGGCCTTCGCTGCCCGCAGAACCCGGCGGGCATATTCTTCAAATCCCAGCTGTTCCAGCCGGACCTGATTTGGGACCTCCAAGCCGCAGACGATATCCGGGTTTGGAATCCGGGCCACAATTTCCCGGATGGGCACGCCGCCCTCCCCTGGGTAAAGCCGCTCCGCCCGACCCGTGCGGGCCAGCTCTTCAACATCCTCCGGGATCTCCGTGGGACAGTCGCACAAGTGGGCGTAATGAAACCATTCCTTGGGACACTCATCCAGCTCGCTGAGCTGGACACGGGAGCGGTAAAAGTGGATCATATCTACTATAATCCCCACGTTCTTCCGCCCCGAGGCCAGCAGAAGTTCCTTTGTCTGTTTCAAATTCGCCACACTGGCCCAAGTCACAAACTCCACATTGACGTCCTGGCCATATTGTTCGGCCAGTTCACACAAGGTCACGAATTGTTCCGTATAGCGGGCTTGATCCGCAATCCAGATGTTGGTGGTAATCTGCGTAACGCCCATTTCCGCCGCGGCGGCCAGGGCAGGCTCATGATCTCTCACGTCTACCCCATCCGCAATCCGGGCAATTTCCGTATCCTTATATTTGATCCCGGTTTCAGCCAAAGCCCGTTTGGTCTCCCGCAGCAGCTGGGGGTCCTTTGCCAGATTATAAGGGCGTTCTCCCGGCAGGCCAAGGGGAATCGTCCGCAGGCTGACTGCATCGTACCCGGCTCTGGCCGCTACCCGGATAAACTCAGGGGGCGGACAGGCGATATTCGTCAGGTGCACAAGGGAATAGCAGCGGCCCATGTGGGTTCCTCCTTGAAGTTTTGTATTCTTTTTGTATACAAAGATTATACATTTTGGATTTTATTTGTCAAGGGGATTTTTCGACGATTTTTCCCTTCCGCCTTTGTGCAACCTGTCGGACGCAACTTTGTAATGACGGAGCGGTTTTTCTGTGTTATAATGCGTATCAGGAGTTGATTGCCGTGGCGAAATCAGAGAATTTGACAAACCAAGTCTACCAAAACCTGAAAGACAAAATTATAAACAACGAAGTTCTTCCCAACAGCTATCTGGATGAAAAAGCAATCTGTGAAGCTTTGGGAGTCAGCCGGACCCCGGTGCGTGAGGCGCTGGCCCGTTTGGAGCAGGACGGGCTGGTGGTGTTCCTCCCCCGGCGGGGCGTTATGGTCTCCGACCTGTCTCTCCAGACCATCATTGAGCTGATTCACATCCGCAAGGTCATGGAGCCCGCCCTGCTCCGCCCCTATTTCCGCCTCTACGACAAATCGGTTTTGCGGGAATTTCGGGAAAAGCAGGAACAGGCTCTTCAAAATGACGATGTGGAGACATTTTATAAGTTAGACTACCAGTTTCACAAATATCTGTATGAGGGGACCAAAAAGCGCCATATTATTAAGCTTCTCTCCTATGTCAGCGATCAGCATCAGCGCATCCGCTCCCAGGATTACTTCCGCCAGCGCCGTCTGACAAAAGGCGCCAAAGACCACATCAAAATCATTGACGCGCTGTTAAAAGACGAATATGATCTGGCATATCAGCTTCTCCTCACCCATACCAGCGACATGGAGGAATACTACCACGGCCTGCTCATGAGCGACATGGCGGCATATGACGTGTGATGGTTCCAAGAATAGATCAAGCCAGCTGGGGGACAAAACGGCCGCCCAGACAAAATAATCGCGGGAATGCCGCCGGCTCTGTACGCCGCAGCATTCCCGCGTCTCTTTTCTGCCATGTCACACAGTATCCTTCAGCAGCGGCATCAGCTGGTTGCGGCAGATCCAGGCCCCATGGTACCGGGTGCGCACCCGCGTCTTGGCCCGCAGGCTGCGATCCTCCCGCATTCGGTTCACGATGATCTCCCCGTGTTCCTCGTAGTAGGCTTGCTCCGATGGGGCGTATTTCTCATGGGTATCATATCCGAAGTTGCGCCCATCCCACCGCATAAAGTAGGCCCCCAAGCTCTCCCCCAGCTCCTTTAAAGCGGGCACCGACTCATTGAGCACCAGGAAATTGCCCCGGCTGGCCGCCTCCAGCACAGTCAGGCCGAAGGACTCGGAGAACGAGGGACAGATAAACAGGTTGGACAGGCTGAACAGATCCAGCACCCCTTGCCGGGGAAAGCCCTGTTCGTACCCCAGGTCGGATGTGAAGACCACATCCCTCTCCTCCAGCCCAAATTTTTGTCCTTCGGTACGGATCATCCTCTTATAGACCTCGCCGGGGATATCAGCGCTGGGAAAATCGCAGAACACCACTCTGACGTGCTGCTCCGTCTTCCGCTCAATGGCTCCCGCCAAGGCGGCCACCTTTTCAAACCGCTTGCCGGGGGTAAGACGGCCGGGATAGACAGCCAGAATATCCGGGTTCAGCAGGTCCACGCGTTCCGCGACTCGCTGGGTATCCTCGCTGAGCACCTCCAACAGGGGCAGACTGTTGTACACCACCGCGCAGCTGCCCTGGGGGACGTCATACTGCCGGGCCAGGGCCTCGATCCCCGAGTAGCTTGGGTAGACAAATCGGGTGTTTGGCATAGGCGTAAAGCGGGCGGAAAAGGGTTCTTCCAGCTTTTGGGGGCGGCTGACGGGCAAGGAGTGGGTAAAGGCCAGGAATTTTACGCCCGGCAGGGATTTCTGTGCCTGACGGATGGCCACGTTGTGGACCAGGTGCCAGCCCTGATAGAGGATGTCATGCATGATGCACACGTCCACATCCCGGAGGTACCGGACATAATCCTTGGCAATTTGCTCCGCTTCCTCATAAAAGCTTTCATGCACCGCACCAGTGGGCGCGGAGTAATCGTGCCATACAATGGGCGCGCCGTGACAGGTGTTGGTGATCTTCACCCTCTCCAGCCGCGGGTCCAGAAAAACGCCCCAGCGCTCCTCATCCGGGCAAGTCTCACACACCAGGATTTTCAGCTCCACCTGGGCCTGCAGCAGCATCTTGATCTGATCCGCCACCACATTGACCAGGGAATAGGTGGTGGCCAGGCCGGAAAACATGGTCAAAATAGCAACCTTCATGGCGAATTTACACTCCTTCCTGATGATGCGGATGGCGCAGCAGAACTCTGCCGCGCCATCCATTCGTTTATTGCCCGTCTTTGTCGTCGCAAACGCAATCCTGGAAGAGGGCAAGTTTATCCGCCAGCACAAGCTCCAGATTGGAGATGCTGTTGACCATGGACTCCACCGACCGGTTGGTCAGCAGGACGGTCTCCGGGGTCAGCTGGTCAAAGGAGAGGATCTTCTGCACCTTTTCCCCTTCGGCATTGAGGATGTGGGACAACGCCGCCTGCTGCAGGGCAATGGAGGTAAGCAGATCCGTAATGGCTTGATCGCGGGGGACCGGGGCCTGGGTGGTCGTGGTGGACGTGGTGGTGGTGGTCGTGCTGGTCGTAGTCGTGGTACTGGTCGTAGTCGTGGTACTAGTCGTAGTCGTGGTACTGGTCGTAGTCGTGGTACTGGTCGTGGTCGTGGTGCTGGTGGTCGTGGTCGTGGTACTGGTAGTGGTCGTGGTGCTGGTGGTGCTTGACGTAGTCAGCAGGCAGGCAGTCGCTTCGGGCAGTTCCCCAATGAACAATTCATTGTGGCTCTCCGCGTTTCCCGCATAACTGTCAAAGATAATATTGCCGTTGATCTGGCTGAAGGTGGTGTTGGCCGCGGCGAAGGGAGCCAGCACCGAACCATAAATGGCGGTGGTACTGTTGGACCAGGTCAGGGCCTGGGGGAAATTCCATAAAATCAGCCGGGCGTTTTCTCTGGTCGCCGTCACACCGTTGCGGAAGATCTGATAACTGCCGAACTGGATGGCAGTACCGGCCACATTGATGAGAATGGTGGAGCCCAGGGGCGCGATGATATTGATGCCGTTGAGCTGCGCCAGGGAGACTCCGCTGCCGTAGAGATTGCCGCTGTCCAGCGAGAAAATGTTCAGCGCTTCATCGGTGCCGGTCAGGTTCAGCTGCCCATAGATCACCTGGCCGCTTCCATTGGGCTCAAGCGCGCCCCAGTAAGCCGAAGCACACTTCAGATATTGTTCTGCCGCCATAAAATCAATGGGCGTCCCCGTAATCAACTGACCGTTGGGGTTGCCCATGGTATAGGTGATGATATTGCTGTTGGGATTGACCACTGTGTTGCCGCTGGCGTTGGAACCTCCGGTGACATTGACGCTTCCATCCACCACAAAGGACGGGTCCGTATTGGCGGGAGGCAGCGGGATAATGCCCGCGCCAACGCCGTAGTTGCTGAGGGTGGCATTGCCTCCCACAGCCACCCGGCCCTCCGCGTCGGTATTGCTCAGGCTCAAATTGCCAAAGACAAATACATTATATTCATTGGCAACGCCGAAATTGATTGCCATAATCAATCCTCCTATTGGAATTACACCGGCCTGGAACCATCCGTTCCAGGGGTAGGGAGCCAGTTGAAACCGCTCCGTATTCATACTATGCCCGGGTCCATGGAAGGGTGTAAAAAAGATGGGGCTCCCATAGGAGCCCCACCTGATTGCTTGTTATCCCTGGGGAGAGTCAGACTGGCACAGGCAGCCTTCAAAGCCGGACAATTTGGACTGGAGGATCATCTCCAGCCGGGAAACCGCATTGACCATGGACTCCACAGACTTGTTGGTGGCCAGCAGCACCTCCGGCGTTACGTCGGGGAGCGCCACCATCTTCTGGATCTTTTCACCCTCCGCATTGAGAATGTGGGACAGGGCGGTTTCTTCCAGGGCAACAGACTGAATGAGGTCGGTGATCGCCTGGTCGCGGGTGGTTGTGCTTGCAGTAATTACGGGCATACCCATAATCGGTTATTCTCCTTTTCCTGTATTGAGCCGGAGCTCCCACTATCCTATGCTGCCCCGGGTCAGGTGACACACAGGGACAAACCGCCCAGGGGCTTTGTTCCGTTTCACATGGATTTGCCCCGGAATATTTCCGCTTTTGGATGTTTTTTAAATTTTTCTCAAGTTTTGCTTTCCCGCCTTCTGTTGGGACAAAATTCGTGCTATAATGCCTTATCGTGGCCGTGCATGGTCCAACACTCCGCCGCCCCCCTGTGTGGGTGCAGACTTGCTTTCAGGCAGCGGAACAGGCCGGACTTTTTAAGGCGCGGCCCCTCTGCTTCAAATTTTCAGGGAAAGGATGAGGAAGATGGAAAATTCCCCTGAACATATTCAGATGAAACAGCAGCAACAGGCCCCGCTGGTTGCGGAAACTCAGCAGATGCAAAGCCAGCAGCTTTTGTTCGCCCCGCCGGTACAGCAGCAGGACCAACAACAAACCTCCTCCGCCGCCCACGGTCATGTTGAAAAGTCAAAGAGCAAGACCTCTGTTCTCGACGAGGGAAAAACCAAGAAGAAAAAGCATACCGAAGAACCTGCGGCAGAAGAACCTGCGGCGGAAGAACCTGAGTATGTGTATCAGTTGGAGCGGGATCAGGTACGGAACAATTTTTCCGACAAACGTGTGGACGCGTTCAGTGAGGTCCTGCGGGTCAACTGCGCCTACGACAGCAAGCTTCTGGACAAGCACAGCAAAATACCCGGCGCCGGGGCATACAAGAAGATGATGGCCGCAATCTCAAAATACGCCGACCTCTCTCCCACCCAGACCAAGCGGGCGACACAGGCCAAGGCCCTTCGGGACGCCCAGAAGGCGATTGCGTCCTATCAGAAGCTGCGCGCCAAGCAGAGAAAAGGCGGCGAGGACACCAACGAGGCGGACGCTGTGGCCGCCCGGTACGCGCTGTATTTTGAAACCTTTACCGGCGGCAATCTCCAGCATCGGCGGGAGCCCAACGGCGAGGAAATCAATGCTGTGAACAACCCGCCTGCACTTAAGAAAGAAACGCACCGGTATGTCAGCCGCAGGGATGACGCTCTGTTTCCTCACGAGCCCTCTATGAACGATGTAAAGCAGCTGTATTTGGGCGATTGCTATCTTCAGTCGGCCATTTCCTCCCTTGTCCAGAACAATCCGGAAGCGCTCAAGGATGGGATGTGCGACAACGGCGACGGCACCGTGACGGTGCGGTTTTACAAAACCGTGACCGTCCCGCCTGCGGAGGGACAGAGGAGGGCGACGAAACAGCAGGTCCCCCTTTTTGTCACCGTGACCAAGGATGTTCCCGCGCTGAATTCCAACGGGGATGACGCCTATTCTGACGAATGCCTGTGGATGCAGCTGTTGGAAAAGGCTTACGCCGCGTCGGGGCTGCATAGGTCGGATGATCTGAAAAACCTGGAAAACGCACAACAGCAAGCCCTGGCCGTGCTGACCATTCAGTTGAACCAGCGGGGCGCCACCGCGGAGGAAGCCCAAGCGGAGCTGGCCGCCCTTCAGGCAAAGCAGACGGCCGAAATGGAACGGATGCAACACTCCTTCCAGAATATCGAGGGCGGCGGCAGCGGTGACTTTTTGGAGCGCTTCACAGGTGTGCAAAAGGAACAGATTATCTTCGCTCACCCTGCGGCGGATCATATTTCCGAGACATTTGTTTCCTTGGAAAACGGACTTCACGACTGGCTGGAAGAAAATCCCATTGATTTCCCGTTGAGCATCAGTACCGTGGGCATCGCCATACAAGAATACCTGGTGAAAAAGCACGGGACCGTGTACCAGGAGAAAAAGGACGGGACACTCCAGAACGTCACGGTCTGTTCCTCTCCTCTTTACCTGGAGGATATCCAGGACGCGATGGCCCACATAGACGATTGGATTGAGGATGTGCAGAACCTGAATCCGGGGCTTGACAAGGCGGTAGCCCCATTCGGATTTTCAGCCCAGGAATTGCTCTCCCGTATTCAGCGTGTGTTCCCCCCCTTCATGGAAAAAGCCATATCCGACAACACATTCGGCAGCATTCAGCACCGCCCCATGACCGGACAATACACAAACTATGCCGTTGACGTTTACAACTACATAAACACCGCTCTGGAAGTAGGCTCATCCATCAACATCGGAACCAGGCAGTTCCTGAAGGACGGACTGCAAGCCACCGGCAAGAATGGCGAATCGGAACAGGGCGGCATTGTGGAACGTCACGCCTATTCGGTAATCGGCGTGACGGAACGGGACGGAAACCGTTTTGTTCAGCTCCGCAATCCGTGGTCGAGCGGAGAAATGCAGTACCAGAAGATCACACAGCCGGACGGCACGGTAACCTATCGCTCCAAGAGCGTGGATACAGAAATGAAAGGTCAGTTTTATATGGAGCTTAATGATTTTATTTCAAAAACTGAGTTTATGGATCTCAACGCCAGGATGACGAACTCCGCAGGCGCGCAGGGAGGCGCTGCGGTATGAGCCGCTGGGAGGTAACTGCCGTTGGGCAGCAGGATCGGGCCCGGTATGCCTCGCTTGTACTTCCCCAGTGGCAGGAGATTGCGTCAGAGGCGGAAACGGAGCTGCTGACGGTCTTTGAGCAGGGCCAGGCGCGGGGCGCCCTTCTGGCCCGGACGGGCGGGGAACAGTATGAGATCGTCTCCCTGTTTGTGAACGAGGAAAACCGCCGGCAAGGGGCCGGCTCAGCCCTGATGGAGGCGGCGGAGCGCTCCGCCGCCATGGGCGGCTGCCGCACGTTGGACGCGCTCTACTCCGCCGCGCCGGAGGAGGAGGAAGCCATTCACCGCTTTTTCCTCAGCCGGGGGTTTCTGTTTCCCCACGGCGGTACGGCGGTATATTCTGTCCCGGCCCGTCAGCTGGAACAGGCATACCTGGCCAAGCTGCCCGCGGCTTCACAGGAAACGGTATCCCATATCGTTCCGCTCAGCCAGCTGCCCGCGCCGGCCGCCCGGAATTTCTCCGCCCGCTTTGGCCAGGACATCCCCGCCGGGCTTGCCCCGTCTGACGCGCCGGGCGACGTGCTGTGGGATTACAGCGCCGCCTACATTGAAAATTCCGATGTGGTTTCCTTTGTGGTCTTTTCTAAAATCGGGACGACCCTCCACCTGCACGCCGCATATCTGGGCGCGC
The DNA here is from genome assembly GCA_037245165.1 of bacterium. GTDB lineage: Bacteria > Bacillota > Clostridia > Oscillospirales > Oscillospiraceae > Lawsonibacter. The sequence goes on from JAXWVI010000064.1 coordinate 64,768, forward strand.
CCAAACACGCAGTAGCGCTGGCCGCTCTGCTGCGGCGGGCCTATGACATGCTGGCGGCGGATTTTTCCCGGTTTGCGTCGTTCACCGTCACGGTGATCAATGCGGCGGCGGACTCCCTGGCACAAAAACTGCTTTTCGGCTCCGGAGCCAAACGGCGCACCATCTTTTACACCCAGAAGCTGCTGCCCCGGGAGGAGCCGGTTCTCCCTGAATGGGGCGGCGTCCTGGCCCGGTCCAATGCGCTGGTCAGCGCATTGGCAGACGCCGGCTTCGGCACTGCGCTGTGCATGGAGCCTGGCGTACTGCCCTATCTGCTGTAGAGCCCTCGGGAGGACATGGAGATCAGCGTATTTTACCGGGTGGAAAACCAAGCGTATACCTCCTTTTCCCTGACCGCCCAGCTGCTGGTGCGCATATCGAACCCAGACGACGCGGAGCACGCCGTGCAGGCCGCGCGGGAGGACCCGGGCCCCGCGCTTCTGCTGGCCTCAGAGCGTAAGGACATTTTCGCGCTGTCCGCCTCCAGTCAGGAGGGGGCGGAGTTTCTGGCGGAACAGTCGGTGGAGGGCTTCCTGATTCCGTTTTTCGCCCAGGCCCAGCGCCTTGCCTCCCTCCCCGGAATCAGCATGGCGGAATGAGGCGTGCAGACAACAGATCAGAAACAAGAAGGCAAAAGGGGCTGGCGCCGCATTGCGGCGCCAGCCCCTTCCCTCTTTTGTTTTCAGCTCCGCGCAGCCAGTACGCCGCGCTTGATTTCCAGGAGCAGCAGCACCAGGCTGACCCCCAAAAGAATGTGTCCAATCCCGGCCATGCCGGAAATGGCCGCGTTCATGCCGGCGGACACCGTAGTCCCCAGCACTTGGACCGCACCCCGCGCCACAAGCATGACAGCCGTCAGATTCAGCCCCACATGATAGACAGCCAACACCCGCCCGGTCTTCGCCCCGGTGAAGGAAAAGTTCTTCTCCAGCACAAGCAGCACCAGGAAAAACATCATCCCCATCAGGAAATAATGGGTATGGACCACGGCGAGCGCGGTCTTGGCGGTAAAGCCGTTGAATTTGGTAAACTCCCGATAAAACACGCCGCCCACCATGGCCAAAATCGCGTACAGCAGCGCGGTATTGATGTAACGTTTCATGAGATGACCTCCTTTTGTCCGGCATACTCCGCATCCATCTGCGGTGTCCCTAGTATAAGGGACGCGGCGTTTTCTGTCAACCGCGCCGGCAGCCGGAGGTTGGGACAAGCTCCCCTGTCACTCCCAGCTTGCCGGGATTTCCCTGACCGAAACGTGACTTGGTCACAGAAAGAAACCACATCGCCGGCTATACTCAGCTCATACAAGAAAAACCGGATTGGCTGCACGGCGTCGTACAAAAGCATGGGAGCCATCCAAAACAGCAGTAAACATTCATGGGAGGCGACTGATATGAAGGAACGTATGAAAAAATGGCTGCGCCCGGCCCTGTTCATCCTGGGCGGCGGGCTGGTAGGCCTGGTCTATTACAATCTGGTAGGCTGCTCCACCGGAACCTGTGTCATTACCTCAAGTCCCATCAACTCTATGCTGTACATGGGACTCATCGGCTGGCTGCTGTCCGGCACATTCGGATCGTGCTGCCGTGGGGGAAGCTGTAAACGATAAGCGGTATTTGAAAAGAAACGGCCGCAAGCCAAGCGCTTGGGGCCGTTTCTTTGTGTCATGGGGCCGATGTTCTTGATTTCACCCCAATATTGACGCTTTGCATCATGTGGTATAAAATGGAGAAAAAATAAGGAGGGATATCCCATGGAAGAAGTTTATCAATTTTTGAAGACCTGCGGCACCTATTACCTGGCCACCATGGACGGGGATCAGCCTCGGGTGCGCCCCTTCGGCACCATTGACCTTTATCACGGCCAACTCACCATCCAGACCGGACGGAAGAAAGATGTGGCCAAGCAGATGCTGGCCAATCCCAAGGTGGAGGTCTGCGCCTTCGACGGCAGCCATTGGCTGCGGGTGACAGCCAAGGCCATGGAGGTACCCGATGTGGCCGCTCAGGAGCACATGCTCAACGAGTACCCCAATCTCCGCGCCGCCTACACCCCCGGCGACGGCAACACCACGGTTTTCGCTCTGACCGAAGCCACCGCCACCTTCTCCTCCTTCACCGAGCCCAGCCGCACCGTCACCTTCTGAGATTCCATATTCGCAACACGGCGCTGCCATAACATGACCGTCTATCTGGTCATGTTCGACCAGGCCCCCAACCCCAACCGCGCCCTTTTTACCGGCGCCGTCTGCGGCGTCCGGGTGGAGAAAATCGAGGACCCGCTGACGCGGGAGCTCCGGTATCTGGATAAGCTGGTGGACAAGCTGGCCAGAGGAAAAGCCATGGAGTCTATTTTGAGGAAATGATCCCCCATGAAAAAGAACGTCCTATATCAATTTGCGCTCATCTCTGCCGGGATTGGCTTGGCCATCATTTTTGCGGTTATTTTATCTGGGACAGCGTATCCCCATATCTTTTTTCGTATCGGCGCTCCTTTGGGCCTTGTTTTTATTTTTATAAGCGTCATATTGCTGTTCATCAGCTGGTTATGGGAAGTCCATAGCGAACTCAAAGCAAAGCGATATCTTTGGGCGATCATCATTGCGGTTTTTGGATTGCTCATCCTGGTCCAGGCTCTGGTCCGAATCATGTAGATGATACCACACAGCCGTCTCCACCCACCGCACATACTTGTCGCCCCGCCGGGCAGCCGTTCCACTTGGATTACAGCTCGCCCGCCTGGATGCGGCGCTTCAGGTCCAGCACCTTTTCCTCGATCCGCGCCATAACGGCCAGAAATTCCCTGTCTTCCTTACCGCTGGGATCGTCCAGCCCCCAGTCCTCCCGGTGGGAACAGGGGAAGGTCGGGCACTGGACATTGCAGCCCATGGTGACCACAATATCCACCGCCGGCAGTTCCGCCAGGGACTTGTTGTGCTGGGTTCGCTCCATGTCGATGCCGTAGACCTCTTTCATCAGGCGCACCGCGTCGGGGTTAATCCGGGCGCCGGGCTCCGTGCCGGCGGAAAAGCTGTCGAATACCTCGCCGGCCAGCTTCTTCCCCAAAGCTTCCGCCATCTGGCTGCGGCAGGAATTGTGGACGCAGAGAAAGGCCACCCTGGGCTTTCCGTACTCGTGCGTCGAAGAGGGGCGGCGTTTCCCCATGCTGTCCGTCCCCCGGGCGGGGCAGCCGCCGCGCCCGGAGCGTCCGTTTACATGTTCTTCTGTGTTCAAGTCTTTGTCTCCTCTCATTCTTTCGGCTGTCCCTCCGCCTCTCCGGTCCAGGCCCATCACGGCTGAAGCCAGGTCCTGCATATAACAGGAATTTTTCTCCCTCCTCTGCAATAAATGGGCCGGATGGCGCATTATGAAAGCAGAGGGAATGAAAAACCCGGAAATGGAGGAATCTTGTTATGTGGAAGAATCTGAGCGGAAAAATTCGCGCCCTGATCATTGCGGGAATCGCGGTCGTGGTAGTGCTGGCGGCGGTGCTGATCGGCTCTCTGGCGCTGCGTGCAGACGTGGTGCAGGCCCGTGAAGCCGCCTTGGCCGCCGTGGGCGGCGGAGAGGTCGTCGGCCAGGAGATTGACCAGGAGGGGCTCTGGAATGAATACAGCTTTGACATCACCAACGGCGACACCTGGTACGAGGTGGAAGTCAACGCCTTTGGCAGAGTGACCAGCCTGGAGAGCAGCCGGGGCGGATATGGCGGCTACGAACACTGGGATTGATCGTATTTGGGACAGAAAACGCCGGCGCCGCAAGCCGGCGTTTTTTCTGCCCGCAGGAATGAGACGACCCGCTCCCGTCTCCCCTTCTCAACACCCGTGCATACGCTGGACGGTCAGGCTAAGCTCCATCACTTCGTTTCGTGGGGAATGGTAATCTTCTCCACCTGGAGCTTCCCGTCCGCAGCCTGCGCCATCATCATGGTGATCTCCTGGTGGAAGCGTCGGGGACCGCAGGAGCCGGGGTTGAGCCAGAGGATGCCGTCCCGCTCCTCCTGCACATACTTGTGGGAGTGGCCGAACACCACCACATCTGCCCCGGCCAGATCCGCCGGGGCCTCTTTTTTGTTGTGGACCATATAAAAGGTCACGCCGCCCAGGGTAACTGTAAGGTCGTGAGGGATGGACTGCGCCCACTCCTTGTCGTTGTTGCCCCGGACGATGTAGAGCGGGGCGTACTGCCGCAGCTGATCCACGATTTCCTGTCGGTTGATGTCCCCGCCGTGAAGAATGGCGTCTGCGGTTTTCAGATACTCTTCCACCTGGGGCCGCAGCAGGCCGTGGGTATCGGAGAGGATGGCCAGTTTCATTTCTGTTCACCTCTGTCATAGGTTTCTCTGAGATTCCGAAAAAAGCCACGGGTACGCTCCAGACCCCGGGCATTCGGGCCGCCCTTGGCAGCGCTGGTGACCGCTCCAGCCTTATTTGGGAACACAGCGTCCCCTCCTCACTCCGCATCCTCGTCCAGGGCCTCCACCAGAAAGCTCACCGGACGAAAGCCGTCGTTGCAGGAGAGCATGGCGGACCTGGGATTTTTCATCCAGCCGTCGTAGAAGTTCTCTCCCCCATGGCTCAGAGCCAGCACAAAGGGCGAGAGGGTGTCCCAGGCGCTCTGGCAAAATCCCTTGGGCTTCTCCCAGCCGTTGGCGATGAAGACCTGCCCCTCCCCCATGTCACAGGCGTGGGAGATGGGGTTTTCGTATTTTGCCATCAGGTCCTCATATCGGGTGATCCGCATGACGGTGATTCTGCACTTTTTCATATGATGATCCCCTCGCAGTGGTCGATCTCATGCTGGATAATCTGGGCCGTCCAGCCGGTAAAGGTTTTCAGCCGCTCCTGAAACTTCTCGTTCTGCCATCTCACCTTGATGGATTTCCACCGCTTGGCCGGGCGAGTACCCGCGAGGGAGAGACAGCCCTCCTCCGTTTGGTAGGGGCCGGATTTCTTGATGATCTCCGGGTTGAACATGACCATGTAGGCGCCCTCGTTGTCAAAGGCGATGATGCGCTTGTTGACGCCGATCATGTTGGCCGCCATGCCCACGCAGCCGGCCTTGTGGTGCTCCAGCGTCTCCAGCAGATCGTCGGCAACGGAACGGTCGTCCGGTGTGGCGGGCTCCGCCTTTTGGGCCAGGAACACCTCGTCTTTGCAGATGTCTCGAATCATGATTGGTTCTCCTTTCTCCCCATTCTCCAGCACCTTATGCCGCGTATCCGCTTCAGCCGGCATCGTACCGGCTCCAGGTCATCGCCGGGGGAGATGCTCTCCCCTTTCTCAGCTTGTTACAGGCATTATAGCACAGCATATGCGATTATCAAAGATAAACCATCGGACGATCTGCCGGCAGCTCCGGCCAACAGGCTAAAAGCGCTCTCCAAAACAGGATTGAAGAAATTTCCTAAAACAATTATAATCGAATAGACAGCACCACTGTCCAGAAAATTTTATATCGGAACTGTGAGTACGAGGAGGATACCATGGAATCAAAAAAAACTTCTAAAAAGCGTTTTTATCTCAAATGGCCCTGGAATGTGATCGTCTACATAGCGCTGGTGGTCGTTCTGCGCATTTTTGCCATCCCGGTGATCCTCCTCATTATGTGGTGGAACAAAAAGCAGCAGCCGGACGGGCCAGAGGAGGGCTACTGCCTCCAGCGGACCCGGGGGCGGCTGACCGGGCTGATCTGGGCGGCCATCTTCCTGGTCGGGGGCGGACTGGCCATCTGGTTCTTCGTGACGGCCCAGTCTATGCCCTATGAGGCGGAGCAGCTAAAGGAGGAGCTGAGCTTCGGCTACTACCTGATCCCGGTGGCGGGTGTGGTTGCCATTCTGGTGGGCCTTTTCCTGGCCTACCGGAGTCTGCGGGACGCCCTGGTGCCGGAGAAGAGCGCCCTGGCCCAGTCCATCCGCAATCAGCTCCCCTACCCGGACGAAGCCCCCCGGTGAAGGAGCTCTTCGCCATGGTAGATCAGGACCTGAAGCAGAACGGCCAGTGGTTTGGCAAGATGGGAATTGGCAAGGAGTGGGTGCTGGGAGATCAAGTCTCCCGCATCTCCCGCATCCGGGGCGTGTTTGGCCGGGCGGAGCGGCACATCCGCCACGCGGGCAAGCGCACCCAGGTCACCTACATCTACGAAATCTGGATCGTGGACGACCGCCGGGAGCAGCAAATTACCTCCCTGCGGAGCCAGAAGGAGCTGGAGCAGGCCATGGACTGTCTGCGCCGCCGGGCTCCCGCCGCGGTGTTCGGGGGCTACGACTCCAAAGAGCACAAGGATCTGGCCTATACCAAGGAGGAGGAGAAGCAATACGCCCAGGAGCGGGCTTACCAGCAGAGAAAAGCCCAGTTTGAGGAGCAGGCTCAAAAGGAACAGGAGCGGCTGGCCCAGAACCAGGTGCTCACCTTGCCGGACGGCTCGGTGACCTCCCGGATCACCTGGGACACCATTTATCAGCTGCTGCGTCAACCCAATCAGACGGGAAAGAGCGTTCCTCTCCAGCTGGTGCCCGGCGTCCCCTTCCAGGGACAGGGACACGCCTTCAGCCGCCTGGTCTGCCTGGCCGGCGGCGCGGCACAGCCCACCCGCATTCTGATGGAGGAGTACTCCGGCACACCGGGGGTGCCCGGGCAGTACGCCTGGACCCGGGATGTCTCCGCCGGCGAGGCGGAGGCGGTGCTGCGGGGCTGGCTGCGGGGGGAGATTCCCTCGCTTGAGGGCTGGACGCACATGGAGCGCTCCGGCCGCACCTGGCAGCAGACTTCGGAGCGTGGGAGAGGCGGACCCTCTCCCACCCCGCCCCAGCCCAATCCGGACTGGCCCTGGGCTCTGACCGTGGGAGGGCATTCCGGCAGTACCGCTGATCCCAACTGGCAGGACATTGAGAAGGGGCTGCGGGAGCTGAGCCAGGAGGCAGACAGCTACCTGATCCTGGAGCAAAAGGACCCCCAAAGCCCGGAGACCTGCTGGTTTATCCAGTGCGCTGTGGCCATGCAGGGTCCGGAACAGGGCCACTATTCTGTGGAGATTGGATTTTCCATCCCCGGCAGCCCCTCCCTTTGGGAACAGATGGTACCCGATGTGCAGAAGGCTATTGAGTTTTTCTCCGCCGCCTACTATCATAGGGGCATGGATATTTCTGGGTTTGAGAAGATGGAGCTTTGAGTAAAGGACCCCGCGCTCAGCGGGCGGTCCTGGCAAGCATGAAATTTTAGAAACAGAGCAGGAGGAAATCCCTATGGGACAATTTTTCAGCGACCCGGTGGAACGGGCTTTAAAGTACATCTACTATGACCTGCGCGCCGGACAGGGACAGGAGGGCTTTCGGCTGCTCCAGCAGGCCGCGCAGGACGGCGACGCGGACGCCTGCTGCCTGCTGGCCCGGTGCCTGTACGGACCGGAGTACACCTGGCCGGGGCACAATTTCCCTGTGGACGAGCAGGCGGGAGACGAGCTCATGCGCCACTCTGTGCTGGCAGGCAGCGCCATCGGGACTCTGCTGTCCCTGCGGAGCGGGGTGATGGACCGGCGGCTGGCCCAGGCCATGCCCCTGAGTCTCCAGGAGGCTTTTGATATCGTGCTGGACAAGGCGGAGCACGGGGAGCCTTTAAGTCAGATGCTCATCGGCAACGTGTACTTCTGGGGTGACTTTGTGAAAATCCAGGGCAAGAACCACGAGGATTTTGACAGCGACGACGCCATTCAGAGCTACCTGCGGGAAAATTACGCCAAGTGTGAGGACTGGCTGTGGCGGGCCTACCGCAACGGCGTCTCCCTTTCTAATCTCAACCTGTCCAATTTTTATCATAACGGGAAGCAGGGCCTGATCTCCCCCCGCCCGGAGAAGGAGCCGGAGGTGGACCGCTACGGGGCGGAGAAGGGCTACCCGGACTGTATGTGCTTCTACGCGACCACGCTCTTTAACAACGGGAACAAGGACGAGGCCTATGATCTCTACCGCAGGTCGGCAGAGCGGGGAGAACCCCGGGCCTTTTTCCGGGCGGGCTACTCCTATGAGATGGGAGAAGGGGTACCCAAGGACGCCGCACGGGCCGCCCAATACTACCAGCAGGCGCTGGCAGCGCCCATCCAGGTAAAAGCAAACTCGGCCAACCGGCTGGGGATGTTCTACTACGACGGCAAGGGAGTGGAGCAGGACTACGCCAAGGCCTTCCAGCTGCTCAAGTGGGCGGAGGATAACGGCGCCTCGCCCCAGTTCTATTACCTGGGCGCCTGCTACGCCAACGGCCAGGGAACCCAGCAGGACTACGCCCAGGCCCTGAAGTATCTGAAACAGATCGACTGGCATTGCCCGGCCGGCTTTTATCTGTTGGGCAAGCTGTACTGCAACGGCCTGGGCGTCCCGGCGGACATTGCCAAGGGGGTGGAATACCTCCAGAAAGCCGGTGACAACGCCGATGCCAAGGAGGAACTGCGGCACTACAAAAAAACCCTGTTCGGCAAGTGGGTGCGGCGGTAAGTTCCGCAAGGGGAGTGAGAAACAGCAGCCCCAGAACGGCGGTGAGTACCCCCGGCTATCACCATGGCATAGGTGCAGAAGTTCAGGGGCTTTCTGATCCCCACAGGGCGCGTTGGTGCAGAGGTGTTCCCCTTGTCGCTGTCCACGCCGTCATTGATGGCAAGATACCGAAGATCACGCTGGGCAAAGAATCTCTCGGTATTGTAGCCGACTTTCCGATGGTCCCGGCCCATGCGGGACATATCCTTGAAAATAATGGTTTTGACTTTTCCTGCCTCAGCCAGACGGATCATTTCGGCCCGGCCAATCATACGCCTGAAAGGACGGAAACTACCCACTCAATGAAACTGACGCAACATAATCCCCTACAATCTTGACAAACATTCCAAGCGTATGTTATTATTTACATACCAAAGGAATGTTATTGCTATCCGAAAGGAATTTGCCATGGCAAGAAATAAATATCCTGAAGTGACAGTGGAACGAATATTGGATGTATCTCAACGTCTTTTTTTAGAAAAGGGGTATGAGAATACCACCATTCAAGACATTGTAGAGGAACTGGGCGGCCTTACGAAAGGCGCGGTGTACCACCACTTTAAATCAAAAGAGGAAATCATGGATGCGGTGAGTGACCGTATGTTTTTTGAAAACAACCCCTTCGAGGCAGTGAAAGATCGTACCGATCTGAACGGCCTCCAAAAACTGCGTGAGGTAGTCCGGCTGAATCAGGCAGATACAGCCCGTACCAATATGACAGCACAATCCATTCCCATGAATCACAATCCCAGAGTATTGGTGGGAATGATCGATGCCAACCGCCGGATTCTCACCCCGTATTTTCTGGAACTCATTGAGGAGGGGAACCAGGACGGTTCCATCCACACGGAGTATGCCAAGGAGATCGCTGAGCTGTTGCCGCTGCTCACCAGCTTGTGGCTGCTGCCATCTGTGTTCCCGGCTACTAAAGAGGAGATGCGGCGGAAATTCTCCTTTATCGGGGAGATGATGGAGAAGATGGGGGTGCCTCTGTTTGACGATACCATTCAGCGGCTGGTGGACGAGTTCTTTGCGCAAATCCCCGACCTGAAATAAAATTGCCTTCTGGCAATTTTATTTTGGACGGATACATTCATTTGGAAGGTATTATATCGTAAATCCCGCAGTCAATAGCTGCGGCAAATTTTTTACCAAAATACATACCGCTTGAAGGTATGAAAGGAGTTACCATGGGCCAAGAAGAGATGACGGACATCCGCAAACAGCATCCTTCCAATATGGAAGACTATATTATTTCGCTGATCCAGGGAGGCGGTAACCATGTATAAACTGCTCGCATTGGAATTAAAACGGAATCGTCTGCGCCCCTATTATATTGCAGCTCTGATTTGCGGAGTGGTAACGCTGGGCTTCCTGCTCTGCTGCTCCGTTCTGGCAGGGCTGCTGGGTGTGCTTTCTCTGTGGTGTGGATTCCGCAAAAAGTCGGTTTCGGTAACCATCGTGGCAGCGGTCATTCTGGCTTCCCTGGTGTGTCAGGTGATCAGCGCAGCGATAAAGTATGTTCCGATCCTATGGGGCGTGATGGGAATTTCAGCTATTTTTCTGTCATAGCGGCACTGGACTTGTTTCATCAAGTAGAAAATATGGAGGTGTAGGCACATGAAAAGGCAAAAGCTCTGTACCAGCAACTTCACTTTTTTGATTTTGGGTCAGTTAAGCTCCCTGATTGGCAACTACACCCTAAAGTTTGCCCTCTCCATGTATGTGTTGGAGCAGACCGGCTCAGCATCCATTTTTGCAGCTTTGCTGACAGCGGCTATGCTGCCTACCATCCTCTTGTCCCCTTTTGGCGGTATTCTGGCAGATCGGGCCAACCGGCGCAGCATCATGGTAGGGCTGGATACTCTCTCCGGATTCACCGTTTTGGTTGCCGGATTGGTGCTGCCCTTTGGACATGATATTTGGGTCATCGGTGCATTGTTGGTGATCCTGTCTGTCCTGGCCGCTTTTGAGTCTCCCACGGTACAGGCCTGCATCCCCCAAATGCTCTCCGAAGACAATCTGATGAAGGGCAATGCGGCGGTCAATCAGGTACAGGCCATTGCCGGGCTCATTACTCCGTTTCTGGGCAGTCTGGTTTACGCTGCTTTTGGGCTTACTCCGGTCCTCTGGGGCACGGCGGCCTGCTTTTTCCTCACCGCCATTTTGGAGTGCTTCATTCGGCTGGACGGTCAGAAGACGGTAGTCACTATGAGCGTCCGGGACATCATCAGAGAGGATTTTTTTGCCAGTATTCACTTCCTGCGCCGGGATCAGCCGGGTATCCTCAAATTGCTCCTGCTTGCATCTCTGGCCAGCTTGTTTGTGGCCGGTACCGTGGTGGTCGGCTTTCCTTACCTGGTGCGGACTGTCCTTGGACTCTCGGCAGAGCATTACGGAGCAGCGGAGAGCGTTATGGGTGTAGCCGCCGTTCTGGGCAGCCTCTTTGTGGGAATTACAGCGCAAAAATTCCGTTTGCGCTGGCTGGCTGTTGTCTTTATGGGACTTGGCCTGAGCCTCATTCCATCGGGAATCGCCTTTCTCTTACCTGTAGGACCTCTCGGTATTTACATCATTCTCCTTGTCATGTTCAGCCTTGGGCAATTTGGATGCAGTCTGTTTTCCACCTACGCAATCTCCGTCATCCAGGCTCGAACTCCGGAACATTTGATGGGAAAGGTCATGTCCTATGTGTTCACTCTTGCCATGTGTGCTCAGCCCGCAGGACAAATCCTCTACGGAGCGCTGTTTGACTGGTTTTCAGATAGTCCCTATTGGGTGCTGATCCCCAGCGGATACCTGGTATTTATCATAGGAGTTGCGTCAAGAAGGTTTTTTGTCAAATTAGAAAAGGAACAGGATTGGAGCCAACCTTATACCTAGATTTTATCTTCCACACCTTGTATGGATTTTAAGCCCGTCTCCATTTGCTCGGCCATAAACTCATTGCCGCACAAGCGGTAAATTTGCTTTGCCTTTTGGATTTGAGTCATCCCGGTTTGCATATCTCCCGTCACATGATTGAATAGACCTTCATAATCGAGCATCGGGACTTTCCAAGACAGCATATTGGGATCATCCGTTAGTTCTTGAAGTTTATCCATGGCTTTTTTCGCACGAATGATTTTGATCTTTATAATGAAAACAAAAGTCTGCAAATAAAAAGTCAATAGAAAAATGAAGAAAAATTGAGGAAAGA
>JAXWVI010000065.1:0-25396 GCA_037245165.1 bacterium
CCTTGCGGCGCAAGGGTTTCTCTCCTGAGTTGTCCCTATTATAACTCACTACCATCCCCTGCACAATCCCGCCGGTGGCCTCCAACAGTTCCGGGTCCGTCACCCGAATCATCAGATTTCGGGTATCGTCTCCCGGGGCGCACACCTTGGTGATCTCGATTTGGAACTGCTCCACCTCGTCGCCTCTGATGTTGGACAAAATGGTGGCAGGGCCCACTTCCACCTGGTCACGGCTGGCCACCGGGACCGGCTCTTGCTCCGTGTCCAGATTTTCCATGGGCATTTGGCCGAAAATGCCCAGGTCGGTATTGGCATAGAGCGTCCCCAGATCCCTCGTCAGGTCAAATTGTCCGTGGAGCTCTCCCGGCGCGCCGCTGGCTCCCTTTTTCACGTCGGACACGGTGGCGGGCATAATGCTCCCCGACTCCAGTGGCATGAGCATGGCGGTATCCACGTCGTTAATGCCGTGGCCCAGAGCCCCGAAAATACCGCTGTCCGGGTCATAGAAGGTCATGGTGCCGATGCCCGCCATGGAGTCACGCAGCCACACCCCCAGCTGATAGGCGCCCTGGCTGCTCTCCGCGGCGGACGCGGTCAGCTGAAGCTGCCGCTGGCCCCGGACCGCCTGGATGGTCAGCGGCGTGTCCCGCTGCTGGGCCACCACGGCCTGGACCTGCTCAATGGTGTCAACCTCTTCCCCGTTGATGTGGGTGATGACGTCTCCCTCCTTCAATCCGCAGTCACGGCCGGGAGAACAGCTCCCCTTGGCCGTCTCCACGGAGGAAAGCCCCACCACCAGCACGCCGTCGGAAAAGAGCTTGATCCCCACCGCCTTGCCGATGGGAATGACCGTCTCCACCCCGGAGGCCTGGCTCTGGATCACCTGCTGGCTGGGCGCGGCCAGCATGGCGGCGGCGGGCACCGAATCGGGCTCAGCCGTCTGCGCGCTTCCCGCCAGGGCCGGAAAACACATCAGGCACACCCCTACGGCGGCCAGTCCTGAAACGATTCCCATCACACCCCGTCCAAATTTGTGCTTTGGTTCCTGTTCCAAAAATCCACCCCCTCGCTGTCTCATTTCAAACAGAAAAGCGGGCGGCACGATCGCCGCCCGCCCTCTCATTATGGCCGGAGTATTCTCTTCTCAACCGTGGAGACACCTTCCACCTTTTCCAAGGGAAAAAAGGCCGACAGCCTGATTTCCCGGATTGGCAGGAATCCGCAGGGATTTTTTCTCGTTTTTACAGTTTTTTCAGCTGCTCCTCCCACTGTTCGGGACGAAAGCCCACCAGGACAAAGTTCTCGCCCACCAGCACCGGGCGCTTGACCAGCATCCCGTCGGTGGCCAGCAGGGAGAGCTGCTCCTCCTCCGTCATGCCGGGCAGCTTGTCCTTCAGGCCCAGGGCCTTATACTGAAGGCCCGAGGTGTTGAAAAATTTTTTCAGCGGCAGTCCGCTCGTCTTCCACCAGCTCCGCAGCTCGTCGGCGGTGGGGTTTTGTTCCTTGATGTGCCGGTCGGTATAGGAAACGCCCCGCTCATCCAGGAATTTTTTGGCCTTCTGGCAGGTGGTGCATTTGGGGTATTCTACAAACAGCATGATGCCACGCTCCTTTTTGAAAAATTTCGCCGCGGCCCCCGGCCGCGTGCTGACGGCAACATGGTATCATGTTTTTTCCTCCGGCTCAACCGCCTTTTTCTCCAAAATTTTCCGCCAGAAGCTTCAGTTCCCCAAGCGTGGACACGGTGATCCCGCTGTCCAACAGCCGCAGCTGGGCCCGGGCCGGCATCTGGTTCCAGTAGGACAGCAGCGCCGGGTCATGCCCCACCACGTCCCGGGGACTACGTCCGTATCGCTCCATACTTCTCCCTCCTCCCTGAACAGTGTTCCACCAAGCCTGTTCTGTCATACCCAAAAAGAAAAACCGCTCCGAAGAGCGGTTTTGTGAGCGCGCTTTTTATTCCTTCGTCTCCTCCCCAGCGGGAGCGGAACTCTCCTCCGGCTTCTCCTCAGCGGGGGCGGCATCGGGGGCTTGTTCCTCCTGGGCGGGGACCTCCTCCTGAACATACTCGGCCACGATTTCCTCCTCCGCGGGGTCGCCGGGCTGCTTCAGCTCGGCAATGCGGTCCTTGTTGGTCTCAATGGCGGCCCGGGCGGCGGTAATCCGCTCGCAGGCGGCGGCATAGGCCCCGTCGGGGGCGGCGCCCTTCTCCGCGTAGTACAGCTTGCCGATCTCCAGGTAAGCCTTCTTGATTGTGTCCTCCTCAGACATATTGGCCATTTTCAGCTTGGCGATCTCGGCCAGACGCTTGGACTGGGCCACGCCGGCCTGGGCCAGGTCAACAGCCCTATCCTTTAATGTGTCCAGCGTATCTCTAATATCCATGGAAAAAACCTCCTTCTTGCGGTATTCCCGCTTGTTGCTCCCATTCTATCCCATTTTTCCTCCCTACACAAGAGGCGTCGGGGCGATTTAATCCATTTTTTATAAATCTTACAGAATAAGACCCAGTCCCGTCCCCTTCGAACAGAACCTTTCGTCTTTCCCCATTTTCCCCCGCAATCCCCGAAAAATTCGTCCATGACAAACAGGCCCCGCTATGCTATGATAAAATGCAGCGCGGGCTGTCCGCGCCCCCATTCTCTCCCGGCGTGCAGACAACCTGCGCCGGTCAGGAAAAAAGTGAGGCTTATCATGAATCAAAAAGAATTGAGTGAACTGCGCCGCCGGTTCCGTCCGGACAAGAGCGCCATCAGCCGGGTATACGGCTGTTATGTCAATACCAAAAAAGAGGTCATCTCCAGCCTGGACGAGTCCCTGGGCATGATGTCCCAGGAGGAAGTGGAGCAATATCTGGGGCTTTTGAAAAAGTCCCTGTCGGGAACCCTGGGCCGGAACCTTCTGGACGTGGTCTTTTCCACCCAGCAGGTGGCCGACAGCGACGAGCACCGTCTGCTGTCCTCCCTGCGCGCCTGCCGCCTGGAGGACGAGGGCCTTCGCCAAACCCTCTATCAGAAGATCATCGAATCCCTGGAGCTGGAGGAAAACTACCTGATTCTCCTGGCCCACGACCGATACGACGTACCCGGAAAGGGGGCGGACGACGAGGCAATGGAGGACGGGTCGGAGACGGTGTTTTCCTATTTTGTCTGCTGCGTGTGCCCGGTGAAAAACGGCAAGGCGGAACTTGGCTTTGTGGCCGGGGAAAACAAGTTCCACACCCAGGCTCCCAGCCAGATCGTGGCCCCGCCGGAGCTGGGCTTCCTCTTCCCCGCCTTTGACAACCGCGCAGCCAACATCTATAACGCCCTGTTTTACTCCCGGAAGGCGGATCAAATCCATCAGGAGGTCATTGACGCGCTGTTCCACACCCAGCCCCCCATGTCCGCCGCCGAGCAGAAGGAGGCCTTTCAGACCGCCCTGGCCGACGCGCTGGAGGAGGACTGCAACCTGGAGGTCATCCAGTGCGTCCACGAGCAGCTGCGGGACCGGATCATCGAGCACAAGGAGTCCCGGGACCCGGAGCCCCTTACCATCGGGACGGGGGCGGTGAGCGCCATTCTCCGGGACTGCGGCGTGTCCGAGGAGCGCATCGGCGCGTTCGAGGATCAGTGCGCCCAGCAGTTCGGGGACCACGCCGCCCTCAGCCCCGCCAACCTCATTGACAGCGGCAAATTCGAGGTGAAAAGCTCCCAGGCCACCATTGCCGTCTCCCCCGAGCAGAGCTACCTGGTGGAGACGCGGATCATCGACGGAAAAAAATACTTCTTAATCCCCGCCGACGAGCTCATCGAGGTCAACGGCTTCGGCGTGCGGCTGGGAGAAGCGGGTGTTTTGGCCGGAGCGGCGGAATAATTTCGAAAAAGTTTAGATTTTCAGCCGGTTTTCTTTACATTTTCCCCTTATAATGCTTTTACTATACTTGGGGTCATATCACATCCGGAGGGATCTCCATGGGGATCAAGCGTCATCTTTTTCTGTACAACACCATATCGGTGCTGGTGGCGCTGGCGGCCATGCTGGCGGTGAGCGGCATCGCCACCCACTTCATTGCCGACAACTACCGTCAGCAGTCCCTCTCTCCGGTCAGCGAGGAGGCCTCTCAGGTCCAGCAGCTGCTCCAGGGGGAGGCCGTGGAGCTTCACAACTGGCCGGAGCTCAACCGCCAGCTTCAGGAGGTTGGCTTCAGTCTCCAGGTGTCCAAGGGGGACAAGCCCATCTTTTCCTCCCTGGACCCCTCTCAGACCAGGTTTTTCCGGGACGCCGGACGGAATACCCAGTGGAGCGCCTCCCCCCTGATCGTGCAGAACCCCTCCGGCACCATGGTGGGTGTGGAGCGGGACGGATACACCATCATCTCCTTTTCTCACCCGCCCACCGCCGATTTTCTGGGCAGCAGACGGCCCCCCGGCGAAATTGCAGTACTGTCCATGCTCCTCAGCGGCGCGGCGGCCATGGTAATCATCGTACTGTTCAGCCTTCTGTTTACCAGCAGGCAGGTGAAAAAGCTTCTCAAGCCCGTAGACGCCCTGGCCGAGGCCGCCCGACGGGTGGAGGAGGGGGACTTTTCCAAGCCCGTGGACTACGGCGGGCGCAACGAGTTTTCCGCCGTGTGCGCCGCCTTCAACCACATGCAGGAGCACCTGCTGGCCGAGAAGGAGAAAAACGCCGCCTATGAACAGGCCCGCACCGACCTGGTGGCCGGAATCTCCCACGACCTGCGCACCCCCCTCACCAGCGTGAAGGGCTACATCAAGGGGCTGCGGGACGGAGTGGCCCAGACGCCGGAAAAGCAGCTTCGATATCTGGATATCGCCTATCAGAAGGCCTGCGAAATGGACGTGCTGCTCCAAAGGCTATTCTACTTCTCCAAGCTGGAGACGGGGAACCTGCCCATGTTCCTCCAGAGCTGCGATTTGGGGGACTTTGTCCGCCGCTTCGCCCAGGAGGCCGCCATGGAGCTGGAGCAGGCGGGGGGCAAGCTGGAAACCCACATCTTTCCCGCCTCCCACCCGGTCAGCCTGGACCCGGAGCAGATGTTCCGGGTGCTGAACAATTTAAAGGACAACGCCCTGCGCTACGCCCAGGTAACGCCCCTGCGTCTGACCATCACCGTATGGCGGCAGGGGAATATGGAGTGCATCCGCTTTGGGGACAACGGACAGGGCGTCTCGCCGGAATCCCTCCCCCACCTGTTCGAACAGTTCTGGCGGGAGGACCAGGCCCGCAGCAGCAAAAACGGCGAGGGCAGCGGCCTTGGCCTCTACATTGTCAAATGCATTGTGGAGGCCCACGGCGGCACCGTCCGCGCCTACAACGACCAGGGGCTGGTGTTTGACATCGCCCTGCCCCGACAGGAGAGTGAAGCCACATGACAAAACTGCTGATTGCCGAGGACGACCCGTCCATCTCCATGCTGGAACAGGACTACCTGGAGCTGGAGGGCTTTGAGGTCACCGTGGTGGGCAACGGCCAGCTGGCCGTCACCGAGGCCCTCACCGGGCAATATTCCCTGATCCTGCTGGACCTTATGCTCCCCGGCTGCAACGGCTACGACGTGTGCCGCATGATCCGGGACAAGGTGGACATCCCCATTCTTATGGTCACCGCCCGCACCGAGCTTGTGGACAAGGTCCGGGGCCTGGGGCTGGGGGCGGACGACTACATCGCCAAGCCCTTTGACCCCGCCGAGCTGGTGGCCCGGGTCAAGTCCCACCTGAGCCGCTACGCCCGGCTCACCGGCACCGCCCACGAGGAGCAGGAGGTCATCTCCGTGGGGGACGTGCGCATCTTCCCCCAGAGCCGCCGGGTCTTCAAGGGGGAGCAGGAGATCAAAATGCCCAACCGGGAGTTCTCCCTGCTCCAGTACCTGGCCGAGCACCCCAACATGGTCTTCTCCAAGGAGAAGCTCTTTGAGACCATCTGGGGCTATGACTATGTGGGAGACAGCGCCACCGTCACCGTCCACATCGGCCGGGTCCGGGACAAGATTGAAGACGACCCCGCCCACCCCAAGCTCATTGAAACCGTGTGGGGGGCCGGCTACCGCTTAAACCGAACCTAAATCGCCTTTTTAAACGCCTGTGAGACACGATTCTCACAGGCGTTTTGCATTGTTTTGAATTGTTTGGAAAGTGTTTCGAATTTGTTGTGATTTTCTCCCCGGTCTGTTCAAATCTCTTTCCTACAATGGACCCACTTTATGTTGGAAAGGATGGTCTCGTTTTATGAACCTCCCCGCCCTTGGCAAGAAAGATTCTCCCGCGCAAAGCGGAACGCCCTCCGGGAAAAAGCCCGGCGGTTTGAAAAAAAAGCTGCTGCGAAAAAAAGTGATTCTTCCGGTGACCGCCTGCGTTGTGCTGGCAGCTGTCGCCGTCTCTTTTTTGGGCGGCGGTCAGAAGGCCCAGGCGGCAAGCCAGACCTACGTCACCGCCGCCGTGGAGCGCCGGGACATCACCGCCCAGATCACCGGCAGCGGCACCCTGGAGGCCGCCAACTCCTACTCCGTCACCACCTTTGTGGAGGGCACCATCCTCACCGCCGACTTTGAGGAGGGGGACCAGGTGGAGGCGGGCACGGTGCTGTACACCATTGACGACTCGGACATGTCCAGCACCCTGGAACAGGCGGAAATCTCCCTCAACCAGTCCCAGCGCAGCTACGACAGCAAGCTGGAGGAGCTGGAAAAGCTGACCGTCACCGCCCCCAAGGCCGGACGGGTCCTCTCCCTGGACGTGGAGGTGGGGGATGAGGTGTCCGCCGGGCAGACGGTGGCCACCGTCCGCAATTCCGACACCATGTGCCTGGAGCTGCCCTTCCTGGCCGACGAGGCGGCCTCTTTTTATGTAGGACAGAGCGCCTCGGTTACTCTGGACAGCACCTTTGAGACTCTCACCGGCACCGTGGCCAAAATTTCCGGCAACAACGAGGTGCTCACCGGCAACGTCATTGTCCGGAACGTGACCATCGAGGTACAAAACCCCGGCGGACTTTCCACCACCCAGACCGGCTCAGCCTCCGTGGGTGGCATTGACAGCGCCGGCAGCGGCAGCTTTACTTATGAGGCGGAACAGACCATCACCGCCCAGGTTTCCGGGGAGGTGTCCCAGATCTACGTCTCCGAGGGCAGCTGGGTGGACCGGGACGCCCCCATCCTGGCCCTGACCAGCGAAGCGCTGGAAAATGAGATTCAAAGCGCCTCCGAGTCCCTGCGAAACGCTCAGCTCTCCCTGGACAGCCGCTATGACCAGCTGGACGACTACACGGTGACCTCCCCCATCCAGGGCACCATTATCGACAAGAACTACAACGCCGGAGAGAACGCCGAGGCCAACCAGGTCCTGTGTACCATCTATGACCTCAGCTACCTCACCATGACCCTCAGCGTGGATGAGCTGGACATCTCCTCCATCGCCGTGGGCCAGCAGGTCTCCGTCACCGCCGACGCGGTGGAGGGCACCGTCTACCAAGGTGTGGTCACCAAGGTCAGCGTGGCGGGCACCTCCTCTGGAAGCGCCACCACCTACCCGGTCACCATCCGCATTGATGAGACGGACGGCCTGCTGCCCGGCATGAATGTGGACGCCTCCATCACCCTGAACAGCGCCGAAGACGTGCTGGCCATCCCCTCCGCAGCCCTCAACCGGGGCAACACGGTCCTGGTCACCGCCGACTCCCCCAGCGCCGCCAACGGCACCCTCTCCGACGTGACGGGAGCGGAAGGGGAGCAGTACTATTCCGTCCCCGTGGAGGTGGGCACCAGCGACAGCAGCTACCTGGAAATTACCTCCGGACTCCAGGAGGGGGACACCGTGGTGTACATCCCCACTACCTCCTCCTCGGAGAACCCCTTCGGCATGATGGGCGGTATGCCCTCCGGCGGCATGGGCGGCGGAATGCCCTCCGGCGGGGGAATGCCCTCCGGCGGCGGAGCCATGGGCGGCGGCCCGGGCGGGAGGTAAGGAGGCGCATATGAACCCACTCATCGAATTTCAGCAGGTGTGCAAGTATTACCAGATGGGGGAGGCCACCGTGGTGGCCGCCGACCACATCTCCTTTACCATCTTTCCGGGGGAGTTTGTGGCCATCGTAGGCTCCTCCGGCTCGGGTAAGTCCACCTGCATGAACATCATCGGCTGTCTGGACGTCCCCTCGGAGGGGACCTACCTGCTGAAAGGCCAGGACGTGGGCCAGATGGACAAAAATCAGCTGGCCGAGGTGCGAAACCGCCTGCTGGGCTTTATCTTCCAGCAGTACAATCTCCTGCCCAAGCTGAACCTGGTGGAAAATGTGGAGGTCCCTCTGATGTACGCCGGCGTGCCCAAAAAGGAGCGCCGGGAGCGGGCCCGCCAGGCCCTGGAGGAGGTTGGCCTGGGGGACAAGTGGCGGCACAAGCCCATGGAGCTGTCCGGCGGACAGCAGCAGCGTGTCTCCATCGCCCGGGCGCTGGTGGGCCACCCCTCGGTGATTCTGGCCGACGAGCCCACCGGCGCCCTGGACTCCCGCACCGGGCGGGAGGTGCTGGGCATGCTTCAGGACCTCCACCAGCAGGGCCACACGGTGGTGCTCATCACCCACGACAACTCCATTGCCGTCCAGGCCCAGCGGATCATCCGTCTGGAGGACGGCAAGGTGGTCTATGACGGCCCCTCCGACGCCCCTGAGGCGGTGGTCACCCCCCGCTTTTCGGGAGGAGAAGGGAGGGCGCGGGCATGAAAATCACCGAATCCCTCCAGCTGGCCCTGAAAAACATCGTCTCCAGCAAGGTGCGCACCCTTTTGACCATGCTGGGCATCATCATCGGCGTGGCCGCCGTCATCGTCATTGTGGGTCTGGGCAACGGCCTGGAGACCTACGTCACCGACAGCTTTTCCAGTCTGGGCACCAATACCCTTACCGTATCCGTCATGTCCCGGGGCTCCACCCGCTCCCTGGACGCGGAGGATTTTTATGAAATCGTGGCCGACAACAGCCAGTATCTGGACCTGTGCTCCCCCACCGTGTCCATGATGGGCTATGTGAAAATCGGCTCTGAAACCATCAGCTCCACCACCTGCACCGGGGTCAGCGAGGACTATCTGGACATCGTCGGCATGACGGTGGCCTCCGGGCGGGGACTTCAGTACAGCGATATGCTCACCCGCTCCAAGGTCTGCGTCATCGGCGCGTACCTGAACCAGGCCTATTTCGGCGGAAACGCCGTGGGCCAGACCCTCCGGGTGGGCGGCCAGAGCCTGGAGGTGGTGGGCGTGCTGGCCCAGAAGGGGGATACCCTGGAGGAGGGGGGCAGCGACGACTGCCTCTACCTCCCCTACACCACCGCCGAGCGCATCTCCGGCCAGGCCAGCACCTTCACCGTCACCATGCGGGACGAAAACAACATTGACCAGAGTGTGGCCGCTCTGGAGGCCTCCCTCTACGCCGTCTTTGCCAGCGACGACTACTACACCGTCACCAGCATGGCGGAGATGCTGGAGACCATGACCAGCATGATCAACATTCTGGTGGGGGTGCTGGCGGGCATTGCCGCCATCTCCCTGGTGGTGGGCGGCATCGGCATTATGAACATCATGCTGGTGTCGGTCACCGAGCGCACCCGGGAGATCGGGGTACGCAAGTCCCTGGGGGCCAAGGAGCGGTATATCATGCAGCAGTTTGTCATTGAAGCCGCCGCCACCAGCGCCCTGGGCGGCGTCATCGGCATCCTCATCGGCGACGGGCTGTCCGCCGTGGCCACCGCCGTGGTCTCCCAAATCTCAGAGGAGTCTCTCACCGTGTCCCCCACCCTGGGGGCGGTGCTGCTGGCCTTTGGCATCTCGGTGGGCATTGGGATTCTGTTCGGCTACCTGCCCGCCAAAAAGGCCGCCCGCCTCAACCCCATCGACGCCCTTCACTACGATTAGTTAGGAGTTTTGCATATGAAAAAACGCGCCTGTTCCCTTCTGCTGGCCCTGTGCCTGTCCCTGGGCCTATTGTGTACCGGGGCCTCAGCAGCCACCGGCAGCTCCAAGCTGGAGGCCATCCGGGTCCTCGGCATTCTGGAAGGAGATGAGTCCGGCAATCTGAACCTGTCCGGCCAGGTGACCCGGGCCCAGTTTGCCACCATGATGGCCGCCGCCTCCCCCTATCAGGACTCTGTCAGCTCCTATGGCAGTTCCCTGTTCAAAGACGTGAAAAGCGGCCACTGGGCCAGCGGCTATATCCGGCTGGCCGTGGAGCAGGGATGGATGAGCGGCTATGTGGACGGCACCTTCCGCCCCGACCAGGCCATCACCCTGGAGGAGGGCTGCACTGCCCTGCTGCGCCTGCTGGGCTATGACGCCTCCTCCCTCACCGGCTCCTACCCCGCCGCCCAGCTGTCCAAGGCGGACAGCCTGGGGCTGCTGGACGACGTGTCCACCGCCCAGGGCTCGAAGCTCACCCGGCAGAACTGTGTGGACCTCATTTATAACGCCCTGGTGGCCCAGACCAGCACAGGGGGCGTGTACGGCGCCACCCTGGGCTACACCGTCACCAACGGGGAGGTGGACTACGCCACGCTGGTGTCCGCCGAGACAAAGGGCCCCTATGTCTCCACTGACGGCTCCCTCTCCCTGCCCTTCTCCCTGAGCGGGGCCACCGTCTACCGCAACGACGCGCTGTCCTCCGCCAGCCAGGTGGAGGCCTACGACGTGTACTACTATAACGAGGGCATGGGCACCGTATGGGTCTACCACAACCGGGCCTCCGGGACCCTCACCGCCCTCTCCCCCAGCAAGGTATCCCCCACCTCCGCCACCGTGGCCGGGGTCACCTATGACATCGGCACCTCCCAGGCCGCCTATCAGCTCTCCAGCCAGGGGCAGTTCCAGGAGGGAGACATCGTCACCCTCCTGCTGGGGATGAACGGGGAGATTGTGGAGGTCCTGGACCCCCAGGACAGTGAGAGCACCTACTACGGTTCGGTGGTCTCCAGCGCCAAAGCCTCCTCCACCGCCTCCACCAGCAGCTCCGCCACCGCCTCGGCCCAGGTGACCACCCAGGTGGCCTGCACCGACGGGGTCCTGCGCACCTTCTACCACAGCGGCGGCGCCTTTGAGACCGGGCGGCTGGTGGCCGTGACCGTCTCCCAGTCGGGCGCCACCGTCAAGGGCATGTCGATTGACCGTCTGGAGGGCACTGTCAGCGCCGACGGCAGCAGTCTGGGCAGCTACGCCCTGGCCAGCGACGTGGAGATTCTGGACACCGACTCGGAGGGGGGCTATGTGCGCGTCTACCCCTCCCGCCTGGCGGGGACCAAGCTCAGCGGGGACGACGTGCGCTACTACACCCTCAACGCCGGCGGGGAGATTGACCGGCTCATTCTCAACGAGGTCACCGGCGACACCTACCAGTATGTCTATCTCAGCGGGATCACCGACTCCTCCACCAGCGGCAGCGGCAACGTCTCCAACATCTCCGTGTCCTACACCTATGTGATGGACGGACAGACCTACTCCCTCAGCGGCAGCGCCCGGTACAACGCCCAGGTGGGCGGGGCGGTCCTGGTGTACGAGGACGGCACGCTGCGGTCCATTCAGCAGCTCTCCTCCGTTCCCCTGGACAGCCTGGGCAGCCTGTCGGCCATGTCCGGAAATCAGGAATACCCCCTGTCCGAGGACGTGCAGGTGCTGCTTCGGGACGGGACGGGAACCTACCGCTACTACGCCGCCTCCCTGTCCCAGATCAACACACAGAACTATGATCTGACCGGCTGGTACGATGATCTGGGCCTGAGCGCAGGAGGGCGCATCCGGGTAATCGTGGCAGTTCCAAAATAAGGAATTGATCGCCATCTCCCTGCAATTTCTCTGAATTTTTGGAGATTTTATCACAAATCAGCGTCTTTTCTCCCATATTTCATACAGGTTACTCTTGCGAAAAACGGCATTCTGGTATAAAATATGTTAAGCGTTCATTGTACACCCGCAATGAACCTGTTGATGAGAAGAGCAAGGAGGAATTTACTATGGCTACGGCTAAGACCCCCAAGGCCCCTGAAACTGAGAAACTTCAGAAGGCCACGGAGACTGTGGAGCCTGTGAAGGCCGAGAAGGTCGAAAAGCAGGCCGAGCAGGTTGAAAAAAAGCCTGAGAAGGTGGAGAAGAAGGTGGAAAAGAAGTCCGCCGCAAAGTCCACCGTCCAGAAGGTGGAAGAGGTTCTCATCCAGTTTGGCGGCGAGGAGTGGAATGTTGCTCAGCTGAAGGAGGCCGCCCAGGCCGCCTATGTAGCCGAGGGGCACCGCGCCTCCAGCATCAAGAAGCTGACCGTGTATCTCAAGCCCGAGGAGCGTATGGCCTACTATGTGGTCAACGACAAGGTGACCGGCAGCGTTGCGTTTTAATCCAAAAGCGGCGGAATGATTCCGCCGCTTTTTTCATCGGAAGAGCCTTCCGCTTCCCGCGGAAGGCTCTTTTTTCGCCCTATTCTCATGTTGTGCCGGCCCCGGAAACGCTCATATATTGTCAAGTTCCAGGTTATTCGGAAGAGCCTTCCGCTTCCCGCGGAAGGCTCTTTTTTCGCCCTATTCTCATGTTGTGCCGGCCCCGGAAACGCTCATATATTGTCAAGTTCCAGGTTATCGAGTATAATTTGATCAATTAAGGGATTGGCCGCTCCCCCATGGGCGGCTTGCTGCCGGCCCTCTCCCACGGCGCTGCTCCGGGCAGTCTGTGTGTCCCCGCTTTTGTCCGGAGACAGGACCTCGGTTAGGAAAGCGCTGAGATAGGGGGCCAGGGCGATCAGAATGGACACCGCAACGGCCGCCCACGCCGCCCAAAGGGCCCGGGACTGCGCCGCCTCGTCCCAAGAGCGAAACCGATTTTGGATAAACAGCTTCAATCCCGGAGCTGGGTAGACCCGCCGTCCCAAAAACTCACCGCAGATGGTCAAGCGCTCCTGGGAAAGATGGTACTCCCCATCCGTCAGATATCTCCGGTCGGAACAGCGCAGCGCTCCCTGGGCTTTGTCCCCGTCCGGGTCCGGGACGGTCCCCCGGGGCTGCCGCTGGAAAAACAGCCCCGCCGTCTCCCCGTCCAGGGGCTGGGGGACCTCCAGCACCAGCGCCCGCTCCCGCAGAAACTGCCAAATGGCCAGAAATTCCACCAGCTGGTCAAAGGACTCCATCATCTCCACGCCTGCGTAGAGGTCAAAGGAAAACTCCCGGTCCCCCACCGTCTCTATCTGCTTGTCCAACGTCTTTTCCAGCTGAGGTTTCAGGCAGATATAGTCCTCCGCCTTCACCTGGCCTCGCGCCTGCTTTTCCAGAAAAACGTCCTCTCTCATCCGGTTGGCCGGCGTGGGCTTCAGGTTTTTGGGGCAATAACAGCACCCCGCCTCCGGGTCCTGAGAAAAAGACTGCTGCACCAGATTCCAGTCATACCGGGCGGATTGGGTTTGCTGAAACGCCTTCACATAGGAGAGAATATCCCACACCTCCCCGGAAGCGATTGTTCGGATCATTTCCTTCTGTTTCTTGGTCAATCTCATCCTATCCCCCCTTTTTTCCATAGTAGCATATTTCTCCACCGCCGTCAAAAGAAGAAAAACATTGTTAGGAGGCCGCGTCATGGTCACATCTCTGGAAGAACTCTATTGGTCCCTGCGCAACGACGCGCAAAAACAAGCCGTTGCTCGCGCCCATATATCCGGACAGCTAGCGACCACTCTGCCGGTTGGTACCGATTTCTCCTCTCCGGCCTTCTCCTATCTGGAACATCCCTGGTTTTATGAATTTGTTTCCCATCCTCAAATCAGCAGTCTCCTTCGGGACACCCTGAGATATCTGTTTTTATACTTCACATACAGCACCTCCACGCTCCCCGATCACTCCCTCACTGACCTGGTCTGCAACCGGTGCATCGAAATTCTGGAAACGCATTACCAGGCGCATGACCAGGAGGTGGCGGCCTTCCGCCGCTTCTGGGATCTGCTGATCATAAACCCCAAACTGGTGAATTTCAAAACCGATTCCACTCTCATTTCTTTTACCAATTTCCGTCAGGTGCTGACACAATCCACTCAGCAGCAAGCCGTCAAAAATATAAGGCAAAAGACTGCACAGGAGTTTATCCCTCGGAACCCCGCATATGAAACCATTCGCCAACGCTATCAGGACCAGCTCTCGACCTACTATCAAAAGGGCTTCATCTATTTGCTGGGAGAATTTGACTTTAACGACTTCTACATCCCGCCTCAGCTGCGCAAAGAAACATTGGACTCCCTGCGCACCAGCCAGGCCATGCTCTCCTATATTGACAGGGGTGAAGCCTGGCAGGGAATTTTCGACGCCCGGAATTTTATTTATGTGATCGGGAGCCCCGGTTCCGGAAAATCTCTTTTTCTGCGCAATCTCATCAACCATTATTACAATATGTCCTTCCCCGGCAGCAAAGATTACCTGGTTATTTACTGCGACATGAAGACATACTATACTACCGGAGACGGCAATCCAAAATCCATCCTGAGATTTTTCCAGGAGACGATTATCAACACCACCGGCATGGATGAAACGGAGATTTCCCCCTCTTTCATCCGATATTACCTCCAGATGGGCCGGTGTCTCATTTTAATGGACGCCTTGGATGAGGTTCCCAAAACAAACCGCCTGGCGCTGCACAAAATGGTCGTCTCTTATTTCAAAGGGGTCAACCCGGACAACAAACTGTGTATCACGTCAAGAGCCAGAGGGTTCCTGCCCCAGAGCCGCATCGAGGTGTTGCGTATTCCAAATCTGACCAAACAGGATATCAGCAGCTATCTGGACAAAATGATCGCTCTGGACCGCTTTAAGGCCAAGGACAAGGAGCCGTTTCTGGCCCAGGCCCAAATCCTGATTCAAAAGGATTTTCTCACCAATTTTCTGACCCTTTCCCTGATGGTCAATATTTACAAGGCGGAACGGAAGCTGCCCGAAACCAAGATTGAGCTGTACAAGAAATGCTTTGAATACATTGCCAAAAAGCGGGAGATGGAAAAGGGCGGGAAGGTCAGTTATGACTGGGATCTTCTGGCCCCCCTGATGAAGGAGAGCACCTTCATCAGCCTGTCCATTCTGGCCGCTCCCAACAACCAGGAGATTTCCAGAGAAAGCATTGAGGAAATGCTGTTGGACCAGTACCGCTACAAATACACTGATGAAGCAAAGACCGAGAGCGCCATCTGGCAGTTTTTGGACTTCTGTTCCAGCCGCACCGACCTGTTTGTACTGGGAGACTCGGAAGAGACCTTCCGCTTCTTTCACCGCTCCTTCTTTGAATACTTTTACTCCCGTTATATCACCCAGCAGTCCCAGGTGGAAAAGATGTACCGTCTGATGTCCAAATTTGACGAGGACTCTGAGGTCTTTGAACTGACGCTGGCCCTGATCAAAGAGGACAATGACTATCAATATCAGAAGCTGGTAAACTGTATCTTTGAGAAGGTAGAAAATGAATTTCAGCTCTCCCGGCCCAGATACACCGCTTTTAAGATTCTCACCCTCTCCATGCAGGTCATTGACGACTTCTCCTTCTGCCAAAAGTACATCCGTCTGCTGACGGAATATGTGGATTTGCTGACCTCCCCCGCCGGCAAGAAGCTGAACCAGGACGCCATCACCTACGCGGCTGACAAAATCCTGCCCAAATTCCCCGAAGATGCCCTCCAGTTCCACCAGGTATATCAGCCGTTTTATGTGGCCTACATGATGCAGGAGATAGCGCAGTTGCCTTCGGAAGTATCCGATTCTCTGCTCTCTTCCCCCAAGCAGGAAACAGACGACATGGTCCCTGTGTTCCATTGGGGCGGGTTTTATGTCCCCCAATTCTACGTCTCCGCCTACCCGGAAGCGGACAAACTGCGGGACGAGGTCATCCATTGGGGGGACGCGGAGTGCAATCGCCTTCTCTCCACGGTGGAAAACCACAAGGAATACGCCAACATTCGAAAAGGACTTGTCTACTTCCTATCTCTTCCCCTGGAAGACCGCAAAAAGATATGGGACCTGGTGACAAAGCAAATTGAGTCCAACAACTCACCGTTCTGGGATCTGGACGATCTGGAGAATATTTTTCTCCCGGATGACGAGCTTTAAATAGCCGGCCATCCCTCCTCCCGGTCATACTCTGTTCCGAACAGGAGGGCGCGCCCTCCTGTCTGTCAAGCGGGACGTCCTTGGGGACGTCCCGCCCTTTTGTTCCGGCACAAAGCCGCGGGTTTTGGTCCCCGGAACTTGCACCTTGACAAAACAAAGTCCATATGCTATCCTGTGAACATTCTCTTTGCGCTGCATCTTACCCCCCTAAACCGGGGCAACTACAGTACAAACTGAGCAGGCCACGGATTTTGTGAAAATCCGGGAGCCGGGCCGCCTTGCGCGGCAGCAGATGATCCTGTTTACATCTGTGGGACAGTAAGTATGTTCCATGGGTGTATTTTTTTACCTCCGGGACATACCACTGGCAGGAATAGATGGGTGCCATAGAGCTATCTTTCCAATCTGGAGGTAACATTATGGACAAAAAAGAAAACGAAACGCTGGCGGTGCGGGTTTCCGTGGTCACCATCTGCGGCAACCTGGTGCTGACGATCTTCAAGCTTCTGGCGGGCATTCTCGCCCACTCGTCGGCCATGATCTCCGACGCCATCCACTCCGCTTCCGATGTATTGAGCACCTTCGTGGTCATCGCCGGGGTGAAGCTCTCGGGCAAGGCCTCCGACAAGGAGCACCCCTACGGCCACGAGCGGTTTGAGTGCGTGGCCGCCATCCTTCTGGCCGTCATGCTGGCCGCCACCGGGGCGGGCATTGGCTGGGCCGGACTGGAGAAGATCCGCTCCGGCTCCGCCGGGCTGGTGGTTCCGGGCCGGCTGGCCCTGATCGCGGCGGTCATCTCCATCGTCTCCAAGGAGGCCATGTACTGGTACACCCGCTCTGCGGCAAAGAAAATCAACTCCTCCTCCCTGATGGCCGACGCCTGGCACCACCGCTCCGACGCCCTCTCCTCTGTGGGCAGCTTTGTGGGAATCCTGGGGGCCCGGCTGGGGCTGCCCGTGCTGGACCCGGCCGCCTGCGTGGTGATCTGCCTGTTTATTCTGAAGGCGGCCTTGGACATCTTCCGGGACGCCGTGTCCAAAATGCTGGACACCGCCTGTCCCGAGTCGGTGGAACAGGCCATGCGGGAGGTCATCCTGGCCCAGAGCGGGGTGTTGGGCATTGACCGGCTCCAGACCCGCCTGTTTGGGGACCGGGTCTATGTGGAGGTGGAAATCTCCGCCGACGCCAATACCCCTTTGGTCCAGGCCCACGAGGTCTCCACCCGGGTCCATGACGCCATCGAGCGCCAGTTCCCCACGGTAAAGCACTGTATGGTCCATGTCAATCCCTTTGAACAAGCGCCGGAGCACATCGGCGGCGTAAGCTGACCAACCGAACCCGGCGGGACAGCCTGTCCCGCCATATCCCGCCAAAAAAGGAGCACACGTTACGAAGTGTGCTCCTTTCTTTTTCCTGGTTGCTGGTCTTGGTTACAGCGCCCGGTTCAGCTTCAGCACCGTCACGTTGATCTCCCCGTCGGTGGCGCTGCCCGAGCTGGTGAAGGTCAGGCTGAACTGGGTGGCCGAAGGGGCCCGGATAATCAGGAAGGCCGACCCGCAGGCGCTGGAGCCCTCGGTGCTGGTGGCAAAGTAGATTCCCGTCTCCAGGTGGGCGGTGCCGTTGTAGGAGGGGGTGACCTGCATATAGTTGGCCTGGCGGAAGATACAGGACACCTTGTAGGACACCAGATAGTACCCGGGCTGAAGGTCGATGTGGGCGATGTCCGACTGGGTGATATTCCCCGTGGTGTCCGTCACGTCGGGGAACAAGTAGATCAGGGTCCCGTTGGTCAGAGGGTACTGGGTGTTGATGAAGGAGGCAAAGCTGTCCTCGGGCGCCGTCCCCGCCGGTCCGGTGGGCCCGGTTTCTCCCGAAATGCCCTGAGGCCCCGTTGGGCCCTGCTCTCCCGGAACGCCCGGACTGCCCTGGGGGCCGGTGGGGCCCTCGGGACCCGTCTCACCCTGGGGTCCTGTGGGGCCGGTGGGGCCGGTAGGACCCGCCGATCCGGTGTCCCCCGTCCGACCGGAGATGCCCGCCGGACCCTGTTCTCCCTGAGGGCCGGTGGGGCCGATCTCCCCTTGCGGTCCGGTGGGGCCGATCTCCCCTTGCGGTCCGGTGGGGCCGGTCACACCCTGCGCCCCGGCAGGTCCTGTTGGCCCGGTGGGGCCTTCCTCGCCCTGGGGGCCGGTGGGACCTGTGGGGCCGATCTCACTGGCCGACCCGGCGGGGCCGGTGGGGCCCTGGGGGCCGGTGGGGCCGGTGGGGCCTTCCCCGCCCTGGGGGCCGGTGGGACCCGTGGGGCCGATCTCACTGGCCGACCCGGCGGGGCCGGTGGGACCCTGGGGACCTGTGGGGCCGGTGGGGCCTGTCTGTCCCGGTATACCCTGGGTCCCGGCAGGCCCGGTGGGGCCCTCTTCCCCCTGGGGTCCGGCGGGACCCGTGGGGCCGATCTCACCGGCCGACCCAGCGGGGCCGGTGGGGCCCTGGGGTCCTGTGGGGCCGGTGGGGCCCCGGAGGGATGGAGAGAGAACCCAGCGGGCCCAGAAGGGCGGCTCGGGGCAGCAGCCGCCCCAGTGTGTTTCATGGTGATTCAAAGTGCTTCCCTGCCTTTCTAACCCATTTGCCCATTCTATGGACAAATGCCCGACGGGGTGCAAAAGGCCGCCGCCGGAACACCCGGCGGCGGCCTTTCGTTACTCCAGATCTTCAATTTTCATCTTCTTCAAATCGTCTTGAAAGTCCCGGCGGTTTTTATAGTACAGCCAGATTCCCCCAAAGACCACCGTGGGGATGTTGCCCACCAGAAACACCCCGGCGATGGCCCCCACATCCCCGGCGGCAATCGGCTCAGGCTCAAACTCCGTGTACTCCTCCTGGACCACGTTCCCCTGCTCGTCTGTAACCAGCACGTTGGCGCCGCCGCCCACCCGCTGGAGGCTCGCCACACTCAGCACCAGTACCAGGGACAGCAGAAAGGACAGGATGGGCAGGATCAGCCCCAGCTTTTTGCTCTTTTTGCACAGCCACACCTGGAGCACCACCACCAGCGCCACCGGCAGCAGCAGGAAAAACAGACTCAGCACCGCGCTGAAAAAAATCAACGGACTTGCAAATGACATAACTTCCTCCTTCCCCGCCCTTAGAGGGGCGGCTCTCCCTTCGTCTTTTTATATTCGGATATGAGCAGCTTGGCGGTGTCGAAGTCCAGCCGGTCGCTCACCGCCAGGCGCTTGATGGTGGCGATATAGGGGTCGGCGGCGGTGTCCTCCCCGATCTTGATCTTCTGAATGAGCCGGTCCAGCCGCAGGCGCACTGTGGGATAGGTCACCCCGTACTGGGCGGCCACCTCCTTCAGCGACCCGGAGGCCAGGATGAATTTCTTGATGAAGGCCACGTCCTCCTCCTCCAGATTGGCCATCCAGTCGGGCAGCAGTTCCAGAGCCATCTCGCTCCCTCCTTTCTCGGTATCCACAGTATATACTTTAATTTTATTAAAGTCAAGCTTTAATTTTATTTTTAATAAATTCTAAATAATTTGAAAGAGCATCAAAAAAACGCCCGCCGGAATGTTCCGGCGGGCGTTCCCCTTTCAGTGCTGGGGCGAGGAGGCGGGTTCCTCCTGGGGGGCGGGCTTTTTGCGCAGGAAGGAGAGCTTTGTCTCCGAGCACACCACCGCCACAAAAATGAGGGCAAAGCCAGCAAGCAGCCGGGGCGTCACCGGGTCGCCGTAGAAGATGACCGAGAACAGCACCCCGAACACCGACTCCAGGGACAAGATAACCGATGCGGAGGCGGGGTCGGACCAGACCTGGCCCACGTTCTGGAACAGCAGCGCCACCGTGGTGGCCATGACGCACAGGTACCCCAGGGGCAGGAACACCGCCGGGTCCATCAGGGCCCGGCCGGGGAAGGTTTCGGTGAGCAGGCCGCCAATCCAGGCGTACAGGGCGGAAAAGGCGAACTGGAAGACGGTGAGCAGGGTGATGTCCTTGCCCGGGGAAACCTTTTCCACGGTGACGATGTGGCTGGCGTAGAAGACGGCGCACAGGAGGGTGAGCAGATCCCCGGCGTTGATGGTCAGCTGTTCATTGAGGGACACCAGCCCCACCCCGGCCACGCACAGCACCGCCGCCGAGATGTTGTACCGATCCGGGCGGCGGCGTACCACCGCCCAGGTGAAAAAGGGCACCAGCACACAGTAGACCGCTGTGAGAAAGGCGTTTTTGGAGGGGGTGGTCAGGGCCAGGCCGAAGGTCTGCACCGAGTAGGCCAGAAAAAGAAAGGCCCCCATCACCGCCCCCCGCCACAGGTAGTCGGGGGTAAACTTTTTCCACCGGCTCCCGGCGACCAGGGCCAGCAGCGCCGCTCCGGCGGTGAAGCGGATGGCCAGCAGGAAAAACACCGGGATCACATCCAGGGCGTTTTTCATAATGAAAAAGGAGGTGCCCCAGATGAGGGCGGCGGAAAAGAGCATAGGCTTGGCCAATAGGCGCATGGTCTTGGGGGACATGGAAAAATCAACTCCTGATTGAAAGATGGGGCCGTTTTGTGGTACCATGGGGAAAAACACATCGGGAGGACCACATGGAACCATATAAAAGGACATTTTATGACCGGGACACGGTGCGGGTGGCCCGTGACCTGCTGGGGCAGCTTCTGGTGCGCATGCTGCCCGGCGGGGAGGCGCTTGTGTGCCGCATCACCGAGACGGAGGCCTATGTGGGGCGGATGGACAAGGCCTGCCACGCCTACGGCTACAAGCGCACGCCCCGTACCGAAACCCTCTTTGCCCCGCCGGGGACGGCCTACATCTACCTCATTTACGGCATGTACCACTGCCTCAATTTTGTCACCGAGCCGGAGGGGGAGCCCTCCGCCGTCCTGATCCGCGGGGCAAAACCCGTTCAAAACGGAGATATTATAGCAAAAAACCGCTTTGGCCGCAAGATGGATGAGCTGACTTCCTACCAGAAAAAGAACTTCCTCAACGGCCCGGGCAAGCTCTGCAAGGGGCTTCGGCTCACCCGGGCGGAAAACGGCCTGGACCTGACGGACCGGGACAGCGGGCTCTATGTGTGCCCCGGCCCCGCCCCGGCGGAGATTTTCGTGGGCAAACGGGTCGGCATCGACTACGCCCAGGAGGCCCGGGACTTCCCCTGGCGGTTTTGGTGTGAATAAAGTGTCGAAAAAGCGGCTGCGCCACTTTTTCAACCGACAGCGGGCGGACCCCAATGGGGCCCGCCCGCTGTCTGTGTCAAAGGGAGGAAATTTCTTAACCGGCGGTGATCACACGCACCTGCTGGCCAATGGGATCGATATATATGGCCATGGTGTCGGCATAGGCCTTCATGGCGTTCACCCGGTCGATGGTTTTGCTCTGGGTGAACCAGCTGCCCGGGTCGTTGCGGCCCGTGCCCTGTCCGCCGTAGCACTCCACGCCGTCGGCGACCCGGTAGTTCTTGCCGCCCACGGAGACGTACACATCGCCCTGGCTCTCGAAGAAGTCCTTTCCGGTCACGCCCACCAGCTTGGTCAGCTGGAGCACATCCCGGATCAGGTCCTCGCCATCCTGGGTCTTGTAGGTGACGATACCCACAATATCGCCGGTCCTGCCGGAGTAGCCGGCGGCGGGAGCCAGCTTGAGACTGCCGCCAACACCCCGCATCAGGGTCCACTGGGTCTTGGATTCATCCACGCTGACGCCGTACATCATGCCGTATTCATAGGCGTTGCCGGTGACGTTGTTGAGCACCAGATAGTCTACCATGCCCGAGCTGTTCAGGTGGTAGGCGGCGATCTGATCGGCGGGGATAGAGGCCATGGACAGATCATTCAGGTCGATCTGAGCCAGAGCACTGGTGGTCACCTTCTCGTACAGGCGCACTCCGCTGAGCACCTTGGCGGAACCCAGGGTCATCTCGTCCACGTTGAAGGCTCCGGGCACCCGGTTTTCAGACAGGCGGCTGACATTCAGGGCGCTGCTGCCCATGGAGAAGATCACCAGCTGGCCCTCCACGTTTCCGACGCTGCTGTTGATGGTGCCCTTCAGATCCATGGTGCCGCCGTTGGGCAGGAAGACCTTGGCCGAGCCGCCTTCCACGATGCCCACGGCGGTGGAGCGGGTATCCACGCCCACCTTGGCCATGCCGGCCACCTTGCCGTCGGCGGTGAGCAGCAGGGAGACGGTGTCTCCCAGGGTGAAGTCCTTGGTGGTGTTCCAGGCGCTCTCCAGGACGGTGAACTCATTGCCCAGGGCGGTGATGGTCTTGGGGGCGGTCACGGTGGGCGCTGCGTCCTGATAGGTGCAGGTGATGCGCAGGTCGGAGACGATGAGGGTGTTGCTCACCTCGTCATAGGTCACCACGTCATAGGGCTGAATGTCCGAGAGCTTGATGCTCTGGCGGCTCTTGACAATGTTGAAGTTGGTGGCCCCGCCGGTGAGCTGGTGGAAGGTGGCCACGGTGGCGTTGCCCAGGACCACCACAGCGTCGGTGCTGGCGGAGGTGGACACCCCGGCGGCGTAGACGGCAACCACCTTGCCCCGCTGGGTGAACATGGTCAGCTGGGTGCCGGAATAGAGGGTGGAGTAGCACTCCAGATAGCTCTTGCCGTCAGACTGGTCGGCGGTATACACCGGCGTGTCTGCGGAGATGGTGTACTGCTGGCCGCCGCCGGACACATAGCCGGGCTGGGCGTCCCCGTTCAGGGTAATGGTGACGGAGGTGGTGTCGTCGGGGACAAAGGTGATGATCTCCTGGTTCTCGTCCAGCACCAGGCTGCCCCGGCTGCCCTGGAGGGCGGTGGGGGACACATTTTCCGCCTTGGGCAGGTAGGTGCCCACAGAGGTGCGCACCGCGCCCATGGCCTCTCCGGTGTCGGTGGCCACGTTGACCGCCAGCAGCACGGCGTCCTTCTTCTCCTCGCCCAGGGTGGTGTAGTAGGCCTTGCCCTCGGCCGTGTCACAGGTCAGAGCGTTGACAAAGAGCTGGGCGGCCTGGGCCCGGGTGAGGGGCTGGTTATAGTCCTGGGGCAGGCCGTCCCGCAGGCCGATGGAGTTGGCCAGATTCATATAGCTCTGGGGCCACAGGGCGCCGGCCTGGGCGCTGGTGTAGCCCAGCATACGGATGAGGATGGTGGCCGCCTCGGCCTGGGTAATGGCCTGGTCGGGGAGGAAGCGGCCGTCACCCACGCCGGTAATCAGGGGAACGGTCTTGTCCTCACCCTCCTTCACCGTCAGGCTGGAGGCAAGGTTGATATAGCCCCGGGCCCAGTGGCTGCCGGGCACGTCGGTGAAGATGGTGCGGGTGGCGTGGATGGCCACCTCGTCGGAGCGCTGCATAAAGCTGACCACCATAGCGCAGAACTGCCCCCGGGTCAGCTGGCTGCCGGGGTTAAACTGGTTGCCGCCGGTGCCGCTGACCACACCCATCAGGCGCAGAATGTCGGCGTTGACGGCGGTGTTGCTGTCCTGGACGTCCACGAAGGAGGAAGCCCCCGCCGCCTGTGCCGGCGCCGCCATGGGCGCGGCCAGGGCCAGGGTCAGCGCCCCGGCCATCAGGCCAGAAATCAGTTGTTTTTTGTTCATATACTTATCTCCTTAACTCTTCCGGTCTTTTCAAACATCGCAGGGATCTCAAAGCCCTCCCGCAGGGAGTTTGCGACCCCGGTCGCAAAGAAATTGCAATCGGTTTTTTCGGCGGCTTTGCCGACCGAAAAAACACTTCTCGCAAAAGACTTGCCGACAATTTCGCAGAAATCGAGGCAAGGCTTTTGTGCATCACTCTCAAACCGGCGGCCTCGTCCGCCGGTTTGAATGTCCTTAGTCCGCCCGCAGGGCCACCACCGGCTGCAAACCGGAGGCCTTCACGGCGGGGTACATACCGAAGATGATACCCAGCGCCACCGAGATGGCGGCGGCCCCCACGGTCACCCCAGGGCTTGGGAACAGGATGATGCCAAAGGACAGCTTGCCCACAATGAGGGTACCCACATAGCCCACCCCGATGCCGAACAGACCGCCGATGCCGCAGATCATGGCCGCCTCAATGAGGAACTGCACGATAATACTTCGCCGTTCGGCGCCGATGGCCTTGCGGATGCCGATCTCCCGGGTGCGTTCGGTGACGGTGACCAGCATGATGTTCATAATGCCGATGCCGCCCACCAGCAGGGAGATGGCGGCGATGCCGCCCAGGAAGCGCTGCTGTAAGGCGCTGGCCTCGTTCTGGCTGCTCTGCATGGTTTCCGGGGAACTGACGCTGTAATAGCCGTTGTTCTCCCCGATAAGGCCGGAAAGATAGCCGTTGAGGCTGGTGACCACCGTGGCGATGTCGTCGGAGCTCTTCACCTTCACCACATACTGCTCGATGGGCTGGTTGTTGTTGAAGTACCGGGTCATGGTGGAGGGGATGAGGATCATCCGGTCCTTGCGCTTGATCTCGTCCAGCAGCCACTGGTTGTCCTGGCTGGTGCCCAGGTTCTTGCCGGCGGCCTTGCTCTCGTAGACCCCGATTACCCGGAAGGGGATGCCCTTGATGGTAATGGTCTTGTCGATGGGGTCGGCAAAGGAGAAGATCTGCTGGGCCGCCTCGGACCCCAGCACGCACACCTGGTTGAGCTTCTCAATGTCCAGGTAGGACAGCTCCCGGCCCCTGGCGATTTTGAAGTCGTTGCACATGCCGTACTGGTCGTTGCCCATGTAGATGCTGATGCGGGTGTTCCAGTCCTCGTTGGTGAGGACCTTGGATTCATAGGCGATCTTCATGTTGTCGTAGATCTCCCCGTTGGGGGTGATGCCCACCACCTTGTCGCTCAGACCCAGACAGTAGTCGTACAGGGACTGGGAGACGTTGATGGAGGAGCCCCAGGTGCTGGCGCTGACCTGGATGGTGTTGGTGCCCATACTCTCGTAGTAGGCCTTCAGGGCGGCGTTCTGGCCCTGGGCATAGGACACCAGGATGATGACCGCGGCCAGGCCGATGATGATGCCCAGCATGGTCAGGGCCGACCGGCCCACATTGGAAAAGATGGATTTTGCGGCCATTTTAAAGGCCTGACCCACTTTCATAGGCCCACCTCCTCTCTGGTTCCGTCGGCCACGATGTGCCCGTCGGAGATGCGCACCACCCGGCGTGCGGTGGCGGCAATGCCGTTGTCGTGGGTAATGAGGATGATGGTGGTCCCCTCCTCGTTGAGGGTATGGAGGATTTCCAGCACATGCTTGCCCGTCTTGGAGTCCAGAGCGCCGGTGGGCTCGTCGGCCATGATGATGGGGGGATGGGTGGCGATGGCCCGGGCGATGGCCAC
>JAXWVI010000066.1:0-22180 GCA_037245165.1 bacterium
ATGCTATCTAACATACATCAAAAAGAGGTAAGATAACACCCTCTGCAAAAAAGGTTACGTTATCTTACCTCAACAAAGTTGGTCCCGGAGTATCCATCGTCGGCCAGAAAGAGGGTGTTCTCGAATCCATTGTCCGCCGCGTACTTCTCCAGAAACAGCTTTTGGTTGTGGATGGAATTTGACTCTCCCTGCCGCTCGTCCTCCTGACTGAGCCGGCCATAGAGGATGTTATATTTTTGGCTTGCCATATTCTGTAACCTCCTTCTTTTGGGGCAAGCCGGTATGGGGTAAGGACAGTATACCCCACCGGCTCCCCCAAGTCTACTGAAACATCAGGCGCTGTGGCCCTGATCCGCAAACTCCGCGTCAATGAGGGAGAGCAGCTTGTCCGTAGGCGTCGCTATGGCTTGACTGGGAAACACGGAGGTCACATGAAACACCTTCCCCCGGATGAGCATCTCCCGCTGGCTCTCCAGGTGATCCTCCCGCTGCTGATAATTTGTATCACGGAATGTGGTCAGAACTTCGCCGCCGCGCTGCTCCCGCAGTACGGCCATCTCCGGGTGGTAGCTGCCCAGAACGCCGGTGTCCCGATATACTTCGTAATCTTTTTTCATATTCGCCTTTCTTCCCATATCAGGGAACGGTTGGCCTCAGCTCATGGTCTGATGCCAAGTCGGTTCTTCCTCGTGATCGTCCGGCTTGTGGCCGAGGGCGATTTTTTTCTTCCTCTCCTTGCGGAGGGTTTTCTTATCTGTGTGCTGGTGCGTAGTAGTGGCATCCCTTACGGGAACAGCGTCCGCACCGCGCTCCAGAGCGCGGCCAAGCCGGACCAGATCGTCCGCAGGACCACCATGCCCACCAGCG
The DNA here is from genome assembly GCA_037245165.1 of bacterium. Taxonomy (GTDB): domain Bacteria; phylum Bacillota; class Clostridia; order Oscillospirales; family Oscillospiraceae; genus Lawsonibacter. The sequence goes on from JAXWVI010000066.1 coordinate 868, forward strand.
TACCCAGCAAAATCAGGACCAGCCAGATCAGGACGGACAGTGCCGTCTCCAAACTGGGCGGAGAAACAGAAAGCTCTTTCTTCTTCCCAGCCTGTTTCAGCTCCGCCCTCATTTGGGCCACATCCCGCGCCAGCGCTTCCAGCTGGGGCTGGGTGGGGAGTTGCCCCACCTGCCGGCTCAACGCCCGAAACAGGGCCTCCTGTGGGCCGACGCTGGCCTCCAGGCGCTCCAGCCGGTCGCTGTTGGTGCTCTCCAGCCGGTACAGGGCTGTGAGCGCCGCCAGCAGATTCTCCCTGTCCTGCCTCGCGGGTTCGGCTGGAGGCTTGGGCGGTACCTGAGACTGGGATCGGTTTAGTTGTTTCAATTCCTCCAGAGATAATCTCCGACCGGATTCGGAATTCACGCTCCATGACCTCCTTGGTGTATTTTGTTTCGTGGAGCCGGTCATCCCGGCACTTCATGCCCTCCGGCGTGGTGTAGGTGATGTTCTTCCGTCTGTCCGTCCAGCGCACCTGGTAACCCTCGCTCTCCATCAGAGAAATAAATTCGTCTTTGGTTTCGGCGTACTTCATGCACTGATCGATGGTGTTCATCAGCCGAAACTTCCAGCTCTCGCCCTTGGCGGCGGAGCGGTACTCACGGGTGCCCATCCGTTTCTGCTTGGCCTGCTTTTCAGGCGGAGGCAGGATCTCCAGACCGTGGGCGGCACAGATCTCGTCGCTGGCCAGCCGGTGGGCTTGGAGGTCGGCGGCGCTCTGATGGAGTTTCCTGCCGCCCTGGAAGCTGACGCTGTTGACGATCAGATGGCTGTGCAGGTGGTCGGTGTCTATATGGGTGGCCACCAGCACCTCGAAGTTGGGAAACTCCCGCTGGGCCAGCTCCAGAGCAATGGCGTGGGCCTCCTGGGGCGTCAGGTCGTCCGTTTCCGCAAAGGACTGGACGAAGTGGTAGTACTGCCGCCCGTCCGTTTTCCGATGCCACTCCTTGGTGAGCAGCATCTCAGAGAGGGCGGACTGGGCAGTGCAGTTCCATCCACTCACCAGCCGCCGCCCGTCCCACAGCGTCTTTTCGTCCTGCTGGGTATAGCGCAGCACGCCGCCCAGAGCGCCCCGGCCTCCGCCCCGGTTCTTGACAGCGGTGAAGGTGGCCATCTCAGGTCACCTCCCGCATCAGCTGACGGAGCTGCTCATTGATCTGGGCGTAGCTCTCCGCCAGCTTGTCCCCGTACACCACGGTGATCTTGCCCATGTTGGCCAGGGTGGTGAGCTGGTTGAGATTCCGCCCCTGAGCCTTCAGCTCGGACAGCACCTGATCCAGACCGTCCACCCGGACGATTTTCTTGCCCAGGCCGCAGAGACACAGGTAGTCGGTGACGGTCAGACTCAGTTCCTGGGCCTTGGCCCGGATGCGCTCTTTGACTTGCGGTGTCACCCGCAGGGTGATGATCTCCGTTTTCTTTTCTCTCTGCATTGACGCTCCTTTCTCCCCTTCAGGGGTCGGGGGCCGGGGCAGCGCCCCGGAACGGTGGCCGGCGTATAGCCGGACGCGATGCTTGCCCTCCCGAAAGGGAGGAACCTCCCCCGGCGGGGCCGGGTGTACCGTCTCCAACGATTTGACCAGCAGGGTCGATAGTGCCGATTTCTTTGGGGGCCTCGGTATCGTCACTATCGGCACTATGGATCTCGATGATCCGCTTCCCATTGCTACGGCGGATGGTGACTGTGATACCAGCTTTCCTTAGAGTATCAACGCTTTGCAGGATCAGCCGGGAGACCTTTTTCGGCGTGATACCCTCCTGTCCGTCAGGGTCGATCCTCTGAGACAGCTCCGTGGGAGTGCCGATAAATTCTCCCTGATTTCTCATAAATTCAGAGAGAAGAACTACGATCCGGCCCTCCAGCAGTTCCGGCTGTGTCCTGCTGTCGGAAAGCAGCTCCCACACATTGTCGCCGTTCCGTTCCAGTTCCAGCTCCCGGTATTCGATGTCCCGGCCAATGCAGGTGAGCTTTGCCCGGGCGCTGCCCCGCCGTTCCTCCACCAAGGTGAAGCTGGAATCCACCGCCCCGCTGATGGCGGTGGTACCGGAGATCCGGTGGAACACATCTTCCGATTTCTCCTTCCGCAGGTGGTGGATGAGCAGAATAGCGAGGCCCAGCCGATCCGCCAGCCGTTTCAGCGCGGACAGATCCCGGTAGTCGTTGGCGTAGGTGGCATCGTGGATGGGCCGGACCATCTGCAGGGTGTCGATGATGACCAGAACCATGCCGGGGTGTTCCGCCGAGAAGGTTTCGATCTGTTCCTCCAGCCCCTGTCCGATGGTGGCACACTCTGTGCAGAAGTGGACGCTCTCCGGTGCGTCCTCCGTGATCTCGAAGAGCCGGTTCTGGATGCGGAGCACGGAATCCTCCAGGCAGAGGTAGAGGGTGTGGCCCCGTTTGGTGGCCATGTTCCAGACCGGCTCACCCTTTGCCACCGTTACTGCCAACCACAATGCCAGCCAGGACTTGCCCACCTTGGGGGAGCCCGCCAGGATGTGCAACCCCTGAGAGAGCAGACTGTCCACCACAAAGTTTGGCGGACGCAGGGGCTGGCTCATCAGGGCAGCCCCATCGATCGTGTTGAGTTTCATATCACAAACGCCTCCTTATCCGCTATATTGTCAGTTGGTTTTATTACCCGCCTATGTTAGAATACAGAAGAGAAAGGCGTTGCGAAATCTACAAGTGATCCTTGCCTTTTGGGGACAAGTTCACTTTGAGACAGAGGAGGGTGGGCAATGGATGTAGAACATGGCGTGTATGTCGAGCTACTACCAGTGGGGAAGATAAAAAGAGACCTCGCCGGAATACTCGGCGAAGTCCCTCTGGCGGAAACCAAAATCTCGGATGAAATTTTATTGTTCTCTGAATTGATTTTTGAACCGTATGCGGCGGTGGTGGATCAGATCCGCTCCCAGGCCAGTGCGATCCTGATGCATGATGACCACGGTGGTCTGGCCAATATGACCTTGTTTCAGTTCATGCTCGATACCGTGGAGGATCTGGTCTCCACCCTGGAGCAGGAGAATCCTCTGCATGGAACACTACTCCGCGCACAGCTGGAAGATGAGGTCCCGCCGGATGACGGGACCGCCATGTACCCCTTCCGGGCCAGCAGGAAGATCCTCACCATTTTGGCCGGGGTCATGCAGTTCCAGTTTGTGGTCAACGAGGTGTTGCATGATATGCAATCTGGAGAGCCTCTCATTTCAGACAAGTACGACACGCTGTGGGAGGCCCCCATGCGCTCGATCCTGCGCTGGGATGGAGATGGTTTGACCACCCAATATCACTTCCGCTCCGCTGTGGACTACTACCACTTTCTGCTTCTGCAGTTTGTTTCCGACTATCCCGCCGTCGCGTGGTGCCATTGCTGCGGGAGGTATTTCATCCCGAAAACGAAGAAGAAAACCCTCTACTGCGACCGAATTTTGAAGGACGGCAAGACGTGCAAGGAGTGGGGACCAGTGCTCAAGCACCGGCAGAAGGCCGCCCAGATCAGTGTGGTGGAGGAGTTCGACCGGGCCAAGCGACGGATGTATAAACGCTATGAGCGGGCGGAATTCTTCAACAAGGAGCCGTCTGAAAAGGATCTGAGCTACGAAGAGTACTACCAATGGCTGGACCGGGCGGTCAGGGCAAGGGATGACTATTTGGCCGGGAAACTGCCGGCGGAAGAGGCATTGAAAACGATCCAAACGCCATAGTAGATACACACAGCACCCGCATGAAAACAGACAGGATCACTCGTTTCATGAGAGCATACGCATCCTTTCTGCTGGGATTGAGATCATTTGATTCAAAGGGTCACGATTGGATAAAATAATCCATCTTCATCATAACAGGTCACGCGCCTTTGAACATCAAATTGTCGTAAAAGTCCGGTGAATTTTCTGTTATATGTTTACATCCGCACCGCCGCGTCCAGGGCCAGGGCGGACCGCTCACATTCGTCCGGGAGCATGGTCAGCTGAGCGCACAGGGGGCTACCCCTCATGCGGGCGCTGGCGTAGGTCAATCCGTTGGTCCGGGTGTCCAACAGGGGGTGGTCGATCTGGGCCGGATCCCCCAGTAACACCACCTTGGTGCCCTTCCCCACCCGGGTGATGATACCCTTGACCTGCCGGGGGGTGAGGTTCTGGGCCTCGTCGATGACGAGCCAGGTGTCGGTGATGGACCGGCCCCGCATGAAGTTCATGGCCTCGGCGGTGATGATGCCGGTGTCAAAGAGGTAGTCGATGCGCCCCCGGAGCTCCTCCTCGTTGCGCCGCTCCTTTTTCTTTCCCTCCAGATCCAGCAGGATCTCCAGATTGTCCACGATAGGCCGCATGAGGGGGGAGATCTTCTCCTGCTCACTGCCCGGGAGGAAGCCGATGTCCGCGTCAAACTGGGCGTTGGGGCGGCACACCAAAATCTTGCGGTAGGGCCGTTCCTCTGCCTCCAGCACCTGCTCCAGCCCGGCGGCCAGGGCGTAGAAGGTCTTGGCGGTGCCCGCCGGCCCCTGGATGATGGCCAGGGGGGCCTCCTCCGCCGGTAGCAGCAGGGCCTCCTGCAGGAACTGCTGGCCCACGCTCCGGGGCTTGACGCCGAATGGGCGGACGCCGCCAAAGCGCAGGGCGGCCACCTTCCCCTCACGGAAACGGCCCAGCATGGTCTTTTTCGGCTCGGTATCCGAGCGCAGAAGGACGAATTGGTTCTCGGTCAAGGAAACCGGCTTCCGCTCCCCCGCGCCGTCCACGGTATAGAGTTCTTCCGCCGGTGCCCCCTTCTTCTTGAACGTCGTGAGCAGGCTGTCCGGGATGTAGACCTCCGCCCGGCCGGTGTAGGGCTGGGCTCCATCCGGCAGCCGGTCGGTGATGAAGTCCTCCGCCGGCACCTCCATCATCTGGGCCCGGATGCGGGCGACCATATCCCGGCTCACCAGCGTCGCCGGCGTCCCTTCGTCCGTGAGGCCCCGGCACACCTTCAGCACCCGGCCTGCCCGGCTGTTGGGATCTAATCCTTGGGGAAGATCCGCGTCCACATGGTTGACCTCCAGCCGCACAGTGCCCCCGCTGGGCAGGGTCACGCCTTTTACCAGGTCTCCTTGGAGCCGTAATCCCTCCAGGAAGCGGAGCACCTGCCGAGCGTTGCTTCCCGCCTCGCCGTCGGCTCCTTTCCGATCGTCCAGCTCCTCCAGCACCGCCAGAGGCAGCACGATGTGGTTGTCCTCGAAGGACTCCAGAGCGTAGGGGGCCTGGAGGAGGACATTGGCGTCCAGCACATAGGTCTTCTGCATACGTTGCGCCTGCCTTTCTTCTTTGCTGTCTTATGACCATTGGGCGCGGCATCCACAAAAACAGCGCCGGCCCGCCCCATAAGGGCGCAAACCGGCGCTGGTGATGTTCTTTTGATTTTGATCGGGCTGTCTGAAACCGTACTCCATACTGCCGCTCCCAACCGATGCCTGCCGCATCTGTGTTCAGTATAGCAGACGCCTTTCCCAGTGTGCGACGGTATTTCCGTAAAGAGACCGTTAAATCTATGTGAAGCACGCCGCCTGCGGGCCAGGTATCGTTCCGGCCCGCAGGCGGTTACAAAGAATTTACATGCTACTACTTTCGGATTTTACAACGGCGGGATTATACTATTCTAAATTGGGAGGATACTCGGCTCCCTGCCCAAATCAAAATCGCAGGAGGAAACAGCATGAGAAACGCAAAACGGCCGGCGGCCATTGCCCTGGCCCTCGCTCTGGCGCTCCAGCTGGGCGCCGCACTGCCGGCGGCGGCAGCGGGCATCAACTCGACCGCCGGGTACGAAAACGGCAATTCCCCCCTAAATCTGAACCTGATTGCCCGATACGCCTCCGGCCAGTACAACGTGGACGGCGGCGTCATGGAGATCGTGGCCTACAGCCAGAGCAATGGCTATGCTTACGCCATCAACGGCCAGAGCGGCCTGCTGGCGGCAATCCCCCTGGGGGATCTCACCGCCGGGATCTCCGTCGCCCGGCTCAGCGGCACGGACATCGACGTGAAGGCCCTGGTGGAGGCGGCGGACAGCTCATTCCGCTATGGGGACATGACCTCCGTGGCCATCTCTCCGGACAACACCATCCTGGCCGCCGCCTTCCAGGCGGAGGGATATCATGACGCCGGCCGGGTAGCCCTGTTCGCCTGCAATGCCGACGGCTCCTTGACCCTGAGGGGACTGGTGGAAACCGGTGTGCAGCCGGATATGGTGACCTTTGCCGGCAGCAGCACCGTCCTCACCGCCGACGAGGGGGAGCCTCGGGAGGGCTACGGCGACGGAATCGTTGATCCCAGGGGCTCGGTCACTGTGGCAGATGTGTCAACCCTCACCAGCGAGGTGGTGGGCTTTGACGCTTTCGACGCCCGCCGTGACGAGCTGGCCTCAGCCGGGATCGTGCTGAAGAAGGGAGTCGATCCCTCCACGGACCTGGAGCCGGAGTATATCGCCGTATCCGGCGGCAAGGCCTATGTCACCCTGCAGGAGAACAATGCCATCGCCGTGCTGGATCTGGCCTCCCGTACCTTTGACGGGATCTACTCCGCAGGTTTTGAGGACTACAGCGTCACCCCCATTGATATCGATAAGAAGGATGACGCCTATGCGCCCAGGACCTACGGCAGCCTCATGGGCATCCGGATGCCCGACGGCATCGCCGCCTTCCAGGTGGACGGCAAAACCTATCTGGTCACCGCCAACGAGGGCGACGCCCGAGAGTGGGGCGACGAGGATCTGGGCACCTTCTACCTCAGCGAGGACGAGCAGGACTTCGGCGAGGAGGGCGTGACCTCCCCCACTGGAGCCATCACCGGGGAGAACTCCGGCCTGGAGGGCAAGGTGGTCTTCTTCAAGGTGGAGGACTTTGACGGCTTGGACAGCGGCAAGGACTACCTCTTCGGCGGCCGCACCTTTACCATTTATGAGGCCGGGGAGAACGGCGTCACCGAGGTGTTCACCAGCGGCAACGACTTTGAGACCCTCACCGCCCGGTACCTGACCGATTACTACAACTGCTCCAACGACAACACCGTGGTGGATGACCGCTCTGGCAAGAAGGGACCGGAGGCGGAGAGCGTCACGGTTGGTACGATGGACGGCCGCACCTATGCCTTCGTGGCCCTGGAGCGCACCGGCGGCGTCATGGTCTATGACGTGACCGAGCCTGCCTCCGCCCAGTACGTGAACTACATTAACACCCGGGATTTCGCCTCCATAGTGGAGGGCTCCGAGAAGTATGAGGACGGGGAGCTGGACAAGTGGGTCACCGGCGGCGATGTGGCCCCCGAGGGTCTGCTGTTCCTAAGTGATGCCGTCAGCCCCACCGGAGAGGCCCTGCTGCTGGCAGCCTGTGAGGTATCCGGCACGGTGGCTGTCTATCAGGTGGGCGGCGAGCCCCTGTCCGTCCTGCCCTTCACCGATGTGGAGGCCCGGGATGCCCAGGCGGTGCGCTATGTCTGTGAGAACGGCCTGATGGCCGGCGTCAGCGCGGACCGCTTTGAGCCCAATGGGACGCTGACCCGGGGCGAGGCGGTCACGGCCCTGTGGGCGCTGGAGGGCCGCCCGGTGGTGAATTATCTGATGGACTTCTCCGATGTGGACCCGGCGGCCTCCTATGGCGAGGCCGTCCGCTGGGCCGCCTCCGAGGGGATCGCCGGCGGCTACGGCGGCGGCCTGTTCGGCCCGGACGATCCCATCACCCGGGAGCAGCTGGCGGTCATGCTCTACCGCTACGCCCGGCATGAGGGCTATGACACCGCCCAGGGCGGCATGGCCGTCCGGGAGTTCGCCGACTATGACCAGATCGCCGGCTACGCTGCGGAGGCCATGACCTGGGCGGTGGAGGCCGGCGTGCTCACCGCGACCTCCTTGGACACGCTGGCCCCCGGCCAGGCAGCCACTCGGGTGCAGACTGCCCAGGCGCTGCTGGCCCTGTCCCAATTCACCAAATAACCAGGCGAATTGGGGTGTGAAGACCATGAAGCGTTTGGATAAGGAACGCCGGAAGCTGGAAAAGGTCGGATTCTCCGGGCAAACGTTGGAGCGGGCGATGGAGCTGCTGGAGCGGACGAATGCGTCCATCCTGGCCGAAATCCTGGTTAAGATGGTGACCAAACAGGAAAAAACGCCCTCCATGGCGCTGCACGAGATGGCGGCAAAAACGCGGGAACTGGAAGCCAAATTGGGATTCCCGCCCAAGGAACCGTCCTAAAAATCAACAGAATGAAGCAGCGGGGAGAAGACAGACATGCCTTCTCCCCGCCGTTTTTATGTGCCGACGGTCAGTCCCGCAGATCGGCATTCCAATCAAAGATTTTTCCAGTTTGCGGGTCAATCTCAAATTCGTACTTCATGCCGTCCAGGAACAGCTCCCCTTCGTAACGCCCCCGGCCGTCGCCGGACTCTTCCCAGACAGATACGTCCGCCGCACTGGCGCCGGAAACCTTGCCGGCCACGATGGAAGCGGCCTCCTCCGCTGTGACAGGGCTGCCGTCCAGAGCGTCCAGCCACTCCTCGTCCACCTCGTAGTCCGCACCAACGATGCGACCGTCGGCCATGGCCACCTCAAAGTCGTAGTCGCCGTAGTCGGTCTCGAACTCGATGTCGTAGAGGGGGATGCCGTTGTCGCTGTCGGTCTCGTTTTTGATGTTGTAGGCGTCGCCCTCCGGCATGTCCGCATTGTCCAGGGCGATGGCCAGGGCCTCCTCCCGGCTGATCTCCCCGGCGGCGACTCCCCTCTCCGGGTCGGGGGACACAGGCGGCGTCTGCCCCTGGCCGGCGGGCGCTTCCGGAACGGAGGACGCCGGGGGAGTCTGGCCGCCGGAGGGGGCCGTCCCGCCGGGCGCGGCGCCGCCCGCCGGTCCGCCGCAGCCGGTCAGGCAGGCCAGCAAAAGCGCCGCTGTCAAACCGAAAGAAAAGATCTGTTTCATCCCGCGCGCTCCTTTCTGTGTGCGTGCCTCCATCCTACCACGAAAAACCCCGGTGCGCAACTCAACAAAGGGAACACAAGACCGCCCCATCCGTTTCTTTACATACATTTGACAAAGATTTGACATCCAGACGGTTGCGCTTCCATTTCGCAGCCGCTAAACTTTACAATAGTGTTTTTTACCCTTTGAAAATTTCTGCTGTGACCCCGAAAATCCGGCGGCGTGTCCGTATCCTTCTGCCGGAGGGGGATGGAGGGATGGCAATGGTGCGCACAGAGCACGACATCGTTTCCCAGGTACGATCGGCCAAGACGGATCCAGAGGCGGCGGACGCCCTCATCCGTCAGTACATGGGCTTTATCCGCTCGGAGACGGTGAAGTTTCTTCATACCGCCCCGGAAAACGGCCATGAGGACGAACTGAGCATCGCCATGCTGGCCTTCTATGAGGCGGTGCTGGCCTATGAGAAGAGCCGGGGCGCCTTTCTGCCCTACGCCGCCCGTGCTATTAAAAACCGGCTCATCGACCACTACCGGACGGAGAAGCGCCACGGCAACGTGATCTCCCTCCACACCCCCCTGGGCGGGGAGGAGGACGGCGGCGAGCTGCTGGACACCATCCCCGACACCGTGGACCACGCCGGGGACTACGCGGTGCGCACCGCCAGCCGGCGGGAGATCCAGGAGTTTTCCGAGAAGCTGGCCCAGTTCGGCCTGACCTTCTCCGATGTGGCGGACAACTGCCCCCGGCAGGAGCGGACCTTCGCCGCCTGCCGCCGGGTGCTGGACTTCGCCCGGACCCAGCCGGAGCTGCTGAAACGGGTGGAGGACACGGGCAAGCTGCCCATGGGGGAGCTGTCCGCCGGCTCCGGCACCGACAGGAAGACCATGGAGCGGCACCGGAAGTACCTGGTGGCCATCCTGCTGGCCTTCACCAACGGCTATGAGATCATCCGGGGCCACCTGTGCCAGGTGGGCCCCAAGAGAGGGGGCGACGAGGCGTGAGCTATCTGGTCATGGAGGTGCATCCGGCCTACGCGGTGGTGCTGGACGAGGAGGGCCGCTTTTTGAAGGCCGCCAACCTGCGCTATCAGGTGGGGGACACAGTGCGGGACATCGTGGAGCTGCGGCACCCCAGGGAAAAACGCCCCGCCCTGTGGAAGCCCCTGTCCGGCGTGGCTGGCCTGGCCGCCTGTCTGTGCTTGGTGTTCTTTGGCTACTACCAGCCAAACTTCACCCCCTACGGCGCCCTGCGCATCCAGATCAACCCGGATGTGGAGCTCACCCTCAGCCGCACCGACCGGGTGCTGGAGCTGGAGGGGCTCAATGAGGACGGCCAGAGCCTGATTGCGGGCTACGAATACAGCGGCAAGGACCGGGAGGACGTGACCGGGGAGCTGGTGGAGCGGGCCATCGATATGGGCTACCTCTCCGGCGGGGAGACGGTGTCCATCACGGTCACCAGCGCCGACGCCGACTGGCAGGCCCGGGAGGAACAGGCGGCCCGGGAGGATCTGGAGGAGCGGTACGGGGAGACCATCGTGATCCAAATCGGCCCCGCGCCGGAGGAGGAACCGGCCACCGAGGTGGTGATCCCGGTGGCGCCGCCCAGCCCCACGCCGTCCCCCACCTCGGACCTCACGCCGGAGCCTGTGCCGGAGCCCACGCCGGCGCCCTCCGCGCCCCCTGTCCCCTCTGCCGACCCGGGGATCACGGACTACGATGACACGGACTACGGCCCCAACGCCGACGGGGTCACCGATTATGAGGATACGGATTACGGTCCTTACAGCGACGGCGTCACCGACTATGAACCTCCCGACGACGGCCCTTATGTGGACGGTGACACTGACTATGAGGACCGGGATGACGGCGATGACCGGGACGACGACTGGGACGACGACTGGGATGATGACGACAATGATGACGACGGCGGCGATGACGGAGAGCGGGATGACGACGATTAAAGCAGAAAAATTTCCGCCGCGGCCCCGGTTTTGAAAACCGGCCGCCGTATCCTCCCTGTGTCAGCCGAAGAAGAGAAAAAAGTTTTTCCCAGACCCCGGTTTTTCAGCAACGGCTCCGTAATCTAAAATCAGAACACAAAACCAAACACCATTTTCTAAGGAGATGAAAGACATGAAACAGAACATCCGCACCAAATGGCTTGCCCTGACCCTGACCACCGCCCTGGCCCTGACCACTCTGACCGCCTGCGGGACCAGCGCAGGCACGGCGGACCTCCCCGAGACCCCCGGCACCAGCGCCCCCCTTCTGGAAGAGAGCGGCGGCGCCGTGGGGACCGTCCTCCTGAGCGTGAACCCGGAGATCGAGATGGACTATGACGACGCGGGCAACGTGGTAGCCCTCACCGGCCGCAATCAGGAGGCCCAGACCCTGCTGGCCTCCTACACCGGCTACCAGGGCAGGCCCTGCACCCAGGTGGTGGGAGAGCTGGTGGATGAGATCAATGCCCTGGGCTACTTCGACGCCACCGTGGGCGGCCACGAGAAGAACATCATCCTGAAGCTGGAGCGGGGCTCCGCCTACCCCAGCGACCAGTTCCTCAATGAGCTGGCCGAGGCGGTCCGGCTGGTGGTGGAAGCCGACCAGATCGGCTCTCAGCCCGTGACCCTGGACCAGGACGACTATGACGACGCCTACGGCGACAAGGGGTACATCAACGCCTCCGCCGCCCAGAGCATCCTCTCCACCCAGCTGGGCCGGGACGACCTGCAGTTCGTGGAGAAGGAGTATGACCTGGACGACGGGGAGTACGAGGTGGAATTCATCCTGGACGGCGTGGAGTACGAGTATGAGGTGAACGCCTACACCGGCAAGGTCACCGAGATGGACGCGGAGTTCCAGGACTATGACGACACCGACTATGGCCCGGGCAGCGACGGGATCACCGATTACGGCGTGACTGACTACGACGACACCGACTACGGCCCCAATGCCGACGGGATCACCGACTACGACGACACCGACTACGGCCCCAATGCCGACGGGATCACCGACTATGACGACACCGACTATGGCCCCAACAATGATGGAATCACCGATTACGACGACACCGACTACGGTCCCAACGCCGACGGCATCACCGATTACGACGACACGGACTACGGCCCCAACGCCGACGACATCACCGATTACGACGACACCGACTACGGCCCCAATGCCGACGGCATCACCGATTACGACGACACCGACTACGGCCCCAATGCCGATGGCATCACCGACTACGACGACTGGGGCGATGACGACGACTGGTACGGCGACTCCACCGGCGAGGACCACTGGGACGACGATGACGACGGCTGGGACGACACGGACTACGACGACCGGGACGACGATGACGACTGGGACGACGATTGGGACGACTGAGCCCCTCCGCCTGCGCCACGAGGTCAAGCACCAGATCTCTCCCCAGGAGGATCTGGTGCTCGCCTCCAGGCTGGGGAAGCTCTTTCCCCGGGACGGCCACGCCGGGCCGGACGGCTCCTACCGGGTGACCAGCCTGTATTTCGACACCCCCTACAATACCGCCCTCCGGGAGAAGCTGGACGGGGTGGACCGGCGGGAGAAGTTCCGCCTGCGATACTACGGGGAGCGCCCGGATTTTCTCAAGCTGGAGAAGAAGTGGAAGGTCAACGGCCTGTGCGGCAAGCGTTCCGCCCGCCTGACTTTGGAGGAGGCGGAGCGGCTGCTCTCCGGGGAGGACGCCTTCCTTCTGGAGCGGGGAGAGCCGCTGCTGTCGGAGCTGTACCACAAGCTCCGGGGGACGCTGCTGCGGCCCAGGACAGTGGTGTGCTATGACCGGGAGGCCTTCCTGTACGCCCCCGGAAATGTCCGGGTGACCCTGGACCGGGACCTGCGCACCTGCGGGGACAGCACCGGCTTCCTGTCCCCCGGTTCGTTCCCCCTGAAACCTCTGGACGCTTTGACGGTGCTGGAGGTCAAGTACGACGCCTTTCTCCCCGACCTGGTGCGCCTGGCCGTCCAGATACCGGATCGCCGGGCGGCGGCCTGTTCCAAATACGCCCTGTGCCGGCGGTTTGACTGAAAACGAAGAAAAGAGGAGTGGCTGCCATGCCCACGTTCACCTTTCAGGACATCTTCAAATCCAGCTTTCTGGAGCGGCTGGACGCGGTCTCCCTGCCGGACGCCGCCATCGCCCTGGCGCTGGCCTTCTGCCTGGGCCTGTTCATCTTCCTGGTCTACAAGAAATGCTACGCCGGCGTCATGTACGCCCCCAGCTTCGGGGTGACCCTCATCGCCCTCACCCTCATCACAACCCTGCTGATCCTGGCGGTGACCAGCAACATCGTCCTCTCCCTGGGCATGGTGGGCGCCCTGTCCATCGTCCGCTTCCGTACCGCCATCAAGGAGCCCATGGATATCGCCTTCCTGTTCTGGGCCATCGCGGCGGGCATCGTGCTGGCGGCGGGGCTGATCCCCCTGGCGGTGGTGGGCAGCCTATTTGTGGGGGTGGTGCTGCTGGTGTTCTCCCGGCAGAAGAACGGGGAGTCCCCCTACATCCTGGTGGTCCACTGCGCCGACCAGGATGTGGAGGGGCAGGTGCGCGCCCTGGTGGAGGCCCGGGTGCGGCGGCTGAATCTGAAGAGCAAGAGCGTGGCCCCGGGCCAGATCGAGCTGAACTACGAGGTGCGCCTGCGGGATGCCGACACGGAGTTCGTCAATGAGCTGGGGGCCATGGAGGGCGTGGGGAACGTGGTGCTGGTCTCCTACAACGGGGACTACATGGGGTGAGGCCATGATCCGCCACCGGCATATCGATCTTATCTGCGGCGGGGCCATCCTATTGGCCCTGGTCCTCACCGGTCTGCTCTGCTTCGGGGAGGCTCTGGGCCTCCGGCCCGCCAGCGCCGCGCCCGGGTACGCCTCCCGCCTCTTTGACGATGGCCGGGTCCACACCGTGGACCTGCGGGTGGAGGACTGGGCGGCTTTCCTCGAAAACGCCCCGGCGGAGGAGTATATCCTCTGCACCGCGGTCATCGACGGGGAGGAATTTTACCAGGTGGGCCTACGGGCCAAGGGGAACAACTCCCTCCGGCTGACGGAGGAGTATGGTCTGTCCCGGTACAGCCTAAAACTGGAGTTCGACCACTATGTGGACGGCGGGAATTACCACGGCCTGGACAAGCTCTCCCTGGACGCTTCCTTCCAGGACAACAGCTATCTCAAAACCTGGCTGGTCTACCACATGATGGCCTACATGGGGGTGCCCGCCCCTCTGTGCAGCTATGCCTGGGTGACGGTGAACGGCACCCCCTGGGGGCTGTTTCTGGCCATCGAGGAGCCAGAGGAGGCCTTTGCCTGGCGGAACTTCGGCACAGATCACGGTCAGCTCTACAAGCCGGACTACCGCTCCCTGAATGCGGAGAACGCCGACGTGGCCCTGCGGTACGTGGGCGATGACCTCGCCGGCTATCCCAACATCTTCGACAACGCCAAGTTTGACACGGACGTGGCGGACCGGGAGCGGCTGATCCGGGCCCTGCGGGTGCTGTCCACCGGGGAAGATCTGGAGACGGCAATCAACGTGGACGAGGTGCTGCGGTATTTTACCGTCCAGGTGTTCGTCATGAACTGGGACAGCTACCTGGGCCACACCGGACACAACTACTTCCTCTATGAGGAGGACGGGGTGATCTCCATCCTGCCCTGGGACTACAACCTGGCCTTCGGCACCTACGCACTGGGGATGACCGATCCCATCCGGGACCCCGACGTGCTGATCAACTGGCCCATCAACACCCCCGCCCGGGGGGAGACCATGCTGAAACGGCCCCTCTATCACAATCTGATGAAAAACAACGACTATTTTGCTCAGTATCACGCCTATTTCGACCAGCTGCTCACGGAGTATTTCGAGAGCGGCCGGTATGAGGCGGTCATCCGGCAGACCCAGGCCATGATCGCCCCCTATGTCCAGGCCGACCCCACCGCCTTCTGCACCTATGAGGACCACCTGCTGGCGGTGGATACCCTGCTGGAGGTGTGCCGCCTGCGCTCTGAGAGCATTCGGGGACAGCTGGAGGGGGACTACCCCATCACCCTGGCCCAGCAGAGGTCGCAGCCGGGGGCGGGGGTGGACGCCTCCCATGTGGATCTGCAGACTCTGGGGGATTTCGATGACCTGGAGGCGGCAAAGGCGCGGCAGGATAAGGCCGCGGCGGTGGCGGAGTGACGCAGGGAAAGAACATGGCATGAGTTTTATTTTGCCTGGGGGCAAAAAATAAGCAACTATGCAAAGGGAATATCCCTCCCTGCATAGCTGCTTATTCCCCATACACGGGTTAAGCCCCATAGGTTCACATTGTGTACCTATGGGGCTTAACCCTTGGCTGGTGTTTCTTTTTTAGTTTGCCGCCCGAAGGGCGGCGTCACCCTGGGGATACATAGTTCCAATTTGCCTAAAATCTCATCACTTATTTCAGCTTTCTGCACACTAAAGTACCGTTCAATTTTTGCCAAGTAATATCATGAAGCGGTCACTTCATTTCTGTTCCTCAATTTACAGCACCTCAAGGATGATATAAGCTCAGAGCGTTGAGATTATATATTGGAGGCAAAGGTAATGAAAATAAATGCGGCTGGCGGTTTATCTCGTGGCTACTTCGCTTCTGGATCTGGCGGGAATAAAGCGGAGACTTCATCTTCCTTGGCGGGCCGCGCTAAGAGCGACCAGGTAACACTTTCAAAACAGGTGCTTGCGGTAGTTCAAATGCAGAATCGGATCAGAGCAATTGAACAGGCGAGGGAAAATGCAGAAAATTCTCCGGAAGCGCAGGTTTTGGATGGTATGCAGAAAGCGATGAAGATACTGAAAATCTGCAATAAGATTGCCGCCAGGATACGGGCTGGGGATCGTGTTCCGTTAAAAGATTTGCGATATTTGATGAAACATGATTCCCGGGCCTATCAGATGGCCATGGCTGCAAGAAAACCGAAAGAGGACCCAAAAGAGTGGGAAAGTGCCATTCCAAAGGAGAAACAAGAGCAGGGGCCGTCGGCTGATTATGCGGAAGGTCAAACGGGCGGAGCGCAGACTTCATCTGAAAGTATGTGTTCTTCCGGTTCTGTGGTTTGAAGACGCAGCGGTGCGGGCCTTTTGGGCGCCGAACCGGCCACTCATTTCATTCCTGTCCTCAGCCGTTATTCTGCTGATCCTCTGTATCACCTTTTGACGGGGGAAGACCCTATTAAAAAACCTCTGAGCCACGGCTCAGAGGTTTTTTATCTATTCCTTTATACTCCGGCAGGCTTGCGGTTTTTCAGGTGAACGAACCACATCAACCAGGCCAGCGCCACGCCGCCCAGAATATTTCCGATGGTGACAGGAATGAGGTTTTTCACCAGAAAGTTGGTCACAGTAAGGGCGGACAGGTCCAGCCCCATTTCACCGGCCAACTTCACATAGGCGGGAACGGTTTTGGCCATCAGTCCGGCAGAAATGTAGTACATATTGGCCACACAGTGCTCAAAGCCGCAAAGGACGAAGAAGGCGATAGGGAGGTAGGCGCAGATGATCTTTCCGGCGCTGTCCTTGGCGGACAAGGCCATCAGCACTCCCAGACAGACCAGCAGGTTGCAGAAGAAGCCGAGCACAAGGCCGTTCTGGAAGGGGAGGGCACACTTTGCGGCGGCCACCTTCATGGTGTAAACAGCCAGCTGCCCACCTCCCAGGCCCATCTGCCCGAACCAGGCACAGCCCCAGGCCACCAGGAGAGAACCGGCAAAGTTGGCCAGGTAGACGATGATCCAGCTTCGGAGCATCTGAGGAACGGTGCACCGTCTGTCCAAAACGGAAATCCCGATGAGGCAGTTGCCGGTAAACAGTTCGGCGCCCATGATGATCACCATGCCCAGGCCAAAGGGGAAGAGCAGGCCGCAGATGGTCTTGATGGTCCAGGGATCGGTGATGCCATAGACAGCGGTGTTGGTAGAGGCGCCGCCAAGGGCGATCAGGATTCCAGCCAGTATGCCCAGAACGATGAGCTGAGAGGCGGGACGTTTTGCTTTGCCAGCGCCGATGTCGGCGTAACGGGCGGCGATATCGGCGGGGGAGAAGCTGAGTTCCATATCGGTTCCATCCTTTCCTATTTAAGAAAACCCGGGTCCGAGGAAATGTATTGAGGAAAATATAGCATGAGGAAACAAAAAACGCAACGGAATATAGATAAAACTTGTGTTAATTAAACAAAAAATAAATAAAGTATAATTTTATTAAGGGAAATGGGCCATTGGGATGAAAAAACAAAACTGTGCAAAAGCAATGAATTTTTTCTTTCACAAACAAAAAAACTAACGTATTTTAACCAATGGAAAATAATGGGATACCTCAAAAAGTAAGGAAAAATTCGTAAAGTAAAGGTTGCGTTTCGCTTAATGAAAAAAAGCGGGTTTTTAAAAAAGAACAACAAAAATCCTGTACGAAAAAGGGAAAATGATGTATAATACTACCATCGTAAGACCCGTTAGGTGACCACAAGAATTTACATTAATTTTAAGGAGGCCATCGTCATGACTGACATCGAAATCGCCCAGCAGTCCACTATGTTGCCTATTGTTGAGGTTGCTAAATCCATTGGTATTTCTGAGGACCAGCTGGAGAACTACGGAAAGTATAAGGCCAAGGTGGATATCCACGCCTTGAAGGACCTGCCCCGGAAGGCCAAGCTGATTCTGGTAACTGCCATCAGCCCCACCCCCGCCGGCGAGGGTAAGACCACCACTTCCGTGGGTCTGGCCGATGCGCTGAATAAGCTGGGCAAGAAGACCATTGTCTGCCTGCGCGAGCCCTCCCTGGGTCCTGTGTTCGGTGTGAAGGGCGGCGCTGCCGGCGGCGGCTATGCTCAGGTTGTCCCCATGGAGGACATCAACCTCCACTTCACCGGCGATTTCAACGCCATCGGCATTGCCAACAACCTGCTCTCCGCCCTCATTGACAACCACATTCAGCAGGGCAATGCGCTGGACATCGACACCCGCCAGATCACCTGGAAGCGCGTGGTCGATATGAACGACCGTCAGCTGCGCCACATCGTCTGCGGTCTGGGCGGCAAGGCCAGCGGCGTGCCCCGTGAGGATGGCTTTGACATCGTGGTGGCCTCTGAGATTATGGCCGTTCTGTGCCTGTCCACCGGCCTGGCCGATATGAAGGCCCGTCTGGCCAAGATGGTTGTGGGTTACAGCCGCTCCGGCAAGCCCATCACCGCCCATGACCTGAAGGCTGAGGGCGCCATGGCTGCCGTTCTGAAGGACGCCATCAAGCCCAACCTGGTCCAGACTCTGGAGCACACCCCCGCCTTCATCCACGGCGGCCCCTTCGCCAACATTGCTCACGGATGTAACTCCATCCAGGCCACCGAGACTGCAATGAAGCTCAGCGAGTACACTGTCACTGAGGCCGGCTTCGCCGCTGACCTGGGCGCTGAGAAGTTCCTGGACATCAAGTGCCGTGCCGGCGGCTTCCATCCCGACGCCGTCGTCATCGTGGCCACTGTCCGCGCCCTGAAGTATCACGGCGGTGTGCCCAAGGCTGACCTGAACAACGAGAATCTGGAGGCTCTGGAGAAGGGCCTGCCCAACCTGCTGCAGCATGTTGACAATGTGAAGAATGTCTATGGCCTGCCCTGTGTGGTCGCCATCAACGCCTTCCCCACTGACACTGAGGCCGAGCTGAAGCTGGTTGAAGAGAAGTGCAAGGAGCAGGGCGTCAATGTCCGGCTGTCCGAGGTTTGGGCCAAGGGCGGCGAGGGCGGCAAGGCTCTGGCCGAGGAGGTGATTCGTCTGGCTGAGGATACCACCAACGACCACTTCCAGTTCGTCTATGATACTGAGGATACCATTGAGAATAAGCTCAATGCTATCGCCACCAAGGTTTATCGTGCCGACGGCGTGACCATCACCGGCCCCGCCAAGAAGCAGATCCAGCAGCTGACCGAGCTGGGCTTTGACAAGATGCCCATCTGCATGGCCAAGACTCAGTTCTCCTTCTCTGACGACCAGACCAAGCTGGGCGCTCCCCGTGGCTTCAAGATCACCATCCGTGAGGTGAAGGTCAACGCCGGCGCCGGCTTCCTGGTTGCCAAGACCGGCGACATCATGACCATGCCCGGCCTGCCCAAGGTGCCCGCTGCTGAGCGCATTGACATTGACGAGCACGGCAAGATCAGCGGCCTGTTCTAATTCATCTCATTCATTTATTGATCTGATCTGGAATTTAATAAAGCCCGGGGCGGAACTATTTCCGCCCCGGGCTTGTTTTTGACTGCTTCGGGAAAAGAAAAACAGTGAGGAAGCGTCTGACTTCCTCACTGTTTTTGCTGCTGATTGGCCGGCCCCGCTTTGGTCCTGGCAAGGGGGAGAAGGATTTATTTCTGATGTGGGACGGGGATGTCCTTATAGTCAAAATAAGTCTTCAGCGCCACAGAGGTCTGGGAGTTGCCGTACTGCTTGATGGCGGACAGGAGGGTCTCCAGCTCATGGGTGCCCTGAACGGCAAAGTGGAGCAGGGCGTTAAATACGCCGATGGTATGGTAATGGGCAGTAATAGCCGGGTGCTTCAGGCAGAAATCACAGAAATCATTGTATTTTTCGGGTTCCGGAGCAACCCAAATAAAACCGGATATGTTGCAGTTCAGCTGTTCCCGATCCACATCGATCCGATAGGCCCGTATGACGCCCTGTTCTTCCAGACGGCGTGTACGTTCCGATACTGCGGGGGCGGTAAGGCCCACCTGGTCACCGATGCTCTTGAGCGTCGCCCGGCAATCTCGCTGTAAAATGTTCAGGATCTGGTAGTCGGTTCGGTCCATATGATTTCTTCCTTTCTCCGGATTCAGCGCACGACGGCGCCCTTTTTGATTACGGTTTGTGCCAGATTGCTGCCCACGCGGTAGCAGATGTAGTCTAGGTCGGGGGCATCCCAGACCACCAGGTCAGCCAGCTTGCCCGCTTCCACCGAGCCAACCTTGTCGGCCAGGTCGATGGCGGCGGCGGCGTTGAGGGTGACGGCGGTAAGGACCTCCTCGGGGGTAAGCTTATATTTGAGGCAGCCCAGATTGATCACGAACTGGAGGTTCAGGCAGGGGCAGGAGCCGGGGTTGAAGTCGGTGGCCATGGCCACGGGAACTCCGGCCTTCACCATATCCCGGGCGGGGGCAAAGACGGCCCCCAAATTGAAGCTGGTGGCGGGGAGGAGGCAGGCGATGACTCCGCCCTTGGCCAGGCTTTCGATCCCCTCGGGGGGACAGACAATCAGATGCTCAGCGGAGATGGCGCCGATCTCACCGGCCAAAATGGAGCCGCCGATGGCCTCGATCTCATCGGCGTGGATCTTGGGACGCAGGCCGTACTTGAGGCCGGCCTCCAGCACCTGGCGGGACTCCTCCACAGTAAAGGTGTCCGCCTCGCAGAACACGTCGCAGAACTTGGCGATGCCCTGTTCCTTCACCTTTGGCATCATCTCTTCGCACACCAGACGGATGTATTCCTCCCGGTTCTGCTTGTACTCAGCGGGGACCAGGTGGGCGCCCATAAAGGTAGCCACAATATCCATGGGGTGGCGGTCGTTCAGGTTTTTGATGACCTGGAGGGCCTTCAGCTCATGCTCTGTGGCCAGACCATAGCCGCTCTTGGCCTCGCAGGTGGTGACGCCGAAGCCCATCATCTCGTCCAGAGCCTTGGCGGCTTTCTCGGTCAGCTCCTCCTCGGTCGCCTTGCGGGTGGCATTGGTGGTGGACTGGATGCCGCCGCCGGCGTTCTGAATCTCCAGATAGGTCTTGCCGTGGAGCTTCATGCCCAGCTCATTCTGGCGCCAGCCGCCGAAGATCAGGTGGGTGTGGGCGTCCACCAGACCGGGCGTGACCAGCTTGCCCTGAGCGTCCAGGACTTGGGCGCCCTCCACAGTAGGGGCGGGTCCGGTGCCGACCTGGGAGATGAGGCCGTCCTCACACAGAACCCAGGCGCCCTTCAGAAGCTGAATCTTCCCCTGATCCTCCCCCTTCTTGGGGCCCTTGCCCTGGGGGGTGGCCAGCATGCCAATGTTGGTCAGCAGTAATTTGTTCATAAATCGGTTTCCTTTCTCAGACGGCGAAATGCCCCCTGCTGTCATTCGTTCTATTCATAGGAAAACATATTTTTCCGGGCTTGTCAACTTAAGAAACCTGAAGAATCCGCTTTCAGGCTGACAGGAGAAAAAAGGGGGCGTGATGACACGCCCCCTTTTCAGGTCTGGGGAGATTAGAGTTTAACCCTTCATGCTCTTGACGGCCTCGGCGACGATGGCGTCGTCGGCGATGTA
>JAXWVI010000067.1:0-1524 GCA_037245165.1 bacterium
TGTTCAGGAACCCACCGCAAAAGTTTGTAATCTAAAGTTTCATTTGCTGTTTTCATTTTCATTCTCTCCTTTTATTTTTCCATCTTATTAAGGTGTTTCCCTTTTGACACTTTAATTGTACTACTACCAATACATAAGGTCAAGCCTTTTTTCAAAAAAAATTGCCATTTTTTAACCAGTTTTCGTACACTTCCGCTATCTATTTATTTAGTAGTATATAGATAAAGGGAGGGCGGACCTATGCAGATAGAGCAAAGCACACTAAAAGCTACACCGTCGGGAATTTGTACAGTTGAGGACGGTGTTATATACGAAGTAAACGCTTTATATGGTACTAAAACCCGTGTAGGTGTCACTGACGGCAAGTATAAAGAACTCAAAGAATTAGCTGACAGCTACTATAATAAATTAGTGGAGTTAGGAGCCATAGTGCCGCCTAAAACACCGGAGCAGATACAACAAGAGACCATGCAGGTTATGCAGGGGATGTTAAAGCAGATGCAGACCTTGCAGCAGGAATTGGAGGTGCTGAAAAATGAACGCTCAAATGCTAGCACAGATGTTAAATCTAAATCCGATGAACACTCAGAAGTTAACCCAAGCATGGGGGCAAGCACAGCAAGCGTCGGCAGGAGTAAACAGCCTGCAAAGCGCACAAAAAGCGATTAAAGCTTTTGGTCTGACAAGCGATATGCTGTCACAAGCTGGCAGTATGCTTAACAGTCCTCTAGCCGGTGTCGTAGCGTCCGCCCTCGGTACGGATATAAATAAAGCTAGAAACGCTTTTAATAAACTGACTGGTACAGTATCTACACCGTCTACGAGTAGTTTCGTAGATGACCTGGCAAAGCTTAAAGCAGGACTACAGCAGCTAAAAAGCTGATGTACATAAATAACTATCTATTTAAAAGGAGGTTTCTATTATGGCACTTGATGACAACACCGGCATGGCCGGTAGCAGCGTATCGGTGTGGGGATTAATTATTTTCTTCATTCTGTTGTTCGCTATTTTCAGGGGCTGGGGCAACTTCGGCGGTTTTAATAATCAACCGTTCCCACCTAACAACGGTCTGGGTAACGTCGCTGACATCATGGCGCTGGTTGGTGCCGAGCATGGTTGTGGACAGGTTACGAATTGTGAACTCGAGAAGCGTTCCTTGTTAAACACCGACACTGTAACATCGGCCGTTCAAGCTTCTACAAATCAGCTCGCTACACAGTCCCGTTTGCAGTATGATGCGGCTATGGGCGAAAAGATGTTTGACTTGAAAATCAACAATCTTGCACAGCAGAACCGCTACGAAACGGCCGCAGCTCTACAGCAGCAGAACTACGAAGCTAAACTCGCTGCTAAGGACGCAACGATTGAGCGCATGACACTGGCACAGAATATGACTACACAGTTTACGGCTCTCCAACGTGAAATCGAAGGGATTAAAGCTAATATGCTTACTAAACCAAACATCACAGGCGTTGGCGCAGTATGCCCCAATGCAGGTATTGTCAATGGTCTTGGCATTGGCA
>JAXWVI010000068.1:0-6032 GCA_037245165.1 bacterium
GTTCAACAGTCGTCATACGATGGGCAATGATAATAACACTCAGCGTATTCTTCAGAGAATGGATGGTTTCCATGATGGACGCCTCCGTCCCCTGATCGAGCGCGCTGGTTGATTCATCAAGGATAAGGACCTCAGGATTGGCGTACAGCGCGCGGGCGATGGATACCCGCTGGACCTGGCCGCCAGACAAGCCTGTACCCTGCTCCCCAATAGGGTATTCAATCCCACGCGGATCCTTGTCCACGACATCAAGCGCCGCCATGCGGCAGGCTTTCCAAACACGCTCTTCATCGTACGGCTTACCCCACTGGCTGAAGGCAACATTCTCCGCTATGGTCCCACCCATAATATATGGAGTCTGGGGGACATAGCCGACGCGAGAACAATAGGCGGAAAGCTGTGCGTCATTGAGGACAGCACCGTCAACACTGAACCTCCCCCCCTGTGCCCGCATGAGCCCGCTTAGGATGCCTACAAGCGTACTCTTCCCCGCTCCGGACGGGCCGATAATCCCGACCTGTGCGCCTTTCGGGATAGTTATGCTGATGTCCGCAAGCGACGACCGTTCCGCATTGGGATAGCTGAATGCGATATGCTTGAGTTCAATGGCTTTTCTGAATTGGAAATCCGGATCAGGCTCAGTCTGCGGGGGCAGATTCTGGGTCTGTATGTTTTCCAGACGCTCAAGGCAGTTGATGGCCATGGGGCGCACACTCCGGACGACGACAAGGCAACCGAGCGAACGGTTCAGGATAGGCAGGATTCGCCATGCGGCAAGCATGACCATTGTGACGACGCTGGCAATCTGCGCCATGTTGGCATCCTGCGTCCTAATCAGCAGCCACACCGTTGTTGGGATGACAGCGAATCCGAATATTTCAAGAATCCATGAGGGGATGGGGGGGGCAATGGTCAGAAAAGAACGGGCGCGCACGCCGGAACGGCAGGCCTCAATGTATTTCTGAAAAAAAACAGGTTGCTGCCCGTAAATCAGGACTTCCCGAATGCCGTTCATGGCGTTGAAGGTTGTCTTGTTCTCTTCGGCCGAAGATACCGCGACCTGCATCCCCGACCGATCAATGGCATTCTTCATCGTCTTGTAAACAACATAGGAAATCAGCCCAGTCGCAAAAAGGCAACCGATAATAACGCCAGGGGTCGCTGTGATAAGGGCAAAAAACAAAGCAACGGCAGTTATTGCATATGTATAGACATTCAAAAGGTTCACCAGAAGCTGGCTCAGCTGGCTTTTCCAGCCGAGAGCCTGAAACATATCTGAACTGTTACTTGAAATATGCCACATATAGTTGCTGTTCAGATAATGATTCATTATTCGGCTTCCGGAAAAAATGGCAACATCTTCGCCTATGCATGAACTTTTCCATCCGACAAGCGCAGAAAGCATATTCTTAAGGACTGTCAGGATGACGACTCCCCATGCAGATATTAATGTAAAGTACCTAATATCTTTACACTTTTCAGCAAGCCCAGGGAATTCAGCCATAATCCATTTCACATTCGGATCATCCAGAATTATCTGCGGTGCCGCGACGCTCATCCCCATAAAAGACATGGATAGGATAGAAAGCACTTCAAAAAGGGCAAGAATAAACATCAGAAAATAGAGTATATAAATACGAGTCCTGATGGAACGAGGCAGAAGATTCATAATCCTCGTTACATCAGAAATAAACAGTTTCTTGGCGACACTCACAAGTACTCCTTAGAATTTCCAGAATAGTTCGGAGATAGTTCTTCTGTCAATTTTTTCAATGACGCGCGGGATAAACGACATTCCTTCCCTCAAGCCTTCTTCAGAAAATAGCGAGAGCTGATTCCGCAGACCATATTAATTCGTCAAAATACTCGAAGCGTTTTAAAGTTTCAACCACTGAATCCACATCCTGTTTTCCAAAGAAGAGACACGTCTCCTCTTCCCGTACGCTGTTGAGCATCCCCCCTGGCGATGACAGGGCGTCCTTCCGCAGCTGCCTCAAGCAAGGTAATACCAAAATCCTCCTCGCCGGAGAACAGGAACGCGAGCAGCCAGCGTACAGGAAGGAAACACGGCAGACGGCCACACGTCGGCCTACCATTTTTTCAAGCCGATCCGCTTTGTCCCTTCACCAGATACGATGAGCTGCCGACCGGGGCTGTGCAGGCTTTGACCGCCAGATCGACACGCTTATAACTGACAAGATCTCCGAGGCACAGATAATAGCTACCAGCTTCAGGTTGTCCGGAAAGAGTTTTCAGCAGGTCGAGATTAGGCTTGGAAAAGGCCGCGAGAGCCACAGGTGGATGGATGACGGTTACTTCTTTCCCCCACCACCGTCTGATCCGCTGCTGTACCGTATGGAAATTGGCGATGACGTGGTCACCCCACTAGGCAGAAGAAAGCTACATAGACGGAGCCTACGAAAAAGCGACCGCATGAGCAGCCGCGTCAGCGGGGCCGTGGATTCAAGATAATCCTGATAAAAATCCCAGAGGTAGAGATAGGGGAATGGCAGTAGCAGATATGCATCGTGTCGGCTCGGGCGATGACTCCTTTAGCTGGCCCGAATTCACTGGAAATGGCCAGATTATAGCCCCGGAGATCGAACTGCTCGAGCACCAGTGACATAAGAGGCAGATAGTTCTGATAGCGGTGTACTCTTCCGGGAAATTTCTGGATGAACGTGGTATGGATGGGGTGTGATCGGATCGGCTTTGACAGCACCTCGCGGCGCACGACATGGGTATAAATGTCCGCCTGCGGGAAAAGTCTGCACAGGGATTCAACAATGCGTTCTCCGCCACGCATTCCGGTAAGCCAGAAATGAATAATGGCTACCCGTAATTGCGAAAAACCTTTTTTGTTCATAGTGTGCATCCTTACACAACCGCTATACGTCGGGCATTACTTCCATGCCTCGGCAACACGCTCCGGAAGTGACGCGAGATAATCACCATAACCAGATTTCTTCAACGGTGCCGCAAAATTCAGCAGTTGTTCAGTCTAAATATACCCATTCCGCCAGACGATTTCCTCCAGACAGGGATTAAGCCCCTGCCGTGTTTCGATGGTCTGCACAAAAGTGCCCGCAGCCATGATCGAATCATGAGGCCCGTATCAACCATGCAATGCCGCGTCCCATCAGGCCACATGGGCTTTCTGGCCCGGAGGTAGGTGAGGTAGGTATTGTTCACATCCATGATTCCAGATCCCCACGGGCGAACGGATCGATCCGAATCATAAATACAGCCCCGTCACGGCATAATAGGAACGGGGGTGCTGCGGCTTCTACGAATGAAATCCGCCGTCAGGAGAAACGGCTGTGCGATTCCTTCGGGTTTCGGCTGGATGACGTACTCAAAGGAACAGAATCACTGGCTACCGTTTCCAACGGAGTTTGCAGTATGCCACATCTTCAGGGGTGCTGATAGCGATTTCACGAATCCTCGACAGCATGAAACTGACATGGGAAGTAGCTCATCGGTTTGTTATATACCGGCAACAACTGCTTACTGACGCTCA
The DNA here is from genome assembly GCA_037245165.1 of bacterium. GTDB lineage: Bacteria > Bacillota > Clostridia > Oscillospirales > Oscillospiraceae > Lawsonibacter. Next base: position 3,521 of record JAXWVI010000068.1, read on the forward strand.
GCTGCGGGATACCATATCCGCCCCGCACTGTGCCTTACCAGCCCTTCCTTGAAATCCTTTGTCATACGCAGACGCACATCCAACGTGGCGGAATGGGCACGGTTTCCCCGGTATGCGAATTACATCCGAGCTTTACCGCCCCATTGGTCACGGGGAGGATGACGAGGCATCATCGACAAGCTGCTTTTCGTATTAACGTATGACCACCAGCATTAGGCTCTCGGTTTCTGCAGGGGTAACATCCAGCATTTTCGCAATGTGCTGAACATATCTTTTTTGTCGCCTTTATCGCCATCTGTTCCTCCTCGACCAGGCCGACAATATCAGCTAAAAAAACGAAACGGGGCCTTCTGCCTGGAAGCTCTCTGAGATCATGCTCACACGAGAATCTCCACTCTTCCGGTGGACCGGCTCAACGTTCGTTGAAGTTCTGGACGATCACGCACGCAGAGTCAACCGTTTTCTGTACAGCAGCCAGCTCCAGAGACAATGTAACCGTCCGCACCATATCCAGTTCCCGATTGGGAGAACAAAAAGATATGCAATATCAGTCCACCGGATCCATATCTGTGGTCAATTAAGCACAGGTGGGAAAACTCACCTCCCCTCATCCGCAACAACTCTTCTGCCGCTCTGCGCGGCGGGGACGCGGGTGAAAGGCGACGAATCGACCATAGCCGATTCTACAAAGTTATGTTGATTTAATCATAGACCAAAAACAGTTTAGGCTCAAACTTTTTCAATCTGTCTTCATCCTGCGAAGAAAGCAGGTCAGAGTTCGTCACCTGCCGTCTCCTACGGAACAGCATCCACCCTGCTCCCCTTCTCAGCAACTTCAGCCTCTGTGCATAGTTTGTCCTGATTCAGCTGCGGTACTCCCCCCTCTGGACGTTCTCCACCCATGCCCTGTTGTCGAGATACCACTGCACCATCTCGCGCAGGCCGTCTTCAAAACGATGCGCTAGCTACCAGCCGAGTTCCGTGCTGATCTTCGTACTATTTGAGATCAGCATAAGTCCCTTCACCTTGAGGGCCGGAGGTTTCAAGGATGGTACAAACGCCTTTCATAACCTCCAGATTCGTCAGCCAGAATGACCGACGATGTTACAGGTCTGCCCTGCCGGATTCAAGCACACACTGGACGGGAGTGCAGAGATCCCCGACATACAAGCCTGCCTCGAATGTTGGAGCTAGTTCCATACACGGGCAACGGCCTGCAGACCAGCGTATTCAGAGTCACTAGCGAGATGCGTTTTTCCAGGAACTAACGAGGTCCGTAACAGTTGGAACAGTTCGTGAACAACGTGGGGAAACCGTAGTTTTCGTGGAAGGCTCAAACAAAGTGGTCACTCGAAATCTTTGAAGCGAAATACGGACTGTTCGGGCTGCAGGGGAGTGACTGCCGTGAATACAGGGGATCCGATTGCAGCGCACCGAATAACGACCGAGAGCACCCACCATCCAGGGCCTGTGTCCGATGAGAATCCGTGAGAGAGCTACGCGGCATGCAGTATTCCCCGGTCGTTGCCGATACCTTCCTGAGTCTATATCATGTCTGTTTCATTGAGGCTCTTCGTGATACCCGGCTGAATGCATCACTGTACACGGTTGTGGAAGATTTTTCCGTGGAAGTGGAGTCCCGATCATATAGGAGCTGTGTACGGTGTTCATGAAGCTCATTGATGCGAAATCGACCTCGACATCCCACAATTTCTGACCGGATGACTACAAACAAAGAAACTGATGACACTTGGCCCACCTTCCTGCCGTTCCATTCAAAATAGCCTGAACGTTTACTAGGATCAGGACATAAAGATAAAAGATAACGGTAACAGCAAGGCAGATGGCTGAAAAAAAGTATGGGCACAGCGGTCATACCAAGTCGCGATACGCCGCCAGTCCTTCAGTTTGCTGAATGTATTTTCAATAAGATGCCGCCGCTTATACAGCGTCTTATCAAAGGGAAATGCTATATTTCTGGTTATTCTGGGTGGTTATGCAGACTGTCATCCCCTTGGCTCTCAGAGATTCCCTCAGCCAACTCGCGTCATAACCTCCGTCTGCCAGAAACGTACAGGTATCGGGAAAAAGATGCTGGAGAATGGCTGCACCTTTGTAGTCGCTGACCTGTCCTTCAGTCAGCAAAAGCAAGAGGAGTCGCCCATGTCCGTCACAAACGGCATAAAATTTGGAATTTAGGCCTCCTTTTGTTCGACCGGTGAGACATGGAGAATCCCCTTTTTGAGCAGACTTGCCGCCGTACGGTGAGTCTTGAGGTGGGTGGAGTCGAGCATCAGGGAGCCATCAAAAGGCGTATACTTTGCTAATTTATTGAAAATTTTGTTTAAAATTTTGAGTTTACTCCACCTGACAAAACGATTGTACAGGTTTTTGTGCGGGCCGTACTCATCAGGAGCATCCTTCCACTGAAGTCCGTGCTTGATGACGTAGATGATGCCACTGACGACGCGCCTGTCATCCACACGGGGAGCACCGTGAGAATGGGGAAAGA
>JAXWVI010000069.1:0-1225 GCA_037245165.1 bacterium
GCTGTATTATTTTTATTTTCTTCAACAGCTTCTTTAATAATTTCAATGATTTCATTAGCAATTTTGAAAACAATAATGAAAAAGAGTCTTAAACTAATGATATTTATGAAACCAAATGATTTATTATGCCATTTGGTTTTTCTTTTTAGATAGTCAGATTTATCGAATTAATGGACTGAAAAAATCGTAAAAAGAGGATGCATTGGATTGGTTTGTTGCCCCTTACTTACTTGAATTATTTAATTAATGACATGTTCACTAAAAATAAGTGTTTATTATTTATAGAGCTAACAGTATGTATATAGTGCGGTATAATATGTATGTAGAAAAGAGGTAGATGCGAAGCATCTGCTTTTTTTATGGAGTGAGGGTACTGCGAGGCAGTTTGACTTGGCTTGAGTGATTGCCTTTTTTGTTTGGAATGAATTGTTTAATTTAGTAAAAAAGTGATTACAAAACATAAAAGTTTATTATTTATGGCTGACAGCATGTATATATTGCGGTACAATATGTGTGTTAATAATGTGGGAAAACTACTAAAAGGAAAAATAATCTTCACGGATGAGAAAGCACCACTGAGCGGTAAGAGGAGAGAAAATATGAAAAATTTAAAAAATAATAAAACGGAATACTTCGTCATTCCGTTTGACGAGTCACTTGAAGATAGTGGATATCACAACTGTCTGACATTTTCGTTAGACAGTTGGCTTAAAAAGCCACATGCATCTTTTGAAGAGGCTTGTCAAGTTGCCGACAACTTGGCAAATCAAGCGTTTCATGATAGACGCTTAATCACAACCTTTGCGGTTGTGGAAAGAGATGGATGGGATATCCATCACTTTCAAGACAGTTATAAAGCTGTCTACAAAACTGCTTGTAATGAGCAAGCAGAAAAGGCATACTGGTCTGGTTCAAATCAGACGTCAGTATGGTTTTGCCCTGAGGAAGACATTTTAAATAGTATTTCTCAGGATGAAAAAATTACATTTGAAGACTGGTTTAACGGTCTTCAGAATGTAAAAAAGAACGGTCGTTGCCATGACCGTGTAGCATTCTTTAAGAATGCTACATCTGCCATTCAATTTTTAAAAAATGAATGGGCTAACACAGATGAATTTGTGTTAACTATTCAAAAGAATGGTAAGAAAATCAATTTATCAAACCAGTTTTTTAGGTTTGGTAATGTACTAGCTGCTCAAGCTAGTGACTTCCGCAATGGTGCGGA
>JAXWVI010000070.1:0-1542 GCA_037245165.1 bacterium
TCAGCAAAAAAATCCGTAATACGCTCTAACACGCCAGCAGATTCTATTTTTTCTACAAAGTTCAACGTATTCAATCGAAACTACGAGGAATTCGACAAGATTGTATCTGAAAAGACCGGCGTTGATCCAGTCCTTGATACGAAGGGATGCCAGAAACTTCCTGTTCCAGACAGTGATCAAGCAGCTTATCAGTCTGTGGAAACAAAGATTACGAAATCCGCTTCTTATTATTACGAGAATGCAAAGGGTGAAGACAGACGAGACAGTGTAGAAATCGGTTATCCAGAAAGTAATCCATCCATCAATAAGAGCGTAAACAATCGTTCTTACCATAATGGCGGTGAAGGCACTCTTCTTCTCTGGAATCCAATCGATTACGGCGATAGCTCCGATTATGAAGATTATGAATCTGATTCCGGTGCTTGCAGACGCTATTACATCGATTCCACAGAGCTTTCCGATATCACAGGCTATGCACTGATGGAATATAGAGAAAATAAGGATGGTGATTCGAGTACATCGGTTGTTTCAATGGACAGTGATGGTCAGAGCTGGTTCAGCCGATTAAAAGCAGACCTTCAAGATAATGCAAAACTCGATGGTGATTATTCCGCAGCTCCATTCGATGTTTCGTCTCTCCCGTCGTGGATTACCGACGGGTCCTGTGTTGATAAGGACGGCAACTCAATGATCGGCGCTTATCCGTATAAGGGCTTTGGTGAAACAGAGAGTAAGTCAGGCGTCACGAAATATAAATCTGGCACGATGGGCTACGTATTTTACTGCAAGGGACACGATCATTACGAATGCCCGGGGCATAAAGCAAATATCTGCTATGGACACGTAGACCTCAATATGAATGTTCGTATCGCAACAATGGATGAGTTATTCAATCTCGGCGGTGTTGAAGTTGTAGAAGATGGTTATGCAAGTGGAGAGGAGAACAGTAATGAAGAAAATGAAAAAATTGCGTGCTTACTTTCCATTTCGCTTATCGGTGGAACAGTTTCAATGCCAGCGTATGCATCCTTTTCTCTTGGTACAGATGATGTGTATGGACAGCAGATTTGGATGGGCTGGACGTACTTCGAGTCCGGTACAGAAGGATACTCACAGGCAGGCGGTGATGGTGGCAGAGCGTGTGGTCGATACCAGTTTGACTATGGTTATGATCTTTCGGGATTTGTCGATTACGCGCTCACCGAAGCGCCCGGAAAATTTCCTTCTCTTGAAAAATATAGGGGAGCTGGAAATAATAACTCGGAGTTAAAACAGTCCGCTTTTCATATGGCTTGGAAACAGGCTTACAGTGCAGATCCAGAGACATTTTCTTCGTTACAGGACCAATACGCATACGATGTTTATTTCACGCCTGTAATGAATAAGCTTCGTACAAAAGGAATCGAGATAGATGATGCCGTTGTACTTGGTACAATTTACTCTTTATCAATTCGTGATGGTGCTGATAATGCTGCGAATATGGTGGCTTCCTGCTATAAAGAGGGCGATACCGTTTACCAGTGGTTATCAAAAATCTATCAG
>JAXWVI010000071.1:0-43107 GCA_037245165.1 bacterium
GCTTCCAAAACCTGCTCCGTCTTCCTTCACACTGATCTGGAACACATTCCTTCCGGCCAGAGCGTGGTCAATTTCGATGGAATAATCAATCTCAATGTCGCCCCCCTGGTCGTTGAGCTCGGCCAGCAGATGGCGGGTATTCACCCCGATGGCCATGGCGCCATAAGGTGTATTATACATGGACAGGTGACGGCGTCCCTCCTGGAACACCATCTGACTGGTAAACTCCCCCACCCGCATGAGGGTCACCTGCTCTCCATCCACCTGGATGGTAGTCAAAGTACCCTCCAGACCAGTGAGTTCACTTTCCTGGTAAGAGAGGGTATAGCTGCCCCCCTCCCGGGTCAGGCGGCCCTGGGTGACCAGCTCAATCACATCGGGGTCCGTATTGTCGTATTTCTGCATCCCCTTGATGGAGATTACCACGTTCTTTTCCATAAGGGCCTCCCAAGCTCCCGCATATTGCCCATCTGTTGGGCGAACGGAGGTATTATACACAGTTTCGTCCCGTCTGTAAAGAGGGCCGGCGGGTTTTGTCCATTGTATGCTATTTTTTCGCAAAAAACAAGGGGAATTGGCGTGTTTCTCCATTTGACAAATTTCCTGTGCCGACTATAATATGTAATACCACAGAATTCTCTTCCGGGAGAGGAGGGCTTTTCATGAACCTGGAATTGAACAAAAAACAATTTCGCCGCCTGATGGATTTGGTGTATATTGGAAACTGGATTCTGAACTCCACCCGGGGCGATCAGCGTTTCGCCGACTATGACGAGGTGGAAAGCCTCATCTTCGGCAGGGCCGCCCTGGAGGGAATGCCCGGCCTGGCCGAACTCTATCAAGGGGAGATCGTCCCTTCCCGCGCCTTCGTGGAGGGCGGCATTCATGAGGCAATTGCCGAGTATGAAAATAACGTCTTCTTCGACATTCTGGCCGAGGACCTGGCCCGCCGGGATATGGACGACGCCCCCATTGACGAGAGCAACTACGCCGAACTCACCAGCCGCATTGACGCCTATATCGCTGAATTTGAACAGCACGGCACCGACAATATCCTGGTGGATATCGACGGCTGAGCACAATGACACAGCCCCTCCGGCGATGCCGGAGGGGCTTTTTTATGTCTTTTTGGCCGCCACAAAGAGATTGGGGGGCGTAGGGAACAGGTTCTCCCGCTCCAGTACGGTAAATCCCGCCCGGGCAATCTCCTCCTCCAGCTTTTTCATGGTGTCAAAGGCCACATAGGGCATGGAGCCGGTGTGGCTCTTCCAGAACTTTTTCAGTCCCACCTTGGTGATCTTCTCCCCCAGGCAGTCGGTGGCGGAACAGAAGATTCCGCCGGGCCTCAGCAGGGACCGGATGCGGGCAAGCACCTCTCCCCGGTTCTCCACATAGAGCAGCACGTTGAAGGCGGTCACCGCATCAAAGCTCCCCTCCTCCAGACAGGGGTCAAACAGGTCGGTCTGGGACAATTCCACATTGGCAAGGCCCAGCCGGTCCAGTTTTTCCCGGGCCTTGGCCACCATCTCGTCGGAAATGTCGACGGCCCGGACGAAGGACACATGGGGGGCGATGGCCACAGTGGTAATGCCGGTGCCGCAGGCAAACTCCAGCACCCGGGAGTCTCCCTTCAAATACTTCAGGGTGTTGGCCACCGTCTTCTCGTAGGCCTTTTCATACTCCTCCCCCGACTGCTGGTCATAGGTACGGGAACGCAGGTTCCAAAACTCTCTGGGGGTAACCATAATGACTCCTCCTTGACGCTATTTCTTCCGAAGCAAAAAGGTCAGCGCGAACCAAACGGCCAGGTACAAGGTAATGGACGCGCCTGCGGAAGGGCCCATGTAGTAGGAGGTCATCAGTCCCGCAATCCCGGCGACCACCGCCCCCACCAGAGAAAAGAGGTGGTACTGCCACATATTTTTGGCCACGTTCCGGGCCGCCGCGGCGGGAAGGACCAGCAGGGAATTAATGACCAGCAGGCCCACCCAGGTCATGGACAGGGTAACCACCACGGCGATGGCCACGGAGAAGACCGTCTCCTGCCAGAAGACCTTGATCCCACGGCTGTCAGCCAGAGCGGGGTGGACGGCGGAGAGCATGAGCTGGTTGAAGGAAACCGCCCACAGCACCACCACCGCCAGCAAAATGAGGGCCAAAAGGCCGATCATGGCCGGGTCCACGGACAGAACATCGCCGATGAGCAGGCTGTTGAACTTGGTAAAGGACCGGCCGTTGAGGGTGGACAGGAAGATGCCCAGGGCCACGGCGGTGGAGGAGAAGACCCCGATCACCGTATCGCTGGCCAGGGCGGTACGCCGGCGTACCAGGTTAAAAAGCAGGGCAAAGACGATGGCGAAGATCACCGCCGCCCAGGTGGGCTGGTTGAAGCCGCACAGCGCCCCGATGGCCATGCCGGTAAAGGCGGAGTGACCCAGAGCGTCGGAGAAAAAGGACATCCGGCTGTGGACCACCATGGTGGAGAGGATGCCAAACAGGGGGGTGATGACCAGCACCGCCAGCAGGGCGTTTTTCATGAAGTACATCTGTCCCGGCTGGGCCCAGTCAAAGGGCAGCAGGGACAGCAGACTGTACCAAAGCTCCATTACCGCTCCCCCCCTCTCCCCATCCGCAGATGGAACGTCTCATAAAACTCCGGGGAGGAGAGCACCTCGTCCGGGGTTCCGGCTTTGAGCACCCGCTGGTTGAGCAGAATCACCTTATCGGCAAAGGAACCAAGGGTGGCAAAGTCGTGGGTAGACAGGAAGATGGACAGGTCGTACTGGGTGCGCAGCTCGTCCAGCATCTCCAGCAGCTGGTGCTCCCCCTCAATGTCCACTCCGGACAGGGGCTCATCCAGAATCAGGATATGGGGCACCGGCTCCAGGGCCAGGGCCAGCAGCACCCGCTGGAGCTGGCCGCCGGACAGGGCCCCCATGGCCCGGTCCAGAAGGTCCTCCCCGTGGACCCGCTGAAGACTGGCCGCCGCCCGGTCCCGGTACTTTTGGGGGACGGGCAGCCACACCGGCCATTTGGCGGTGGCGGCGGTAAAAAAGTCCAAAACGGACACCGGGTCCCCCCGGTCAAAGCTGGGAGACTGGGGCACATAGCCCACCAGCGGGCGGCTTCCTCCTACCACCGCACCGTCAGCCAGACGGATGGCCGGCCCCCCGGCCGGGGAGAAGGTAATGTTTCCCTTATAGGAGGTCTGGCCCAGGATGCTGCGAAACAGCGTGGACTTGCCCGCCCCGTTTGGGCCGATGAGGGCCACAATCTCCCCGCAGTGGAGGTGGAAGGATACATCGTCCAGAATCTGATCTCCCTCCAGGTTGACGGACAGGCCCTCCAGCTTCAGGCAGCAGGCGTCGGCGCAGCCGGAGGCCAGCTTGCCGTGTTTCATCTTTCTCATTGGATCACTTCTTCCCCGGCAAAGCCGTTGACGATGGCGGTGATGTTGCTCATCAGCCCGTCATAGTAGTTGTCAAGCTCACTGTCCGGGCCGTCCATGAGCATGGTGAGCTGGGCCACAGCGCAGCCTGTCTCCCGGCTGATGGCCTGGGCGGTGGCGTCGGAACCGTTGACCTCGGTAAAGATGACAGGTAGCTCATATTCCTTCACAAGTTCGGTGATCTCGGTGATCTCCTTGGCGCTGGCCTCGCTGCCCGCCTCCTCCTCAATGGCGGCCAGCAGGGGGAAGTCAAAGGCCTTGGCAAAGTACTGGAAGCCGTCGTGGAAGGTGATAAGGCCGGAAACCTTGACTCCCGAATCCCGCAGCACATTCTGAAGCTCCGGATGCCAACTGTTCAGCAGCGCCGCGGCCCGCTCCGCGTTATCCTGATACTCCGCCTCATGATCCGGATCAGCCTCACAAAGGCCGTTCAAAATGGCGGACACTGCCAGCGCAGCATTTCTTGGGTCCATCCAGTAGTGGGGGTCGTAGTGTCCGTGGTCATGGTCGGCCTCGTCCCCCTCCACATGGTCGTGGGTCAGGTTCTCCAGCAGGTCTACCCCCTCAGAGCAGTCAATGACCTGGGCGGAGCTTGTAGCCAGGGCGTCGGACATAAAGTCCTCCAGTCCCGCGCCGTTCAGGGCAATCACATCCGCCCCCTCCAACATTCTCATATCGTCCACCGAGAGGGTATAGTCGTGCAGGCAGCTGGTTTCGCCGGTGTTGAGCCGCTCCACCGTCACCCCATCCACACCATCGCACACGGCGCTGGCGAAGAGGTACACCGGGTAGGTGGAGGCCACCACATTGAGGCGGCTCTCCCCCTGCTCCTGGGTCTGGGGGGCGGAACAGCCAACAGCCGTCAGCAAAAGCGCGGCCAGTAAAACAGAAAGTATCTTTTTCATAGTTCTCCTTACAAAAAAACAGGTATTGGAAGCGAAGATAGTATAGCGCAGTTTTCTCCGTTTGTAAAGGAAAGCGCCCCGTTCGATGGGACGGGGCGCTCAAATTACGCTTTTTTCTCCAGCATCTCCAGCAAAAGACGCTCGTTTTCCCGTGCAGCCTGAGCCAGCTGTCTGGATTTCTCCCGCAGTCGCTCCAGCACCCGGTCGTAGTCGGCCATCATCTCATCGGCCCGGCGGATTGCCTCTTCCAGGTCAAAATGCTCCACATCGCCCGCCGCCGGCAGGTCCAGCTCCCGCAGGTAGCTGTCCACCTTGGGGTCGTAGACAAGCCCAAGGGATGGCACCGCCATCCTGGCGGCGAAGATCAGGGTATGCAGCCGCATAGCCAGGCACAGCTTGGCCAATCCCAGCACTCCCATCAGCTCCCTGGGTGTGCAGGGGGCGTCCAGCTGGTGGGAGGGACATTTCATCAGCCCGCGCACCCGAGTGGTGGCCTCCCGGTCCCGGCTGGGCTGCATGAGCAGGAAGAGCACCTCCAGACCGTAGGTTTCGCAGAGGTGGTCACACAGCCGGGCCAACCCCTCGTAAAACCCCTCCGCATTGGACCAGTCCCGGACGGACACCGCTACAAAGGGGCGCTCCGGGTCCACCCCCGTAGAGGCCAGCAGTTCCCGGGACCGCTCAGGTTCCGCCGCGGCCAGATGGAACACCGGGTCGGCGGTGACCACCACGTCGGGGCGCTCCACCCCCATTTCCCGCAGTTCCTCCAGGGACTTGTGGTCCCGGAGGGTCACCAGGGCTGCCTGCTCCACCACCCGCTTGACCCGCCGGCGGTTCACCCGCTTGCGCACAGGGCCGATGCCGTTGGCGTAGAGCATCACCGGCTTGCCCAGCAGCTGGGCGCACCGGATGACGGACAGGTAGTAGAGCAAAGAACGGGTAGAGGTGGTGTCCTGCAAGAGGCTCCCGCCGCCGGAGAGCAGCGCGTCGCACCGGCGCAGGGCGGAAAACACCTTGAACACCCGGAACCGGGGGATGGCCTCCAGGCCGTACTGCTTCTGGGTCAGGTCCGGGTCCTTGGACAGCACGGTGACAGCCACGTCATCACTGGCCTCCCGGACAGCCTGCTGGATGGAGTCCAGAATGGCGTCGTCCCCGGCGTTTTCAAAGCCGTAGTAGCCGCTCATCACCACCCGGAATCTGCGCCGGCGCACCTGATCGTAGACGGCCAGACAGTCCTGGGCCATTTTTCTCACGGAGTAGTAGTCAAAAATCACCTGCCGGCCATAGGCTCCCACCCGCTCCCGCTCCTCCGGGGAAAGGGCAAAGGCCGCCGTTACGTCCTCCAGCAGCCGCTGGGGCTGGGACAGGGGAAGACCCCGGCAGCAGAAGTTGCCCGCCCGGGCCTCGGCCAGCTTGTCCGGACCGAAGATGCCCTGGTAGCCCTCATTGCCCGCCACAATGACGGGCTTGCCCGCGGACATGGCCTCCAGGGCTGCCCGGGAAACGCCCACAAAAATGTCTCCCGCGGCCACGATCTCATTGATATCGGTACGGGGCCCGGCCATGGTGATACAGGGGCGGCTCAGCTTCTCGTTGACCCGATCCGCCTTCGTTTTCAGCTTGTCAAACACATTGCCGCCCCCGGCGATGAGCAGCTGGATGCCGGGCACCGCTTTGTCAAGCTCCGGGGCAATCTCAATGAGCTGCCTGGCCACCAGCGCCCGGTCCTCGTCCATCCGGCTTACATAGGAGAGGATGGGCAGGTCCGCTTTCAGTCCAAACTCCTCCATGACCCGCCGGCCGGACACCTGGGGAGAGAACTTCTCCGTGTCGATGCCGTTGATGGTGACGGAGATGTGCTCCGCGGGGAGGTGATACTCCCGGATGAGGTAGGCCTTGATGTCCTCAGACACCGCCACGGTGCGCTGTCCCCAGTCGGTGAGGTAACGCAGGGCGCCCCTGGTGTCAAAGACCCAGTGGGCGGTGGTCACAAAGGGAAATTTTAACTGCCGCTGGAGCGTTCCGCACAGAAAGGCGGGAATCCGGGCGTGGGCATGAACTACGTCGGGCCGCTCTTTCTGGATCACGTTCTTCAAAATTTTTCGGGCTTTGTACATGGGGCCAAAGCTGCGCAGGTGCAAGGGCGCCTGATAATGGCGGATGCCGGCGGCGGTGATTTCAGGCACATAGACGCCTCCGTTGGAAATAATGGCGATGTCGTGACCCTGGTGTTTCAGCTCCTTGGCCAGCTCCACAATATGAGTCTCCGCCCCGCCGATATCCAGTCCCATGGTGGCCATCAGAATTTTCATGCCGGCTGTTCTCCCCTCAGTCTTCCATTAGAAGATGTTCGTCACGGTGATGTCGAATTCCGCGTATTTGGTATAGTAGGTCCGGGCGGCGTTGACCCCCAGATCATACACCCGGTTCAGGGAATAGCCCTTGTCGTTGACCAGGCCCTCTCCCTGAATGGTCAGCAGCAGATTCACCCCGTCCTCCACCGGAGCACGGCCCATGGTACCGTCGGTAAAGGTGGCCATTTTGCTGCCTGGCTGCTCCTCAATGTCGGTAATTTCCCCCAGGGGGCTTCCGCCGCTGGAATAGGTCAGGTCATAAACCTTATCGCCCACATGGATATTTTCCTTCAAATAGTTCTCCGCGCCCTCCACCAGCACCTGGTAGGTGATGGTCTGAGTTGTGGTGGAGGTCCCGGTATGGGGGCGGTTATTCTTTACATACAGTCCTCCGGCCAGGGCAATCACCACCAGAATGACCAGTACGTCAATGATGCTGATTTTGCCAAACAGACGGCCGCTGCGATCGATCACTTTCATGCCTGACCCTCCCGTTCCACACTGACTACCGGGCCGCTGGCCATATAGCCCTCACCCTTGATATAGGTGGTGACGCCCACCCGCAGCTCATAGCCGCCGCCCAGAAGGAAGCCCTGGTCGGACTCGGTGCAGGGGGACTCAATGGTCACCAGAATGTCCTCATATCCTTCAATGTCTGCCTGGACATACCTGTGATTCACACTGTCCAGCACCTGATAGACAGCCGGAACCGTCTCATAGGAGACCACAGTGCCCATCTCATAGTTCTTGATGTTGTCCATTACCTTGTCCCCTGCCTCAATGATGGAGCTGGTCCCTTCCGGCCAGCGCTGGAAGCGGACGGTGTAGCGGACGGTGGAAGAGGTGGGCGCGGCGCCCTGCTCCCCGGCGGAGGGCTTCAGGGCCATCCACAGCAGCAGCGCCCCCACACACAGCGCCAGAACCAGGACGATGCCGTCAAACAGGTTCAGGCGCAGACGGAATTTAGGTGTGTTTTCCATGATTTGCTCCTTTCAGAATGTCCAGGTAAATTTTTTCCGTATTCCGGGCAAAAACCTCTCCGGTAAATTCACGCTGAAACCGCTCCAGCGCCCGGCGGCCCATGGCCTGCCTCAGCTCCGGATTCAAAATGAGACGTTCCATGGCATCGGCCAGGGAAGCGGCGTCCCGGCTGGGAAAGAGGATTCCCTCCTCCCCATTCCTTATCACCCAGGGGTTGCCACCGTAGTCGCTGGCAATGGTGGGAAGTCCCAAGCTCATCCCCTCCAGCAGGGCCAGAGATGTGGCCTCGGTGCCATAGGAGGCGTTGAGCTGTACGTCCAGTGTCCCCAAAAGCCGGGCCACGTCAGAGCGGAAGCCCAGCATCTGGACCACATCTTCCACCTGCGCCTCTCTCACCGCCCGGGCCACCTGGGCCTCAAAAGCGCCGGTACCGGCAATGAGGACCCGGAAATTCGTCTGGCCCCGCGCCTTCAGGAGTCTGGCCGCCTCCACCAGGTAGAGGTGGCCCTTGTAATCCTCAATCCGGGCCAGGATGCCAAATACCACACACCCCTCCGGAATGTTCAGCTCCCGGCGCAAAGCGGCCCGTTCCTCCGGGGAGATCCGCTCCACCGGGGCCACCCCGTTCATCACCACCGTGATCTTCTTGGGGGAGATGCCCCCGTCGGTGAGGTTGTCCTTTGTAGCGGGGCTGACGGCAATGATCCGGTCGGCGTAGTGCTCGTTGACCAGCTTGTTCACCCACCGCCCCGGAGGATACCGGAGCTTGGCGGGCACGGGGAAGGCGGAGTGGCGGCTATATACCACCGGCACATGGCAGCGCCTTGCGGCAATGCGCCCGGACAGGGAGCCGTGGGTGTGGACCAGGTCGGGCTTCACCTCCCGAATCAGGGCCTTGAGCAGCTTCACGTCATCCTTGTGATAGGAGCGGTCGGCCATTCCGTCCACCTCATAGACCTTGGCCCCGGCCTTCTCCAGAGGCTGCTTCAAAAGGCTCCCTCTGGGGACGGCCACCAGCGTTTCAAACCGGGTCCGGTCGGTGTAGTTGAGGTAGTTCAAAATGACCCGGCCTGCCCCGCCGATGTTGGTGTCGCTGATGATATTCAGTACCCGGATCATGCCCGCTTCCCCCTCTCCGGCAGCTTGCCCCGCCGGGCGGACAGAGCGCCCAGCGCCAGGTAGGCCCAGAACAGGAACATCACCCGGTAGTTATAAAAGGAGTAGTCGGTCATGGCCTGCACCAGAAAGCCGGCCACCCCGGCGGTAAAGGCGATCTGGAGCATACGGCTGGTCCAATCCTTCTCCTTCCCGATGGCAGAGCACATCATTCGGAAGTAGACAAACAGCAGAATGAGGAACACGACGAGGGCCACAATGCCCGCATCGCACACGATCTGCAAAAACAGGTTGTGGGAGTGGGGGGCCACGATCTGGTTATAGCTGTACGCGGGGTAGACCATATTGAAGGCCGCGTCGCCGGGGCCAATGCCACACATCCAGTAGTCCTTCAGCATGGCCAGCACGCCGATCCAGATATACACCCGGTAGGAGGTGGAGTTGTCACTGAGGTTTCCGATGCTGGCAAACCGGTCAATCACTGTGTCAGGCAGCACAAAATAGAGGGCAACCAGGGCCACCGGGGCCAGAAGAATGAGCCTGGGGTTGAGCATCAGCACAAAGATCACCCCCGCGAACAAAAGGCCCAGCCACGCGCCCCGGGAGAAGGTGAGCAGCATACAGATGCACATCACAGCGCAGCAGCCAAAGTAGAAGACCCGCCTCAGCCAGTCCTTGGCAGACAGGAGCTTGGCGCCTCCCATGGGAATGGCCAAAATCAGGTATTGGCCCAGCATGTTGGGGTTCTCCAGGGTGGAGGGCACCCGGAACTCAATGCTGGAGAACATATCGCTGTCCACCCAGGCGGCAGACTGATACCCCCAGCGGAACATATACTGCAAAATGCCGTAGAAGGACACCGCAGCCCCCGCCAGCACCATCAGGGCGATGAGGGTGTCCAGCTGCCTGCGGCTGTCCACTCCATTGTAGAGCACCACCGCGAACAGGATGAACGCCACAGACAAAAGGCCGGGCTTCAAGCTGCCTTGGAGATTGACGGAGAACAGGGTTCCCGCCATGTAAACCCCGGCATACAGGATGATATACCGATTGATGGGGGACCAGGACAGCTTCCGCTTCCGGTCCCGCACCAGGTTGAGAAGCAAAGAGGCGTACCCCACGGCGCACAGCAGAAGCACCGCAATAGAGGGGCTGGATACCGCCATTGCAGGGGCCAGCACCACAGGCAGGGCGCACCACACCCAGGTCTTGGTAAATACGCTGCCTTTGAACAGCACGTCCAAATGCAAAATCTCATACAGCCGGCACAGCCCACTCCGGATGAGCGCCCACAATTTATAGAAGATGCTGCTCTCCGACGCCCGGGGGGACCAGCCTCTGGGGTGGAGAAACCACTGGATCACACCGCTGCGATCCCACTGTACTCCCACCCAGGCGCACAGGGTCATCAGAGCCCGCCAAAGAGCGCTGGCGTCCAACACTTGCTTCACTCGTTCCATGGCTTAACCTCGCTTCAGGATTTGTTTGATGAGAGAGACGGACAGTTTGGCCTCCCCCAGCCCCAGCCCCAGGGCCAGTACAAAGTAGACCGCCGCCCCGGACAGGGCGCACAGGGCAAGGGCAGCCGTCTCACCGATTTTGTTTGCCGGCAGGATGCGCTCCGCTCCGGACAGCACCAGAAAGGCGCAAAGGCCCATGATCACGGCGCACAGGAGCATTTTCACAAGGTCTTGGACCATTTCCCGGCTCAGCACTCCCTGACCCTGACGCTCCATGGGAATCAGCAGCAGCAGGGCATACACCGTGGAGGTCACCGCCGTGGCCGCGCCCAGCCCGGCCACCTGGAATTGGTCGGTCAGCACCAGGCACAGCAGGATATTTGCCACAATGGAGATGACGCCCGCCACCAGGGGGCCCCTGCCGTTCTGCCTGGCGAAGTAGGCCCGGCTGAGCACATTTTGAAGGGCGTAGCCCGCCATCCCCAGAGACATCCAGGTCAGACCAGTGGCGGTGATGTCCACGGAAAAGGCGTCAAACTCCCCGCCTCCATAGATAAGGGAAACCAAGGGCCGGGCCACCACCATCAATCCCACCGACATGGGCAGGACAAAAAAGAGGCTGGTGTGGGTGGTCTGGCGGATGGTGTCCTGAAATTCCCCCTCTTTCCCGCCGGCGGTGAGCCGGGAGAGCTTGGGGAAGATCACATTGGTCACCGACAAAATGAACGTGCCCGCGATGACCAGATACAGGTTGGAGGCGTACTCCAAAGCCGCCACCCCGCCCCCCTCGTAGAGCCGGGAGCCGAAGCGGGAGCTGATAGCCTGGGTGATGGGCTGAATCCAGGTGGACACCATCACCGGCCCCATGAGGGCGAAGACCTTTTTCATTCCCTCAGACCGGAGGGACAGCCCGGGCCGGTAGCGGTAGCCAAGCCTGCGCAGGGGCGGAGCCTGGATGGCCCCCTGGAGAAACCACCCCAGCAGATAGGCCCCGGCCAGCCCGTAAATCCCGAACCGCTCGTTCATGCCGAAAAAGTAGAGGATGATCACCAGGTTGGACACCGCAGACATAAGGGCCGGGGCGGTAAAATGGTCCAGGGCCTGGAGAACCCCCACCAGTGAGAAGGCAATTCCGGAAAAAAGTACCGTGGGAAACATCACCCGGGTCAGAGATACCGCCAGAGATACCGTGTCCGGGTCGGCATAGTCGGCAAACAGGGCCACCAGAGGCTGAGGGAAGAGCATCCCCAGTACCGTCACCCCCCCGGTGAGCAGGGCCATGACGGTGATAAACTGCCCGGCAAAGCGGTAGGCCTCTTCCTTCCCTTTTTTCTCCAGGTATTCGCTGAACACGGGAATGAAGCACGCGGCGACGGCCGAGGCAAATACCGCGTCAAAAAAGACCCGGGGAATGCGGCTGGCGGTAAAGAATGCGCTGGCCTGAGGCCCCACGCTGTAATGAACGGCCAGCAGACGGTCCCGGTACAGCCCCAGCACCTTCCCCACCAGGGTCATTACCATCACAAGACTGATGGTCTTGGCCGCGCTGCCATGCTGGTTTTCCAGAGCCGCTCCCTCCTTTGTCCATAGAATCCCATAATATTGTTTCATTGTACACCATGGGATTCTCTTTTTCAACTAGTCAATCTTTAATGTTTTATAAACTTCTTTTCCCCTTCTTTTCTTCGTTTTGCCATTGCAAGCCACCGGGGATTCTGCTACAATGGGAAGGATCTTATCGGTTTACATATTACAAAAGGAGTTCCCATGAAAACTACGCTACATACCTTACCCCGCCGGCTGACAGCCTTTGCTATGGCCGTTCTGCTGGCCGTCCCCACCGCCTTTGCCGCGGCCGGGGAGCAGAAGCTTCAGACCTCCGTTGACATTTTGGATGGCCTGACCTACCGCAATACCATTACCGTCAACAAGGACAGCCGGGTGGAGAGCTTTTCCCTGGAGCTGGAGGAGGACAGCGACGTCTACCCCATTTTCCTTCAGGGCTCCGGCACCGTGTACGGCGCCGCCTCTATCAACAAGGCGGTTACCAACGCCCAGGCAGCGGTCTATCATGTGGTAGGCGCCATGAACACCGACTTTTTCTCCATGTCCTCCGGCGTTCCCATGGGAATTGTCATTGAGGACGGTGTGTATAAATCCTGCGGCGGCGACGAAAACGCCATGGTCATCACCGATGAGCAGGTGTCCATCATGGGGCATCCCCAGGTTTCCATGACCCTGACCAACCACACCAACGGGAACGTGGTAACCCCCCGCTACTTCAATAAGCTGCGCACCTCCACTGGGGGACTGTATTTATGCAACAGCGACTTTTCCGCCACCACCCGCAGCTCCGGAAACGGCTGGTTCGTGCGCATGAAGCTGGTATCCTCCGAGCCTGTTCTCCCCGCCATCGGCCTTGCCCCGACGGAAGAGGAGCTTTCCTCTCAGGAGCTTACCGTCAACTCCACCCTGGAGCTGGTGGTCACCGAGCTGGTTCAGGGGGAGGGCGCTTTGGACATTGGGGAAGACGAATATGTCCTCACTGCTGCCGACGCCTCTGGCTATAACTTCGTCTACTCTTCCTTCCAGGTGGGGGACAGAATTACCCTTCAGACCTCCTGCCAGGATGCGGTTTTGTCCCAGGCCCAGTGGGCCGGGGGCGTGGGGGATATCCTCATCCAGAACGGAGCCATTACTGACAGCTCCAACTGGACCTATAAAAGCGACGGCCGCCAGCCCCGCTCCGCCATCGGCATGAAGGCGGACGGCACCCTGGTGGTATACGCTGTGGACGGCCGGCAGTCCGGCTACTCCATCGGGCTGAGCGAAATGGACCTGGCTGACGAGCTGCTCAAGCAGGGCTGCATCTGGGCGGTCAATGTGGACGGTGGCGGCTCCACCGCCATGTCTGTGTGGCTGCCCGGCCAAAGCGGCTCCAGCCTTCAGAGCGTCCCATCCGGGGGAAGCCCCCGGAGCTGCGCCACCTACCTGCTTCTGGTTACCGACGAGAAGGGGGATGGCGAAGCAGACCGCCTGGCCTTCACCCAGGATGGCCAGACCGTACTTGCCGGCACCTCCCTCACGCTGCCCTCCGTGGCCGCGCTGGATAACGGCCTCAATCCGGTGAAGGCAGATTTGGAGGAGCTGACCTTTACCAGTCTGGAGGAACTGGGCGTCATTGAGGACGGCGTCTACACCGCCGGCAACCGGGCCGGCACCGACACCATTCTCATCACTTCCGAGGATGAGCAACTGGAGGGTACCGCCCAGATTCATGTGGTCAGCTCCCTCACCTCCTTTACCGTCTCTAAGAAAGGCTCCACACAGGCCCTCACATCTCTGACCGTGGACCCGGGAGAGCAGGTCCAGCTCACCGCCTCGGGCAGCTACTGGGGCCGCACCGCCCTGCGGGGCTGGGAGAGCGTCACCTGTACGGTCAACGGCGGCGTGGGCACGGTGGATGAAAACGGCCTGTTCACCGCTTCCTCCACGCTCACCAGCGGCTCCATCACCGTGTCCGCCGGCGGCAAGAGTCAGACCATTACAGTCTCCCCCTCCTACGTCCACAATGATGTGACCCCTGACCACTGGGCCTACACCGCCGTGGAATACTGCTACGCCCACAACATTGTCTCCGGCATCAGCCCCACCGAATTCGGCCGGGACAACCAGATCCGCCGGGGCGACTTTATGCTCATGCTCTACAACGCCCTGGGTAAACCTGCCTCCTCCCACAAAGCCAACTTTACCGACGTATCGGAGAGCGACTACTACTATACCGCCCTCTCCTGGGCCCAGGGGGCCGGCCTTGCCACCGGCACCGGGGACGGGGCCTACTCCCCCACCGCCCCCGTCACCCGGGAACAGGCCTTTACCATCCTGCGTCAGGCCCTGCCCCTGCTGGGCAAGAACTGCCCTGACGGGGACCTGTCCGTGCTGGACCAGTTCAGCGACCGGGATCAGATCGCCGACTACGCCAAGGGACACACCGCCACTCTGGTCTCCCAGGGACTGGTCAGCGGAAAGGGCGACGGCATCGACCCCAAGGGGAACCTGACCAGAGCTGAGATGGCCGCCATCTTGTACAAGGCCATTACCTTCACCCCCAACGCCGACCCCTCCGTGGACCCCAGCCAGTACACCCTGACCATGGACGTCACCCAGATGATCCTCTCCTCCGGGGATAGCACCACCCTGACGGCTTCTCTCTCCCCCGCCTATGAAAATGCCGTCTTCACCTGGACCAGCAGCGACCCCTCTGTAGCCGTTGTCTCCGATACCGGCAAGGTCACCAACATCTACACTGGCTCCTCGGACCAGATTATCACCATCACCGCCAGCTGGCAGGGACTGAGCGCCAGTTGTTCAGTGGTATGCACATCCCCTCAGCGTACCGGCGTCGTCACCGGCACGGAGTCCAGACTGAATGTCCGCTCCGGCCCGGATACCACCTATTCTGTCATCGGCAGCCTGGAGGACGGTGACACTGTGGTGGTCCTGGGAGAGGAAAACGGCTGGTATCACATCCTCTACGCCGACCAAAACGCCCAGGCCGTAACCGGCTATGTATCGGGCAGCTACCTTACGGTAACGCCGTAACCTGACATATTATGTATTGGAGATGAACCGATTGAAAATTCTGATTTTGGGGCCCAAAGCCCGCTATGACGCCTATGCTCCCGAGTTCCTTTCCCAGCTTCCCCTGGAGCTGGTCTTCCTGGCTCAGTACCCTGACGCCATGGCGGCCGCCCGGGCAAATTCTGATGCCCAGTGCCTGCTGGTGGACGCCATCACCCCCGTCAAGGCTGAGCTGATGGACCTGCTGCCCCATTTGAAGATGATCCACTCCGAGGGGGTAGCCTTCAACTGCATCGACCTGGATGCCGCCCGGCAGCGGGGCATCTTCGTGTGCCACAACAAGGGCTGCAACGCCTCCTCCGTGGCCGAGCACACCATCATGCTCATGCTGATGATTCTTCGCCACGGCATCACCGGCCACCGGGCCGTCATCGAAGGCCGGCAGATTCAGATGAAAGAGGCGGTGATGGTCTCCAAGGGGCCTGAGCTTCGGGAACAGACGGTGGGACTCATTGGCTTTGGCGACATCGGCCAGGCCACCGCCCGTCTGCTGCGCGCCTTTGGCTGTCAAATCTTCTACTACACCTCCCATCGCCGCTCCCCCGAGGTAGAAGCGGAATTCGGGGTCAGCTACCTGCCTTTGGAGGAGCTGGTCCAGCGGTGCACCATGATCTCCCTCCACTGTGCGGTCAACGATCAGACCCGCCACATGATCGACGCCCCTCTGTTGGAAAAAGTACACCCCGGCGCCATTCTGGTCAACACCGCCCGTGGAGAACTGGTGGACAACATGGCCGTGCGTCAGGCCCTCATCGACGGACGGCTGGGGGGCATCGCCATGGACACCCTGTATCCCGAACCCACCCCGGCGGACCACCCCCTGGTAGCTCTCCCACCCGAGGTGGCTGACAAGGCCGTGTACAGCCCGCACCTGGGCGGCAATACCGGCGGCTCCTTCGCCCGGGGCCACCGGAATATGTGGAACTCCGTACGCCTTGTTCTGGAGGGTAAGCGCCCCAATTTCATTGTCAACGGACTGTAAAAAGCGGGCCGGACGCCGCCCCGCCAAGGGAATCTGTCACAGATGCCGGACTTCCCGGCTTCCCACTGACAGCGTCCCCTGGACGGACTGTGCGTCCGGCCCTGTTTTTTCCGGTAAAATGAGAAGGTTAAAGCTGATCCCTTTGGGACAGATTACTTCATGCCGTTCTCGTAGGACTCGATCATCTTCTTGACCATCTGACCGCCCACAGAGCCGGCCTGCTTGCTGGTCAGGTCGCCGTTATAGCCCTGCTTCAGGTTGACGCCGACCTCGTTGGCGGCCTCCATCTTAAACTTGTTCATAGCCTCGCGAGCACTGGGAACCACAGTCTTCTTATTGCTGGACATAATGTGTCTCTCCTTTTTCATTGAAAATTGTTTGGTAACGTCGGATGGAACATCCAACCCTATCTTTGCCCCAAAGAAAAAAGATATACCGCAACTACGCTTCCTCTTTCTGTCAGTTCTCCCGCCTTCTTCCAATCTATTTTCAATTTGGAGCGCTTATGGAAAACATAAAAAGGTCCCCGGAGCTTCTCCCCGGGGACCGATCTTTACTGTTCTTTCTTTTGCAGCGCGTGGGCGGTGATCTTTTCGAAGGACTCGTCGCTGAGATCATGCTCAATCTTGCAGGCGTCGGCCGCCGCCACCTCCTCGCTCACCCCAAGCTGAACCAAAAACCGGGTGAGCAGTTTGTGTCTGGTGTAGATCCGCCGGGCAATTTCTTCCCCCGGCGGAAGCAGAGTAATATAGCCCTCTCTGTCCATCTCAATATATCCGTTTTCCCGCAGGCGCTTCATGGCCACGCTGACGCTGGGCTTGGAATAACCCAGGTGGTGGACCACGTCGATGGACCGGACCATACCCTGGCGTTCCTTCAAAACCAGAATCGACTCCAGGTAATCCTCAGCGGATTCATGAATGTTCATCAGCACTGCTCCTTATCGCTTCTTGTCCTCTCAAGGTTATCATATGCAAACTCAAAAAGCAAGGAATTTAAAAAAGGGCTTGACAAGAGCCTTGGCAGGTGCTACACTTAGCACACGTTAAAGTTAGCAGGCACTAACTAAGCGAACCGGGCGTTTCGCCCCTCTTTTTTCGCTTTTAAGTTAGCCTATTCTAACTTTTTTCAAGAACTCAGTGGGAATATGCCCCAATCCAACACAGAATGGTGAAGAACATGACATTAATCAACGCAGTGGAAGGAACCGAATACACAGTACGGCAGATCGACACGGATGATGAGGAGCTCAATGCCTTCTTGTTTTCTCTGGGATGCTACGCCGGTGAACCTATCACCGTGGTATCTCACTTGAAGGGCGGCTGTGTGGTTTCCATCAAGGACGGCCGGTATAATATGGACAACCAATTAGCATCGGCGATTCAAATTTGACCCCTTTCCCGTCCAACGACCCACGCCCCTCCCTGCCCATTAGTTAGTTTAGGATAACCCATGTGTGTTGTCATTCAATCTCAGTAGCTATTGAAGGAGGAATCAGTATACGAATTGCCCTGACCGGCAACCCCAACTCCGGCAAGACCACTATGTACAATGCGCTCACCGGGCGTAATGAAAAGGTGGGCAACTGGGCCGGCGTCACGGTGGAAAAAAAGGAACATCTTATTAAAAAAGCTTATTCCGGGGGATCAGAGGAGCTGGTAGCGGTAGACCTGCCCGGCGCCTACTCCATGTCTCCCTTTACCTCGGAGGAGAGCATCACCAGCTCCTATGTGAGAAATGAGCATCCCGACGTCATCATCAACATTGTGGACGCCACAAACCTCAGCCGCAGCCTGTTTTTTACCACCCAGCTGCTGGAGCTAGGAATTCCGGTTGTGGTGGCTCTGAATAAGAGCGACATCAACACCAGGAAGGGGACTTCCATCGACGTGTCCACCCTGTCGGCTAAGTTGGGCTGCCCGGTGATCGAGACCGTGTCCACCGCCGCCGAAGGCCTGAAAAGCGTGGTGGAAGCCGCCGCAGCCCGAAAGGGTATGGGGCAAAAGGCGCCCTATGTCCAAGGGGAGATTGATCTCACCGATAAAAAGGCCGTGGAGTTGGCAGACCGGCAGCGGTTTGACTTCGTCAACAAGCTGGTTTCCCAAGTGGAGCAGCGGAAGATTCTCACCCGTGAGCGGGGCACAGGCGACCGGATTGACGCTGTTTTGACCAATAAGTTCTTGGGTATCCCCATCTTTGCCGCCATCATGTTCCTTGTGTTTCACATCTCCCAGGCGGAAGGCCCCTTGGGACTGGGAAAACTGCTGGAAGGCATCTTTACCGGCTGGATTGACCAATTCCAGGGCTGGGTAGGCGGTCAGCTGGAGGGAGCGTCCCCCATTCTGCGGGCCTTGTTGGTAGACGGCGTCATTGGCGGTGTTTCCTCTGTGGTGGGCTTTTTGCCGCTTGTCATGGTGATGTATTTCCTCATCGCCCTACTGGAGGACTGCGGCTACATGTCCCGTGTCTCCGTGGTGCTTGACCCCATTTTTAAGAAGGTTGGTCTGTCCGGAAAGTCGGTAATCCCCTTCGTCATCGGCACCGGCTGCGCCATCCCCGGTGTCATGGCCAGCCGCACCATCCGCAACGAGCGGGAACGCCGGGCCACCGCCATGCTCACCCCCTTCATGCCCTGCGGGGCCAAGATCCCCGTCATTGCACTGTTTGCCGGCGCCTTCTTTGATGACGCGGGCTGGGTGAGCTTTGCCATGTACTTTACCGGCATCGTCCTCATCTTCCTGGGCGCTCTGCTGGTCAATAAAATTGCCGGCTATAAATCCCGGAAATCTTTCTTTATCATTGAACTGCCCGAGTACAAAGTCCCCTCTGTGTGGTTTGCTTTCAAGTCCATGTGCGCCCGGGGCTGGGCCTACATCGTGAAGGCCGCCACCATTATTCTGCTGTGCAACACCGCTGTACACATCATGCAGACCTTTAATTGGAGCTTCCAGGTGGCGGAGACTGCCGACAGTTCCATCCTGGCCTCTATTGCTTCCCCATTTGCCTATTTGCTGGTGCCCATTGTGGGCGTGCTCAGCTGGCAGCTGGCCGCCGCCGCCGTCACCGGCTTCATCGCCAAGGAAAACGTGGTGGGCACGCTGGCGGTATGCTTTGTGGGCCTGGAAAACTTCATTGACACCGAGGAGCTGGCCATGATCGAGGGCTCCGGCGCCCAGGTGGCGGGAATCATCGCCATCACCAAGGTAGCCGCCCTGGCCTATCTCATGTTCAACCTCTACACGCCTCCCTGCTTTGCCGCCATCGGCGCTATGAATTCTGAAATGAAGAGCGCCAAATGGCTCTGGGCCGGCATTGGCCTTCAGCTGGGCACCGGCTATACCGTTGGCTTCCTGGTTTATCAAATCGGCACTCTGGTCACCACCGGGAGCCTGGGCGCCGGCTTCGTGCCCGGCCTGGCGGCCGTCATGGCATTTGCCGTGGTGCTGACCTACCTGTGCATGAGGTCTGAGCAGAGTTTAAAGCGTGAATACGCATTGAGTGGAGTGAAATAATCATGACGATTGCTGATTTGATTGTGATTGGTATTTTGGCCGTCATCCTGATTGCCGCCGCCGGAACGATCTACCGGGCCAAAAAGAATGGGAAGAAGTGCATCGGGTGTCCCGATGGCGGTTCCTGCGGCTCCTGTTCCAGTGATTGCAGCTGCTGCGGCAGCTGTCATCATAAATAAAGAGAATCCTCCTCCCGAAAAGGGGCGTGGACAGGGAAGGCTGTTCACGTCCCTTTTTCTGCCTTCAAGCCGGCCGGCCCACCATTTTTATTTTTTAGACAAGCCGCAATATTCTTTCACAAATAAAGCGGAAAATTTGGGGGAAAACCTTGACGGACAAAGAATATTTGAATAAAATGGTGAAGCTGTGTGTCAAGGCCCTGCCGCGGGAAGTGAGCGCGGATCGCCTGTATCGCAGCAAATAGATAGAAGGGAACGAATATCGTGGAAGAGAAAAAATTCCAACCTTATGTGCCGGCAAATAAGGTCATGCCTGAGTTTACGGTGGTTTCCATCGTACTGGGCGCTATTCTGGCCATTGTCTTTGGCGGCGCAAACGCCTATTTGGGCCTGCGTGTGGGCATGACGGTGTCCGCCTCCATTCCCGCGGCTGTTATCTCCATGGGCGTCATCCGCAAGATTCTGCGCCGTGACTCCATTTTGGAAAATAACATGGTGCAGACCATCGGCTCCGCCGGTGAGTCTGTGGCCGCCGGCGCCATCTTCACCCTGCCCGCCCTGTTCATGTGGGCTAAGGACGGTCTGTGCAGCGTCCCCTCCCTGGTGGAGATCGGCCTCATTGCCCTGTGCGGCGGCGTGCTGGGCGTACTGATGATGATCCCCCTGCGCAGCGCTCTGATCGTGAAGGAGCACGGCGTGCTGGCCTACCCCGAGGGACAGGCCTGCGCCGAAGTGCTCATCGCCGGTGAGGAGGGCGGCGCCAAGGCGTCCACCGTGTTCTCCGGCCTGGGCATTGCCGCCCTCTACAAGTTCATTGCCGACGGTCTTAAAATCTTCCCCAGCGAGATCACCTATGACATCGCCCCCTACAAAGGCTCCGGCATCGGCATTGACGTGCTGCCCGCCCTGGCCGGCGTGGGCTACATCTGCGGCGTGAAGGTGTCCTCCTACCTGTTCGCCGGCGGCGTGCTGGGCTGGTTCGTGATCATGCCCCTGATGGCCCTGTTCGGCGGCGACCTGGTCCTGTTCCCTGCGGACAAGACCATCAACGAGCTGATCGCTGCTCCCGGCGGCGTATCCAACCTGTGGGGCAGCTTCCTGCGCTACATCGGCGCCGGCGCTGTGGCCTGCGGCGGCGTGCTCAGCCTGATCAAGTCCCTGCCCCTTATCATCCGCACCTTCAAGGACGCCATGGCTGACTACGGCAAGGGCCGGAGCAACAGCACCCTGCGCACCGAGCAGGACATCTCCATGAAGGTGGTTCTGCTGGGCATCCTGGTGGTGGCCGTGGTCATGTGGCTGGTCCCCGCCATCCCCCTGAACCTGTTCACCGCTCTGATCGTGATTGTCTTTGGCTTCTTCTTTGCCACTGTGTCCTCCCGGATGGTGGGCCTCATCGGTTCCTCCAACAACCCGGTGTCCGGTATGGCCATCGCCACCCTGCTGATCTCTACCCTGCTGCTGAAGGCTACCGGCAATGACGGCATCAACGGCATGATCGCCGCCATCGTCATCGGCGGCGTCATCTGCGTCATTGCCGCCATCGCCGGCGATACCTCCCAGGACCTGAAGACTGGCTTCCTGGTGGGTGCCACCCCAAAGAAGCAGCAGATCGGCGAGCTCATTGGCGTGGCCGTGTCCGCCGTGGCCATCGGCGCCATCCTGTACCTGCTGAGCATGGCTTGGGGCGGCTATGGCTCCGAGGACCTGCCCGCTCCTCAGGCCGTGCTGATGAAGATGATCGTGGAGGGCGTTATGGGCGGCAACCTGCCCTGGAACCTGGTGTTCGTGGGCGTGTTCATCGCTCTGGTGGTGGAAGTGCTGGGCATCCCTGTGCTGCCCTTCGCCATCGGTCTGTACCTGCCCATCTACCTGTCCGTGCCCATGATGCTGGGCGGCCTGCTGCGTTGGTACCTGGAGAAGCGCAAGTACGCTTCCGAGAAGGAGAAGGACTCCACTGTCCAGTCCGGCGTGCTCTACTCCTCCGGCCTCATCGCCGGCGAGGGTATCGTGGGTATCCTGCTGGCGGTGCTGGCTGTCATCCCCATGGGCCTGAACGCCGAAGGCAAGACCCTGTACCTCAGCGACAAGATCAACATCAAGGACATCTTCTCCATCGGCAGCATCGGCGGGCTGGTCTGCTTTGCTCTGATCCTGCTGACCATCTACTTCTTTGCCACCAAGGACAGCAAGAAGAAATAAACATTGCCTTTTTTCAAGCCGGGCTGTATACTTTTGTATGCAGCCCGGTTTGGGCTATTATCCATGAGGAGAACCCGATATGGCCAAGAAGAACAACAATTATTTGGATTTCATCCCCATTGTAAACCCCAAAAATGAATGGAGTCAGAACGAACAGGGCATTGTCACCATCCACATGGTCCACCGGGGCTTTTATGCCGCCATTGCCCAAAAATTCTTCCATACGCCCAGGGTCAGCCACATCAAACTGGACGAATACGGCAGTTTCCTGTGGAAGGAAATAGACGGCAAGCACACCGTCGGCCAGCTGGCCCTGCGGATGAAGGAGCAGTTCGGCGACGGGGCCGAGCCCCTTTATGACCGTTTGGTACACTATATGCAGATTTTACGCAACAACCAGTTTATCCTGTTCCAGGGAAAGGATCGGGTGAAGCCGTGAGTATGCCGCAGATCATCCTGGGTATATTGGCCTTTGCCCTAATCACCGCTGTGCTGTATGTTTGGGGCCTGCATAAAAGCATGACTCAGCAGGGGGATCTGGAAGGGATTTTGCTGAGCAAGAGCGCCCAAAAGGTGGTAAGCTACCTGAAGAAGCACGAGAGCATCACCCTGGAGGAGATCGCCCGACTGTGTCAAGGCGTCAAGGCAGGACAATTCTGGTCCCGGCAGAAGGCCGCTGTGCAAAACCCCAAGGTCTTTGCCCCAAAGCTGGCCCAATATATGACGGAGCAGCTGCTGATCAAGAAACTGCCCAACGGACGTTTTTCTCTCAAATAAGCAGACTTTACGAAAGGAAGGAAACAGCAATGCAGGTTTTGGAACATTTGGAACCCAAAAAGGTATTTTCCCTGTTTGAGAACATGTGCGCTATCCCCCACGGCTCCCGAAACACCAAGGCAATCAGCGACTGGTGTGTAGCCTTTGCCAAGGAGCGGGGTTTGGAGCACTATCAGGACGAGGCCAACAACGTCATCATCATCAAGCCCGCCGCTCCCGGCTATGAAAACGCCCAGCCTGTGATCCTCCAGGGCCACCTGGACATGGTGTGCGAGAAGGCCGTTGGCTGCGACAAGGACATGGACCGTGAGGGCCTGGACCTGGCCATCGACGGCGACTTCGTCTACGCCAAGGGCACCACTCTGGGCAGTGATGACGGCATCGCCGTGGCCATGGCCATGGCGATCCTGGACGACAAGGATCTGCCCGCTCCACGGATTGAGGCCGTATTTACCACCGATGAGGAAATCGGCCTGCTTGGGGCCACCGCCCTGGACGTCGCCCCCCTGAAGGGGCGGAAAATGCTGAATCTGGATTCGGAAGTGGAGGGGATTTTTACCGTCAGCTGCGCGGGAGGCAACACCACAGCCTGCATTCTCCCCGTAGTCCGGGCTCCCTTTGAGGGGAACTGCCTTACCATCACCGTAGGCGGTCTGACCGGCGGTCACTCCGGCGCGGAAATTCACAAGGGCCGGGCCAATTCCAATCTGCTCATGGGCCGCATCCTCCGGGCGCTGGCTCAGAAGACCCAGCTGCGCATCCAGCGGGTGGACGGTGGTCTGAAGGACAACGCCATCCCCGTGGAGACCCGGGCCACCGTGGTGGTGTCCGATCTCCAGGCGGCTGAGCAGCTGGCCGGGGAGATGGGAAAGATCCTGCAAAACGAGTACCGGACCACCGACCCCTCCCTGTTTGTCCGCACGGAAGCCGCCCAGAGCCCTCAGCTTCCTCTCGACCAGGCTTCCACCGGCAAGGTCATCTGTATGCTCCAGTGTCTGCCCAACGGTATTGAGGCTATGAGCGCCGACATTCCGGGCCTGGTTCAGACCTCCCTGAACATGGGAATTCTGGTCACCAGTGAGGATGAGGTGCGGGCCTCTTACAGTGTACGCAGCTGCGTGGATTCCCAGAAACAGATGCTCAAAGAGCGCCTGAGCTGTCTGACCGAGCAGCTTGGCGGTCGGGTGGAGTTTTCCGGGGAGTATACCGGCTGGCAGTACCAGGAGCACTCCCCATTGCGGGAACTGATGGTAGACGTGTTTGAAGAACAGTACGGAAAATCCCCCCGGATTGAGGCTATCCACGCCGGGTTGGAGTGCGGCATCTTTGCCGGGAAAATGCCCGGTCTGGACTGCGTCTCTCTGGGGCCTGATCTGCTGGAGATCCATACCCCCAGAGAGCGCATGAGTATCTCTTCCGTTCAGCGTGTGTGGAAGTTCCTGTTGGAGGTCCTGAAGCGTTCCACGAACTAAAGAGAGGTATTTATGGAACTGACTGACATCCCCGATGAAAGAAGCTATGCCCATCAGCAGCAGGAGCTTCTGGCACAGTATGGCTGCCCATTGATCCTCCTTTCCCTTCATACCTTTGGCCCGATTGATGAGCATTACGCGGTTTTTAAACGGGCATTCCAGGAGGGGCTGGAACGTGTGGAAGCAGCACTGACGGCCTCAGGAGCCAAAGTACTTTACCGGGGAGTACAGGCAACCCCGCCCGGCCTCTCCTATGGGGTCTGGGTGATCGACGGCTCCGGTAAGGACCTAAAGCGCCTTTGTGTGGAACTTGAGGACACAGATGCCCTCAGTCAGCTGTTTGATCTGGACGTAGTGGAACCCGATGGCCGAAAATGGGACCGAAGCCAGTTAGGCTGCCCTCCCCGCAAGTGTATATTGTGCGGCCGCAAGAGACACAGCTGTGCCGCCGGGAACGCTCACCCGACAAAGGTTCTGCAACAAACTGCCCAGCAAATCCTATGGGACTTTTTTGCTCAGCAGGACAGTAAGCGGCTGGCCGCATTGGCTGCCAAGGCCCTTCTATATGAAGTCTGTACCACGCCAAAACCTGGGCTGGTCGATCGAAACAACAATGGCAGCCATAAAGACATGGATCTATTCACTTTTCTTGACAGTACTGCCGCCCTCCTCCCTTACTTTGAGCAGGCGGCAGCACTGGGACAAAAAACGGCCGGGCTGCCCCCCGAAGAAACCTTCCGCCTTCTTCGCGCGCTCGGTATCCGAGGAGAGCAGGCCATGTTTCGGGCCACCTCCGGGGTCAACACTCACAAGGGCGCCATCTTCTCGCTGGGTACAGTCTGCGCCGGAGCAGGACGCCTTTGGACGCCAGCAGGACTTCCTACGGAAAGCTCTTCCCTCTTGCGTCAGTGTTCTTCCCTGTGCGCCCAGGCTGTCCGGGAGGATCTGGCAGCCATTACTCCGGAAAGTGCGGCAACAGTCGGACAGCAGCTTTACCTTGACTACGGTCTGGATGGAATTCGGGGGGAGCTGTCTCGGGGACTTCCGGCGGTAGCCCAGATTGGACTTCCCGCCCTCAAAAAAGCACTGTCTGTCGGGTCTACCCTGGAACAGGCCGGAGTATCTGTTCTTCTCCACTTGATGGCCCACGTTTCTGACACTAATCTCATTGCCCGAGGCGGGCTTGAGGGGCAGCACTGGGCCGCAGACCAGGCCCAGGACCTTTTGGACCGTAGAACGACCGACTCAGAAGCTGTGGTGGAACTGGATCGCAGATTGATTCGGCGTAATCTTTCCCCGGGCGGCTGCGCCGATCTGCTGGCCATTACTTATTTTTTGTATTTTCTTACCCTGGAATAAAAACAGGGAGGATGCCATACAATTTCCTTTCCTATCTTTCAGAAGTACGGCTGCCGCTGTCTGGGAGCCGTAACTCAAAACGAAAGATTATCCCCCAGATCGACGCCTAAACCCAAAAAGAAAGACACGCCTAAGGGTTACTCCTCATAAGGACATCTTGAGATGAACCCAAGAATGACCGATTGAGAGAGGCCCTGGTGTGTCGCCCCAGAGGAAAATGGAGAAATAGCCGCAAGCCACTTTTCGTGGCTTGCGGCTATTTTTATATCAATCTTTCAAAGCGACCAAACGATTAGAAACCATTCAAATATTTTAGTGGCTTTTTCAGATGACCTGTGGTATGGTGTCTTGCTGCAAGGAGGTAGGACACATGAACGACGCGCTGAAAGAGCTCTACATCAGATTTTACACGCCACTGCCCATAGCAAAGGCTGAGCAGGAAATTGAAGATTGTCACAAGCAGCTCATCGAGCGATTGGAAAAACCAGAGAGAAAACTGGTGCTGCGGATCATGGACAACCAGAGTCTGATTGCGGAAAAACGCTCCATGGACAGTTTTTTCTGCGGGTTCCAATTGGCATGGGAACTGGCATACGAATTGAATCACTTTGAAACGGACAGGCATCCCTTTCCAACGGAAGAAGCGGAGAGAGATGCCTGATTTTTATGCGGTCAGGCGGGGCATATTGTAATCTTTTCATCTCTGAACTTCTTCGCTTTGAGCAACAGCATTTTCTGTATTACTAAAGGTCTATTCCTCATAAGGGCAGCTTGAGATTAATACAGGAATAACCGATTGAGCGAAAACCTGGAGAGACAACCCTAAAAACAAACAGGATCTTCGCGGGATTATGCTCCGGGCATTTGCCCCATATCTCCAGAGGGCGCTGTACCATCTTAACCGCGCTTACCGCTTGGGGCAGTTCCAGTCTGTCCCTCCATACCGGCCCGGCTGCCCTTGCCGCCGCCCATCTGGCCGGGATTGCTCTCGGAGCCGTCATTGGTGGTGACGTCGCCGCCGTTGTTGGTATAGGTGCCATCGCAGTCAATGGCGGTGTTGCCGCTGCCATTGCAGGTGAGATTCAATGTACCACCGTTGATGGTTAGGCTGCCGTTGGAGTCCACACTGTCACCGATGGATACGACGGTGAAGGTGCCGCCGTTGATGAGGATAAAGCTGTCGGAGCTGGCAGCGAAGGTATCCTGCTGCCGGTTTCCAAAGCCGCCAAAGCCGGAGCTGTCGGCACCGCCGGCGGCATTGAGGCCGTCGTCGTTGGAGGTGATGTCAAACACACCGTCCTCAATGGTGATGGACAGGCCCTCAATGCCTTCGTAGCAGTACGGGATGGTGAAGGTGCCACTCTGGATGGTAAGGGCGTCGTCACAGTGGACGGCATCATCTCCACTGTTCAGGGTAAACTCTCCGGAGGCGATGGTCATGGCTCCTCCGGCGTGGAGGCAGTCGTCCGCGCTGTCGATGGTAAAGGTGCCGCCGTTGATGGCATAGGTGCTCTCGCCCTTGATACCTTTCTGACTGGTGGAATCCTCCTCCGTCTGGGTGGTGGAAGTGGTCTGGGTGTCAGGAGCGGTGGCCTGGTTTGTCCAGCCGCCATGCTGGCCGCCGCTGAACTGGTCACTGTTGGTCATCTCCACGCTGGCACTGCCCTCTCCGGTATATAGGTCAAAGGTACCATCGTCGATTTGGAGGGCTCCCACGGCGCTGATGGCATCCCCCTGAGCGGTGATGGTGAAGCTGCCGTCCTGGATATACAGCCAGCCCAGGGAGGTGTCGTCACTATTCTCAGCGTGGATACCGTCCTTGCCGGAGGTGATGGCAAAGGTGCCGTCAGCGATGGCAATGCTGTCCTTACTGCTGAGGCCGTGGCTTGCGGAGGTAATGGTGTAGCTTCCACCGGTGATGACCAGTTCGTCTTTGGACACCACACCGTGACCGGCCTGTGCATTGATGGTTAGGCTGCCGGAGCCATTGAGTGTCAGATCGGTCTTGGCAAAGATCACCGCGTCGATGTTGTTGTCGTCAATAGCAATGTACTCCCCGCCGTTGGTTAGGGTGTTCTCCGTGCCCTCCGCCAGGGTGACGAACACCTTGTCAGCCTCCAGGGCATAAATGGCGGCGGAGGTGCTGCTGGTAATGTCCGCTCCCGCCAGCACCAGCTGTACCTTCTCAGTATCGCCGGCGTTTACAATGATTTGTCCGTCATTCAGGGTACCGGAAATGAGATAGACCCCCTCGGCAGTAATGGTGATCGTGCTGCCGTCTATGACAACGGAGCTGGAATCACAGGAGGCGCTGTCCCCTTTCAGCGTAATGGGAATGGCCGCGCTCTCATCATAGGTGCCTTCAAGATCCCGGTCACTGAACACGCCGGATGTGTCGATGGCAGAAACGGTGGTGGCCGTTATATCCCCGGAGGAAGCGGTTTCCGTACCGGAAGTGTCCTCCGCTGCGTTCTGTGCTCCGCAGCCGCTGAGGAGCAGCAGGCCGCACAGCAAAATCGCGGTAAGTTTGCGCTTTGTCTGTTTCATCGTGTTGTCATCTCCTATTTTAGAGTGTTGCCACGGCATTGTCCTGATGCCCCAGGGCGATCTCCAGGTTGCCGTTGCGCAGCCGCAGCTGGTCGATGAATTTCTTTTCCAGGGCGGCGTCCTTCATAGTTACATCATAGGTCAGTTTGAAAAGGCTTCCCATGTTGGTGGTCTTCACCTGGGTGAGGCTGTACTGCCGGGTATATTCGTCCAGCACCGGCTCAAAGACACCGATATAGTCCAGATCCTCGGGAACAGTGATATGAAGGGTGCGGCAGACGGGGCCGCCGCTGTGGGGACGGAGGCTGAATGCGGTGTACGCCATAGTGGCCGCGCCGAGGATCAGGGCAAACAGGGCGGCGTAGGCCAAATAGCCCATACCGGTGATGAGACCGGTGCCCATAGCCACAAAGATGGCTGAGATCTCCCGGGCGGTGCCGGGAGCCGAGCGGAAGCGCACCAGGCTAAAAGAGCCGGCCACCGCCACGCCGGTGCCCACATTGCCGTTGACCATCATGATGACCACGCAGACCACCGCCGGCAGCAGGGCCAGAGTAATGGCGAAACTGCGGCTGCTGCGGGACTGCCAGCCGGTCATGGTGCACAGCAGCAGACCCAAGACCAGGGAGACACCCACGCAGATCAGAAAATTTCCGGGGGAGATGGTGTCGGTCAGGGCGGTATCAAACAGCCCGCGGAATACAGTGTCAAGCATATTTTCTTTCTCCTCTCTGTCTGTTGAGCATAATGTTCTGATAGGCGGCGCCGTATTTGGAGAAAGAGGTCTTGAAGATCCTCTGCTCCGAAAGGACATGGGCCATCCACAGGGGCAGACCTCCGGCCACCTTCAATTCCATCAGCACCTGGCCGGGCGGCAGGATGGGCGTGCCCCAGGTGTCGGAATCCAGGGTCAGCTCCTCCTGCCGGTATCGGATCTGGCTGTCAAAGGTCACCCGAAACTCCTCGTCCTCCACCCCGCAGAAGGAGTCCCGCTCATAGGAGAGGAACACCGCCGGGCGCAGGGTTTTGTAAAACTCCATGGTGTAGGCCAGCTCTGCGCCGATCTGGCTGTCCGGCCAGGGTTGCCGCCCGTCCATGCATGCCCGCGCCTGTTCCTGCGGGAGGGAGATGCGGCGCTTATATACCACCGATTGATATTTCTTTTTCAGCTCCACAAACACCGGGTCCTGCTCTCCTGCCCGGCCGTAACTGCGCACGCGGAGCTTCTCTTTGTAGACAGGCCGTTCCAAACTGCGGCGGATCAGGCGGTAATCCGGCGTGTCCAGGTACAGGTTGCGGATGGAGCTGTGGCTGTATTCGTCCGGCACCATGTAAGGAGCCATAGCGGTCAGTACGGCTTGCAGCTGGCGGAGATCCATCAAATATTTGAATTCATATCGCTGAAAGGTCATCTGGTTCTTCACAGGCGTGGCCTCCTTGTTTGGATATCGTAATGCCAGTGTAAAAACCAAAACATAATTGGACTTTAATTGCGGCGGCCTTTTTCGTGAACATAAAGTGAACGCTTTACGGTTTTGCAAATTTTACCCCAGGATGAAAAGCCTGTGGCCGCATTTACTGCTGGATACATGACAGGACGCACACACTGTGCTATGATTTTAATTAAGGTTAAGGCATCGGCGGTATGCTGGCTTCAAAAACAGAAACAGAAAGGATCAATCGTATGCGTATCCTGTTTGCAGAAGATGAACGCTCCTTGTCTCGGGCGGTAACAGCTCTTTTGGAAAAGAACAACTACTCCGTGGACCCGGTGTACGACGGTGAGGAGGCCCTGGCCTATCTGGAGGCGGGCAACTACGATGCCCTGATCCTGGACATCATGATGCCCAAACTGGACGGGCTGGAGGTGCTGCGCCGGCTGCGTCAGGCTGGCAACCCCATCCCGGTACTGCTGCTCACCGCCAAGTCAGAGGTAGAGGACAAGGTCACCGGTCTGGACACGGGCGCCAACGACTACCTGACCAAGCCCTTTTCCACCGCCGAACTCATGGCCCGCATCCGGGCCATGACCCGCAGCCAAACCGGAGGCCAGGTGACCAGCCGACTCACTCTGGGCAACATCACTCTGAATCAGGCCACCTTCGAGCTCTCCTCCCCCCACGGCAGCTTCCGCCTTGCCAACAAAGAGTACCAGATGATGGAGCTGCTGCTGCGCAATCCCCGGCAGCTCATTCCCACCGAACGTTTTGTAGAGCGGATCTGGGGCTACGACAGCGATGTGGAACTCAACGTGGTGTGGGTCTACATTTCCTATCTAAGGAAAAAGCTCACCGCCCTGAAAGCGAACATTCAGATTAAGGCAACTCGGAACGCCGGTTACTCCCTGGAGGAACAGACATGATCAAACAACTGCGCCGCAAACTCATTGCCGCCTGCATGATTTCCCTGGCCGTCGTTCTTACCGTGATTCTGGGCGGCGTCAACCTGATGAGCTATCAGAAGGTGGTGGCCGACGCCGATACGGTGCTGACCCTGCTGGGTAGTAACGACGGAGAATTCCCCAAACTTCACAGTGGACCGGAGGCCCCGCCGGATGGCGAGGTTCCCATGGACAGAGGGACGGGCAAACGGGATCTTCTGGGCACAAAGGGGCTGTCCCCGGAGACCCCCTACGAGTCCCGCTTTTTCTCTGTGGTCCTGAATGAGAACTGTCAGGTCATCCAGACGGACACCGGTCAGATCGCCGCTGTGGATGATGAGTCGGCGGAGTTGTATGCCCAATCAGTGGTCGAATCCGGTTACACCGCCGGATTCCTGGACGATTACCGCTATCTGGTGCTGGCAGAGGAAGGGAACACCCGCGTCATTTTCCTGGACTGCGGGCGGAGCCTGTCCTCCTTCCGCACGACTCTGCTGGCCAGTGTGGCACTGTCCCTGCTGGGTCTGCTGGCGGTACTGGTGCTGCTGCTGATTTTGTCCCACCGCATCGTCCGTCCTGTGGCCGAAAGCTATGAAAAGCAAAAGCAATTCATCACCGATGCCGGCCACGAGCTGAAAACCCCCATGACCATCATCAGTGCCGATGTGGATCTGGCAGAGATGGAGTGCGGAGAAAACCAGTGGCTCACCGACATCCGCCGTCAGACGGAGCGGCTCACGGGCCTGACCAACGACCTCATCTACCTCTCCCGCATGGAGGAGGAGCAGCCCCCGCTCCAGGTCATTGAGTTTCCGCTCTCCGATGTGGCGGAGGAAATGGCCCTGCCTTTCCTGGCCCCCGCCAAAAGTCAGGAGAAGGAGCTTACTCTGCAGATCCAGCCCATACTCTCCTTCACCGGAGACGAAAAGGCCATCCGCCAGCTGATCTCCATCCTGCTGGACAACGCGTTAAAATATTCGCCCACCGGTGGACAGCTGGAGCTACGGCTGGAAAAACAGGGACGGAATATCCTGCTCACCGTGACAAATACGACCATCCAGCCTGTGGAGGAGGATAAGCTGTCCCATCTTTTTGACCGGTTTTATCGCTCCGACCAGTCACGGAACAGCCAGACAGGCGGTTACGGTCTGGGCCTGTCCATTGCCAGGAGCATCGTGCTGGCCCATAAGGGAAAGATCCGGGCAGAGAGCCGCGACGAAATGTCCCTGACGGTGGTCGTCTCTTTTCCGGCTTAAAAAATCTAATCCTTTTAACTCCAATTATGGTTTGTTTTTTATTCTTATAGCAGAAACCTGAAGTCAAAACAATGCAATCGCACAACCAAGAAAAGGAGACTGCTATATGAATCACATGAATCAGAACTATGATTGGAACGAGCGCACACAAGAGTTCGAACACGGTGAGCCTGCGTCAGTTCGCAGCGCCCGGCGAAAGAAACAGGGGTTCCTGCGGCGGGTTGCAGCGCTGACCCTGAGCGCGGTTCTGTTTGGAACTGTGTCGGCGGGCACATTTTACGGTGTGAACGCCCTCCTGCCCCAGGAGGACAGCAGCACGGCTTCCGTCAGTGCCGCGTCTTCCGGAGCGGTTCTTACCAGTCTGGCCAGCACCTACTACTCCGGCAGTCGGTACGGCATGGATGTGTCCGACATTGCTTCTGCCGCCCTGCCCAGCGTGGTGGCCATTACCAACATCTCCGTTCAGGAGGTGCAGAGCTTCTTCAACCGCTTTGGCCCCAACGGCGCCGGCCAGACCCAGCTACAGGAGACCACCAGCTGCGGTTCCGGAGTCATCATCGCCAATGACGGCACCTGGCTGTATATGGTGACCAACGCCCATGTGGTGGAGGACGCCACCACCCTGTCGGTGAGTTTTGTGGACAACTCCGTCTATGATGCCCAACTGTGCGGCGCCGATGAGGATGCCGACCTGGCGGTGATCAAGGTGGCGGTTTCCGATTTGTCCTCTGACACGCTGTCCCAGATCGCGGTCATCGCGGTGGGCGATTCCGACGCCCTGGAGGTCGGGGAGCAGGTGGTGGCCATCGGCAATGCCCTGGGCTACGGCCAGTCTGTGACCACCGGCATTGTCAGCGCCCTGAACCGCAGCATCACCAGTGACAGCGGCACCACCTCCACCTACATCCAGACCGACGCCGCCATCAACCCCGGCAACAGCGGCGGCGCTCTGCTGAATCTGGACGGAGAGCTCATTGGCATCAACACCGCCAAGGTGTCTGATACCGATGTGGAGGGCATGGGTTACTCCATCCCCATCTCCGATGTGGCGGAGCAGATCTCCCAGCTGATGATCCAGACCACAGATCTGGCCCAGACCAGCTCCAGCACCACCCAGCCGGCTGGGAGCACAACACCGGGCTGGCACGGAAGCCGCCCTGCCGCGTAACACGGCAGAGCGTATGCCCGGAAGATAATCGATAAGCAACGAAGCGCAGGCAGCTCCCCTTCCACGGGGAACTGCCTGCGCTTCTCTTGCCCGGATGGGGCAGCCGAAGTATAATAGGCTTACAGATCGGCATATATGTAATCGCACATCCTGCAAAGGAGACGGCATGAAAATCATTGAAGTTGAAACAAAAAACAGGACAGCGGATCTCATAGACCGGCTGCTAACGGTATGGGAAAGCTCCGTAAAGGCAACACACCTGTTCCTGTCAGACAGTGAGATCAAACACATCAAGGAATATGTCCCGCAGGCGCTCACGGGAATCGCCCATTTGATGATTGCCGAAGATGATACGGGCTGCCCCGTAGCTTTTATGGGAATTGAGGACGGCACATTGGAAATGCTGTTTATCTCTCCGGAAGAACGAGGAAAGGGGCTGGGGAAGCGCCTGATCCAGTACGGGATCAAATCCTATGCCGCAGAGCGGGTGGCTGTGAATGAGCAGAACCGCAGGCCAGGGGATTTTATGAGCACATGGGCTTTCAGGTTTACAAAAGGACAGACCTGGATGAGCAGGGCAATCCCTATCCGCTTTTATATATGCGTTTTACGCATAAGCCTGTAGAGGATTCCAATAGCGGAGGGAATCAGATGAATACACTTGCTTTAATACAGAGCGTTTGATTTTATGAGGAACGGCGGCAACCCAAAAACGTTTTGGTGATGTTCTGGATAGATCAGCTGAATCTTGACGGCAATGAAAGACGGACTTATAAAAAGTATTGGGATGCCTGATCAATAGTAAGGAAGCGGAGCCCCATTTAGGGTCTCCGCTTCCCTCTTTCTATGAAATCTTATTGCGCGCTGCTACTGTTGAACAGAGGTGCAAGCGTGTCGGCATAGGTCTCGAAAATCTCCAGAAGGACGCTGTCCCAGTGGCGGGCATCCTGCTCGCTGGTGCCGAATACATAGTCCTCCTGGCCGTAGTCGATGACATCGAAGCCGGGCATGGCCTTGCTGGCTCCGGCAGTGCGGTAAGCGGCCGCATCGGCCAGAGAGAAGGATACCTCCCCGTTCTCATAGCTAACCCAGCCGGTGAGATCGGTGCCGGTAGGCTCTGTGGCGGTGCCGTTGATGGTCTGGGCCTCAGCGGCGGCCTTGGTAATCGTGGCGGCGCCGTCCACATACTCGCCGTACATCTGATCCACATACAGGCTGAAGGAGTCACCCAGCACCTCGGAGGGTACATGGCCGCCGTCCCACTGCCATTCAATCGTTGCATCAATGCCGGAATTGAGCATGGCGATCTGAAGATTCAGGGAGTTGAACATGGAGATGTCGCCCTCCGCCGCACCGCAAAGGATTCTGACCCAAGTGGGATTCTCTGTGCCGTCCGCGCCAATATAGTTCAGAGGATTATAGAGTTCCACCAGATTGTTGCCGTATTCATCCCCGGCCTCAAGACTCTCAATGTCGGTACGATAGGCCTCCACCATTTCTTCATAGGTGGCATAGTTGTTAGAGTCCACACTGCTGCCGGAAGCCTGGGTGGTACCCGCGTCAGGAGTACCCACGATCATCTCGCGGTTTCCACCACCGCCCCCTCGGCCCATCTGACCGTCTTCCAGGTCAGCGGGCAGTTCACCATCCGGCAAATCGCCCATGGCGCCGCCGGGACCGCCGTCCATCATACCGCCGTGGCCGCCGCCCATACCGCCGGTGGAGCCCTTGGCGTAACGACCCTCCAGGAAGGCCTGAGCTTTCTCCTCACTGGTCATGGCAGCAACTTCCTCATTGCTGAGCGCATTGCCGTCCGCATCAAACCAGGTCCAGCCCTCAGCGTAATCCAGGCTGTCCACATACCACTGGAGGTTCTCCATGAACTCGGCCAGATACAGATCCAGGTAGGTACCGTAATAGCCGTTGGTCTCGGGATATGCCTCGGGATCGTACTCGATGGTCAGGGCAATCGTGTCCTCCATATCCCCATTGCCGTTGAGGTCAAAGCCTACATCAGCCTCGCTGACGTAGAGGTTCTGTTCATTGATATACTCCATATAAGCAGCGGACAGATACTCTGCCAGCTGAGCCTGGAACTGGGTGGAAAAGTCATAGTCGGCGTTCAGGTAGTATTCAAAGGCCAGCGTCATATCGGACTCCGCCAGAGAGGTAATGGCGCTGTATCCGATACAGCCCCAGGCCCCATCCGAGATCTCATAGTCCACGCCGTCGATGGTAACAGCGGTGGAATAGCCGCCGTCCTCAGTGTAGTAGACGCCCACAGCGCCCGCCACAATCTGGTAGTCGTAGAAATCAGAATTATTGGAGGTGGCCGCGAACATCACCGCATGGGCTCCGCCGCCGGAGCCGCCAGTGGAAATGAGATAGTCCCCGCAGCCGGGCAGGTTGCCCAGCAGGATGTTGTATTGGATGAAGCGTGCCGCAGCCTTCTGATCGGCCAGGCAGGAGGGGGCGTCGCCGGTGTAGTAGGTGTTTCCCTCTTCATCCGTAGCGGTATCCTGCTTGCCCCGGTTGCCGCAGGACACATTGATATAGCCGTCAGCGGCATAGGTGGTGGAAGCCAGTGAGTTGTTCTGAGAGCCGTAGCCAGCCGCACCGGTATTCAGAATGATGGGGGCGGTGGCGGCGGTGTAGGTCTGGCCGTTGGTACTGGTGATTTCCGCCTCATAGTCGATGACCAGGGTGCCGCTGACGGCTTCTTCACCGGCATCTGCACCGGTTACATCGGCGGAGCCATCCCCGTCCGTGTCAATGCCCGTAACATAGGCGCCGGGAACGCAGACGGAAACGCCCTGCTGATCGGGCAGCTCCGGATAGGCCACCGCCGAAACGATAGACATGACCCAGGCGTCAGCGTCCGCGTTGTAGGTCCAGGTCAGATCGGCATTGTTGGCCAGATTCAGCGTCTCCTCAATATAGGCTTTTTCCTCGGCATCGGCCACAGCGGAAGCGGTTTCTTCCACTTCTGTCCCCGACGCTTCCTGACCGCAGGCGCATAACCCTGCCGCCAGGGACAGGGAGAGCAGCAATGCGGTAATTTTTTTCAAATCCATAAAAGTGCCTCCTGTTTTGATGGTGGAGCCATCATACCACACTGAAAATTAACTGGACTTTAATTCTGTGAAAGTAAAACAGAACTCCTCCATGACAGCATCCAGCTCTCAAGAGAGGATTGGTGAAAACGCAGTCTTGCCGGCAAAGATAAACGAGTGGAAGCTTTCTCAACTTCCACCCGTTTGTTTAATGTTTAGAAAAGCTCACAGATGATCTCTGTGCACCGGTCGATCCCCAGAACCCCGCTGTTGAGGGTAATGTGGTAGTTCTGGGCGTGGCCCCATTTCATGTCCGTATAAAAGCGGTGGTAGGCGGCGCGGCGCTTATCCTTGTCCCGGAGCCGCTGCTGGGGAGACTGCTCCCGTTCGCCATATACTTTGACGATCCGCTCTGCCCGGAAGGCCATGTCCGCATGGATGAAGACCTTCAGGCAGTCCGCCTTGTCCCGCAGGATGTAATCGGCGCACCGGCCCACGATGACGCAGGGGCCTTTCTCGGCCAGCTCCGTGATCACCTTGTACTGCAAATCCCACAGGACATCCTCATTGGTCGGTCCCTGAGCGCGATTGGAAAAGGCAAAGGACAAAAAACTATGGGGCGTATATTCTCCGGCCTCTTTGACATAGCTTTCGGAAAACCCGCTTTCCTCCGCCAGCTTCTGGATCAGCTCCGCATCGTAGCAGGGGATGCCCAGCTTCTCCGCGGCCTGCCTGCCGATGGTGCGTCCGCCGCTGCCAAATTCCCGACTGATGGTAATAATGCGATTTTTCATGCGATCTCAGCTCCTTCCGCATTGAATTTTTGATAGGTATTTCGAATGATGAATACAGAGATCAAAAATGTGAGGACGTCGGACACGGGCATGGAGTACAGCACGCCGTCCAGCCCGAAAAACACCGGCAGCAGCAGTGCAAACCCCACGCCGAACACCACCTCCCGGAACAGGGAGAGCATGGTGGAGGCCAGGGCCCTGCCCACCGCCTGCAAAAAGATGAAGCAGGCCTTGTTCACGCAGGCCAGGATCATCATACAGAGATAGGTGCGGAACGCCTTGATGGCAAACTCAGTGTAATAGCTGCTCTCGTTGGCTGCGCCGAAGATGTTGATGAGCTGCTGGGGGAAGCCCTCGGCGAAGAGCAGGGCCACCGCGCCCACGGCCGCTTCGGCGATCAGTAGCCGGGTGAACAGGTCTCTCACCCGCCGGGCCTTCCCCGCGCCCATATTGTAGCCTACGATGGGGATGCATCCCGCCGCCATGCCTACAACAATGGAGATGACAATCTGGAAGAATTTCATCACGATGCCCACCACCGCCATGGGGATCTGGGCATACTCCTCCAGTCCAAACACAGGGTCCAGCGCGCCGTATTTGCGCAGCATATTGTTGATGGCCGCCATGGCCGCCACCAGGCTGATCTGGGAGAGGAAGCTGGTGATCCCCAGGACCAGCATCCGCCCGCAGATCTTCCTGTTCAATGCGAAATCACCGTGTCCGGGCCGGATGATCCGCATGTGGACCAGATACCAAACCGACAAAGCAGCGGTAGCGATCTGACCGATGACGGTGGCCACAGCCGCGCCCATCATGCCCCACTTGCAGCCGAAGATAAACAGCGGGTCCAGAATGATGTTGATGACCGCACCCGTAAGGGTGGAGACCATGGCGAATTTCGGGTTGCCGTCAGCCCGGATGATGGGGTTCATAGCCTGGCCGAACATGTAGAACGGGATGCCCAGGGTAATGTAGAAGAAATACTCCTGGGAGTAATGGAAGGTCTCCTCATTGACTGTGCCGCCGAACATGGAAATAATGGCGTCGGCAAAGAGAAGATAGATAGCGGTCAGCACAAGACTGCTGGCCACGGCCAGAATGACCGCGTTGCCCACGCTGTGCTTCGCCTTGTCCACCTCGCTCCTGCCCAGGCTGATGCTGACAAAGGCGCAGCAGCCGTCCCCCACCAGAACGGCGATGGCCAGTGCCACCACTGTTAAGGGGAAAACCACCGTATTGGCGGCGTTGCCGTAGGAACCGAGATAGCTGGCGTTGGCGATAAAGATCTGATCCACGATGTTGTAAAGGGCGCCCACCAGCAGGGAAATGATGCAGGGAATGGCGTACTTCCGCATCAGGGCTCCAATCTTCTCGCTGCCTAAAAACTGATTTGCTGTGTCCACTTGGATCACCTTTCTTTCCAAAAAATAAAGTGCGTAAGCCCAAATCCGGACTTACGCACTTCTGCTACACGATTTTACTCTAAATTTTTATTGTTTCAATTTCCCAAAGGGGTCCATCAAGGCTGTAATGAGCCCAGTCAGAAAATCGCTTGCACATATCTTACCTGATTATTATATGAGATATCATCCGAAATTTCAAATGCTTTTTTATATACAGCGATAGATTGGGGATGATGATCAGAGGAACACGCCCTGATCAAAGCTGCATGGAAAGCCATTCCGAACGGACAGGCGCGCAAAATCTGCCGGGTTCCAGAGCGGAGTCCGGCAGGCTTTCTCAGCGGAGATGAGGATGTTTTTTTGCCTCCAAGGCAAAAATGGCTCGGTTTGATGCCGAGATAGCATCCTTTGCCTCCTGAATCTTCTGCTGCATGCTCAGGTATTCTGAAAGGCGTTCATTTATGGAGGCATCCTCCGTCTTCAAAAAACCGTCCAGGAAAGCCGACGGCATCACAAATCGTTTGCTGCCGGAGGTGAAGCTGACAGTAATCGATGTGGCATTTTGCTCCGTAATGATTCCTGTTCCAAACAATTTATGTTCTACCGATATGTCAATGATATCCGAGGCGCACATACCATCCTGTTGTGAACGGAGCACCTCTATGGTTTGCTGGCTCTCGCTGATACGCTGTTGACATTCCTGGATTTTCTTTTCCAGCAGCAGTTCTGACCTGAGTTGTGACTTGGGGCGAGCGTTTTTTGTTGCCATATTCCCCTCCCAAAATCAGTTTGTCGAAAACCATCTTACAGGCTTTTGCCTATCAGTTCAGGTAATCTCCAACGGGAGAACTGTTATACTGCTTGATGACTTTTATGATAATAGAGCCGTCAGGCTGAACAGTCTGCTCCGTAATCTTGTATTGGGTACGATTACGTTCCAGTGTCTTCTTGTACTGCTCTACCTCCTGTTCCACCTGTTTCACCGCCCAGTCGTGTTCTGCATCTTCCTTCAGCAAAAAGTGCAGTGTTTGACAGATACAGGCTGCTTTGATTCGTTTCATAATGTGTACCCTCCCTTGGAATGACAATTAACCTATACGAATTGTCATTATTATACAATAAGTATATCTAAAAATTGTGCATTTTTCAAAGGCGGTTTTACACAATCCTTCAAAAAACACATTTGGTGATTTTGCGCACAAATCATCCTGTCCCTGGACTTTCTTCATTTATTTCAAGCGTTGTTCTGAAATTGTATAAAGAGCACATTAAAAAGAATGGCTGGATCGGAACGTCTAATTCCACCCTGCAAGCTTTATTCTTATTCTCTCTTGGCTTGCCTCGTCCACTGTGCGAAAGATATGATACACACGACTTAACGCCGCTGTCTTACACAAAAATCCCCGCATCAGCTCCTGTTCCTCCAGCCATGTGGACTGGGGTGAACAGTACCCTATCTCTCTGCTGGCCTCCCGGCGTGCGGCTTGAATCGCTTTCTGGATGGAGAGCCACTGTCCGTAAGCGCCGCCGTTTCGTTGCTTTCTCAGTTTCCGAATGGCGCTCTTATACGCCTTCTCCGCCCCGCTGGGGCCGTTGTAATTCAGCCGGATGGCCAGTTCCTGAAAAGTCATCCCCTGCTCGTTGGGCTGGCCGATCCCCAGATAACAGCGCACCAAATTCAGCTCTCTGGGCTTGAGCACTTCCTCCA
This sequence comes from bacterium, assembly GCA_037245165.1. Taxonomy (GTDB): domain Bacteria; phylum Bacillota; class Clostridia; order Oscillospirales; family Oscillospiraceae; genus Lawsonibacter. The sequence continues at coordinate 39,701 of JAXWVI010000071.1, forward strand.
TGCGCTGGAGAAGCAGCGTCCGGCGCATGAAACGGTCATAGGCCCTGGCGGGATCACCGCCAAAACTAATATCAAAAACACGCTCACCCAGGGACTCGATCTGGAACACGGTGTGGTATTCCTCCAGCAGACGCTTGGCCACTTTGACGGAGACTTCCAGTTTCTCTTGAATGGCGGTCAGAAGATCTGCTTCGGTGTCCTGCTCGTGTGCGGCATAGAGGAACGCCACCTGGCGCAGCTGGTAGTAACGGTCCAGCGGGAGTGACAGAGAAAAAGAACTTTGGGCGGCGCAGTCCTTCATAGCTGTTTCAATGGCGGGCGTGGCGTAGGTCAGCAGCCTGGTTCCCATGGAAACATCGAACCGCTGTGCCGCGTCCAGCAGTGCCAGCGCACCCTCCTGCTTAAGATCGTCCACCAGAAAATCCTGAGAAAATTGTTCGCAGTAGCTTGCGGCCAGCATGGTCAGGTATCCCTCGTTCTGGGAAAGCAGAAGCGAAGCGGCCTCTGGATCGCCGTCCTGTATGCGCTGGGCAAGCTCCTCGTTGCTGGGGCAGGGCGCGTCACAGAGGTACATGCTCATGGCTTGTCCTCCTGGGCAAGCCGCGCTCTCGCCTGAGCATAAAGCGTCTCCTGCTCCATGTCGTGGGCATAGTCTCCAGCGGCATAGTCGTTGTCCATAAGCGCCCGGTCCCGATAGGTCTCCGCAAGATACAGTGCTTCCCGCCGCAGCTCATCGGAAATTTTTCCTCTCTGGTGATGCTTGCGGATGGTGTTGGTGCGGGTGCTGAACAGGCGGTAAACGGGGTGCTGCTTGTTCTGCTCCTTCTGGTGCATCATGGCACCGTATTGGCGGCAGGTCAGGCGGCTGTCCTGGGGTGCCATACCGCTGCAGTATTTGGGCTTGTGTCCGCTGCGGGTAAGAAAATACCGCTCACAGTTCTGACACACGCAGGGAGCGTGACCATGATGCAGCCCGTTCATCAGGTCGAAGCAGTAGAACGACATGATCCTGTGAAAGCGGACGCGCTGGACAAACACCATCTTTTCTTTCTGGGTAGGGTTCCTGGCAAAGATGTATGTGGACTCCATGACTGGGGACACCGTAAATTTTTCAATATCCGGCAAGGGGAGGGCGTCCATCACATGCCAGAAGTCGTCGCTGGTGAAACAGTCGTGGGCAGCAATGGCAAAGAAGGTCTCGTTCCGCTCCTTGAGCCGGTAGAGATATCCCCGTTCAAAGTAGTCCGCCGCTACAACAAAATGATAGATCCCCAGGGGGATGGCAAAGGCGGCGGCCAGGTAGTGCAAGAAAAAATCCCGATACGGGGCCTCGGTCGACATCAGGGCATCCACCATGTTCTCGCGGCAATATTGATCCAGCACCTCCAGTTCTCCAGACTTGTCCAGGAAGCAGAAGGGCGGGTATGTCCACAGCACATCCAGCAGGGCGGAGACATCCGAGCGCACCTGTGGGAGCAGACGGGCAAAGGTGCCACGATCTGCGTTCAGGAGTGCTTCCGCCTCTTTGCTGATGGCACCGCCGTAATGGATCAGGGCCTGAAGGGTTGCCTGATCCTGATTCATGATATTGGCCGCAAAATATCCGGCGGGATAGGCTTGCTCGTTCAGAAAAACTAAATCCTGCCACACGTCCAGTGTGAGGTACAGCAGGTTGTTGTTCTGCTTAATCCCCAGCGGCATGTGTCCCCCTCCTGTCCTATATCCATTTTGGGCCTGTCTTGTGATATTCTCATTTTATCAAAACTCCCAGAATAATCAAGTGAAAGGAAAAATACCTTTCCCGGAAGCGCTCACTAAGGTGGGCGCTTTTCATATTCAGAACAAGGAGGAATCGACTATGAAAAAAAACAACGCACTGCTCTGCACAGTGGATGGGGCAACCTTGATGAGCCAGCCATTGCACTCGCCCAATTTTGTGGTGGGCACCCTGCTTGCGCAGGGCCTGCACATCCTGGCAGGTTCACCAAAGGTGGGCAAGTCCTGGCTTGCTCTGTGGCTGGCGGTGACGGTGGCCAAGGGAGAACCAGTCTGGAACATGACCACTAAGCAGGGCACCACGCTCTATCTCTGTCTGGAGGATTCCGTTCTCCGTATCCAGAACCGGCTCTTTGAGATCACCGAGGATGCACCAGACAGCGTCCACTTCTGTACCGAGTGCGCTCTCATCGGTCAGGGATTGGAGGAACAGGTGGAAACATTCCTCACCGCTCATCCGGACACCGTGCTGGTCATCATCGACACCCTGCAGATGGTCCGTCCGATCCATGACGCCACCTACGCCAACGACTACCGGGATCTGTCTGTGCTCAAGCGGCTGGCGGACAAGCACGGCATTGCCATCCTGCTCATCCACCATCTGCGGAAAGAAAAGGCAGAGGATGTCTTCCATCGGATCTCCGGCACCACCGCCATCAGCGGCGCGGTGGATTCCAGCTTCACGTTGGTGGAAGAAAAGCGGGGCAGCGGCAGGGCCAGACTGACCTGCGTGGGGCGGGACATCGAATACCGCGAGCTGGAGCTTCGACGCAGCGAAGAAAATGTGTGGGAGCTGGTTTCAGACAGCAGAGAAGAACCCGTGCTGCGTGAGGATCGGATCGTCGTTCTCCTCTCTGCATTTATGAGCACCAGAACAATATTTATCGGCACTCCTACGGAGCTCTCCGAAAAGATCGACCCTGACAGAATCGAAGGGATAACGCCCAAAAAGATTTCAAGGCTGATCCTGCAAAGCGTTGAGGCTCTAAGGAAAACCGGGATTCAAGTGACGGTTCGCCGCAGTAATGGAAAACGAGTGATCGAGCTGAATCGTGCCGATAGTGTCGATTTGGAGGGTGCCGGAAAAATCGTCCCTATCGACCCTGCTGCCGTTGACCAACCGTCTGGAGAGGGCGCGGCGGGGGCCGTGGAGACGGATTCCTCCCTTTGGGGAGGGCAAGCATCGCGCCCGGCTATACGCCGCGCACAGTTTTGGGGCGCTGCCCCGTACCCGGCCCCTGAGGGGGAGAAGGAGGAGCAATGCAGAGAGTAAAAAAGAGTGAAATCATCACCCTGCGGGTGACACCACGTGTGAAAGAAGCTATCCGGGAACGAGCCAGGGCTGCTGGCCTGACAGTCACTGATTACCTGTGCTACAGCGGACTGGGAAAAGAGATCGTGCGGGTGGAAGGGTTAGAACAGGTGCTGTCTGAACTGAAAGCCCAGGGGCGAAATCTAAATCAGCTCACAACCCTGGCCAACATGGGGAGAGTATCTGTAGTCAAAGGTAACACGCTGGCAGAAAACTATGGAAAAATCTATGAACAGCTCCGAGAGCTGTTACGGGAGGTGACTTGAGATGGCAACCTTCACCGCAATCAAAAATCGTGGCGGTGGCAGAGGTGCTCTGG
>JAXWVI010000072.1:0-57378 GCA_037245165.1 bacterium
CATGCGGGACGCACTGTCGGAGCAGAAGCAAAACCCGCTTTCCATTGACGATGTAGCGGCTATGGTTGCCGGACAGATCGGACAGCTTACGCCGATGGATGAAGAAACCGTTGAACTGTTCCAGCAGTTTGCGAAAAAGATGCTTGAGCAGGCAGGAAAAGAAACATAATTGTTAGAGAATATATCATTATTGCCGGGAGTGAAATTACCTACTTCGCCTCGGCATTTTACCTGTAAAAATTATTTTGAAAAAAGTGAACCGCATATAAAGTCATGGCGAATATAGGGTGAACGGGCAATGGAGGTGAAACATTGGACGCAAGAGAAATCGAGAAGTGTATTGTTGAGTTCGGTACAGATATATATAGATTTTGCCTGAAACTCTGTATGGACAAATCAGAAGCAGAGGACTTATATCAACAGACTTTTCTAAAAGCGTTAGAAGCTGAATGGACGCTTGACTGGGGGCAAAATCCCAAAGCACTGTTTTTTTCCTTGACACACAATCTTTGGAAAAGCGATAGACGAAAGCAGGCCCGCCGAAATATGATTGCTCCATGTAGTAATTTGGATGATGAAGCAGAAACAGTCTTACATTCCGACGAAAGTATTGAAGAAAGCTACTTGCAGAAAGAATTGATTTCAGAAGTTAATCGGATTATTGAAACACTGCCAGAAAAAATCCGAATACCGCTGACACTGTTTTATCTTTCAAATTGTTCCGTAGAGCAAATATCAACAATCATTAAGAAACCGCCCGGAACGGTAAAAAGCCGATTGTTTAAGGGAAGAAGTCTGATTAAGAAAAGATTGGAGGAAGCAGGATATGAAAAATGACCTTTTCAATACAGAAATTGATGAAATCATCCGGGCTTCTATGAAACTGGCTGATGAACCAGACCCGGAGTTGAACAGCAAACTGAAAGCGACATTGTACCAAAAAGAAGCGGCAATGCGAAAGCAACCAGCCACACGCGGTTTTTCTCTTTGGTATTTGCCGATGATTCTGAACCTAATTACATTTATTATGCTGGCAGGTGTAGCACTAATAGTAATCAGCAATACTTACTTGTCTTACTTTGTCGCTGGTATCTGTTTCTACATTGGGATGGCTGGTGTTTTGCTTACTATAGTTGGTGTAAAGAGAACAAATATGAAAGAGGATATAACAATCCGTGTTGAGAAAAGAGGTGTATTGGCGTGAATAATACAAAAAAGAACAGACTTCCGCTTTATATTGGTATTCCGGTTATCTTACTATTGATCTTCTTACGGTTCGGCCTGTATTTCCTAAAAAGTGATGGCTTTAGCGGTCTTTCCATGTTGCTTCCCATTCTTCTTCTGCTCTTTATCCTTTTTGCCCTGTGTACTGCCGCTTTCTTTGCGGCATGGGTATATCAAGATTGCAAAAAGCGGGGCGATGACCCGGTATTATGGGCGATTGTAGTTTTTATCGCAACTCCTTTTATCGGCTTGCTGATTTATTTTCTGCGCCGTTCAGAGATTAAAGCAAAGTGTCCTGCCTGCGGGCATCGAATTTCAGTTAAAGCAAAATATTGTGAAGAATGTGGAGCGCATATTGAAAATAAGGAGGATAATGGCGTTATGGTTAAACAGGAAACCCACCACTTAAAATTTATTATCGCTGGTATCATCAGTATGGTGCTTATGTTGGTCTGCCTGACAGGTTTTATTGTCAGTGCGGCTACCGGAAATGGTGTGAATACGGATGTTACATCTAACGACCGTGTTTGGAATTTAGGTGTAATTAGCATGAACTCTAATACCTATCTGAATGGTGTATGGAAGTTGGATTTTAGAAGTGCAAGCGATGGTTTTGTGGAAGAACAGGACATGAAGGTAGAGGACGCAGACACCCAAATGCTTTATGCAGACATCTCTTGTGAAACGGTGCCAGAGGGCGCAACACTTGTTTTGTGGTTAGTACAGGACGAGGTTGTGAAATCCGTTGATGTGACAAATCTGTCCGAACCGCTTGAATATCCGCTGAATGATTTTGAAAATGGAGAAATCCATGTAAGATTGCAAATCAATGGTGTGGAAAATACGGTTTCAGAAATCTATGTGAAATAACAAGTTATAACATGGAGAAATTTATGAAAAAATCTAAGGTCATAACATTTATAGGAGGCTTCTATATATTTGGCGGAATTATTTCTTTTTTGTCCTTATTATTAGGGGGCAGTCCGCTGAATACTGTTTTTGATTTGCCAGATATACCGGATTATGTCGTTAAATTTTTGCTTGCTATCATCTATATACCAGCAGGATATTTGTTCCTGAAAAGAGTAAAATTTTCTAACTGGTTGATATTGGTATTAGCTGTTTTGACTTTCTGTATAAGCGCAGAATTGACAACAACTGTTAACGCTCAGCCATACATTGGAAATATGTTGTATTCTTTGTTCGTTATCATTATGACGATAATCAGAAGGAAAGAATTTACCAACAATATCAAATCCACGATATGAAACTCGATTAGCAAAGACAGCCGAGCCAGTCAACGGTCAAGATGAACGGCGCATTTCATGCGCCGCCGTTGACAGTCCCGCCTGTCTTTGCTAAAGGGTAATCAAGGCGGAAAAGCCCTAAAATGGCTTCCCGCCCATTTCAATTTTTAGAAAAGAAACGCTCCAAAATCAGAAAGAGAAAGGCCAAGCACTTTGAGGGATTGGCTGCCTTGCCCACCCATTCAGCGGGACGGCGGGCGGCGGTCAAGGCCGGATGTAAACCCGTTCATTTCAGCCTTGACGGTTGCCCGCTGTCCTGCTACTTTTTTGGGAGTGTGGACACAACTTCGGGACACTTTGTCCACAAGTCGGAGCGTAGGACGAGGGACGGGGGCTTTCATATACCTGCCGCCGTTCTCTGAAAAAAGCCCGATTTTTTTCTCATTCCCATTCGCAAAAATTCAGCCTGTTTTCCTGCCGGAGCAAACGGGGCGCATAAAGCACCGCACCTCGTTTCCCCCGTCAGCCACGCCAGCAGGTATAACACACTACACTTTGCTTCGCAAAGTCGTGTGCCAAATGGGGGCGTTGCCCCCTTTGGAAACCCCCACAAGAAAAGGCGGTACGCTACCCCTCCACGGGGCGCATACCGCCTTTTCTTGTTATCCAGCCCTCCGGCTGTATCGGTTGAGCAAAAGTCAGCGTGGGATTAGTGTGGTATCTTTATCTAAGTGATACCCCCCCTTCTCATCCAGAGCATCCAGGCTTACCAGGTGATTGCCCACCTCGTCAGAGGGGTAGCTGAGCATGAGCACAATCTTTTTGGCGCCCTTGGCAATTCCCCGCAGGCAAATGGCAAAGCGGTTGCGGCTGAGAATGGGGAAAATGACGCCCACCGTCTCTCCCCCCAGTTTGGCGCGGACATCGGCGGCAATATTATCTACACTGGCGTAGTTGCCCTGGGCCCGGGCTACGATAGCCTCCGTCATGGCCACAACATCCCGGTCCCGCACGGAAAAGCCGTCATCGGCGGCCGCCTCCAGCACAGAATTGGTGACGATCTCCACCAGATCATCCCCACTGCGAATGATGGGGGCCCGAAGGCCACGGGATACAGTACCGACCATACGGCTCATGTTGGCACACTCCTTCATAAATATACAAATATCTGATTGATTGAGATAAAACCTCTGTTTGTTCAGTATAGCAATATTTTTTTCAAATGTAAATACGCTGTATATCTTTTGCATAAAAAGTTCCACTGGAAATTAAAATGATATAAAGATTCATCTCAGGGCTTTGACACACCGATGCTTCTTTTATTATAATAAGTCATACCGTATTATGTGAACAAGATCGTGTGAAAGGAGTTTCCATTGCATCTGAACAAACAACTAAAACAAAAGAACCAAGAGTCTATGGCCGCCGTTCTCCCTATCACGGCCATTGTTTTTTTACTGTCCATCACCGTCGCCCCGCTGGATTCGGGCACACTGGTACTCTTTCTCTTCGGCGCAGTCCTGCTGGTGGTGGGCATGGGGCTGTTCACCTTGGGCGTGGATATGTCCATGCTTCCTATGGGAGAAGGCGTGGGCAGCGTGGTCAGCCAGAACAAGGGGGTTCTGATCCCCGTTGCCATCTACTTTGTCCTTGGGGCGCTGACCACCATGGCAGAGCCGGATCTTCAGGTTCTGGCCCAGCAGGTGCCCTCCATCGAGAACATCGTCCTGGTACTCACCGTAGCTGTGGGCGTAGGGCTATTTCTGGTGGTGGCAACCCAACGCATCAAGAGGGCCATTCCCCTGCGCCGTCTGCTGATCATTTTTTATGCGGTGGTCTTCCTTCTGTCCTTTTTCGCCCCCAACGACTTTATTCCTGTCTCCTTCGACTCGGGCGGCGTCACCACCGGCCCCATTACCGTCCCCTTTATCATGTCTTTGGGCCTTGGTATTGCCTCCAGCCGCAGCGACAAAAATTCCGCCAGTGACAGCTTCGGCCTGATCTCCCTGTGCTCCATTGGCCCCATCCTCTCGGTGCTACTGCTTGGCATCATCTACCGCCCGGAGGGGGCGGCCCCCACCTCTTCATCTCTGCCCGAAGTATCCACCACCCTTCAGGCGTCCCGGTATTTTCTGGATTCTTTTCCCGAATATTTTGAAGAAGTGGCCTTGGCTCTTCTACCCATTGCGGGACTGTTTCTTCTGTTCCAGCTCTTCACCCGGCGCTTCAACTCCCATGAACTGCTGCGGATCGTGGCGGGGCTTCTATATACATATCTGGGCCTTGTGCTCTTCCTGTGCGGCGTCAATGTGGGCTTTATGCCCGCCGGCCAGCTCATTGGCGCCACGGTGGCCTCCGGCCCCCAGAAGTGGCTGCTGGTCCCCATCGGCATGCTTATCGGCTACTACATCGTCAAGGCGGAGCCCGCTGTGGCGGTTCTGACCAAACAGGTGGAGGAAGTGTCCAACGGCTCCATCTCCCATAAAGCCATGGGGCTGGCCCTGTCTGTGGGCGTCTGCGTATCCGTGGGGCTGTCCATGGTGCGGGTGCTCACGGGGCTGAACATCTTCTGGCTGCTGATTCCCGGCTATGCGGTGGCTTTGGGGCTTTCCTTCTTTGTGCCCAATATTTTTACCGGCATCGCCTTTGACTCCGGCGGCGTAGCCAGCGGACCCATGACCGCCACCTTTCTGCTCCCCTTTGCCCAGGGCGCCTGTCAGGCTCTGGGGGGCAATATGATGACTGACGCATTCGGCACTGTGGCCATGGTAGCTATGACCCCTCTGGTGACCATCCAGATCATGGGCCTGTCCTCCGTTGTCAGCCGTCAGCTGGCCCGACGCAGACTGCGTTACCGTATGGAGCGGGTAGAGGATGAGATCCTCTACTTCGACTAAGGGAGGGGATATGATGGAAGCTATGAAACTCATCGTCTCCATTGTGGAGCGAGGGCAGGGCAAGGTCATGCAGCGCTTTTATCAAAAGCATCAGGTCCCCCTCCATCTCCAGTGCGCCGGGCGGGGCACGGCCACCTCGGAGATCATGGACATCCTGGGCCTGGGCTCCAGCGAGAAGGACGTACTGATCAGCTGGGCCGCCTCCTCCGCAGCGGAAAATCTCTTGTCCCAGTTGGACAGCGACCTGCGGGAGACGATTAAAGCCAGCGGCATTGTCTTCTCCGTTCCCGTTTCGGGACTGAACAGCCTGGTGGCCTCCCTGGCCGCCTATCAGGCGGAGAGCCTGAAGAAAGAATCAAGAGGTGATCATCCAGTGGAGCGCACGGAAAACAGTATGATTTTAGTCTCATGCAGCCGGGGCTGCACCGATGAGATCATGGCCACCGCCAAGGCCCACGGGGCTCGGGGCGGGACCGTGGTTAAGGCCAGACTGGCCGGCCCGGAGGATTTGGAGCAGGCCTATGAGATGGAGATTCAGGAGGAGCGGGAAATCGTGGCCATCGTGGTCCCCACAGAGCTTCGGGGTCCTATCATGGAAGCGGTGAACGCTTCCCACGGCCTGCGCAGCAAGGCCCAGTCCATCCTGTGTTCCCTGCCCATCGAGGAGATTGTCCGTCTGGGCTAGATAATATCTGATCCGTAGAAAAAGGACTTTGGAAGACTCCGAAGTCCTTTTTCTACGCAAGTTTGACTTGTATCTTGTGGTCCTCAGCCGACACCTTGATGGCACCGCCCTGTTTGAGCCGCCCGGACAGCATAAGGTCGGCGGCGGGGTCCTCCACCATGGCGGCGATGGCCCGGCGCAGGGGCCTGGCTCCGTATTCCCGGTCGCTTCCCTCCTTGGCCAGCAGACTCACCGCCTCCTTGTCCACCTCCATCGTAATACCCAGCTTATCAAGCCGACGGCCGGTTTCATCCAACAGCTGACTGGTGATGGCACGCAGGGTATCCTCGTCCAGAGGATGGAATACCAGTACAGCGTCCAGCCGGTTAAGAAACTCCGGAGCAAAGGTCCCACGGGCGTCGGCAAGTACCTCGCCCTCAATTTTTTCCCGCTCCTGGCTCTCTCCCATGGCAAAGCCCATCTGCTTTCCTCTGCGGAACCTGCCGGCTCCCAGGTTGGAGGTCATGACCAGTACGGTGTTGCGAAAGTCGGTCTTCCTCCCCTGGGCGTCGGTGAGCACCCCTTCCTCCATAACCTGAAGAAGTACGGACCACACATCCCGGTGGGCCTTTTCCAGCTCGTCCAACAGCACTACCGACCAGGGATTTCTCCGAACCCGCTCGGTCAGCTGTCCCCCCTCCTCATGTCCCACATATCCGGGCGGAGAGCCAATCAGACGCGAGACAGAGTGGGCCTCCATATATTCGGACATATCAAAGCGGATGAGTGCATCCTCGCTTCCAAACAGAGCGGCGGCCAAACTGCGGCAAAGCTGCGTTTTTCCCACCCCGCTGGGCCCCAGGAGCAGGAAGGACCCCACCGGCCTGCGCGGGTCTTTCAATCCCAGGCGTCCCCGGCGGATTGCCTTTGACACCGCTTCCACTGCCCGGTCCTGGCCCAGTAAGCGGTGATGGAGCTCCTCCTCCAGGTCGGCCAGCGCTTTGCGGTCCGCCTCGTCCGGGTCGCACACAGGTACTCCCGTCCACTGAGACAATACCTGCTGAATATGCCGGGACTCCACTGCGGGCCGGCCCAGTCCCGCCTCCCACTTCTTTCGGTCCCGCTCCAGTTCCTGTCGGAAGTCCCGTTCCACGTTTCTCAGCAGCGCCGCCTGCTCAAAGTCCTGGCGGCGCACCGCGTCGGCCAGCTGCCGGCTGGCATGGGACACCCGGCTTTCCAGCCGCTGAAGCTCGGGCGGTGGAGTCCGGCCGGACAGCCGGGCTTGGGCCGCCGCCTCGTCTACCAGATCGATGGCCTTATCCGGGAGGAACCGCTGAGGCAGGTAGCGGATGGACAGGTCCACCGCCGCCGTCAGTGCCTCATCTGAGATGGTCAGATGGTGATGGGACTCGTACCGCCCCCGCAGCCCCCGTAAAATGTCCAACGTCTCCTCTCTGGTCGGTTCTTTCACAGTAATGGGCTGGAAGCGGCGCTCCAAAGCCGCGTCCTTTTCAATATACTTCCGGTACTCGTCGATGGTGGTGGCTCCGATCACCTGAAGCTCCCCCCGGCTGAGGGCAGGCTTTAGGATGTTGGCCGCATCGATGGCTCCCTCCGCCGAGCCCGCCCCCACAATGGTGTGGAGCTCGTCAATGAAGAGGATAATATTCCCCGCCCGGCGCACCTCCTGAAGAATATGGCGCAGCTTCTCTTCGAACTCCCCCCGGTACTTGGTACCTGCCACCATGGCAGACAGGTCCAGGGCGCACACCCGTCGTCCCAGCAGGTGGGCGGGGGCGGTGCCGTCGGCAATGGCCAGGGCAAGCCCCTCTACCACGGCAGTCTTGCCCACCCCCGGCTCCCCGATGAGGGCAGGGTTATTTTTGGTCCGCCGGGACAGAATCTGGATGACGCGGCTCAGCTCCTCTTTCCGGCCGATCACCGGGTCCAGCCGCCCCTCCGCCGCCATGCGGGTCAGGTCCCGGGCGCACTGATCCAACTGGCGGGTATCTCCGGTAGGACGGGGTTCCGGTTCCCTCACCCGCATTCTGGGCGATGCGTCCTCTCCGCCCAGCGAGGCGCACACCGAACGATACAGCGCCTGTCCGTCTACTCCGCACCCGGCCAACAGCTGCACAGCTTGGCTGTCCTTTTCTCCCAACAGCCCCAGCAGCAGATGCTCAGAATTGACCGCCCGCTGACCCAGGCGGCGGCTCTCCCCCACCGCCCCCTGGATGGCAAGGCAGCAGTTTGGCGTCAGCCCCTGATGGAGGGAACGGGCCGGGACTCCGGTGCCCACCCGCTGGGCGATGGCACAGCGCAGGGTTTGACTGTCCGCTCCCGCCCTGCGCAGGGCAATGGCCGCGGGGCTGAATTCCTGGCTTGCCAGCCCCAGCAGCAGATGTTCGCTGCCCACATAGCTGTGTCCCAGACGGGCGGCATTTTCCTGGGCAAGGCGGATCGCCCCCAGGGCAGTAGATGTGAATCGGCTGTCTGACATGGTTTTTCACCTCGAAACAATTCTTTTTGTATCATTCCCTGAATTCCTAAAATTTAGCATTGCAATTTTAAAAAGATGTGGTAGAATATATGTACATTTTAAGGGAGGTGTACTTATCATGGCCCATGTCATTAGCGATGCTTGCATCAGCTGCGGCTCCTGCGCGGATTCTTGTCCCGTCGGCGCTATCTCTCAGGGTGATGCTCATTATGTCATCGACGCCGGCGCCTGCATTGATTGCGGTGCCTGTGCCGGTACCTGCCCCGTGGGTGCGATCTCTCAGGGCTGATTTTTAACCTGAAAAAAACAGCGCCGGGAAACCGGCGTTGTTTTTTATATCTTTCAATCTAGTTTTTAATATTAGATTTAGTCATATTGCATATTGATATTTTTTGAAAATCCGCATATACTGAAGCTGTAACAAATGATTTCCTCGGAAAGGAGACATCCTTATGCGTGCCGATGCTTTAACCGCCTCTGCCCCGATGACTATGCCAAAGTCCAAGCCCCGCCGGGAGGTTCGTGACCCTTATGACGGTCTGCGCCCCTGGTCGGCTATTACCCACGGCGTAGGCGCAGTCCTGGCTGCTGTGGGCACTGTTCTTTTGCTGATTCGCGCCGGTCAGATGGAAAATTTCTCTCTGCTGGCTCTGTTTGCCGTATATGGACTGTCCATGTTTGGCCTGTACACCGCCAGCACCCTGTACCATTGTCTGCGTACCTCGGTGCCCGGCCGGATCGCCCTGCGAAAATATGACCACTGCTCCATCTATCTGCTGATTGCGGGCAGCTACACGCCCTTGTGCCTCACCGCCCTGCGGGACAGCGGAGGGGTTCCTCTGCTGGCCGCTGTGTGGACGCTGGCCGTTGCCGGTGTGGTGCTGACCATTGCCAAGCTGTCCATTCCCCGTTGGCTCACCAGCGCCATTTACCTGTTTATGGGCTGGCTGGTTATTTTTGCCATAGTCCCTATTTTTGAGGCCCTTCCCACAGCCGGCTTTCTCTGGCTGCTGGCAGGAGGTCTGCTGTACACGGTAGGCGGGGTTCTGTACGCCGTCAAATGGCCGGGACGGAACAATCCCCGCTTCGGCTGCCATGAGATTTTCCATGTGTTCATCCTTTTGGGCAGCGTGTGCCATTTTGTGCTCATGTATCAGATTGTCCCTTGGCTGTAAACTGCAAAGAGCAGACGGGTATCACGCCAATACAAGCGCTCCACGGCGGCAAAGAATTCTTTGCCGCCGTGTTTTATTTGGGGGAACATACCCAAAATTTTTCCGGCGCCGTCCGAAATTTCTTTTGGATAGGTGGTTGGCTTTGTGGGCTTTTGCAGGTATAATATAATCTGTATCGTTATATCCCACTCTTTTTCCAGCAGTTTCGCCCTCCCGCAAAAGTCCTTTTTATGGGACGGCTGAACCCTTATACTGCAAGAGAACATACCACCAACGGAGGCGCTCCCGATGAATTCAGCTCAGGCAAAGACATATAAGACTTCCACCATCAACAACCGGCGGTATCTGGGCAACAAGTACAAGCTGCTCCCCTTTATCACCCGGGTGGTGGAACAGGAGTGCCCGGAAATTGAGACGGTGGCGGATATTTTCTCCGGGACGGGGGCGGTATCCTCCGCCTTTCAGGACAAGATTCTCATTACCAACGACCTGATGTACAGCAACTACATCTGCAACTATGCCTGGTTCGGGGCAGAAGACTATGATCCCCAGCGGATCATCGATTTTGTGGTGGGCTATAATTCCAAAACTCACTGCGGCGAAAACTACATGACCCGCAATTTTGCCGACACATATTTCAGCAAAAGCGACTGTGCCAAAATCGGATACATTCGGGAGGACATTGAGCGCAGCTATAAAAAAGGTATTTTGAACCGGCGGGAGAGGGCCCTGCTCATTACCTCCCTGCTGTACGCCATGGACCGGATCGCGCTCACCTGCGGACACTACGATGCCTATCGGAAGGGCGCCAAGCCGGAGGGTTCCCTGGAGCTGTGCGTCCCCCTGGCCCAGGTACACAACAACCCCGGCAACCAGTGCTTCAATGAAGACGCCAACAATCTGGTCAAGCGCATTGAGGCAGATCTGGTGTACATCGACCCGCCCTATAACTCCAGGCAATACTGTGACACCTACCATCTGCTGGAAAATGTGGCCCGCTGGGACAAGCCCGAGGTCTTCGGCGTGGCAAAAAAAATGGACCGTGCCGGGATGAAAAGCAAATACTGCACCACCAGCGCGGCCAAGGCCTTTGACGCCTTGATCCATGACATCAAGGCAAACTATATCCTTCTTTCCTATAATAATATGGCGGAACGGGGGAATTGCCGCTCCAACGCCAAAATCTCCGATGACGAAATTATGGAAACCTTGTCCCGGAAGGGCAGCGTCAAGGTCTTTCAGGAGAGCTATAAGGCGTTTACCACCGGAAAGTCGGATCTGCCGGAAAACGCCGAGCGGCTGTTTCTGTGTACCTGCCGGGATGGGGCGTGACGGAATGATCCAGTCACCGCTGAACTATACTGGGGGAAAGTACAAGCTTCTGCCCCAGATTCTACCCCTTTTTCCCAAAAATCCCCGGCTCTTTGTGGATCTGTTCTGCGGAGGCTGCAATGTTGGGCTCAACGTCTCAAGCGACCGGGTGATCTACAACGATCTGAACCGGGAACTGCTCCGGCTCTATGAGACGATGAAGGAGATGGATGGGAAAACCGCGTTGGAATGGGTCTATGAGATCATCGGGGGCTACCGCCTCTCCCTGGCCAGCCGGTACGGCTATGCCCACTACGGCTGCGACAGCGGCAGCGGGCTGGGGAGCTATAACCGGGAGGGCTTTCTCCGCCTGCGCTCCGACTATAACCATCGCCGCTGCGCCGGTCTGGACGATCCCCTCACCCACATCATGCTGTATGTTCTGATCGTCTATGCCTTCAACAACCAGATTCGCTTCAACGCCCGGGGAGAATTTAACCTGCCTGTGGGCAAGCGGGATTTCAACCGGCGGATGGAGCAAAAGCTTCTGGCCTTCATGGCGCGCATCCACGAACAGGACTGCGCCTTCACCTGCCGGGACTTCCGGGAGTTTGACACTGCCGGACTAACCGGCCGGGACTTTGTCTACGCGGACCCGCCCTATCTCATCACCTGTGCCACCTACAACGAAAAGGGAGGCTGGAATGAGGCGCTTGAGGAGGAATTGCTGGCATTTCTGGACCGGCTTCACCATCAGGGCGTCCCCTTCGCCCTGTCCAACGTGCTGCGCAGCAAGGGCAGGGAAAACCACATCCTTCTGGGGTGGCTGGAGGCGAACCGGGGAACCTACCGGCCGGTGCCTCTGCGATACAGCTACGCCAATTCCAACTACCAGACCAAAGACAGGACATCATCCAGCGAAGAGGTACTCATCCTAAACTATTGACAGGAACAGGAGGCGCGGCCATGGTCGTGGGAGAAAACCAGATTTTCAATCTAATGGACACAAACGGCAGACGAAGTGATGTACTCAACGCCCTGAAGGTATATTTGGAAATTCTGGAGGAGCTGGGAGATGAGTATCCCACTGAAACCTGGAACCGATATCCGGCCAGTTTGGCCCAGTTTCTATTTTACGAGAGGGCACTGGACAAGTCCCGTGAAGTATTCAAAGTCCACCGCAACTACGATCAGTTTTTAACCGACCTGGGGGAAGACTACGAGGCTTTTTTGAGAAAAGACCCGGACTGGATTGTCCAAAACCTCCCCCATATGTCACGGATGCTGGACGAGGCTATTGAGAAACGCTCACGGCACTATACCAGCAACCTGGTAAAAATCGGCTTTGCCGACCCAGGTCGGAACATCACCCAGGCGGACTATGCCTACCTGCGCGGCGCTCTCCAGCCGGATGCGGTGGAAACCATCCTCCCTTTGGACAAGGTGAACCTGGCTCTGCTCCGTCAGCTTTTAAAGCTGAGGGTCTTTTCCAACCCTTTGCCTGACGGGACACGCCGGTACTATGCCCCCTTCTTTATGGCGCTCAGCTTGCTGATGGGCGCACCCTCTTTGGATCGGCAGACCTTTGAGATCGTCATCCAGGGACTGAGCCCGTACAGCAGCGAGGAAATCAAGCAAGCCGTGCGCTCGGGCGTCTCACCTTCTGATCTGGAAAAGATGATCGGCCGCCGGGAGATCAAAATCCCTGAGGAGTTTATGAAAGAAGAGACCGTGTCCCTTGACCGCTTCCAGCAATATTTTAAGAGTTCCAAGCAAAACGACTCCATCGTTAGAAAATATTATGGCTTTTACACCGCCCTGAAGGACTTTCGGGAGGACCCCACTCCCGCCCACTACCAGCAGCTTCTTACCTGTCTGGAAGCAGATGCCGAACTTCTCCAAAAGGCCTTTGGGCGGGGAAAGGCGGTTTTCCAAATCGGCAACCGGGGAAACCGATATGACCTGGACACCTTCCGGTCCAAAAACGCCCGCCATCCCCTGCTGACCACTGCCCACTATAACCGGGAGATCTACGCCATCTTCTCCGCCTCCAAGTGGATCGACGGCATTCGGGAGTACTCGGACACCACCATCCGTCTGCTCAGCGCCACCGGCCTATTTAAATTTGAGCCTCTTCCCGAACTGGCCTTTGGAGAGATCCTGGCCCTGATTTTTGACGCTGAAACGCTGCGGCAGAATGTTTTCGGCCAGATGTCCGAAGAGGAATATCTTCGCTATGAGGCCTCCGGTGATTGCTACTTTGGCAAGAGCCACTCCATGCTGGAGATCCTCCACTACTCAGCCCAGCGCTCCGATCAGGTCCTTGAGGCCATTCAGCAGCTGCTCGGCGTACAAAGCTCCGGCGCCGCAAGAGCCTTGCTGCTGAGTGGAAAGTCCAAAGATTTCCACACCTATATTCGGAACAAATACCCAAAAGAGCGGATCATGACCCTGCTCCCCCTGTTTTCCGACCGAGCCAACGACGACAAGATCAAGCGGGAGGTCAACGACGCCGCCACCGTCCCCACCATCTATGAGTATATCGTGGGCATCGCCTGGTTTTATTTGTCCGGGGAAGACTTTGACCTGTATTCCAGTCTGAAGCTGACTTTAAACGCCGATTTTGAACCGGTGGTCCATGCCGGCGGCGGGGACGGCGACATTGTCATCCAGTATGATGATATGGCTGTCATGCTGGAGGTGACCCTGATGAACAAGCAGGCCCAAAAGCGGGGCGAGTGGGAGCCGGTCCTGCGTCATTCCCTCAATCTGAAAGCGGCCAACGAATCCAAAGAGACATTCACCTTCTTCATTGCCGACGAGCTGGACGGCAATACCATTAATATCTGGCGGGCGGTGGCTGCGGTCCCCTTGGAGTCCACCAATACCCATAAGCCGGTCAGCGGCGTGGTCATCATGCCATTTACCAACCGTGAAGTGCTGTCCTTCCTTCAGAAAGGGGTCTGTCAAACTCAGATCATTGAGGCCACCAAAGATTCCTTTCAAAAGGTGCCCCCCATCACGGATGTCAAGTGGCATCAGGATATCACGTCCGCTCTGCTGAGCTGACCTTTTTTCAAGAGGGACAGCCGGAACATCGGCCCGACTCCATACCAAACAAAACAGAAAGGCGGTATAGCGCTGCGCTATACCGCCTTTCTGTTTCAACTGGCTTCCTATTCCTCTCAAGCCAGGAAAGCAATTGTTCTCATTTCCGCGCCGCTTCCCGCATAGGCAGAATCTCCTTGCGGTACACCCTTCTCAGAAACAGGGCGCTCAAGGCCAAGGAGAAGAGTTCGGCAATGGGGAACGCCCACCAAACCGCCTCAAGCCCGCTGATCCGGGAGAGAAGAAAGGCCACCGGAAGCAGCACCAACAGCTGCCGGACCACCGACACCGTCAGTGACAGCACCCCATGCCCCAGGGCCTGGAAAACCGAGGAACACACAATGGCAAATCCGGCAAACAGGAAACTCAGGGAGATGGTGCGCAGGGCAGGTACGCCAATAGTCAGCATATCGCTGCTGGTCTCACCCTCAGCCATAAACAGGCCCAAAAACACCTGGGGAATGACCTGGAACAGGATAAGGCCCACCAACATAATGCCCACTGCATAAACCACACTCAGCTTAATGGTTTTGGTAATCCGGTCAGGCTTTCTGGCCCCATAGTTATAAGCGACAATGGGCACCATTCCGTTGTTCAGACCAAACACCGGCATAAAGATGAAGGACTGGAGCTTGAAGTAGACTCCAAACACCGCCGTGGCTGTGGCCGTAAAGGCGATGAGGATCTGGTTCATTCCAAACACCATCACCGACCCGATGGACTGCATGGCAATAGAGGGGATGCCTACGCTGTAAATACTCAGAATGATGGATTTCCTGGGACGGAGGTTTTTCAGGGACAACTGAATGTCAGGGTTGCACTTCAGGTTGAAAAACAGGGCCAGCAGTCCCCCGCAGATTTGGCCGATGACGGTAGCGAGGGCGGCCCCCGCCACCTCCATGCGAGGAAATCCAAACAGTCCAAAGATCAAAATAGGGTCCAGAATGATATTGATGATGGCGCCTGTGGCCTGGGTGATCATGGTATAAAAGGTACGTCCGGTGGCCTGAAGCAGACGTTCACAGGTCACCGACAGAAACAAGCCAACACTCACACCGCAGCAGATGCTCAAATAGTCGGCACCGTAATCTACAATCGTGGTGATGTCGGTCTGTACCGCATAGAACAGCCTGGCGCAGGTCAACCCCAAAACCGTGAACACCAGACAGCTGATTGCTCCCAGTAGCATACCGTTCATGGCCGTCTTGTTGGCCCGTTCCTGATCCTTCTGGCCAAGGCTTCTGGACAGCAGAGCGTTAATGCCCACGCCGGTTCCCACAGACACCGCAATCATCAAGCTTTGAACCGGAAACGCCAAGGACACCGCATTCAGGGCATCTTCACTGAGCTTGGCCACAAATACGCTGTCCACCACATTATACAGCGCCTGGACCAGCATGGACGCGATCATTGGCAGCGCCATGTTGAGCAGCAGCCGGTTGATGGGCATAATGCCCATTTTGTTCTCTCTCGCAGGCTCTCCCACCTGGACTCCTCCTTTGTATCGTTTCATCTCACATTTTTTGCAGCTCAGCTATTATAGAGGATTCAATTTTTAATGTCAATGATACTTTTCTTTAAATTTACCGCCATTTCACCCTTATTTTCCAAAAACGCAATTTTCCCCTTCTCCGTTACACTTCCCATTGACTTATTTCTTCAGAATGAGTATGATTAAATTTAGACAAATTTTGAATAAGGAGATTTTCTATGCTTTCCCTGGATGCCTTTAAAGAAGCCCGGAGCGTCCTTCAGGGGGTGCTCCGGCCCACACCGCTCATTCACTCTCCCTACCTGTCCAGAACCTGCGGCAACAATGTGTATGTAAAACCGGAAAATATGCAGGTCACCGGGGCCTACAAGATTCGGGGCGCCTATTACAAGATCAGCACCCTGTCCCAGGAGGAGAAGGAGCGCGGCCTCGTCACCGCCTCCGCCGGCAACCACGCCCAGGGGGTAGCCTATGCTGCCCAGGCCGCCGGCGTAGCCGCCACCATCGTTATGCCCACCACTACCCCCCTGGTCAAGGTGAACAATACCAAGGACTACGGCGCCAAGGTCATTCTCCACGGCGAGGTGTTTGACGATGCCGCCGCCCTGGCCGCCCAGCTCTCCGAAGAGGAAGGGCTGACCTACGTCCATCCCTTCAACGACCTGACCCTGGCCACCGGGCAGGGCACCATCGCCTATGAGATTTTCCAGGACCTGCCCGACGTGGATGTGATTTTGGTCCCCATTGGCGGCGGCGGACTGGCCGCGGGCGTGTCCACCCTGGCCAAGCTCCTCAATCCTAACGTGGAGGTCATCGGCGTGGAACCCACCGGGGCCGCCTCCATGAAGGCCAGCCTGGAGGCCGGCCATGTGGTCACCCTCCCCACCGCCACCACCATTGCCGACGGCGTGGCGGTGAAGACGCCGGGGGATCTGGTCTTCCCCTACATTCAGGAAAACATCGACCGCATCCTGACCATTGAAGACGGCGAGCTGGTAGAGGCCTTCCTGGATATCATGGAGCGCCACAAGATGGTGGTGGAAAACGCTGGGCTTCTGTCCGTGGCCGCTTTGCGTCATCTGGACTGCAAGGGCAAAAATGTCGTTTCTGTGTTGTCGGGAGGCAACATGGATGTCATCACCATGGCCTCCCTGGTCCAGCACGGCCTCATCTGCCGGGGCCGGATTTTTACCTTCGCTGTTCAGCTCCCCGACCGGCCCGGCGAACTGCTGCGGGTGGCGAAGGTCCTCTCGGAAAACAACGGCAATATCGTCAAGCTGGAGCACAACCAGTTCGTCAACATCAACCGCCAGTCCGGAGTGGAGCTCCGGGTCACACTGGAGGCCTTTGGCCACGACCACAAGAACCAGATCATGGCCGCCCTGCGCCAGGCGGGCTACAACGCCGCCGAGACGGATACCAACGACTTCTACACCTAAATAAAGTTCAGTCCTTCTCCCGCCGTCCGCCGGAGGATTTCCTCCGGCGGACGGCTATCTGAAAGCGGCGGGTCTGCCGGACGGCGAAGGATGGGTTAGGGCCGTGGGCTCGGCCTGGAGCATTCCTCCTGCCCGGTTGCCCGGGGAGCGCACAATGCGCTCCCTCTCTCCGCTGACGTATCCTATGCGCTACGGCAACAAACCGCGCCTGTCCCCTGAAGGGACGGAAAGGAAGGTAAATACTATGGTCAAAATTGCCCCCTCGATCCTGTCTGCTGACTTTGCCAATTTGGAGCGTGACATCAAACGGGTGTCCTCCGCCGACTACCTCCATGTGGATGTCATGGATGGCTGCTTCGTCCCCAATATCTCCATCGGCATTCCGGTGGTGCAATCCATACGGAAGTGTACCGATATGTTTCTGGACGTACATCTGATGATCGACAAGCCCCTGCGCTACATTGAGGACTTTGCCAAGGCGGGGGCTGACCTGCTGTCTATCCATTTGGAGGCCGACCATCCCACCCGCATTGCCCAGGCCCTGAAGGTGATGGGGGAGTGCGGGGTGAAGAAGGCGGTTGCCCTGCGTCCCATCACCTCCGCCAATGCCATCCTGCCCTACATTGAGGAGCTGGACCTGGTGCTGGTGATGACGGTGGAACCCGGTTTTGGCGGCCAGCCCTTTATGGAGTCCCAGCTGGACACCATCCGCCAGGTGCGCGCCATCATTGAGAAGTACAACCCCGCCTGCGAGCTGGAGGTAGACGGCGGCATCGCTCCCAAGACCGCTCCTCTGGTGGTGGAGGCGGGGGCCAACGTGCTGGTGGCCGGCTCCGCCGTGTACGGAAAAGAGGATATCCCCGCGGCGATTGCCTCTTTGCGGGTATAAAATCCCAGCTTCTAATTCTTCATTCCCCTGGAGGTCATCACCCATGCAGTACTTTCCCCCCGCCCTGGAAAATCTGGTGGAACATTTTGCCAAGCTCCCGGGCATCGGTCTGAAATCCGCTCAGCGCCTGGCTTTTTATGTGCTGTCCCTCCCCCAGGAGGATGCCCAGGCCTTTGCCCAGGCCATTGTCCAGGCCAAACAGGCCATCCACTGCTGCCCTGTCTGCCAGAACCTTACTGAAGGAGACGGCCCCTGCTCCATCTGCCGCAGTCCAAAGCGGGACAGCGCCACCATCTGTGTGGTGGCCGACCCCAAGGACGTGATCGCCATGGAGCGCTCCCGGGAGTACAATGGCCTTTACCATGTGCTCCATGGCGTCATCTCCCCCATGAACCATGTAGGTCCTGACGACCTGCACATTAAATCCCTGGTGGAACGGGTGGCCGCCGGCGGTGTGTCGGAGGTCATCATGGCCACCAACCCGGACACTGAGGGAGAAGCTACCGCCATGTACCTGTCCCGGCTGCTGAGGCCTTTCGGGGTGAGAGTGACCCGTCTGGCCTATGGCATCCCGGTGGGCAGTCATCTCGAATATGCCGACGATGCCACTCTAATGAGAGCTCTGGAGGGGCGTCGGGAGATTTAACCAATATGGAGAGAAGGAGAGAGTTTTTCCATGTTGCCCAATCCAACCACCCTGACCCGGAAATACCTGCGGGAGGCGGGTTTCCGCCTGGGGGTGTTTCTGCTGGTTGTTCTGCTGTACCTGTTTGACCGGCCCGCTTTAAACTTTACGGCCGCCCCGCTGCCCTCGCTGCCCCTGTGGATCGTGTGGCTGGCGGTACTGTCCTCCATGGTGGTTCAGCTCAATCCCAAGAGCGGCCTGACCACCGGCTGCACCAAGCAATACCCCAACCGTTTTGCCCCGGTTGACGACTACTCAACCCAGGATTTACATCGGGCGGTGAAGAAGCAAAACCGCGGCGCACTGAAAGTGGCCGGGAGCTGGATTCTGGTCAATCTGATTGTGGGGATTTTGTATCTGCGGGGAACACTGCGCACGGCAGAGCTGATCCTGCTGTGCGCCCTGTATTATCTGTGCGACTTAATCTGCGTATTGTTCTTCTGCCCCTTTCAGACCTTCCTGATGGGCAATCGCTGCTGTGTCAATTGTCGAATTTTCGCCTGGGGCTCCTGGATGATGGCCGCTCCGCTTATTTTCGTGGTCCACTGGTTCTCCTGGAGCCTGGTGGGCATGGGACTGTTGGTGCTGGTAGTATGGGAAGTCCGATTCCGCCGGTACCCGGAGCGGTTCTGGTTTGGCTCCAATAAACTGCTCCAATGCGCTCACTGCCAGGAGCAGCTGTGCCGGTATAAATTTCCCCGCTCCCCAAGATTTCGCTAATTAAAAACAGATGGAACGGCTATGCCGCTCCATCTGTTTTTTTCACAGCACCACTGGCAAGGTCCCCTGGATTGTCAGCGAATCCGGGGTGACGGCACACTCCACCGCCAACACCGCAACGCCTGTCTGCGCCGCTCTGCGCAGCGTGGCGCCGAACTCCGGGTGTGTGGCGTCGTTGGGCTCTACCCACTTCATTCCGGCCATCTGTACCACAAAGCAGACCCCGGCCTGGTAGCCCTCCGCCCTTGCCCGGACCAGTTCCTCCAGGTGCTTCACCCCCCGCAGCGTGGGAGCGTCGGGAAATCGGGCCACCCCGTCCTCCTCCAGCGTGACCCCTTTTACCTCCCAGAAGCCACGCTCCCCCTGTTTTTCCCAGTAAAAGTCAAAGCGGGAAGCCCCATACCGCGTCTCCGGCCGGAGCAGATCGGGCACAAAGCCCAGCCCGCCCGCGGCGGCCCACTCCCCAAACACCTGATTGGGCGCCTGGGCGTCCATGTTAATGGGCAGAATGCCCCTGGGCGTCTGCTTTTCCACTCCGATGAGGTCGTACCGGGTCTTTCGGGCGGGATTGCCGCTCCCACTGAGCCACACGGTACCGCCGGGGACCAGCAGCTCCCGGCACCGGCCGGTATTCTTCACATGACAGATCTGCACCCCGTCCTCCGTCTCCACATGGGCGATAAATCGGTTGGGTCGGGCGAGAAACCTGCCCTTTAAAATATTTTGATAGACCATCTTGTCTTTTCCTCTCGTCATTTGGTATAGTATGCAGTATAGTCCATTTTGAAAAGAGCGACAAGTGTATGATCAAGAAAGCGTATGGTAAAATTGTAATTGCCGCCGCCTTGTGGGGGTGCATCGGCATATTTTTAAAGCTGCTCACCGCCGCCGGGCTGAGTTCCATGGAGGGGGTTGCGGTCCGCTCCCTGGCAGCATGTCTGTTGTACGGCGGCTTTTTGTTGGCGACAGACCCGAAGGCTCTGCGGATTCATCTCAAAGACTGGTACTACTTTTTTGGAACCGGCGTGTGTTCCCTGCTGTTTTTCAACTGGTGCTACTTTAACGCCATCTCCCGCAGTTCTATGTCAGTAGCGGCGGTACTCCTCTATACCGCCCCGGTCTTTGTCACCCTGATGTCCGCTCTTTTCTTCCATGAGGCCATTACCCCGGTCAAACTGATCGCTCTGGCCGTCACCTTCGCCGGCTGCGCGCTGGTCACCGGACTGTTTCCCCTGGGCCAGCAGGCCATCTCCCCACTGACCATCCTCTTCGGTCTGGGCGCCGGCTTCGGTTATGCCCTCTACTCCATTTTCAGCAAATTCGCCTTGCGGAAGTACGCCCCTTCCACCATCAGCTTTTACTCCTTCTTCTTCTGCGCCCTGTTCTCCCTGCCCATCTCCGGGCTTCACCGGGACCTGGCCAGTTTCGGCCGCTGGCAGGCCTGGGCGGGGGCTCTGGGCATCGGGGTACTGTGCTGCGCCGTGCCCTATGTGCTGTACACCGACGCTCTGCGCTTCGCCCAGCCGGGCAAGGCCGCCATTCTCGCCACCATAGAGCCCTTTGTCGCCGCCGTCCTGGGTATCCTCCTCTACCGGGAAGAAATTACCGTCTTCAAGCTGGCGGGTATGCTGTGCATTTTAGGTTCCGTGCTCCTGGTAAATGGGCAAACTTCTTCCAAAGAGCAATCACGCTCCTCATAATTCCCATCGTCCGGCATATTGTCCAATCGGTGAAATGGGCCGGGCATGAGTCCAAGCCTCACAATTTGACCTCTTGACAATCGTCTCCTACAAGTGTAGTATAATTATGTACTACACTTGTAGGAGGATTTTTATGGAGAAATTGTCCGACCGGGAATGGACTGTACTGGACGCCCTGTGGAAGACAGGGGGGGCCGAGCTGGGCGCGCTGGTGGAAGCTCTGCGCCCGGCCACCGGCTGGAACCGGAATACGGTCCTGACCTATCTCACCCGCATGGAGGCCAAGGGGCTGGTGGAGATCGAAAAAAATGCATCCCCTCACATCTACCGGGCGCTGCTCAGCCGTGAGGCCTGTCAGGCCCAGGAGCGGCGCAGCTTTCTTCAGCGGGTCTACCAGGGCTGCACAGGGGACCTGATCGCCGCCTTTCTGAAGGAGGAAACCATCTCTCCCCAGGAGCGGGAAACCCTGCGGCGACTGCTGGACGAGATGGAGGTGTAGGCCGTGAACGACATCTGGTCTTTTCTCCTTCAGACGCTGACCGCCTCCGGCGCGGCTGTGCTGCTGCTTATCGTCAAGGCCATGTTCCGGGATAAGCTCTCCCCCCGCTGGCAGTTTGCCGTCTGGGGAATTTTAGGACTTATTCTGCTGCTCCCGGCAGGATTTTGGGGGCGGTATGTGCTCCTCAACTGGCCCATGTGGGTGGAGGCGGCAAAAACCGCCCTTACCGGCTCCTACACCCTGACCCGGGTGACCGCCCCCATCCCGCTGCCCCAATTTGCCGCTCCCGCAACCCTGTGGGATTGGCTCTACTGGGTATATGTGCTGGGAGTGATCCTGCTGCTGGGGCGGTACCTTCTCTCCTATCTCCGCCTTCGCCGCGCCCTTCGTGCCGGCAGGCCCGCGGATGCCCAGACCGCGGCAAACATCCAGGCCATGGCAGAGCGGTACCGCCTGCCCACATGCAGGGCGGTGACGGTGGAAGGAGTTGGCTCCGCCTTCCTGTGCGGGGTCTTTTCTCCCATCCTGGTGCTGCCCGCCGGGACCCGGACTGATGACAAGGTTCTGCTCCATGAGCTGCTGCACCTGAAGTATCGGGATGTGGTCTGGGGCCTCATCATCTGCCTGTTCCGGTGTCTGCACTGGTGCAACCCCCTGCTGTGGTACTGCGCCGACCAGGCTGGCAACGACTTGGAATCCCTGTGCGACCAGCGGGTGCTGGAGCGGCTGGAGGGGGAGGAGCGCCGGGAGTACGGCCGCATCCTCCTGTCCATGGCCAACGAAAAGTACGCCAGGACCCCCGGCACCTCCTCCGCCTCCAACGGGGGCAAAAATATCCGCCAGCGCATTGAGGCCATCGTCCGCTTCAAGCGCTACCCGGCTGGCATGGCGCTGGTGTCCGTGTGCGCGGCCATTATGCTGGCCACTCCCCTGGTCTTCGGCAGTCAGGCGGTAGCCGTCTACAACGAATCCGGCCGTCTGTCCGGCGGAGCGGACATCGACTTGTCCCTGGCCTCCGCCCGCACCACCTGGTGCACCACCCTTGCCGGGGCTCTGGACGCCTATGGTAAATCTCTTCTGGTAGAAAGCGGAGCCTACCGGGCCATGTGCGCCCCCCTGGCCGATCAGGCAGAAATTGCCCGGGTCATGCACCAGCGCCAGCAGGAGAGCCTCTGGCCCACCTGGGACACCGGCCTGACCGGCACACCGGACCAGAGCGAGGGCTACTACATCTACAACCTGGAGCCCGCGGGCGAGGATGCCTATGAGGCTCTGGTGGCGGTGAAGCTCAGCGGCGCTCCCGACGGCAATCTGGAAGAAAACAGGATGTACATGGCCTACCGGGAGGTCCTTGTCCAGCGGGAAGGGCAGCGCTGGGTGGTGGTGGAGCAGGGGGATGCCCAGACGGTTGAGGCAGAGGAGACTTCCCTGCTCTGGGGCGTACCAGAGCTTCCATCCTACGTCTACGCCGACACGGCGGAAAATTTCCGGGTAGAGGTACGCTACCAGCGGACCTTTGTGGTGAATAATACCGTACAGAATACCAATAGCACCAGTTGGTTTTTCGGACCTTCCACTTCCTTTGATACTGTACCCAAGCCCAACGCCCAATTTGACGAGGTCACCCATAACCAGGTGACCCGCTGTGTCTTCCTGGGCACCCAGGAGGAGAAGGCCGCCATCACTCACCTGGGCCTCTCCATCGCCCCGATGCAGGATGAAGATGCGCGCCCAGCTCTCCAAGCGCTCGGCTTAGGGGACAGTGGCGGCAGCTCCAGCACCGGGGAGGACTGGGCCAGCCGAACCCTGGACCCCGGCTGGGGCCCGGTGGTCCCCATGGGCGGCGGGGGCAGCAGCAGCGGCTTTGACAAGGACAGCCTCTCCCTCCCCTACCGCTATGCCGCCGACCTCTATATTAACGGCAATAAGGCGGCGGAGCTCACCCCCCGTCTCCAGGAAGGAGGCGCGCAATGACCCACCGTCAAACTCTGTATGATGCCATCTCCAAGGCGGCCTGGGGATACTTTTTCCTGTATTTTGACCTGAAGCTGAACTCGGTCAGCGTTCTTCCCTCCTTTGTGGGCTTTCTCCTCTTTCTCTCCGCCATCAAGCTTATAAAAGAGGAGCGGCGGGACCTGGAGCTGCTGCGGCCTCTGGGTACCCTGCTGGCGGTGTGGCACGGGGGAAATTGGCTGGCCTCCTGGCTGGGGACCTCCCTGGACGGTCTCTTCCCCATGGTTGACCTCATTATCAGCCTTGCCGGGGTGTACTTCCACTTTCAGATGCTCACTGACTTCGCCGCCCTGGCCGCCAGGTACCAGCAGCCCGAGCAGGACCTGGACCGGAGGCTGCTCAAATGGCGTACCCGCCAGACCCTGCTGCTCACCGCCATCTCCCTGTGCGCTTACCCCCTCCGGTTCCTGACAGAGCTCTGGGAACCGACGCTGATCGTACTGGCCATTGCGGGGTTTATCACTTCCCTGTGCATTATGTTCACGCTCTTCGACCTGCGCCGGATCTTCCGGGACGATCTCGATTCAGTCCAGCCACAATGAGAGAGCGCCGGCAGACGAAAAATCCCGCCCCATATGGGGCGGGATTTTTAAATCTTATTCCTCAGCCATGGCCTTGGCGGCGGCAATGGCCTTCTCCTTCGTCGGGTCAAAGTCCATTCCGCTTAAAACGGCCTATCGGCCATTTTGCGCTTCATTTCCTTGCCCCTCCTCTTGGACGCAAACCCGCTGCGCTGGGCTTTGCGTCCATGCCGCCTGCGGCGGCTGGATTTTTTCTCCTTGTCTGGCTCAAAAACCTTATTTACGAGGATTGTCCCCATAAAAATCCCGCCCCGAAGTGGGGCGGGATTTCTAATCTTATTCCTCAGCCATGGCCTTGGCGGCGGCAATGGCCTTCTCCTGAGCCGCGGGAGGACAATCCTCGTAGCGGACAAAGTGGAAGGTGTAGGAGCCCCGGGACTGGGTCATGGCCCGCAGATCGATGGCGTAGGAGGTCATCTCGGCCATGGGCACCTCGGCCTCAATGATCTGCTCCCCATCGCCGGTGGGCGTCATACCCATCACACGGCCCCGGCGCTTGTTGAGATCGCCGATCACGTCGCCCATATAGTTGTCGGGCACCGTGACCTTCAGCTCGCCCACAGGCTCCAGCAGCACGGGGTTTGCCTCGGGCATAGCGGCCTTGTAGGCCAGCTGGGCGGCGGTCTTGAAGGCGATTTCCGAGGAATCCACCGGGTGATAGCTTCCGTCATAGAGGACAGCCTTCAGGTTGACCACCGGGTAGCCTGCCAGGGGGCCGTGGACGCAGGCCTCCCGCAGCCCCTTCTCCACAGCGGGGAAGAAGTTCTTGGGTACGGAGCCGCCGAAGACCTCCTCGGCAAAGACCATCTGCTCCTCGTCGGGGTTGGGCTCAAAGCGAATCCAAACATCGCCGAACTGGCCGCTGCCGCCGGTCTGCTTCTTATGGCGGCCCTGCTTCTGAACGGTCTTGCGGATCTTCTCACGGTAAGGCACCCGAGTCTCGCTGAGCTGAGTCTCCACGTTGAAGCGGCTCTTCAGCTTGCTGACCAACACATCCACCTGAATGTCGCCGGCAGCGGTAAGGACCATCTGGTGGGTCTCCGGGTTGTTGACCAGGGTGAAGGAGGGGTCCTCCTCATTGAGACGGTACAGGCCCTGGGCCACCTTGTCCTCCTGCCCGCGGGTCTTGGGGGCGATGGCCACAGAGTAACAGGGCTCGGCAAAGGGGATCTGCTTCAGGGCGACCACCTTACGGGGATCGCACAGAGTGTCGCCGGTCTTGACCTTCTCCATTTTGCCGATGGCGCCGATATCGCCGCAGCCCAGCTCCTTGACCTCCTCGGCCTTCTTGCCCCGCATCTGGTAGAGACGGCCCAGCTTCTCGCTGCTGCCCGTGCGGGCGTTGACCAACGTAAGGTCAGAGGTGATAACGCCGGAGAGCACTTTGATAAAGGAGTACTTTCCGTACTGGTCGGAGATGGTCTTGAATACAAAGGCGGTGGGTACGCCGCCGGGGGAAACTACAAACTCCTCCGTCTCGCCGTCGGAACGGGTAGCCTTGTGGTAGTTGCCCTCCATGGGGGTGGGCAGCAGCTCGGCAATGTAGTCCATCAGCATAAGGGAACCCATGGTGTTGATGGCGGAGCCGCACAGCACCGGGAACAGGGACAGCTCCCGCACGCCCTGGCGCAGGCCCTGGATCATTTCCGCATAGGTGAAATCCTCACCGGAGAAGAACTTGTCCATGAATTCCTCGCTGGTCTCGGCCACAGACTCTTTCAGGGCGTCGTTAAACTGAGTGACCACCTCATCCTTGCCCTCCGGGATTTCAATCTCCTCCCGCTTGCCGTCGCGCATCTCATAGGCGCGCTTGTTGAGCACGTCGATGATGCCGATGACCTTCTTGCTGTCGTCCCAGATGGGCACCACCAGGGGAGCGATCTTGTTGCCATACTTGGCACGCAGGGCCTCAAAGGTGGCGTTATAGTCAGAGTTGTCCTCGTCGGTCTTGGAAATATAGATAAACCGGGGCATATTCCGCTCCTCGCAGTACTTCCAGGCCTTTTCCAGACCAACGGAAATCCCGTCCTTGGCGGAGCAGACGATAATGGCGGCGTCGGCGGCCCGAAGGGCCTCCATCACTTCGCCGGCAAAATCAAAGCTGCCCGGAGTGTCCAGTACATTAATTTTGCAGCCCTTGAATTCCAAAGGGGCCACAGACAGGGAGATGGAGATCTGACGCTTGATCTCTTCCGGATCGTAGTCGCAAACAGTATTGCCATCGGCGGCCTTGCCCATGCGGTCAATGGCGCCGGTCATATACAGCAGACTCTCCGCCAGGGCAGTCTTTCCGCTGCCACCGTGTCCCAGCAGGCACACATTGCGGATGTTTTGTACAGAATATCTCATGTCTTGTTCCACTCCTTATGTTTGGACTTTTGCTCCGCCCCCCGACAGTTGTGCTTTATGCCAGTAGGACGTTACAGTCTATTAGGCATTATACACTAAACCAGCCTTTCTGACAACTGTTTTTTGATAAGTTTTGGTGAGAATCACGAAACTCCTCCCAAGCTCCCTCTCCCCCTGAGGTTCCCTCGGCATGAAACAAGCGGCCTCTTACCGCGCGTAAGAGGCCGCTTGTCAAATCTGTTTTCCTTATGGATGGACGATGGACACTTCCAACTCATCTCCGTCGTCAAACTCCGTCCCCACCTCGGCCAGAATCAGCCAGGCGGACACATCCTCCCTGCCCTCCTCAGAGGTGTTTTCTGTCAAGACCACCTGCTCCGCAGTCAGGCCGTTCTCCATCAGCACAACAGGGTCGGAGCTGCTGCCAGACTCTGCCAGCACGGCCAGCAGCCGGCCCTGCTCAAAATACGCCTCGTCATAGGTCTCCGCCACTGCGGACAAGTCATCGTCAGGAAAGGAGTCCAGGTAAGCCTTCATAGATTGCACATTGCCCAGAATGACGGCGGATGGAACCTGGTGGGCGGAATCCAGCGTTACGGAAAAAGATTGCTCATTTTCAAAGGGCAGTGTCTGCTCCAGGTTTGCTTCCGCCATACCCGTCAAGCCGTTGACCGCTCCAAGATCGTCCTGCACCATATTCGGTGCCTGGCTGCTTTGATTGGCTTCCGCCGTCAGGCCATTTTCCGCTCCATTCTCAGACTGGACCGTTCCCTCCAGACTGTCGCTCTCCTCCGGCTCCGTCCGGCTCTGAATTTTTGAAGGCAGCTCACTGCCATAGACCCTGGGGGCGGACTCCCCGGCCTGGGCATCCCCTCCGTCTGCCCCTCCTCCAGAGGCAAAAGAATAGCCATGCACCCCCGGAGCCGCTTCGTCTGTTCCAGCGGAAGCGTCCGCGTTCTCCTGGCTGCCGTCCCCCTGGAGCTGGACAGTCTCTGCTTGAGATTTTGCTGTTTCTGCCCAATCCTTCGACTGGGCAGCCGTCGTCTGGCCGGACCAATCAAGCTGGCCGGCCCCATAAAGGCCAGCGCACAGGACCAGGCAGGCGGCCAGTCCGGCCGCAGCCTTGAACTGAGGCCGTTTGAAAAGGGGAACAACCTTTTTTCTGTCTTCCGCCTGTATGCGGTTCATGACTCCTCGGGCAAAGCCCTCCGGAGCGGGTACTTCTTCCAGAGTGGAAAATTCCTCGTGAAGCCCAGACAATTGTTCCGCCAGAGCCCGGCAGCCGGGGCAGATTCTCAGATGGGACTCCAACTCCCGCTCCTCCTCCTGACTCAGCTCACCGTCCAGGCGCTGGGAAATCAATTCATAATAGCGCTGGCAAGCCATGGGCTTCACCTCCTTTTCTTCTCGCTTGTAGACTTAGACGGCGGAGCACCGGAAAAGTTCCCATCGGACATCAAAATTTTTCGCAGCGCCAGCCGTGCCCGGGCAATTCTTGATTTTACCGTCCCCAGATCCAATTCCAGCGCCTGACCGATCTCCTGATAGCTTAGCCCCGAAAGCTCCCGCAATACCAGCGCCCGGCGCTGATGCTCGGGCAGCTGCTCCAGAGCCAGGGCCAGAGCCCTGCCCCGCTCCGACTGCTCCAATTTTCGCTGGGGGTCCTGGTCCCAGTCGGCCGGTTCCGCCCAGCCGCTGTCCTCATCGTCCAGGGATACCGCCGCCTCCACGCCCTGCCGCCGCTTCTGCCGGCGCAGGTAATCAATGCACACGTTTGTGGTCAGACGGTAAATCCAGGTGGCAAAGCTGCTTTCCCCTTGGAAGGATTTCAGACCCTGCCAGGCCTTCAGAAATGCCTCCTGGGCCAGGTCCGCCGCCTCCTCCCTGTCGCCCACCAGACGCAGAGCCAGGGAGTAGACTTTATTTTGATTTTCCTCCACCAGCCGCTCAAAGGCCTCCTGATCTCCCGCCCTGGCCCTTGCTACCAGTTCCCGGTCATTCACTCCCCTCACCCCCTATCGTCCAATTCCTAACTCAGCACAGATCCCGCTTAATCCCTGCCGTGATGCGGTACACATCCTCCAGGGTGGTGATCTTCACGATCTGCTCCTTATAATACCCCGCATGGGGAACGCCCTTTAAATACCAGGCATACTGCTTTCTGGCCTCCAGACAGGCAATTTTCTCCCCCTTATTGGCCGCGGCCAGTTCAAACTGCCGCACCGCCGTGTCGCACCGCTCCCTTAAAGGGGGCAGCTCAGGAATGGGCCTTCCCTCCAGAGCGGCTTTGCACTGGGCAAAAATCCAGGGATTTCCAAACACACCCCGGCCGATCATGGCGATGTCCGCCCCGGTGTACTTCAGAATACGGGGGGCGTCGGTGCCCTTGAACACATCTCCGTTGGCGATGACGGGAATGTTCACCGCCTTCTTGACCTCCCGAATCCAATCCCAATTTGCGGTACCGGAGTACATCTGCACCCGGGTGCGCCCGTGAACGGCCACCGCGGCCACACCGGCCTGCTCCATGGCTTTGGCAAACTCCACACAGTTGATAGAGCCCTTGTCCCAGCCCAGACGGAACTTGACCGTCACCGGGCACCTGGCCCCCCGGATCACCGCCTGAGCCACTTTAAAGGCCAGGTCGGGATTACGCATAAGTCCCGAACCGTCTCCGGAATTGGCCACCTTGGGCACAGGGCAGCCCATGTTGATGTCGATGATGTCCGCCCCAGACACCTCGTGGGCAATGGAAGCCCCCTCCTCCATACAGACCGGGTCGCTGCCGAAAATCTGGGCCGCGGCGGGCGTCTCATTCTCTCCCATCTGGAGCAGGGGGATCGACTTCTTGTCCTGATAGCACAATGCCTTGGCGCTGACCATCTCCGTACAGGTCAGCCCCGCCCCCTGCTCCCGGCAGATGGTGCGAAAGGCCATATCCGTCACCCCGGCCATGGGGCCAAGCGCCAGGGGCGTGTCAATTTTAATTCCTCCGATGGATACCATGGGGACCTCCTGAAGAGGCGGGACCGCCCGCCCGATTTCAATTCAAGTCATTCTATCACAGGGCAAAACCGTTGACAAGGGCGCTGACGAACATTAAAATGAGAAACACAGTGCAATGACAAGGAGCGTTTACCATGAATTTAATCTCTCTCCGGGCCGCTTTACAGGGCGTGTCCGCCTTTCGTGGGCTGAAGCAGAAGCCCGTTTTTTGTCACGCCATGGACCTTCTGGACGCCCTAAACGCCCATCAGGGGGAACAGGCTCTGGATGCCTACTGCGCCCTGTTCCATACTCTGCGCCAGGAGGGATTTCAGGGCATGGGACCCTGGCTGTGGGATCAGCTCCGATACGAGGAAAGCCCCTATGCCCTGCTGGCTGAGCAAGGCGGGTCAGACCCCGCTTTGGAAAACGCCGCCCGGCGGGATGTGGAGACCTTTGTGATTCTGGCGGAAACCGACTGTGACCGTTTTATTGACGCCATGAAGGAACTTCTGCCCAAGGACTATGTCCCCGTGCTGGCCGGACTGCCCCGGTGGCGCGCCGACGCCCCCTTTGATTTTGACTCCCTCACCCGGTTTTACAGGGAGCACGGAGCGGGGCTGTACGCCCGGTACCGGGCCTTTCTCTGGGAGGACGGACATCTGATTCCCGTGGCCGACCCGGACTGCCCCAAGCCTCAAGACCTGCTGGGCTATGAGCACCAGCGGGGTCAGGTAGAGGAAAATACCCGCCTGATGATGGCCGGACGCCAGGCCAACAACGTACTGCTCTTCGGCGACGGCGGCACCGGCAAATCAGCCACGGTAAAGTCCATGCTCTACCTGCCGGGAATGGAAGACCTGCGCCTTATTGAGATTCAAAAGGAGAACCTCACCGGCCTTCCCAGCCTCATCCGCTCTCTGGCCCACCGGCGGCAGAAATTTATTTTATTTATTGACGACCTGGCCTTTGACCAGGATGATAAGACCTACTCCTCCATGAAGACCATTCTGGAAGGCAGTCTGGAGAAACGGCCGGACAATGTGGCCATCTACGCCACCTCCAACCGCCGCCATCTTGTGCGCCAGACCTTTTCCGACCGAGCCGGGGACGAAGTGGATACCTTTGAGACGATTTCCGAAAAAACCGCTCTGGCTGAGCGCTTTGGCCTGCGCATCCCCTATCTCACCATGAACCGGGACGGATACCTGGCTCTGGTGGATTATCTGGCCGATCAGGCGGGAATAAAACTGGACCGGCAGCAGCTCCACGCCCAGGCCATGACCTGGGAGATCCGCCACTCCGGCCGCACCCCCAGAGTTGCCCGACAGTTCATTGCCAGCCTGAATCTGTAAACACCCCGCAGCATTTGTAACATTTTCATACATATTAGGAGGGTTCCCCATGCAGGCATTTGAATTCTATTCTCCCACCAAGATTATCTTCGGCCCGGGCACGGAGGCCCAGGTCGGGGCCCAGGCCGCCGCCTACGGCGCTTCCCGTGTGCTTGTGGTCTACGGAGGGCACAGCGCCGTCAAAAGCGGCCTTCTGGACCGGGTCATTTCCTCCCTCCAGGAAAAGGGTCTGGCCTGTGACACGCTGGGCGGAGTCCACCCCAATCCCCGTCTCAGCCTGGTGCGGGACGGAATCCAGAAGGCCCTGGATTTCGGAGCCGACTTTCTGCTGGCCATTGGGGGCGGAAGCGTCATTGACACCGCCAAGGCCATCGCCGACGCAGCCGCCAACCCGGAGCTGGATATCTGGAGGGACATCTGGCTTCAGAAGATTCCGCTGAAAAAGGCTCTGCCTGTGGGCGTGGTACTCACCATCCCCGCCGCCGGCAGCGAAAGCAGCGAGGCCGCCGTGCTGACCCGGGATGAGACGCTGGAAAAGCGCAGCTACCGCTCCGACTTACAGCGCCCCCGCTTTGCCATCATGAATCCGGAGCTCACCTTCACCCTGCCCTCCTACCAGATTCGCTGCGGCATTGTGGACATCATGATGCACACCATGGACCGCTACTTTAACCCCGTCACCACCAATGAGCTGACCGACGAGATCGCCCTGGGCCTGCTGCGCACCGTCGTCCGCAACGGCCGGCGGGCGCTGGAGCACCCCGGGGACTACCAGGCCATGAGCGAGCTGATGTGGGCGGGGAGCCTGTCCCACAACGGCCTGACCGGCCTGGGCGGCCCCATGGACTTCGCTACCCACCAGCTGAGCCATGAGCTGAGCGCCCGCTTTGACGCCGCCCACGGCGCCACCCTGTCCGCCATGTGGGGCAGCTGGGCCCGGTACTGCCTGGACACCAATCCAGCCCGCTTCGCCGAATTTGGCCGGAAGGTGTGGGGGCTGGAGGGACAGGGGGATGAAAAGGCCCTGGGTCTGTCCGCCATCGAGGCCACCGAGGCCTTCTTCCGCTCCATTGAGATGCCCACCTGCCTCAGCGAGCTTCTGGGCGCCGCCCAGGCCCCCCAGATGCTGGAGGAGCTGACCCGAGGCTGTACCTTCCGTGGACAGCGCACCATCGGCACCTTCCGTGTACTGGGACATGATGACATTCTGGCCATCTATACCATGGCAAACCACTAAAGGAAAACACAGAAAAGCCCGGAAACCGTACGGTTTCCGGGCTTTGTTTCTTGGATAGGCTCTTTTTACAGCTT
Organism: bacterium; assembly: GCA_037245165.1. Taxonomy (GTDB): domain Bacteria; phylum Bacillota; class Clostridia; order Oscillospirales; family Oscillospiraceae; genus Lawsonibacter. Next base: position 32,145 of record JAXWVI010000072.1, read on the forward strand.
GGTGATCCAGTTGTGGGGATCGGCCACCCGGCCCCACTGGATTCCGGTCAGCTCATCATAGAGCTTCTGGGTGACGGGGCCGATCTTGTTGCCGGAGACGGTGACCTTCTTGTCCTCCATGGCCAGCTCGCCGATGGGGGAAACCACGGCGGCGGTGCCGGTGCCCCAGGCCTCCTCCAGGGTGCCGTCCTCGGCGGCCTGGAAGAGCTCCTCGGCGGAGATGCGCCGCTCCTCTACCTCATAGCCCCAGTCCTTCAACAGCTGGATGCAGGAGCGGCGGGTGATGCCGTCCAGCACGGAGCCGTTCAGGTCGGGGGTGAGGATCTTGCCGGCCACCTTGAACATCACGTTCATGGAGCCGACCTCCTCAATATACTTGCGGTGTACACCGTCCAACCACAGCACCTGGCTGTACCCGGCCTTCTCCGCCCGGTCGCCGGCCCGGAGGGAGGCAGCGTAGTTGCCGCCAGTCTTGGCCATGCCGGTGCCGCCCTTGACGGCACGGACGTCCTGGTCCTCCACATAGATCTTCACAGGGTCCAGTCCCTCGGGATAGTAGGCGCCCACCGGGCAGACAATCACGATAAACTGAACATGCTTGGAGGCGTGCACACCCAGCGTGGGGTCCAGGCCGATCATAAAGGGACGGATATACAGGGAGGTGTCCTTCTCGCTGGGTACCCAGTCCTGCTCCAGCCGAACCAGCTCCATAATACCGGCCATGGCCAGCTCTTCGGGGATCTGGGGCAGGCACAGACGCTCGGCGGACTTGTTCATCCGGTCGATATTGTCCTTGATGCGGAACAGCTGGATAGACCCGTCCGCAGTGCGATAGGCCTTCAGGCCCTCAAAAATTTCCTCTGCATAGTGGAGCACCTTGGCGGCAGGGTCGATCTGCAGGGGGCCGTAGGGGACAATACGGGGATCGTGCCAGCCCTGCCCCTCGTTATAATCCACCATAAACATATGGTCGGTCATATTCTTCCCGAACACCAATGTGGAGGAGTCAGGCTTCTCCTTTAAAGTAGCCGCACGGGTGATCTTGATCTTTTCCATGGGAATTCCTCCTAAATCTTGTTTGTTTATGTTCTAAAGCCGTCTCTCCTCCCAACACAGGGGGCGGTTTCTTCTTATTATAGCAGTATTCCCCCCAAGGTGCAACGGTTTAACACAGTACCAGGTAAGATTTTTTTGCGCTTTTCTTTTCTTGATCCGCCCCCGCCGCCTCTTGTTTTCTGGCGACCAATCTGATATAATAAAATACCTTTATTGCGTAGTCTCATTCCCTCGGGAGAAACAAGGGGGGTTATTTTTTTGAATCGAAAGCTTAATCAGCTTCTTCAGCCCAGCTTTCGGCTGTATTTTCTCTGTCTGATCCTGTTTGCTCTGCTTTCCGCCTTCCATTCCTGGGTTTTGGCGGCTTCCGAGCTGGTGATCGTCGCCTGCCTGGGCCTTTACAGCCGGGAGAGCGCCCACCGCAGACGCAAGGAGCTCAATAAATACCTGGACAGCTTTACCGGAACTGTGGATACCGCCACCAAGGACACCATGGTAAACTCTCCTCTGCCCATGGTCCTCTTCCGCCCGGAGAGCGACGATATCGTCTGGACCAACAACCGATTTCTGGAGCTCACCGGCCAGCGGGAACACCTCTTTGACGCCAAGCTCTCCACCCTGATCCCCGACTTTGATACCCGATGGCTCATGGAGGGCAAAAGCGAGTGTCCCACCGAGGTAACCTATGGCAGCCGGCGCTTTTTGGTCTTCGGACATCTGGTCCGCACCGGCGGCCGCACCGGCGGCTTTCTGGCCACCACCTACTGGGTGGACGTCACCGAGTTCTGCCAGGTCCGGGATCGGTTTGAGGCCACCCGCCCGGTGGCGGCGGTACTGCTCATCGACAACTATGAGGATCTGACCAAAAATTTGACCGACAACGAGCGCTCCAACATCATGCTGGAGATCGACAATCGTCTGGACGCCTGGGTTGCCCAGACAGGCGGCCTTCTGCGCCGGTATCAGCGGGAACGCTATCTGTTCATTTTTGAGGAACAGTATCTGTCCAAATTTGTGGAAACCAAATTTGATATCCTGGATGCCATCCACCAGGTGGTCAATCCCAGCGGCATCAACGCCTCTTTGTCCATCGGCATCGGAAAGGACGGGGACAGTTATCAGGAACTCATTAACTTCGCCAATCTGTCCATTGACATGGCGCTTTCCCGGGGCGGCGACCAGGCGGTCATCCGCAACAAATTTACCTTTGAGTTTTACGGCGGCCGCTCCAAGGAGACGGAAAAGCGTACCAAAGTAAAAAGTCGGGTCATGGCCAATGCCCTGTCCTCTCTCATTTCCGACTCTTCCCAGATTTTCATCATGGGCCACAAGTCTCCGGACAACGACTCTTTGGGCGCCGCAGCCGGCGTGTGCGCTCTCTGCCGGAAAAACGGCGTTCCTGCCCACATCATTCGGGACCAGGGGGCGACTCCCGCCCAGGAGCTGATTGAAAAGCTCTCCCAGCTTCCGGAGTATCACGACTGTTTTCTTTCTTCTCAGGATGCGCTGCTCATCGCCGATACCCGCTCCCTGGCCGTGGTGGTAGACACCAACCGTCCCGAGCAGGTCCAGTCCCCGGAGCTGCTCCAGTCCTGCAACCGGGTGGCGGTCATCGATCACCACCGTCGGGCAGCCACTTATATCGAGGGCGCGGCCCTCAACTATCACGAGCCATACGCTTCCTCGGCTTCGGAGCTGGTGACCGAGCTGCTCCAATATATCATCGAGCCCAACCACCTTCTCCGGGTGGAGGCGGAGGCCCTGCTGGCCGGCATTGTGCTGGACACCAAGAACTTTACCATGCGCACCGGCGGCCGCACCTTTGAGGCGGCGGCTTTCCTGCGCCGCTCCGGCGCGGACACCGCGGAGGTAAAAAAGCTCTTCCAGAACGACCTGGCAGGTACCATCGCCAAGTACGCCATCATCCAGAACGCCAAGCTCTACCGGGATCATATCGCCATCGCCGTAGCGGACAAGCCTGTGAACCGGGTGACCGCCGCCCAGGCCGCCGACGAGCTTCTCAACATCATCGGCATTGACACTTCGTTTGTCCTGTCTCAGGATGGGGAACGGGTGAATATCTCCGCCCGCTCCATGGGAGATACCAACGTCCAGGTCATTCTGGAACAGCTGGGCGGAGGCGGAAACGCCGCCGCCGCGGGAGGACAGGTCACCGGAAAGCCCATTACGGATGTGGCTGCCGAGCTGTGCCGTGCCATTGACCGATATTTGGAATCCTAAACTTTTCACACACATAGTGCAAACAATATTCTATTTTGGAGGTTTTGATTATGAAAGTCATTTTACAGCAGGATGTTCGCGGCCAGGGAAAAAAGGGCCAGCTGGTGGATGTGTCCGACGGCTACGCCCGCAATTTCCTTCTGCCCAGAAAGCTGGCCGTCATCGCCACCGCTGAAAATCTGAACACCATGAAGCAGCAGGAAAAGGCCCGTAAGGCCCAGGAGGCCGCTGAGAAGGCGGAGGCGGAGGCCACCGCCAAGAAGCTGGAGGGCCTGATGGTCAAGATTTCCGCCAAGGCCGGGGAGGGCGGCCGCCTGTTCGGCGCCGTCACCGCCAAGGAGGTATCCGAGGCCCTTGCCGCCCAGCACGGGGTCAACATCGCCAAGGCCAAGCTGGTGCTGGACGAGCCCATCAAGGCCTGCGGCGGCTACCAGATCAAGGCAAAGCTGGGTTATGAGGTAGTGGGAACCGTTAACGTGATGGTAACAGAAGCCTGACCGCCAATCTCTGATTTTATCTGATTTTATAAGTGCAAAGCAGGTGATCCAATGGCTCTGGGTGATGAAGAACTGATGCTCAAGCAGCTGCCTCACTCCGTGGAAGCGGAGCAGGCGGTGCTGGGTTCCATGCTCATTGACCCCCGGTGTGTGCCGGAGGTCATTGACAAGTTGCGCCCGGATGATTTCTACCTGCAGCAGAACGTGGAGATCTATGAAACCATCTACTCCATGTTCAACTACTCCCTCACCATTGATCCGGTGACCGTACTGGAGCACATGAAGCAGAACGGGTATTACGACGAGAATACCTCCCGCAGCTACCTGCTTCAGCTCATGGACACCACGCCCACAGCGGCCAACGTGAAGGAGTACATTGAGATTCTTAAAGACAAAAGCCTTCTGCGCCGGGTGGCCGAGGCGGCGGGGGACCTGACCGCCATGATCCAGCAGGGCACCGACACCGGCCAGGATATCCTGGAGGCAGCGGAGCAGCGGATCTATGCCATCCGCCAGGGCCGGGCCGCCCGGGGGCTGACCCCCATTTCTACGGTACTGATCGATGTGTACGACCGGCTGGGGGAATTGGCCGCCAGCGATTCGGCCATTCCGGGGCTTTCCACGGGGCTTCGGGACCTGGACCGGGCCATCTCCGGTTTGAACAAGTCCGACCTCATTCTGCTGGCCGCCCGCCCCGGTATGGGTAAGACCTCTATGGCCCTGAACATTCTGCTGGACGCGGGCAAAAAGTCCGGAAAAAACGTGGCCTTCTTTTCCCTGGAAATGAGCCGGGAGCAGTTGGCGCTGCGCCTCATTTCCAGCGAATGCTTTGTGGACAACAAGAAGCTGGTCACTGGCAAGCTGACCGAGCAGGACTGGGAGAGTGTGGCCGCCGCCGCCGACTCCCTGAACCGCTCCATGATTTTGATTGATGACGATTCCTCCGTCACCGTGGCCGACATCAACGCCAAGTGCCGCCGGGTGGAAAACCTGGGTCTGGTGGTCATCGACTACCTTCAGCTCATGCAGTCGGCAGGGGGGAAAAGCCGCAGCGGCGAAAACCGCCAGCAGATCGTTTCGGACATCTCCCGCTCTCTGAAGATCATGGCCAAGGAGCTGAACGTCCCGGTGCTCTGCCTCAGTCAGCTCTCCCGTGCCAATGAGAGCCGCACTGATAAGCGGCCCATGCTCTCCGACCTGCGCGAGTCGGGGGCCATCGAACAGGATGCGGACATTGTCCTGTTCCTGTACCGGGAGGGCTATTATAACCGGGACGCGGAAAACCCCAATCTGGCCGAATGCATCATCGCCAAAAACCGCCACGGAGAGACCGGAACGGTAGAACTCCAGTGGCAGCCGGAATTTACCACCTTCAACGATATGGAGTGGCAGCACTCAGAGTTCTGAGCGGTCCCCGCTCCCCCATTCAGGCAGAAGCGGATCATCCCAACGCAGATGTGCCGGTGTTCTTCCTGTTCATCCTGCGTATGCTAAGGAGGTCCGCATGCTGAAATCCATGGAAACTTTTATCCGGGAACTGTCCCTCATCCCACCGGACAGCCATGTACTGTGCGCGGTGTCCGGTGGGGCGGATTCTGTGTGCCTGCTCCACGCCCTGTACCATCTGCGGGAACAGTTTCCCTTCACCCTCTCCGCCGCCCACTATAACCATCAGCTGCGGGGAGAGGAGTCCCGGCGGGACGCCAAGTTTGTGGAACAGTTTGTGGCTCTGTGCTGCGGACCTCAGCGGCTGAAGGACGGCTCTCTCCTGCCCCCCGTGCGCCTTTACACCGGCGAGGGCGACGTAGCCGCCCAGGTGAAACTCCGGGGAACCGGAGTGGAGGAGACTGCCCGGGAGATGCGGTATGCCTTTCTCCAAAAAACTGCTCGGGAAGCGGGCGCCGACCTGATCGCCACCGCTCACACCGCCAACGATAATGCCGAAACGATTCTTTTTCATCTGGCCAGAGGCAGCGGTCTGCGGGGGCTGGGAGGAATTTCCCCCAAGCGGGACTGCTTGATCCGTCCCCTTCTTACCACCACACGGCAGGAGGTGGAGGAGTACCTCTTTCATTATGCCCTTCCCCACATGGAAGACAGCACCAACGAGGACGACCACTATACCCGCAATCGGATTCGTCACCAGATTCTTCCGGTTCTGGAGGACATCTCCCCCGGTTTTCTCTCCCGCATGACACAGTCTGCCTCCCTCCTGCGGGCGGACGAGACCTGCCTCACCGATTTTGCCCGTGAGTTAGCCGATCAAGCCCGGATGGAAGAGGAAGGGCTTTCCATTGACGCCGCCCTTCTCGCCCAAGCGCCCCCTCCCATCGCGGTCCGTGCCATCCGGCTGCTGCTGGGACGGCTGTGGGGCGGAGATCAGAACTGCGGCAGCGTTCACCTCACCGCTGTCTGGAATCTGTGCCGGGAGGATGATCCCTCCGCCCAGGTTCATCTCCCTCACAACTGCACTGCCCGGCGCTGCTACGAGCGTCTTTTGCTCCTGCCCAGGCTTGGGCCCATTCCCCTGGAGCCCGGACTGCTCCCCCTTCCCGGCCGAATGGAAACAGGAGGCTGGCTCATCACCTGTCAGGCTCAGACCTACGAGGATCAATCCCAGGGCCCCTGGGATTTTTGGCTCAGCCGTCGGGCAGTTGCTCTTTTGTCTGTTCGGACCCGGCGCACTGGCGACCGGCTGACCCTACCCGGACGGCTTGGTAAAAGTGTAAAAAAATGGATGATTCAGGAAAAGCTCCCTCGCTTTCAGCGGGACGTGCTTCCTGTTTTTGAGTGCGGCGGAGCTGTGGCCGCAGTGGCCGGCCTCGGGCCGGACCGGGCCTTTACGCCTCAGTCGGGGCAGGGCGCCTGGCACATCTCCGTCACCCAGATCAAATCATGAAACCATGCTTTTCTCTGAAAAGAGATATAATGGAAAGGAATGAAGGCGCATATGTTGGAACAGGATATTCAGGAGATTCTTTTTACCGAGGAACAGCTGAAGACCCGGGTGCAGGAGATCGCCCATGAGATCGAGCGGGACTACCAGGGTAAGGAGATCATGCTCATCAGTGTGCTTCGGGGGTCGTTCATTTTCATGGCTGACCTGTGCCGGGCCATTGATCTGCCCTGCACATTGGACTTTATGTCTGTGTCCTCCTATGGAAAAGGAACCACCTCCAGCGGACAGGTACAGATTACCAAGGACCTGTCCGAAGATATCACCGGCCGTCACATCATCGTGGTGGAGGATATTTTGGACAGCGGCAACACACTGAGCTATCTGCTGAAAATTCTTCAGCACCGCCACCCGGCATCCATCCGCCTGTGTACCCTTCTGGATAAGCCCGACCGCCGGGTCAAGCCCGTGGAGGTCCACTACTCCGGCTTTACGATTCCCGACGCTTTTGTGGTGGGATATGGGCTGGACTATGCGGAAAAATACCGCAACCTGCCCTATATCGGCATTGTAAAGCCTGAGGTTTACGGCGGGTAAGAAAGGATTTTAGCCTATGAGACGCTTTTCCCCCCGGGACATCACCATGTATCTGCTGCTGGCGGTGCTGCTGTTTTTCACCTTTTCCGCCCTTCAGCAGATGGACAGAAGTGACGCTCCCATATACAGCGACATCCGCACCCTCTTTGTGCAAGAGAAAGTGTCCTACTTCGAGCTGAAGGACAACACCCTCACCCTGGTCCTTCGGGGGGAGGACGGGACTTCCTCCACCCTGGCCTACCACATCGCCAACCCGGACTGGCTCTACCAGGACCTTCATGAACTGTGGGAGACACAGCAGAACGCGGGGCTGCTCCGCTACGACCTGCCCCAGGGTGTGGAGGGCTCCTGGTGGTACAACCTGCTGCCCTACCTGGTAGCGGCGGCTGTGCTGGGACTGTTCTGGTATCTGATTGTACGTCAGCGTACCGGAGCCGGCGGAGGGGGCGGCGCCCCCGGCGCCTCCCGCTTCGGCCACGCCAGAACCCGCACCCTCTCCGATCAGTCCAAAAAGGTCACCTTTGACGACGTGGCGGGAGCTGACGAGGAGAAGGAGGAGCTTCAGGAGATCGTGGAGTTTCTCCGCGACCCTCAGAAATTTTCCAGCCTTGGCGCCCGCATTCCCAAGGGCGTGCTGCTGGTGGGCCCTCCGGGGACCGGCAAGACTCTCATTGCCAAAGCGGTAGCCGGGGAAGCCGGCGTCCACTTTCTGTCCATCTCCGGCTCCGATTTTGTGGAGCTCTATGTGGGCGTAGGTGCAAGCCGGGTTCGCGACCTCTTTGACCAGGCCAAGAAGGAAGCGCCCGCCATTGTCTTCATTGACGAAATTGACGCGGTGGGCCGTCAGCGCGGCGCCGGTCTTGGCGGCGGTCACGACGAGCGGGAGCAGACTCTCAACCAGCTGCTGGTGGAAATGGACGGCTTCGGTTCAAACGAAGGGGTCATCGTCCTGGCCGCCACCAACCGCCAGGATATCTTGGACCCCGCCCTGCTGCGCCCCGGGCGCTTTGACCGTCAGATCTATGTGGGTCTGCCCGATATCAAGGGACGGGAGGCCATTTTGAAGGTCCACTCCAAACAAAAGCCCCTGGCGGAGGATGTGGACCTCAACCAGGTGGCCCGGGCCACCGCCGGTTTCACCGGCGCGGACCTGGAAAATCTCCTCAATGAGGCGGCCCTACTGGCTGCCCGGGAGGATCAGCGCTTCATCACTATGGCCGACCTTCACAATGCCATGCTGAAGGTCATTGCCGGCCCTGAGAAGCGCAGCCGGGTGGTCACTGAACATGCCAGAAAGCTCACCGCCTACCACGAGGCCGGTCACGCGGTGGTCATCCATGAGCTGAAGACCCAGGACCCCGTCCACCAGATCACCATTGTCCCCCGGGGCCCCGCCGGCGGCATGACCATCTCCTTACCTGTGGAGGATAAGTCCTACCTGTCCCGAAAGGAGCTGGAGGAGCGCATTGCGGTGTGTCTGGGCGGCCGGGTGGCCGAACAGATTGTGCTGGGGGACGTCTCTACCGGGGCCTCCAGCGACATCCAGAAGGCCTCCCAGATTTCCCGGGCCATGGTCACTAAGTACGGCATGAGCGAGAAGCTGGGCACCATCGCCTACGGCAACGAGAGCGACGAGATCTTCATCGGCCGCTCCATGGCTCAGGCCCGCACCTATTCCGAGGAAGTGGCCGGTCTCATCGACCAGGAGGTCAAGGCCATCGTGGACCGGGCCTACGGACAGTGTGAGGAGATTCTCTCCCGCTGCCGCAAAGAGCTGGAAATTACCGCCCGTTATCTGCTGGATCATGAAACCATGGAGGCGGAAATTTTTTCCAAGGTCTTTGAGAACCCTGAGGCGGAGGAATTTGCCCCCTATCAGCAAGCGTAACAAAAGCCCGTTTTGCTCTTGGCAAAACGGGCTTTTCTTATACATATCCGTACATGCCCCGCACCGAAACCTCTCCGGCGGACAGGGCTTTTCTGGTGCCGTCCGGCATCTCCACCACCAGACGGAATTCCTCGTCAATTTCCACCGCCCAGGCCTCCTCCCGGGAGGTGGGCGTGATCAACTGCACCTGATGGCCGGGGGTCAGGCAGTCAGATCTGTATTTTTTCAAATATTCCTCCTTATTTTGGGGGAATTGGGCATACATTCGGTCCAGGGCCAGGGTGACCTGAGCCGCCAGTTCCACCCGGCTCACAGGCTTCCCCAGCTGCTGACTGAGGGAGGTGGCCATGTCCCGGATTTCCGGGGAAAAGTCTTCAGGGCGGTGGTTCACATTGATTCCGATGCCGGGAATCAGGTACTCCAGGGCGTTGCTCTCACTCTCCAGACCCAGTTCAGTGAGGATGCCCACCAGCTTCTTTCCCCCCAGAATAATATCGTTGGTCCATTTGATCTGGGGACGCACACCACAGCAGGCCTCGATTCCGTCACACACCGCCACCGCCACCCAGGCAGTAAAGTCGGTCACCTGGGCCGGTTCCAGCCTGGGGCGGAGCAGCGCGGACAGGTAAAGCCCACAGCCCTTGGGCGACTGAAAGCTGCGGCCCAGCCGCCCCCGGCCGCCCGTCTGCTCGTCCGCTATGACCACCAGGCCCTCCGGCTCCCCCGCCATAGCCCGGCGCTTGCACTCAGTGTTGGTGGAGTCCACTGTATCCAAACAGAGCAGCTTTCGTCCCACCAGACAGCCGCTGAGCGGCCCGGCCAGTTCCCCGGCCCGCAGACGGTCCGGCCCCTGCTCCAGGCGGTAGCCCCGGTTGGGGGCGGAGGAGATCACATATCCCTCCTGCCGAAGACCCTCAATGGCCTTCCAAACCCCTGCCCGGCTGATGCCCAGGGTACGGCTCATAGCCTCTCCCGACAAATATTCCCCCTGCCGCTCCCGCAGCAAGGACAGTACAGTTTCCCGGCTCATTGTCCTACCCCCAAATATCATTGTTTTTATTATACGAAAGATCTTCTCCATCGTCAACAGGGATTGGCATATCGGTTCCATTCGCCCCTTCCCCATGGTAGGTGTTCATGCTGAAAAACAGGTCCCCGCTCCCATGTGAGAGCGGGGACCTCCATTTTCTATTTGGCGTAATACACAAAATGGTCCTTCCGGGGCGCGGCGGCGGGCAGGGGGTCTGCCGGGTAGCCCAGCACACAGTAGCCGATGCCCTCATACTCCCCTTCAATCCCCAGGATACGCAGGATTTCCTTTCCTTCCTGGGTCTCAAAGGTTTCCCTTGCCCGGTTGATCCAACAGCTGCCCAGTCCCAAGGCATGGGCGGCCAGCATCAGATTGCCCATCACCAGGCTTCCATCATAAACGTGAGTAGGCCACTGCTTCTCGGCCAGCACCAGAAGCGCTGCGGGCGCGCCGTAGAAGGGGTCAAAGCCCTCCTCCCAGCCGCCGATCTGCCGGTTCAGTTCAGAGAGCCTGTCCCGCAGCGCCCGGTTGGTGATGGCCACAATCACGGCGGACTGATGGCCTTTTCCGCTGGCGGCATAGGTGCCCGCTCGGATAATCTGGTCCATCAGTTCCTGTGGGACCGGCTCCGGCCGGTACTTGCGCACGCTCCTCCGGGTCAGCATATGTTCGATCACAGTATTCAATCCGGTTTCCTTCTTTCTGTCATATTAACATTCAACAGCGTTTATCCTCTCTCCGCTGTCTGCCGCTCCATCAGCAGGGGTAGTCGTTCAGCCCCAGCAGCTTGCCGGTTTTCAGATACTCGATCTGAAGCGCCTCAAAGATGCTGCGCCGGGTGACGGGGGTCCCCGCGGCAGCGGCGGCGTAGGCCGCTGAAACAGCCACAGACTTAATGCTGCTTCCGGAAAACTCAAATTTCTCCGCCAGCTCGGCAAAGCTCACCCCCCGGTCCAGGGGCAGCTGCTTTGGGAAGACGGCCTCCCAAATGCGCTGTCTGGTGGCCTGGTCGGGCATGGGTACGTTGATAAAATAGGTCATGCGCCGACGGAACGCCTCGTCAAAATTCCGGGCGTTGTTGGTGGCCAGCACCGTAATCCCCGGAAATTGCTCAATGCGCTGGAGCAGGTATGCCGTCTCCACATTGGCGTATTTGTCCTTGGAATCGCCCACCTCAGTGCGTTTGGAAAACAGAGCATCCGCCTCGTCAAAAAAGAGGATACAGTTGACCCCGTCGGCGGTATCAAAAAGCCGGCCCAAATTCTTTTCCGTCTCCCCAATATACTTGTCCACAATCTGAGACAGATCCACCCGGAAGAGGTCCAGCCCAACCTCTCTGGACAGTACCTGGGCGGTCATGCTCTTTCCCGTACCGGGAGGACCGTACAGCAGCACGGAAATTCCCTGGCCGTAGGGCAGGCGGCGGGAAAATCCCCAGTTTTCGTTCACCTGATAGCGGTATTGGATGCGGGTACAGGCGCTGCGCAGCATTTTTGAGGCCTCCTCCGGAAGCTGAAGGTCCTCCCACCGGAAGGCGGAGGGCAGATGCTGGGCCAGACTTCCCAATCGGCTGCGCGCCTGTTCCCGCATGGCCTGGGCCACCCACCCCAGCCCCTCCTCCTTTCCCAGAGCCAGAGTACGGGAGAGGGAGCAAATCTCAGCCGGGTTCAGCCGGTAGCGCCCCGCCAAGGCAGCCAGCTCCGTCTCCGAAATGGGCGCCCCGGAACCCTGGCGGCCAAACTCCTCCCAGAAGGCATAGCGCTCCTTCACCCCCGGCATGGGGAACTCGATGGCCTGGAAATCCACCTCCATGTTTTTGGGAAAGTCCCAGGGCCTGTCTGCGCACACAATCAGCAGCGGGAAATACCGCCGCAGCAGCCCAATGGCCCCCAGGACCATCTCCTTTGTTCCCGGCTCATCCATACGCAGCCGGTCCAAGCAGGGAATCAGGCCGTCGAGCAGGCACCGGATGGCCACGACCCGCACAAGCGCGTCCCCCCGCTGTCCCATCAGAGCGGAGGCATCCACCTCCAGCACAGAGCGCTGAAGCCTCCTTGCCATTTGAGAAAGGGCAAAGCTTTTGCCCTGCCCGCTTTCCCCAAAAAGATAGAGGACACCCATGCCCTCTCCCTGCCGGTCTTGCAGCGCCCGGTCCATAAACGCTGTCCCGGCACTGATCTTGTCCTCATTCCACAGCACCGGGGCATTGGACCCCCGCATCACCTTCGTCTCCAGGTCATCGATCCCCGCAAGCTCCACCCCGGTAAACAGATAGAGCAGCTGCTTGGGAACCGCCAGCGGCCGCGCCAGCGCGGAGCGGTCGGCATTGTTCTGCCAGTCGGTCAGCAGCAGTTCATTGACCGGCCTGTGCCGGTCCAGCATGGAGTAGACCTCCGCCTCCGGCACCGTCTCCACCAGGGAATAGAGATCCCAAGCCAGCCCCAGGGTCGCCCGGGTACACTTCACATCGTCCTGCAAAAAGGCGAAGCTCTGCTCAAATCTCCGGTCCAAATCAGTACAAACCGCCAGCAGCAGACAAAACGCCTCAAATTTTTTCAGGGCAAACCGGCGGACCAGAGCTGCAAAGGGCAGGTACACGCCCTGTTCCAAAGATATCTCCACCCGGGCGCGGATATGTGCCGCCGCCAGGACCGCCCCGGGCAGCGGCCCCTCCCGCCCCGCGCCCTGACTCCGGGCCATCAGCGCCTGGTAAAAGGTCTCTTCCCGCACCACCAGGCCTCGGGTATGGTAGGGCACATCCTCGTTGTGGTTAATCTCCCCATAGGCCAGACACAGCATACTGATCAAACGCAGCAGATCGTCCATCAGGGCCGCCCCGCCGGAATAAGGCCTGTCCTCGGGCTGTTCCGATATAAACTGAGCGAACAGGTCGTCCTCCAGACGGTCCATTCCCGCTCCCACCTTTCCAAGGCTGTTTTTCTGCTTTTTATTATACCAACTCCCTCCACCCCACGCAACGGAAAGACCGGAGCGGTTTCTAAAATGTTTCTAAAATTTGGAGGCGGTATGCGCTTTTTTATTTTCAAGGGGCTCTCAATCGTGTATAATGCGATATATCCCAATATATCGGGCGTGTATTTTAGAAGAGGAGATGGTATGCCGATGCCGGGACCTGCCAGCTCATTCAGTTCCTATCGAAACAATATTGTAAACCGTTCCGGAACCCAGCGTTCTGACGCTGTGGAGCGTCATTTGGACCTGCTGACCGGGATGACCTCCTCCCTGCAAACCGATTTTCTCAACCGGCTGGGTCAGCAAACCCGCAGGTACCAGAACTCATCGGGTTATCAGCGGATTCTCACCTCTTTGGAAACTATTAACAGGATGATGGACGAAACTGTCACCGCGGAGACTGAGCCGCTTGTCCGTGAACCGCTGATCGAAACCTACGCCGCCCTCATTCAACAGTGTGACGAGTATCTGGCCAGCCACAGCGGACGCCGGTATACCAGTGTGGGAAAGGCACGGGTCGCGCTGATTCAAGAACTGCGCAGCAAGGCGGATGACGAAGCCCAATTGTTGGTTGAGCGCTTGTCTGAAGTGCGTTCCTTTGCCAACGGGATCACCCTGCGGCAGCTTTTTGCCGGAATGCGTCCCTTGCAGGCGCCCACGCTTCAGCCCACCCAGTTCTCCCTGCCCAAGGCTTCCATCCAGGAGGCCCCTGACGAGGCGGCCCCCGAGCAAGCGGACGCTGATGAGGCGGTGGAGACGGTTCCGTCCGCAGACCACATGAAGAACATTCGTCTGCTCCGGCAGAGCCTTCAGACGGATGTGGATCTGGACAGCAACCGCAAGGCTATTTTGGACATCATGCTGGAACAGTTGGATCGGGCAAATCAGCGGGGGGAAACCGTCCTGTGCGGCGACCTGCTGGACCGGGTAATCGCCTTGTGCCGCGACAGCAACGACTCCCCTGTCCTGAACGCTTTGGCCCAGGCATGTACGGACTTTAAGTCCTCTCAGGGGCTGATCGGCAGCGATGTGACCGTCACTCATCGTACTTATTCCAGGGAAGTACCAACCCCCTCGCGGGATGATGACAACGGCACGGGCGGCATCAATCCGGATGTGAACCTGGCTTTCCCGGAATACCATCATCTCAATCCCGATGTGGTCCGCTACATGGCCCAAAAATTGTCTTTTAACGATGGAAAAAAGGCACATCAGCTATATGGAGCCGACATGAGTGGAACGACCGTCGATTGGGGCCAGAAGCATGGGTATATCCAAACCTCCCATTCCTCTGCCATCAACACCTATCTGCGTAACCACGCCAACGCAACCCTTCATCCCTCGCAAGCCAATCCCGCCCCCGCCCCTTTGCCTTTTTCCTCGCTGCGCACCATCGGCCTTCTGGATCAGGCGGCCGCTTCCACCTATCTGCCGCAGAAGACCCGTCTGCACCGCATGCTCACCGGAGATTATCTGTCTTCTGTTCTGGGAATCGACGGGGTCGCAACGGGCCACATCCCGGGCCAGGCGGTCAAGGCTGTCAATGACCGGGCCGGAACCATTCTTACCGATCAAAACTTCATGTGTACCGGTTTCGTCATGGACATCGCTTTCGGCTCTTTGCCCATTATGCTGACCCTACTGTGCGATGAGGGCACGCCGGTATACCCTACCCGCAACCTGGCGGAAGGAGAGATCATTTTAGGCCGAGGCACAAGCTACATGATCCTCAGCGCCGTCATGCACACCCCGAATAACTTTCTTACCGTTCCCGGTTCCCACCTTCGTTTCAATAACCAATATGTTGAAGGGAAGGAATCTGCCTTTCAGGTAGGGGTACTGGAGATTTTCGCCAAGGTCCTGACCTCCGGCCCGCCCCAGACAACGCTGTCCCAGTCTGCCGAACGATTTCAGGCTTTCCAGCAAAAGCAGTCCGCCTATGTTCCCGCCTTTCAGGGCGATCATGGGGATTACGTTCACCGGAACGCCTATCTGGACATGGCAAGAACCGATCAGGCCAGCCTGACCGAGCAAGAGGCCGCGGCCATGGACGAGTATACCAACGATTCCGGCGCCATCAACAGCCGACTGCGCAGCGGACAGGTTCCGGGAGATGTGACCGATTTTCAGAATTCCGCCATCAAACAGGCCTTTGCCAAGCATCCGATTCCCGTCGATATGGAAACCTACCGGGGCGTGTCAGACGGTTTCCTGACCTATCTGCTGAACTCCAACCCCAACTTTGACGATGAGGCCAGAGCTAACGCCCTCACCCCGGACAAAAAGATCAACCATGACTGGATGGACATGGACGACCACTTCAAGATGTTTGAAGGAGTCGTCTTTCAGGATGCCGCTTTTCTCAGCACAACCACCAACAAACCCTTTGCCCGCCGCTGGGCCAACAATGTTGTCCATGATGAGATCACCAGGGCTCAGAACAAAACAGTAGATCTGTCCGACCCGGCCCGAGGCGAGGATATTGCCGGCGCCCATGTGCTCACCATGCACTTACCCGCCGGAACCCGGGCTATGTTCACCGACACCATGTACCTGCGCCGAGGGGGTCGGCCTCGCGGGCAGGACGAGGTGACATTGGACGCAGGCTACACCTATTACATTGAACGTGTTGACAAGGTAGCACCAGGGCGATATGAGATGCATGTAAGCTGTGTGCTCTGATAGGAGGGATCCGTGATGGAAAAGCGTCAAGTTCCCGGCTCAGATGGTGAAAACCGGGAAGAAGAGTTTGTGTACATCGGGCAGGACACAGTCCATGTGGTATCAAATGAGCAGTTGGAGTGCGCCGGATGCATCCATGCCCTTCCCCAGACCGGCTTTTGCAAAAAATATCGGCCTAAGCCCGGCTATGTGCTGCTGAATAAGGGGCCCTGCCCCAGTTTTGAGGCGGCCGGCTCCGATCCCGCCCTCTCAGACCCGGATGGACACAGCAGCATAGTTACCCACACCCCCCAGTGTGTGGGCTGCGTCCACAATTTAGGCGGCTTTGACTGCGCAGTGTTTGTCAAAAAGCCGGAAGAGCTTCTGATGAATGAGCGCGTCTGTCCCGCTCGCCAGCCCCAGGAGGATCGTCTCTGAGCCGGCAGCCGCACTTCCTTCATAGATCAGACCCGCCAGCCCGTGTCCCGCCGCGGAGACACCAGCTTTTTTGAGCGTGAGGAAGGACAGCGGAAGTTTACGGTGAGGAAAGTACAACGGTATATCGACAACATTAAACATGAGCAGCCAAAAGGCGGGAACATCTATAAAGATGCTCCCGCCTTTGCTCCATCAAAGCACATTTTCAATAAAAATGATAAATCCGAACTACATTACCCACTTGGATAATGTAGTTCGGATTGTCATTAGTTGGTCCGAGTGACTGGATTCGAACCAGCGGCCTCTTGAACCCCATTCAAGCGCGATACCAAACTTCGGCTGCGCCCGCCCAACCCATTGAAAACACTAGGTTTTTTCGCGGTACACTCTTGATTTTTTCAAGTGTAACGCGCTTGATTCTCAAAATCATTGTACTAATCGGAGGCGGGAAAAGCAACGGTTTCCGCGCCGCTTTTCGCCGCTCTCCAGGGCCTTTACAGGCCCATTTCTTTTACCCTGCGATAGAAGGTATTGGGCTTCAAGCCCACCTCCTGCATGGCGGCGGTGGCCGTTATCTCCCCGGCTCTCCAGCGCCTGCAAGCGTCTTTGAATTGGGCCTCGTCCACCTCCAGGGGTTTCCGCCCCTTGTACTTGCCCTCGCTCTTGGCTATCTCTATGCCCTCACGCTGCCGCTCCAGAATGTTCTCCCGCTCCAGCTCTGCCAGAGCGCCGAACACCGTCAGCATGAAACGGCCTTGTGGGGTGGTGGTGTCGATGTTCTCTTTCAGGCTGATAAACTCCACCTGTTCCTCCGTCAGCTCCGACACGATGGAGAGCAGGTCGCGGGTGTTGCGGGCGATACGGGAAATGCTCTCCACGATAACCATGTCGCCCGCCCGGACAAAGGCCATCATTTCCTTAAAGGCGCGGCGGTCTGTATTCTTGCCGCTGGCCTTGTCAATGAACAGCTTTTCGGCCTTCTGTTCCTCCATCATTTTGAGCTGCCGCGTCTCGTTCTGTTCGATGGTGGAGCAGCGCACATATCCTACCCGCATGGTGTCACGCCCTTTCGTTCTGTCTGGTATCATAGTACCACAAAGCCGAAAGTATGTCAATAGAGTATAATGTTATTTTGAAATATTTCAAATATAAGAAAACAACTTGTGTGACATAGAAAATGCGGGCGTTTCAATATGTCATTGGGGTATAGCCTATTGACATTGAAAGGACAAGGGCGGGATTGCTCCCGCCCTGTCTGATTATGCAGAAGTTACAGCCCCAAGAGCTGCTTTTTCTTTGCGTCAAATTCTTCTTGCGTAATGACGCCCATGTCCAGCAGCTCCTTGAACTTTTTCAATTCATCTGCGGTAGATGTTTGCTGAATGACTGTAGCTTGCTCAGGCGCGCTTTTTGCTTTCTTACATAGGTCTATTTGCTGCCTAATATAGTCAGCAACATAACCCATCTGCTCATTTAATTCTGGATTAAATGTAAATGTGTTTTCGTTAAAGAAATTACTTTTTTTGTTGTTTCCCAAACTGGAGGCCGTTTCTAACTGCAAATAACCGAGCGTTACACCAGCCCTTTTAAATTGCACGCCAATACAATCAACATAATAAATCGTTTTTTCGCCGTCTGTAACATTCCCCGTCAAGAAAGAACCAACAGTCGCCCTTGTTGCAAGGATACATTTATCTTCACACACTTCAAGCGTTCTTCCTCGTGCACCCTCAAATTTTCTGATTTCAGGGATTGAGCAGATTCGCTCTTTGCGTTCTTGCTCTGTCCTATCGCTCTCTTGGTCGTCTATTGTGATAGGAGTGGTCTTGATTATATCTGCAAATATCTTGCCTTTATCGTATCTGCCCTGTACTTCGGTTCTCATCCCGTCTTGAATTTTGGCGATTCCTTTAGAGAGGTTAATCCCACATTTCAGAATTACCTGGCAATCTTTTTCTATAGGGAATTCAACAGTTTCCCAATCTCGTACTGTACCTACTTTCTCGCCATCAAGGTATATCTTAAGCGGACTCGGTGCTTGAGCCTTATTTGGCCTACAGCCATGAACGATTAACTTGCCGGACATGTAACCTCACCTCTTTATTTTTTTCGCACAACTTCCGCAAAGGTGTGCTTGACGATCTGGGGTGTTCCCTTCATATTGATGTACCTTGCAACCGTGGAGCCGCTGCGCCCCATTTCACGGCCTACCGCCGCATAGTTTCCCAGTTTGGCATACAAGTGGTGCATTTCCACGATTTCCTCCGGGGTCACTCTTGACCCGGCCATTACTTCACGACCTTATCTTCTGCCCGGAGCATGGTTTCTTTCATAGCCTTTTCAAACTGGTCACGGACATATTTTTCCGCCGTCCACTTCTCCGTCACGCCGCCATCAGCAAGGATTTTGTTCATCTTGTCGAGCTGAGTGAAGAAGGAGCGCGGCAGGATGATACGGCCCTTTTCAGTGTCCAGAATAATACGCATAGAAATTCCTCCCGTTCAAACAAAAATGTACGAAAACTGGCAATTTGCACAGCTTTTCGTACAATCTATCATATATATATATATATATTGTCAAGAGGTTGCACAAAATTTCTCCAAAATTATCTAAAAACAGCAACAGACGGAGAGATACGGGGCAAATTTTTCAAAATACAGAGTGAAACAGAAAAAATTACACGGTTTCTCCTTGATTTCAAGGAAAACTCTTTAGATTTTGCGTGTATCAGCGTGATTTCCTTCGTTTTCAATGAAAAAAGAGGAAAACATGGAGATTTGCCGTTGATTTCAAGAAATTCACCGCCGTTTCCGCCGTTCCCGTCCGTGTTTTCCGTGTTCGGGCAGCGGGAGGGAAAATCCCCGGAAAAAACAGGGCGGGGACAATCCATCCATGAAAATCCCAAAACCATCCCCCCGGCGGCCTGGGCCACGGGGAGCGGCGGTAGGGCAACAGGATTCCGCCGCCCAGCGGCAGACAGCGCACAGGATTCCCCACGAAAAAATTTTGCGGGGGAGTTTCTTTCTTCCTGCTCTGCCCGCCTTGTGTGGATACTGCTTGATTGTCTAAAAAATGTTGCGAAAATATTCAAAAACCCACACTATTGCGTTAAATTTACACAAAAATATTTTTATGGTATAATTATTATAGAAAGTGAGAGAGAGGTAAAAACTCTCGAAACCTTTCTGAAATATGACGAAAAGGAGAAATACCAATGGTGAGTAACAATTAGGAGCTGCCCTTCATCCTGGCCGATGAACCGGAGTACGAGGACAAGCTGAATTGTTTGTCCGAGGACGATTTTTTTCCTTCTTCGAGGCCATAAACGCCGCGCCCCGCTGGGGGATTTGCGGCGGCAAGCGTGCCATTAAAGCGTTGACCCTCTGCCACGGCGGAACACATTACAACGCGGACTTTGACCCGGAGACCCACAAAATCACCTGTTTCAGCAGGTGCGGAACCATTTGCCTGCACACATGGGTGAGCAAGGTGCTGGGGACAGACAACCCGGACGAGGGCAAGCGGTTTATTGAGCGGTGGATTGACGAGGCTGAAATTGACCTGTCAGACGCTACACCAGAGGCGGGCAGCGGCACGACCACCTATCACGCCTTTGACCCTGATATGCAGGTGGACATGGTTTCAGGAATTGACCCGGAGATCCTGGCCGACCTCTATTCCCAATTTGATACGCGGCCTGAAACCCTGTCCCGCTTGTGCTGGTGCAAGCCGAAAGAGCAGGGCGGGGACGGGATTCCGCTCCAACAGCTGATTGATTTTCAGGTGGCTTATTATCCCAAGCGGGGGACAATCATTCTGCCCCACCACAACGCCAACGGGGAAATCGTGGGGCTGTATGAGCGGAGTTTCCGACCGCTCCGGGAGGATGTAAGAAAAATCCTTGGCTATGGGCGGCGGGAATGGATTGACGATAAGAACGCGCGGACGGCCATTTATAACGCGCCCAAGTCCAAGTATATGCCGCTCTGGAAGGAGGGCAAATACCAGGGCGAGAAAAAGCGGTGCTGGAGTTTCCCAAACAGCCGCAACCTCTACGGGCTGCACCGGGCAAAGGAGGCCATCCGAGAGAGCGGCAGGGCAATCATCTTTGAAGGGGCAAAAAGCGTCATGCTGGCTCACGCCTACGGCTATCCCTACGCCGTGGCCTCTCACACCTTTGGGGCAAGCGATACCCATATCGCCATGCTGATTCAGGCGGGTGCAAAGGAAATCATCCTTGCCTTTGATAAGCAATACCAGGAGCCGCAAGGGGAAGAATGGGACACCTACCAGCACAAAACCATTGGCCTTGCCAAGCGGGTGGGCGCTTGTGTAACCGTCAGCCGCATTTGTGACAAGGAAGGTGCTTGCCTGGGCTACAAGGACGCGCCCATCGACCAGGGCAAGGCGGTCTTTGATTCCCTCTTTGCCCAGCGGGAAGTGTTGGCCGGGAGCGGGCAGGCGTGAGTGAGCAGAAGGAAATGCTGGCCTCTGTCCCGCTCCCGCTCGTAGGAGCGGGACAGGAGGCTCCGCCGTGGGCCGATGGTGAGAGGCCCGCCGCGCCGCTGCTGTTCCGGGGGCTGCCGATTGCCTGGGCCGTATCCCGGCAGACCCGCTCCGTGGTGGAGAAAAACGCCTTTGGAGCGGACGAAATAGCGGAGCGCCCAGGGCGCAAATTAAATTTGATTTGGTACGGCGGTACGCCGTACCAAAAGGAGGCATTTTACAAAATGGCATTTTAGGAATACAAGAAATACCCGTACAAGGTGCATTTTCTCACCGATGATATTTACAGGCTGGGCGGCAATCAGCGCGCCAAGCTGCAATATCACATCCTGGCCCAGCGGTTTCCTCTGGTGGAGTTGAGCAGCCGGGACAAGCGGGAGCTGGAGGCATTTGTTGCCGCCTCTGAAAGTGAAACCGCCCAGCGGTGGCTCAACCGCATGAAATGGCCCCAGGGCCATGAAAAGCTGGTGACCTTCGGCGCGGCCCTGGAGGTGGAGGACAAGCAGGCTATGGGACGGGTGCGCGGCCTCTGGTGTTACTCTGCCAATCTGGAGCAAACCCAGGCTACCTATTCCGGTATCAGGATGGATTGGGAGATCTGGGCCGCGCCCATCATTGACTATCTGGACGCATGGCGGAGCGCGGTCTTTCTCAACACAAAGGAGGCCATGCAGGGGGCCATGCTCCGCCTGTATTATCAGAACGGCTTTTATCTGACCGTCCCCAAAGCGGTACGGCTGGAAATCGTCAAGTGGATGTATCAATACCTGAGAGACGGAGCAACGCCCTTCCCCTTCACCGGGGATATGGGGAGCGAGGAATACACCTTTACCATCGACTTTGAGAGAGATGTGGAAATCGTCCCCAACCGCGTCTTGAAGGAGGATATGGCCGCATATAACCGGGAGGCCAACGCGGAGAAAGGCAAGGCCCGCACAGAAAAGCGGTTTGCCGACTTGCAGGGCGACAAGTGGACAACAGCGGAATTGCTGGCCCAGGGATTCACACAAAGGAATATCTCGTCATTTGTAAAGAACGGCCTGATAAAGCGCCTCTATCAAGGTCACTATGCGAGGGTTTCCAAGTGATTCCGCAACTTTGGAAACGCGCCCGGAAGTTTATAAAAGTAAAGTAAATTTAGAACATCCGGGCGCGTTACCAATGTGCCAGCCCCCAAAGGGAAACCAATACCAGAAACGAAAGGAGAACCCCAATGTCAGAAACGGAAAAACTGATTGACCGCATTGTCGCGGCCTACGATTAGGAAATGACCGCCGCCGAGCGGGTGGAAATACTTGCGGCTATTGCAGGAGAAAACCCGCCCAGCGCCGCCGACGCATACAACAGGCAAAAGCGCCGGGGGGCAGAGTATGACGGGCAGCGGGAAGCCCTGCGCCGGGTGCTGCGCCGCTTTTTCCCATCTGATACCCAGCTTGCCCAGCAGATACGCCCCGCCGCTGAACGGGCGCTCCAGGAGGCGGCAGACGCAATAGAACGCGGCCTGAACAGATAAGGCGCGGCCCCATGTCCCGCTCCCGCTCGATACCGGAACAGAAGGAGGGGCGGCGGGTACTCAACCCGCCGCCCCTCCTTCACTTGTCGCTGGTCTTGCCGCTGGTATTGTCTGCCTCGTCCTTGTCCTTCTCCTGGCCGGGTTTCTTCTCCCATTCCAGGATTTCCTCCATGATAAGGGCAAGGGGTAAATCCGTGTCCCACATATTCAGGCCCCCATTTTGATTTTTCCCTCCTGCCCTTTGAGCTGGGCCAGGGGAGAGAAGTTTTCAAAGTTTTTGGTAATGTCCGCGTCAAAGATAGCACAGTAATGTTTCGTCATGTCCAGGGTGGAGTGGCCCAGGAGCCGCTGGAGGGTGAACGCGTTGCCCCCACAGTCCACCAGGTATTTCTTTGCAAAGGTGTGGCGGAACAGGTGTATGCTGGTCTTTTGTACGCCCCGCCGCCTGTTGTAGCTGGCAATACTGCACCGCAAGCCGTTCTCCGTCAGTTGGGTGCCGTTTTCATTGGGGAACAGGTAATCATCCATCTCACCGCCCCGAACCTTCAAATATTCCCGCAGAACGCCGCACAGGGCTTCACAGAGGGGAATGACCTGGGCCTTTTTGTTTTTGGTATGCCGCAGATAAATGACCTGATTTTCCAAGTCCACATCACGGAGTTTGATGTTGCGGATGGTAGCCGCTCGACACCCGTTATTCAGCAGGAGATTGACCGTCACCCAATTCCGGTATTCGGGAAAATCGCATTTCCTGGTATTGGGCTTGCGGAGCAGGGCCTTTAATTCCTCGTCGGTATAGGTTTCCTTCACCGTTTCCTCCGCCTTGTAGAGCGGCAGATTGAGCCGGGTGATTCCCTCCGCGTTGCACCAGGAAAAGAAGGATTTCAGCGTCCGGGTGTAGCTCTTGATGGAGTTGGCCGCAAGGCCCGCGTCCCGCATGGAGGCAATCATGGCCTCCAGGTCTGTCTTTTTCAGCTTGTCGATTGGGGTATGGGTTGGAAGGTGCTTGCCGATTGCGGAAAAATGCTGCCCATAGGTGGCGATGGTCTTTTCACTCAGGCCCCCGGCTTTCTTTGCCATGAGAAAGTCGTGGAAGGTGTCCGCCACAGTTACGCTGTTTTTCATCTTGATTTTTGCCATGATTCAACACTCCTGATTCCTCAAATTTCTTTGAAAAATCAAGCGCGTTATCCTGCCAATCAAGAGTCTGGAAAAAGATAACAGAAAACCCGCAACCCATTGTGTTTCAATGGATTGCGGGACTTTTGGTCCGAGTGACTGGATTCGAACCAGCGGCCTCTTGAACCCCATTCAAGCGCGATACCAAACTTCGCCACACCCGGATATTTCTTTTGTTTCACCGTCCGTGTCAGACAGCTTATGTATATTACCACGTCTGTAAAAAAAAAGCAAGCCCTTTTTTTAATTTTTCCAAATTTTTTTCTTGCCGCGACATCATGTCTCAGTCGTGATGGCATTTGGAGTCCGGTTTCTTTTCTTTTCCCGCTCCTATGGGCTGGCCATCTCCGTCAAAACGCCACACCGCATAAAATCCTGATGGCCATTTCTCAACTCTTGCCAGACAAAATAGTCCCGCCAACGCCATCGGTCGATCCGTGTGAAAAGGAGCTGCCAAATAAAATCCATCCCCATTTTTATCTTTCCTGCGCAGCATGGGACCTTGAATCCATTTTTTCAGCAGAGAATCGCACAAAAATTGATCCGGCCGTTGCTCACAGTACCATGTTCCCTTTTCCTGTTTGGTAAAAGGAAATGCCAGTCGGCATTCAGCCCAAATCTGCGGCCAGCATCCGGCCTGTTCCAGTTCCCGGAGCGACAGGGTTCGGTTCAATTCCAGCGTTTCCCCTTCCGGAATCAAGGTTCCCAAAAGGAGCTTACCTCCTCCTTCTCCTCTTAGCCACACCTTATATAATCCTTTTTGGTCATGGGGATGCACCGCCCTGATCCTGACTCTGGGACCATCCAAACAAATTGTCAGCCTTCCGCCTCCCTCCATTTCCATGTTCCGCTCCATTGCCCCGCCCCCTTTTTCCATTCTATGCACAGGGCTGTCAAGACTTCCATTTTCTTCTCTCCTTTCAAATATTTCACAGCAATTTTAAAAAAACGGTTGCATCTTGTGCGAAATCGTGGTATACTACCAAGGCATTATGCGTGGGAGTGCGGATTTTCCGCCCGGTGCCCTGTCAAACCTGGGTTGGCGGAAAATATGATGCCCCCAGAAGAATCAACTGAAAACAGGAGGAAAAAACTATGGCAGTCGTATCTATGAAACAGCTGCTGGAGGCCGGAGTACACTTCGGCCACCAGACCCGTCGGTGGAACCCCAAGATGGCCACCTACATTTACACCGAGCGCAATGGCATCTATATCATTGACCTGCAGAAGACCGTGAAGAAGCTGGAGGAAGCCTATAACTTCGTCCGCTCCCTGGGCGAGAAGGGCGAGACTCTGCTGTTCGTGGGCACCAAGAAGCAGGCTCAGGAGGCCATCAAGGAAGAGGCTTCCCGCGTGGGTATGTACTGGGTGAACGCCCGCTGGCTGGGCGGTATGCTGACCAACTTCAAGACCATGCGCGGCCGTGTGGACCGTCTGGCCCAGCTGAAGAAGATGCAGGAGGACGGCACCTTTGATATGCTGCCCAAGAAGGAAGTTATGAAGCACTTGGGCGAGATCGCCAAGCTGGAGAAGTACCTGGGCGGCGTGACCGAGATGAAGAAGCTGCCAGGCGCTCTGTTCGTCGTTGACCCCCGCAAGGAGCGCAACGCCATCAACGAGGCCCGCAAGCTGGGTATTCCCATCGTGGCCATTGTTGACACCAACTGCGACCCCGACGAGATCGATTATGTGATCCCCGGCAATGACGACGCCATCCGCGCCATCAAGCTGATCTCCTCTGTCATGGCCAACGCCATCC
>JAXWVI010000073.1:0-85117 GCA_037245165.1 bacterium
TTCAGGGTGCCGCGCAGACGGTTGACGATCAGGGTGGACAGAGCGTCGCCCTCCACATCCTCGGCAATGATCAGCAGCTTCTTGCCGGACTGGACGACCTGCTCCAGCAGGGGCAGCAGCTCCTGGATGTTGGAAATCTTCTTATCGGTAATCAGGATGAGGGCGTCGTCCAGGTTGGCCTCCATCTTCTCGGTATCGGTGACCATATAGGGGGTGATGTAGCCCCGGTCAAACTGCATGCCTTCCACAACCTCGGAGTAAGTCTCAGCGGTCTTGGACTCCTCGATGGTGATGACGCCGTCGTGGCCAACCTTCTCCATGGCCTCGGCAATCAGCTTGCCGA
Organism: bacterium; assembly: GCA_037245165.1. Classification (GTDB taxonomy): domain Bacteria; phylum Bacillota; class Clostridia; order Oscillospirales; family Oscillospiraceae; genus Lawsonibacter. The sequence goes on from JAXWVI010000073.1 coordinate 344, forward strand.
TGGTCTCGTCGCCGGAGGAGACAGCGCCTACACGGGCGATGTCAGCGGAACCGTTGACCTTCTGGCTGTTGCCCTTGATGGCCTCGATGGCGGCATCCGTGGCCTTGGAAATGCCCTTCTTCATGATCATGGGGTTGGCGCCGGCGGCCAGGTTCTTCAGGCCCTCGCGGATAATGGCCTGAGCCAGCAGGGTGGCGGTGGTGGTGCCGTCGCCGGCCACATCGTTGGTCTTGGTGGAAACTTCCTTCACCAGCTGAGCGCCCATGTTCTCAAAGGGGTCCTCCAGCTCGATCTCCTTGGCGATGGTCACACCGTCGTTGGTGATGAGGGGAGCGCCGAACTTCTTGTCCAGCACCACGTTCCGGCCCTTGGGGCCCAGGGTGATCTTCACGGTATCGGCCAGCTGATTGACGCCCTTCTCCAGGGCCTTGCGGGCCTCTTCACCGTAGCAAATGATTTTAGCCATAAAGCATTACCTCCAAAATTTGAGTATGAATTGATAACATCAGGGGTGGGATTCAGGAACGGGGCGATTACTCCACCACTGCCAGAATGTCGTTCTGACGCACGATGGTGACCTCTTCGCCGTCCAGCTTCACCTGGGTGCCGGCGTACTTGCTGGTGATGACCTTGTCGCCCACCTTCACGGTCATGACAACCTCCTTGCCGTCCACCATGCCGCCGGGGCCGACTGCGATGACCTCAGCCACTTCGGGCTTCTCCTTGGCGGCGCCGGTGAGGATAATGCCGCCCTTGGTGGTCTCCTCAGCCTCCACCAGTTTTACAATCACACGGTCAGCCAGGGGTTTGAGTTTCATAACAGGTTCCTCCTTATATGATATAAATTTTGAAATCAACTTTTCAGCGGTTTAGCACTCTTTTTATTCAAGTGCTAAATCCAACTATGATAATAACCGCTTTCGCTCAAAAAATCAACCCCTAATTTTCAAAAATCAGGGGCAAATTTTTTATAATTTACTTTTTGTTCACAAACAGCTCTGTCAAGTGCTAATATTCTGTCCAATTCGGTACTCGCTTCCCGCCGGATAGAAGAAATTGACCTTCTTTTCCGACAGCCGGACGGTAAATCGGGTATCCACCATCACTTCCCCGTCCACCACCACGGTGATGGGGCTCTGAGATGAGAAGGTGACCTTCTGGCCGTGGTGCTCCAAAATCAGCTCCGGATACCGCCGGTAGCGCCCCTTGGCGTACTGTCCCACCAGGCGGAGAAAGGTGAAAAGGCTGACCTTCCGCACCAGGAGCATGTCCAGCACCCCGTCGTCCGGCATGGCGTCGGCCACGGGCATAAAGCCGCCCCCATAGTATCTGCCGTTGCAGATGCACAAAATGGCCGTCTGTCTGTTTTCCCAGCGGATGTCCCCCATCTCCACGGTCATGGGGCGGTTGATCCCCTTTAAAAAAATGTGTTCGATGAGGGATAAAACATAGGCCCCCTTCCCGGACACAAACCGCAGGTCCTTATATCGGTGGACGCCGGCGGCAATGCGGGCGTCCACACCGGCGCACACTACGTCCAGCCCCAGCTTCCCGTTGCAGTCCATCAGATCAAAGGCCCGCTGGGGTCCCTTGGCCAGGGCCTCCAGGTCATAAAATTCTCTCCTGTAATCCGGCCCGAAAATCTTCAAAAAGTCGTTGCCCGTGCCCTTGGGCACATTGGTAACGGCTACATGTCCGAGTCCCGCCGCCCCGTTGACCACCTCGTTGAGGGTCCCGTCTCCCCCGCAGGCATAGACCCGCAGGGGTTCCAAGCTGGCGGCGGCCTGTTGGGTCAGCCGCCGGGCGTCCCCCTCCCCCTGGGTGTAGGCCACTTCATGGGGAAAACTCACCTGGGCGAGAAGCCCCTCCAGGTGCGCGGTGCTGTCCGGCTTTCCCGCCGCGGGGTTAATGACAAACAGGTGTCTCATCCCTTCTCAGCCCTTCTTCTCCTTCAGTCCGTACATAAACAGGTCGCACTTGAGCATGCCGTTGTAGAGCTTGCGCTTCTTGTCCGCCTTCTTTCCAAAGGTCCGCTCAAACTCCGTGTGGGAGGACAATAGGTACAGCTTCCAGCCCTGGGGGAACTTGTCCCACGCCTTTCCAAAGGCCCGGTAGAGCTCCTCCGCCTCCCGCCGCTCCATGATCCGCTCCCCGTAGGGGGGATTGGTGACCACCCGGCCGTAGAGCCCTCCCCAGTGGAAGGTTCGGGCGTCGGACACCTCAAAGCTGACGAGATCCTCCACCTCGGCAAGCTGGGCGTTGTGCCGGGCCAGGGCCACGGCCTCCGGGTCCAGGTCCCCGCCCCAGATTTCATAGTCCCCGTCAAATTCCTGGTCCATGGCCTCGTCCGCGGCGGCCATCCACAGCTTTTTCTCCAGCCAGCTCCATTTCTGGGCGGAAAAGTTCCGGTTCAAACCAGGGGCCCGGTTTTTTGCGATGAGGGCGGCCTCAATGGGAATGGTGCCGCTTCCGCAGAAGGGGTCGCACAGCGGGTCCCGTCCTTTATATCGGGACAGCATCACCATGCCGGCGGCCAGCGTCTCCCGCAAGGGGGCGGCCACCCCCTGGGCCCGATAGCCTCGCTTATGAAGCCCCGCCCCGGAGGTGTCCAGCATGAGGGTGGCCACATCCCCCATAATGGAAAACTGCACCTGGTAGAGTGCGCCCGTCTCCGGCAGAGTATTGAGGTGGTAGCGCTCTCCCAGCCGGGCGGCAATGGCCTTTTTCACAATGGACTGGCAGGCGGGCACTGAGTGCAGCGCGGAGTTGAGGCTGTGGCCCTTCACCGGAAACTGTCCCTCCCGGGGGATAAACTCCTCCCAGGGCAGGGCCCGTGTCCCCTCAAACAGCGCGTCAAAATCGGCGGCAGGAAAGGAACCCAGCACCAGCAGCACCCGCTCGCCGGTGCGCAGGTTCAAATTGAGCCTGGGCAGGTCCGCCGGACCGCCCTCACACAGCACCCGCCCGTTTTCCGCCTGCACCTGGGGCAGTCCCAGCCGTCTCATCTCATCGGCACACAGCCCCTCCAGCCCAAAGAGCGTGGGGACCGCAAATTGCAGCTGTCTCATTTCATACCTCTTTCCGGGGCCTTTGCCCCGCACACAAAGTCAGGGACAAAGCCCCGTCGGTCTTCGTCCCCAGTTCTCAAATTTTCAGGGCAGGATAGGCGGTGACCTGTTCCACATGCTTCAGGCCCACCTGTTGTGCCCGCAAACCATATTCCGCCACATCTCCCGTGGTATAAATGAACACCTTGCCCGCGTCTTTGTTTTCCCGGAGCAGGTTTTCTTCCTTCAGGTACTGACGCAGCATGAGGGCCATCTCCTGCGCCGGGTCCACAAGGGACAGCTGGGGAAAGAGCTTTCGTATGCTGTCGCTCACCAGGGAGTAGTGGGTACACCCCAGCAGGCAGCACCGGATGTGCTCCCGCTCCACCAGTGCGCCCAGCTCCCGGCGCAGCTCCTCCTCCACCTGTGCCATCCCCGCGTCATTTCCCAGGTTATGCTCCACCAGGCTGGCCAGGTTGGGGCAGCCCAGGCTGCACACCTCCAGCTCTCCGCCGCTCTGGGACAGCAGCTGCCGGGGGTAGGTCTGGCAGTTGTGGGTAAAGACGGTGGAAATGACCCCCACCTTTCCTTCCTTCCTGCCCATGGCCCCGGCAACTCCGGCCTGAACCGCGTTGAAAACCGGGCAGGACACCAGATCCATACACTGGTCAATGACGCAGGAAATGGTGTTGCAGCCCACCAGCAGCACCTTCACCTGATGCCGCTCCATAAATTCAAACATGTACCGGCTCAGGGCCACAATGGTCTTCTCCGGGTGGTTCCCGTAAGGGACGTGAGCCCCATCTCCGAAATAGAGAATATCTTCCCCCGGCAGCAGGCGCTGCACCTGTCTGGCCACACTGAATCCCCCAATTCCGGAATCCAATACGCCAATGGGGCTATTTTGTTTCACCATGAATTTCCTCCCATGCTTCCCCTGAATCTCGGCTCACGCAGCCGTTAACCCATTCTATGTGCTCAGCAGGCGGAACTTTATTCCGCCCGCTTGACTGTCCCGGCCGTGGTATCCAGCTGGTAAATCCCCACATCGGTGGTAATCTGCCATACCGGCGTCATTGTCATCGAGCCGGACAGGGAAGCGGAGCACAGATACCCCGGCTCAATACGGTCAATCCGGTTGCACACATCTCCCAGGGCGCTGACTCCGTTGAGAAAGCGCACCAGAGCCGTGGGCACAGAAATGGTATGCTGGGTCAGATCCGCCTTCGGGTGACTCAGAATACGGTGTTCTCCGGATATCTCGCTTACGCTGCCCTGGGTACATATCACAGTCACATTCTGTCCAAACAGAGGGACCTGGTTCCAGATTTTTCGGAAGACCAATCTCTCTTCCGTCTCCTCCAGCAGTATGCCCTCAAAGCCTACGGCCTCCAGGGCGGCGGCACAGTCCGCCTCCCTGTCCTCCCCCACCGGATAGACGCCCGGCTCCAGCTGGGCCAAAAAGGTCCCGTCGCTGTGGAACTGAACCGCCCCCTTGCTGTTGTAATAGCGGTAAACCTCTCCGCCCCGGGCTTCCGTCTCCACCTCGCCTTGCAGCAGGCGCTCAGCGGCGGCTTTCTCTTCTTCCAGGTCCCGCTCAACCGTCTGAACAAGCAGGTCTATGGACTGTGGGATAACGGCCTCATCCACCTGCACGCCCCGGTCGGCTAAAAAGCGAATGGTACTCTCTCTGGTTTGACTGTGTTGGCGGCTGTCTTGAAGATTCTGGCTGACTACCAGACCGAGCAGGCACAGGTTGGTGAGAATCAGGATCAGAAGGATGATATTTTTCAGCTTGGTCCACGGCATGACGCTACTCCTCCCCGACGGCTTCTTCCCTGGCCGCCCAGCCGGCAGTCACGGTGTCACCGCCGCTGTCCGTATAGGTCAGCAGCAGCTCCTGTCCCTCCAGGTTCAAGGCTGAGAAGGCTGCCAGGGCCTGTTTGGGCGGCATGACCGCCGAAGAGGAACCGCTGGCGGCGTAGCTGCGCAGACGGATGGTAAACTGGGCAATCCGTCCATCCAATACCAGAAAACGGGCGGCACAGCCCTCGTCAAGGCAAACCGGAACACCGTTCAGGCTATATTCAAATTCCACCTCAAGCCCATCCTCACCCTGGTTTACCGCGCTTAAATAGAGCCTTGCCTCACCGCAGCGGCCGCTCATCATGGCCGCGGCCACCCGCCGGCAGGTTTCCACACTGCTGTAAACCGTTCCGCCCTTCTCTTGCTGGAGGACAGGAAGAATGCCGTTGTCATCTCCGGAGGTGTATTCCACCGTTCCCCGGTCGGATAGGCGCACGCTGTCGTCACCGCTGCGGGCCACCCATTCGTCAGTGGGGTAAAAATTGGTGGAATTAAGAGAAAAGCCCAGGTCCTGCACCAGCTCCCGCAGGGAATCCTCCCCCGCATTGACCGGGTTGGACACGGTGTAGACGGAAGGGCTGGGGCTGTCGGGGAACAGCAGCGTATCCGGCGCCAGCGTTCCATACTCCTCTGACTCGAAGGCATAAAACGCCCCGTTGTCAGATGCGGCGGACAAAACTTCCTTCAGCGCCGCCGGGTCGCCCATGGAGGATTCACACCGATAATAGTCTCCGCTCTCCTCGTTCCGGTAATAAAGGACCATTGTGTCCTCCTCGGCGGCCAGCACCATACGGCGCACGCTTCCCGTCAGATGAGTCTCCTCACCGGACAGCCATGCCGCCAGCACCGACATGGGAATACGGCCCTGAAAGTCCATATAAAGGCCCAATTCCTGGGTCAGCGCCTGTTCCCACCGGCTCCGGCTGATTTTTTCCGGGGTCCCGGCGCCGGAAAACGTCTCAATGAGCACAGCGGCCGTCTGCTGAAACAGCTCCTGGCAGGTCTGCTGGTCACAGGCGATGCCCATTCGGATGCCCTTTCCCTCGCTGGGCAGCTGCGTCCCATCGGGCAGGCTCTCTCCGCCGGGAATATTGATCACCATAATGAGGGGAACCGCGCTTCCGGCCTGTTCCCCCTCCTGGTCATGACTGGCAACAGCCTGGGGACCGTCCTCCTGAAGCAGATTGTTCAGCGGGGCCAGAAGCTGTGTCCTGGCCGCCAGCCACAGAGCTGAGCAGGTCAGCAGCAGGATCAGCGCGTCCTTGCACAGCTCCACCGCCCTGCGCTTATGTTCTCCCTTCATGGCTTGGTCCCTCAATCTTCAGCTCCAGCTTGACGGCAAGACCGGGCCCCTGCTTGTTCAGAAGGCTCAGTTTTCCCTGATGCCGGTCCACAATCTCCTTGGCAATGGATAATCCAAGGCCGGTACCCCCGGACTGGCGGGAGCGCGCCTTATCCACCCGGTAAAACCGCTCAAAAATCCTGGGCCGGTCCTCCTCGGGAATGCCGATGCCGTCGTCATCCACCACCAGCCACACCCGGTCGCCCCTGCGGCCGGCTGCGATGGTGATATGTCCCCCGTCTGGGGTATATTTGATGGCGTTGGAGACAATGTTCATCATTACCTGCATGATCCGTTCCCGGTCGGCCACAATGTCGGGCAGATCGGGTTCCAGGTCCAGGGTCAGGGTATGACTGTGGCGCTGGGCCTCCATATAGACCGCGTTATAAAGGTCCCGCACCACGTCGCCGAAGGAAAAGCACCCCAGCTTCAGCTCATCCCGGTTGGAGTCAAACCGGGACAGGGTCAAAAGGTCCTGGACGATATGGGTCATCCGCTCGCTCTCGTTGAGGATGACCCCCAAGAATTTCTTTTCCATCTCCGGGGGGATGTCCCCGGCGCTCTCCGCCAGCGTCTCGGCGTAAGAGTGGATATTGGTCAGGGGGGTGCGCAGTTCGTGGGACACATTGGCCACAAATTCCCGGCGCATCTCCTCATTTTTCCGCTGCTGGGTCACGTCGTGGATGACCACCAGGGCGCCGCCGTTGAGCTGGCCCCGGTCAAAGGGGGCCATGAGCAGCTGAAGGAAGCTGTCCCGCACCCGCATCTCCCCCTCCAGGTGATCGGGGACGGCCAGCACCTGATCCAGGGAGGCCACCTCCCCGAACAGCTGGTCATAGGTCGTATCCTCGCCGATCCGCTTGAGCAGCATCTGGGCCGCAGCGGGATTGGAGTGGATCACCTTTCCATCCCGGGAAAAGGCCACCACGCCGTCATTCATGTGGAGGAACAGGGTATCCAGCTTGTTGCGCTCGTTCTCCACCTGGCCCAGGGTGTCCTGGAGCTGGCCGGCCATGTCATTGAAGGTTTCGGTGAGCACGCCGATCTCGTCCTGAGACTGCACCTCAATTTTCCGGGAAAAATCCCGCTCAGCCAGACGCATGGCCCCTTCCGTCAGCCGCTGGATGGGGGTAACCATGGTTTTGGACAGCAGGAAGGAGAGCAGAATGGAGATGACCAGGCCGAAGGCCAGGGCCTCCACAATGAGGATGAACATTTGGTTGGTCAGATTGTCGGCGGTGGCCTTATTGTCCAGAATGTAAATCACATATTCGCCGTCCCCCCGGTGAATGGGAATGGCCACATCCATGTAATCCAGGGCCACATTGCTCTCGTCCCCGGTCTCCCCGCTCTCCAGTCCGGTGGTCAGGGCAAAAATCAGGTTTTCGGTCAATTCCAGCGGCCCGTCCTCCCCCTCGGGGGAAATGAGGCACTCGCCGTTGCCATCCAGAATATACAGCTTCCGGTTCCGGCCGTCCACGCCCAGCTCACCGGCCACAGAGTCCAGCACCAGGGCCAGCTGGGCGGCCCCGTCCTCCTCGCCCTCCGTCTCCGTCTCCAGGTCGTGCATCAGCAGCGGGTCCTTAAATACGTCGGACATCTGGGTATAGAAATCCTCCAGATAAAAGGCCGTGACGGAGTTGATGAGGAACGCGCCCACCACCAGCATCAGCGACAGGATAAGCAGGACCATAATCATGACCAGTTTTGTATGTAGACTGCGCAGCATGGGGGCACCCCCTCTCCGATCGGTACAAAGTCCGGTTATTCGCCAAAGTAATAGCCCATTCCCCGCTTGGTCTTGATAAACTGGGGATTGGCCGGGTCATCCTCAAATTTCTCCCGCAGACGCCGGATGGCCACATCCACCGCACGCACGTCGCCCACATAGCCCTCGTAGTTCCAAACGTGCTCCATCAGAGCCTCCCGGGAAAAAACCTTCCCCGGCTGGGCGGCCAGGTAGCGGATGAGGTCGTACTCCCGCTGGGTCAGGTCCATGGGGCTTCCGTCCTTATAGACGGTGGCCCGCTCCTCGTCGATGGTCACCCGGCCGTTGCCCTGGATGGCGGCGTTCCCGCTCTCGCCGGCGGCGGGGGCCATCCCCACCCGACGGATATTGGCCTTTACCCGGGCCAGCAGCTCCCGCATGGAAAAGGGCTTGGTAATATAGTCGTCGGCCCCCAGCTCCAGGCCCAGGACCTTGTCCTCCTCCTCCTCCCGGGCGGTGAGCATGATGATGGGAATGGCGTTCCCGCTCTCCCGGATTTTGGAACACACGTCAAAGCCGTTCATTCCAGGCAGCATAAGGTCCAGGAGGATCAGGTCCGGATTCTGCTCCAAGGCCAGCTGCAATCCCGTAGGCCCGTCATAGGCCTCCAGGGTATCATAGCCCTCCCGGCTCAGATTAAAGGACAGGATGTCCACAATATTCTGCTCGTCTTCCACAATCAAGACAGTCTTTCCCATAGGGGACCTCCTTTTTCAATCTCTCACAGCCCAAGCATAACTTTAACCTTCAGGGTGGTGGACACGGTCTTGGCATCGGTGATGGTGCCGTCCATCACCTGCTCGGCCAGCTGCGCAAAGGGCATGGTGACCACGTCCAAAAATTCGTCCTCATCCAGATGCTGCCCCTTCCGGGTCAGCTTCCTGGCCAGGTACATATGAAGCGCCTCATCACAAAATCCCGGAGAGGCCAGCGTATACCCCAGATAGGTCCACTCCTGGGCCTCAAGCCCCGTCTCCTCGCTCAGCTCCCGCTTCGCGCCCAGCAGGCGGTCCTCCTCCGCGCCGTGGTCCAGCTTGCCCGCGGGCAGCTCCAGCAGCAGCTGTCGGATGGGATAGCGGTACTGCCGCACCAGAAACACATTATTTTCCTCGTCCAGCGCCAGCACGGCCACCCCGCCGGGGTGGTGGACTACCTCACGTCCGGCCAGATTGCCGTCGGGCAGGCGGACCTGGTCCACGGTCAGCTTGACGATATGTCCTTCAAAAATTGTTTGACTGCTCACGGTCCGTTCGGTCAGATCCATGGTATCTCCTCCTCGGGAAATTCAGTTCAGTTGGAGCTAGTATAACACAGATCGCCTGTTGGGTAAAGATATTGGACCGGCGGCGGGAAAATTTTGCGCAAAAACTCCCGCCCGAATCCGGGGCGGGAGTTTCCATTTGTTTTCATTGCCGCGCTGGGGTATTCCACCCTGAGAACCCTCGTTCTCCGGTGAACCAGAGCGCTTTCCTCCGTCCGCTTACCCCAGGGTATAGCCGCCCCGTACCAGAAGCTTGACGGTCCCGGCGCCGGCGGTGATGGCGCGGCCCTCGATGGTGGACATATACAGATGATTTTTCACAAGAGAAGCGCCGCTGTTTACCGTTCCGCCATCGGATAAATCGATGAGGGCGGGATTATCCTGGGATTGAACGGACGCGGAGCCCACCCGCAGCAGCACTTCACATCCCACATTCAAATGCAGCGTCTGGCCGCTGGTCATGGTGACCAGGGTATAGCCGGCACTGGCGCCTCCTCCCCCCTGGCCGGTCTGCCCGCCCTGGAGGAGATACTGGTTAATCTGCAAGGCAAAGCTGTCCTCCAGCTCCGCCTGCCGCTTGGACGTGCTCTCCTCCACCTGCTTCACCACCTGGGGAAGGGCAGTCTCATTCAAATAGCTGAGGGTAACCAGCGGGTCGCTCTTATCCCCGCCGGCGGCCAGGGCCGCGCCGGTACCCAGACACAGGGCGGTCAGCGCCAGCGCTCCGCACCGGATGGCCCACTGCTTCCTCATTTTTTTCATAAGTACAGTCTCCTTTTCGCGCTATGTAGGCCCCGAAGGAATCAAACGGGGCCTGTTTGTTCCGCTCACACCAGCGTCTCCGGGTGGAGTCCGAAGCTGACCGCGATGGCCGCGTCCACCTGATGCATGACGTTTTCATCCAGCCGGCCCATCTTTTCCCGCAGACGGCGCTTATCCAGAGTCCGCACCTGCTCCAGCAGGATCACAGACTCCTTGGGCAGTCCGCAGCTGAGGGGAGAAACTGAAATGTGAGTCGGCAGCCGGGCCTTCCCTGTCTGAGAGGTAATGGCCGCGGCAATGACGGTTGGACTATGGCGGTTTCCGGTGTCGTTTTGTACGATCAGGACCGGGCGCACGCCCCCCTGCTCGCTGCCCACGACCGGGCTTAGATCGGCGTAGAAAATGTCGCCTCGTTTTACGCTGTTATCCAAGTACATTCACACTCCGCTGGAAGATAGCACTGCGTTACCGGCCGAAGGGTCTATGTAACGCTGTACTATGATTCTCCCACGGGGCGGCGGGATTTATACCTATCCGGGACAGAGAATTTGAGCCGTCATATGGCCGAACACAGGCCCCGACCCACTCCAATGGCCCGCCGCGCCTTTGCCCCAGGGAAGCATCTTCCCTGTGCTCCACGCCATCCTATGTCGCGCCGGGCGGGTCGGTCACGGGGCGGGACAAGCCGACAAAATGCCTGTCCGCGGACTTTTCAAGTTATTTTTCATCCATCCTGGCCCCATTCTCCCAATACACGCGGGGAACCCGGGGCGCGACACGGCACAACAATTCGTAGGAGATGGTACCGGCCAGACGGGCGGCCTCGTCGGTCAGGCCCGGGCCGTAGACGGTGGCCACCTCTCCCGCCTTCACGCCGGGCAGGTCGGTGACGTCCGCCATACACATATCCATGCAGATCCGTCCCACAATGGGGCATGGCTTTCCCTGAATCATCACCTTCAGTTTGTTGGACAGTACCCGGGGCAGGCCGTCTCCGTAGCCCAGGGGAAGCACCGCCAGCCGGGAATCCCGCTCCAGCCGGGCTGTACAGCCGTAGCTCACCTTGGCCCCGGCGGGCATGGCGCGCACGGCGGCAATCCGGCTTTTCAGAGTCATCACGGGGATGAGCCCGGGGCCGTCCAGCCCCTGGCTGTCCGGGTCCGGGTAGTGGCCATACAGCACAATTCCCGGCCGGACCATATCCATATGGGTACACGGATAGTGTAACACAGCGGCGCTTGCCCCGCAATGGTAAATTTTCAGGCGGACGCCCCGCTTCTCCAGGGCCGCCCGGGCGTCCAGAAACCTGGTCAGCTGGGCCATGGTGTAGTCCTCATCCCCGTCCGCGGCGGCAAAGTGGGTGAACATCCCCTCCGCCTCCAGGCCGGGCAGGGCGCACACCCGGGCCATCTCGTCGGCCACAGCGTCGTTGTCTGTGTCCTCCCAGCGAAAGCCCAGCCGTCCCATGCCCGTGTCCAGCTTCAGGTGGACCTTCAGCTTCTTCCCGGCGGCAAGGGCAGCCTCAGACAGCTGTCTTGCCGTCTCCAGGTCCTCTACCGTCTGGGTGATGTCCCACCTGAGCAGCTCCTCCCCCAGCTCAGGCGGCGTCTGGCCCAGGCACAAAATGGGCAGCCTGATTCCCGCCCGGCGCAGCTGTTCTCCCTCATCCACGCAGGCTATGGCCAGCATATCGGCCCCCAGCTGTTCCAGCTTCCTGGCCACGGGCACCGCCCCATGGCCGTAGGCGTCCGCCTTTACCAGCCCCACAAAGCGGCAGCCCTGGGGCAGCATGGCCCGCAGGGCCCGGTAGTTGTGCTCCAGGGCGTCCAGATTGATCTCCGCCCAGGTACGCATTTCTCTTCTGTCTGTCATAAGAATCCCTCTTTATTGAACCGGCCCGTTTGTTTTCAGGGTCAGCTTTTTACAAAATCAGAGCACTCACACAAAATAACCCGGAATCCGTCCACACTGATCTCCCCCTTCGCCAGCGCGCCGGTGGCCGGGTCAAACCACAGCACAACCTCCCGCCCCTCACCGGGATTTCCGGTGGGGTCGCCGCAGTCCACCCGGAGCAGGTTTTCGTCCTCCGAAAGGGCGCAGGCGCTGATATAGCCCGAGCGGGCGGCCTCCAGCAGGGCGGGAAAGGCGGACACGGGGGTCAGGCCGTCCTCATCCAGCGGCCCCGTCTCGGTCCACACCCCGTCATACTCCAGCTTTCCCTCCTCCCCGGTCAGGCTGGCGGTCATCCCCGCCACCGTCTCCGGGCTTGTCAGGGTGAGGGTCACGTCCTCCCCCTCCACCGCCGCATCCATCTCGTACTGGTATACCCGCTGGCCGTAGTCGGCGGTAACAGCCAGCCGGGCGGAACAGGCGGTCATCTCCAGGTACTCCCCCCGAATCTTCAGAGCCATTTCCTCCGCCTGGCTCACCTTCGCCGGTGAGCAGCCGGCGAGCAGCAGTATCATTGGTACGCAAAGCAGCAGTTTGCGCACAGCGTTTCCTCCCAGTTTATGGTGTCTCAGCACTCTCCTTCAGGACCTGGGCAATGGCCTCCACCAGGTCCCCGGGCAGCATGGCGTACTCCCCCAGCTGTTCCGCGCATCGATCCCCCGCCTTTCCGTGGAACCACACCGCCCAGGCGGCCAATTCAGACAGGTCGGCCCGGCCGTCCCTTCGCAGGTGCTTCTGCCCCCACAATGCGGCGATCATACCGGACAGCACGTCCCCGGAGCCCCCCTTGGCCATGCCCGGATTCCCCGTGCCGCAGATCCAGCACTTGCCTGTGGGGGCGGCGGTCACCGTGCCGTGACCCTTCAGCACCAGGGTACAGTGATGTTCCTGGGCAAAGGACCGGGCGGCGCTCAGCCGGTCCCGAAGGGGAAGGGCACAGCCGGTCAGCCGGGCAAACTCCCCCTCGTGAGGGGTGAGGACGGTGGGGGCGGAGCGTTTGTCCAGAATATCTATATGCCCGCACAGGGCATTTATGCCATCGGCATCCAGCACCACCGGAAGGTCCAGGTCCGTTAGCAGGGATCGCACCAGCCGCTGCGTCTCCGGGGCCCGGCCAAGGCCGGGGCCGACGACGGCCACGTCACAGCCTTTGGCCTTCTCCAGAATTTTCTCATACTCCTCCGGCAGGGGAAAGGGCATGGCCTCGTCGCACTTGACGGCGATGATGGGGTAAATGTCCCGGGGCACCCCCACGAACACCAGCCCCGCCCCCGTGCGCAGAGCCCCCCGGGCGGCCAGCACCGGAGCCCCGGTGTAGCCCTCGCTCCCGGCCAGGATAAACAGCTTCCCAAAATCCCCCTTGTGGCCGTCCACCGGGCGCCGGGGGAGGGTGGGGCGCTCCATCAGCTCCATGGAGGAGATTTCCCGCTCCCGGGTGGCAGCCCGGTCCGGTTCTTTCATCTGGGCCACTGTGGCGACCTCTCCCATCACACACCGCTCCTTTCTTCGTTTGGGCTATTCTACCACAATCGTTTCCGAAAAAAAAGAGGAGGACGCTTGAGGCTGTCGAAAAAGCGGCAGGCCGCTTTTTCGAGGAGAACTACACGAAAGATTTGTCTCGATTTTTTCAAAATTGTCGGCAAATCTTTCGTGAGAAGTGTCATTTCCCACGCGCATGTCGCGGGAAATGACGGATTATGATTGATTCCGCCGCCTGCGGGCGCCGGAACTCCTTGCAGGAGGGCTTTTCTGACCAGAACGGGGCGCGCACTCTTTGCTGAGCGCGCGCCCCGTTCAAAATCACTGTGATATAAAACTGTTTATTCCCGCATCAGCAGGCCGGGAAGCAGAGCGTGACCCAAAATTCTTCTCCCTGCCGCTCCACCTCCAGGCTCCCCTGCTGCCGTTCCATCATGGCGCACATATTGGAAAGCCCGATTCCACTGCCGTCCCTGTGGGATGAGCCATCGCCCACAGCGTTGCGGAAGGAAAGGAAAACCCGCTGCCCGTCCTCCTCCATCGCCACCCGCACCGGAACGGCGGGGTCGGCGTATTTCACAAGATTGGAGGCGATGTTGTCCATCAGCCGTCTGATGTAGGGAGAATAGGCCCGGATTGCGCATGTCGGCCAGTCTGACTCCAGACACAGGGACAGGCCCTGGCTCTCCAGATATCCCGCCATCTCCGACAGGCAGTCGTGGAGCACATCCCGGAAGGCTCTGGGCGGTTCCAGGCAGATCCGCTGCTCCCCGGAGATCAGGGAGTACTCAAATATATTTTCCGCCAGCTGCTTGATCTGAGAGATTTTTCCGTCAATTTTACCCAGGTATTCCTCCGCCTGGTCCGTGCTCTCAAATCTCCGGTAGCGCAGAATATCCGTGTAAATCTGGATAGCGGTCAGGGGGGTGCGCAGATCATGGGACATCTGGGTAATCATGGTCTGATAGGTACGGTATAACTCCTTTTCCCGCTCCCGCTGCTCCCGGAAGGACCGGCGCATGGAATCCAGTCCCCTGGCCAGGCTGGACAGCTCATGATCTCCCTTTACCAGAATCTCCTGGTCCAAATCGCCCCCCTCCATGGCCTGAATCTGGTCGCTGAGCTGACAGATATACCGTACCAGCTTCCGGCTGCCGACCACAAAAATAATCAGGAAAGTCAGAAAGGACAGCAGCAAACTGGCAATGGTAAGGCAGGCAAACCACCGATAAGTCTCGCCGGAGTAGAGGACCACCTCCGCCGGCCCGTCGGAGAACTGAACCTGGTAGTAGGACACCCAATCATAATAGGGCGCCTCCAGATCGTTGTCTCCGCCGCTGGACTCCGTGGGGGCCCAGGAGGTGTAGATCAGGACATTGGAGCGGTAAATCTCCATCAGCGTCAGAGGGTTCTTTTTTACCCACTGGGTCAGCTCCCAGGAATCTCCGGTGGCCAAGCCATACTGTGTGACATACTCCTGAAGGGACGCAACCTGTTCCTCGATGTACTGCTCCTGAAGGTCCGTCCGTTCCAGATACCCCGCCAAAACAGCGGTGCCCTCCACCTGAAGGATCAGAAACAGCACTCCGCTGACCAATCCCGCCAGACACAATAGCCCGCCGAACCGGACGGTCAATCCCCGCCATCTACGCCTCTTCCCCTCTGTTGATCTCAAACCGATACCCCTTTCCCCAGACAGTCTTCAGATAGCGTGGGTTTTGCGGGTCCTGTTCAATCTTCACCCGCAGCTTTCTGATATGGACCATCACGGTGCCGTTGGAAATATAGAAATACGGCTCTCCCCACACGCTTTCATAGATATTTTGGGTGGAGAAAATGCGGTGTGGATTTTGCATCAGCAGGCGCAGAATCTTATATTCAATGTCGGTCAGCTCCACTTCATGTCCGTCAATCCAAACCTGATTGTAATTCAGGCTGATTCGGATTCCCCGGGCCGAGAGCACATTGTCCCGGCTCAGCGCCCCCGCCTGAGCCTTCCCCCGGTAGACACAGTAGCGGCGCAGCAGGGCCTTCACCCTGCCCACCAGCTCGGCATAGGAAAAGGGCTTGGAGAGATAATCGTCTCCTCCCGCAATCAGCCCGACCAGCTTGTCCGACTCCTGGGCCTTGGCGGTGAGAAACAGGATGGGGACTGCCCACTGTTTGCGGATTTCCTCACAGACGTGAAGCCCGGACAGGCCGGGCATCATAATGTCCAGAATTACCAGGTCCACCGTATCCGTCATCAGTTCCAGGGCCTGCCTCCCGTCTGCCGCCTCCAGGATCGCATAGCTTTCACCGCTGAGCAGAATACGCAGCCCTTCCCGAATCTCCGTATCGTCATCTACAATTAAAATCGTCTGTACGTCCATAGCATCGGCCTTTCTGTGTTCTCTCTCCACGTCGAATACCCCCCAAAAGCTTGGGAGGTATTCCACGGCATATCATTTTTTCAGCACGCTGACCTTGTTTTCCCGGTCAGATCAGGGGTTCCAAGCTTAGTTCTTCTGGGCTTTGCCGCTCTGGCTCTTATGATGCTTGGAAGAAGGGGTCTTGTTGCCAAAGTTCTTCTCGAAGGTGCTCTTCTTTCTGTTTTTGTTGAGGGTCCCGCTCTTGTTGGGTGTTTTCTTGGTGGTATCCTTCTTAGCGGTATCCTTCTTGCCGGTATCCTTCTTGCCGGTATCCTTCTTGGCGGCGTCCTTGTTGGTGTTGTTCTTCTTGCCGGTGTCCTTCTTGGTTTCGCTCTTCTGGCTGGTATTGCTCTTGGCTTCGCTCTTCTCGCCGGCCTGCTTCTTCATCTCGCTGTTCTTGTCGATGTCCTTCTTACCAGCGTTCTTTCTGCTGTGGTTCTTTCTTTCAGAGTCCTTCTTGATCCCGTTCTTCTTGCCGGAGTTATTCTTGATGCTGTTCTTCTTCCGGGAGTTCTTCTTGAGGCTGCTTCTCTTGCCGGCATCCTTCTTGGACGCGCGCTTTTTTCCGGTGTCCTTTTCCGCGCGCTTTCTCTTGCTGGTGTCTTTCTTGGACTTGTCCTTTTTGCCGGCGTCTTTCTTGGTCGCGTCCTTCTTGCCAGCGTTCTTCTTGGACTCATCCTTCTTGGACTCGTTCTCCTTGTTTTCATGCTTCTTGGCCGCATTTTTCTGTTCGGAATCCTTCTTGGGTGTCCTCCGGCTGACGGTGCTCATATGGGCGGCATTTTTTTCGGTTCCGCTCTTTGCGGACTTGCCGGACCCGTTTTCTTTGTCCGCGCTGCTCTTATCACCGCTTCCGTCCATCATCTGGCTCTGGCTGGACGAACTTTCGGACTTGCGGGTTTCTTTCTTTCCAGTGCAGCCAGTCATCACCGACGCGGACATAACCAGAGCAAGGGCCAAAGCCATTGCGCTTCTAAACTTACGTTTGGCCATCAATTTCATGGTAGGTACTTCCTTCCGTTTTGTTTTTCAGGTGCTCCAAATCCCCTTGCCATCGTCAATACCTGGTCAAGGTCTTCGCGCAGCCGTCAGGACCGCCCGGTTTCCGGCGCTCCCGGCTGCCGTCAATATCACACGGAACATCTTTTTGCCGTTTTCAAGGGAGCTGTCCCTGATGGTTGGCATTCTACTCCTCAATTCTTAATGCTTTACGTTTGAACTTCTTAATGATTCTTAATTCGGCTCCCCGATCTCCGTCGGCACAAGCCTTATAACCGATACTGCGGTGCAAAAGCGCAAAAAAAGAGCCCCTTTTCGGCCATATACCGCCGAATCGGGGTTCTTTTTGTTTCTGTTTATGTGGGGGAAGGTTCCTGTTCCGGGATCAAAGGCAAAACGATTTCCGTGTGAAAAAAATCTCCCTCCTCGCCGCAGGAAAAGCTTCCTCCGTGACAGCTGAGGATTTTCGCACAGGTGCCCAGACCGATATTGGTGCTCTCCATTTTATCCCGGCTGGGCGAGATCCGGTTGCGCAGTGTCAGGCGGATCTGTTCCCCCTCCCGCCTGTAAGAGATTTCCACGGGGCTGGACGCATCGGCGTACTTCAGAAGGTTGGAATATAAATTATCAAACGCCCGCCGCAGCAGCTCCAGGTTGATTTCGATCTGTCCGCCCAGCTGCCCAAACTCCTGCTTGACCGAAAACCCGTGACTTTCCAGAGAAAAGGCGTACTCCCCCAGCAGGTGCTGAAACAGCTCGTCGGCGTCTCTCCGCTCCAGGTCTGGGGGCGCCCACTCGGAGGAATAGACAAAGAAGTATTCAAACAGTTTATCGGCCATGGACTTGATCTGCATGGTCTTTTCCAGGCTGCGGCGGATGAAATAGGCGAGCTGTTCCTGATTTTCATACTTTCCCCGCTCCACCAGCTCCAGGTAGGCCAGCAGGGAGGTGAGGGGAGTACGCAGGTCGTGGGACATGGCGGTGACCAGCTCCGAATTGGCAAGGCGCATACGGGCCTCAGACGCCCGGTGGGCGACGATGGACCGGCGCATCTGGTCGATCCCCTCCGCCAGCACCCCCAGCTCGTCATTTCCCCGCACCGTCACCTGGTAGCTGAGGTCCCCTCCGGCCAAAATGTCCAGCTCCTGTTTCAGCTGCTGGACATACCGCAGCTTCCGGTGGACAAAGGAGATAAAGCACAGGGAAAACACCAGGAAAGCACCCAGGCCCGCCAGAACGGCGGTCCAATAATAATAGGCGTCCCCCACATAGTAATACAAAAATGCCCTTGTGCGGGTCCCGTCGTTCAGCTCCAGCATGTATTCCTGATCCGGGTCCTCCAGATCAGGGTCATACATCTCCTCCGGGGCCTGCCCCTGGGAGGTATAGAAGGACTCATAGAGCAGCCGTCCGTCCTCCCGGTAGAGCACCAGATACACCTTGTCCCCCCGTCCGCACCAGATATCCAGGGGACGCAGGTTATCCGGGGTGACCTCCTCCTCCTGGACAAACTCCTGAAGGCGCTCAAACTGCCGCTGGGACATCTTTTGGGTAAAGTCATAGCCGTATACCGTCCGATCCAACAGGCAGTTCCCCACCCAAAAAAGCAGGACAAACACCCCTACTCCCGCCACCAGGGATCGCAGCACATCAAAAAACAACTGGGTGCTCAGGCTGTGCCCTCTACTCAATCCGGTACCCCCTTCCCCAGACGGTCCGAATGGTGCGGCTGTTCTGGGGGTCGTCCCCAAGCTTGCGGCGGATGTTCCGGATATGGACCATAACCGTGTTGTTGGAGCTGTAAAAATAGGGCTCATTCCAGACGCTCTCATAGATATTCTGGACCGAGAACACCTTGGCCGGATGGGAGGCCAGCAGCAGCAGGATGCGGTACTCGGTATCGGTCAAAGGCACCTCCCGCCCCTCCTGACGCACCACGCACTGGCGGGGGTCGATTTCCACGGTACCGCAGCAGCGGATGACCGACTGCAGTTCGGTCTGCTTGGCGCCGTACACATAGTAGCGCCGGAGCATGGCCTTTACCCGGGAAATGAGTTCGCTGTACGAGAAGGGCTTGACCAGGTAATCATCCCCCCCTGACGAAAATCCCAGGGTCTTGTCCGAGTCCTGGGCCTTGGCAGTGAGAAACAGTACGGGCACCGCCGAGCGCTTGCGGATCTCCGCGCACACGCCGTATCCGTTCATGTCCGGCATCATCACATCCAGGATCACCAGCCCCACCGAGTCGTCCAGCTTTTCCAGCACCTGCGCTCCGCCGGCCGCCTCCGCCACCTGATATCCCTCGCTCTCCAGCAAAAGCCGCAGCACTTCCCGGATTTCCGGGTCATCGTCGGCACATAAAATTTTCTGGCGTTCCACAGGCACACCTTCTCCCTTTTTTCCCCATTATACCCCTTTCTTCTCCCCTGTGGTAGTCTCACGATGCAAACTTCAGATTTCTTAAGATGTTCCCCAGGAGGTTTTTAAGGAAGTAAGCCTATACTGAAGGCGCTGAAAAGCAGGAGAAACGTGGGAATTTCTTCTATCATCAGGTCTTGGAGGATAACGAAAATGCCCAGCGCCGCTCAATTTAAGCATATACTTACCGTTCTTTTTGTGGTTCTGCTGATCTTGTCGGGCCTTTTTATGCTGAAAGGATACCTGGACGGCAGTTTCCGGTCCCTGGAGTCTTTTCAGGCATATATCGGCAGCTTTGGACTGTTCGCCCCCCTGGTTCTGGTGGTCATCCAGGCCCTTCAGGCGGTACTGCCGGTGCTGCCCGGATTTCTGGGGTGCATCGTGGGGGCGGGAATGTTCGGGGCGATGGGGGGCTTCTGGTGCAACTACATCGGCATAAGCGCCGGCTCCATCCTCGCCTTTTTTCTGGCCAAACGCTTCGGCGTGGGGCTTGTGCGCTGCATGATCCCCATGGAAAAGTACCGCTCCTTTACCGAATGGATCAACCGCAGGCGCAGCTATACCCTGGTCCTGTTTCTGGCCATTCTGCTTCCTCTGGCCCCGGATGACTTCCTGTGCTATTTCTCCGGGCTGACCGGAATGTCCTCCAGGCGCTTTGTATGGATTATTCTGCTGGGCAAGCCCTGGTGCATTTTGGCGTACAGTCTTTTCTTCGCCCATCTTGCCAAATTTTAAGGGAGGAATTATCATGCTTGGCATCTACAACTACACTGTCATACTGACCTATATAGGGATGCTGATCTCCTTTTTCGGCATTTCCTTTGCCGTGGAGGGGGACTTTCGCTCCGCTCTGATGTGCCTGATGATCTCAGGGGTGTGCGATATGTTTGACGGCAAAATTGCCTCCACCAAGCTCCGCACCCAGCAGGAAAAACGCTTCGGCATCCAGATCGACTCGCTGAGCGACCTGGTATGCTTCGGCGTCCTGCCGGCCATGATCGTCTGCCGGGCCGCCGGTGAAAATTCGATTTCCCTCCCCATCAGCGGGGCGTATGTGCTCTGTGCGCTCATCCGCCTGGCCTGGTTCAATGTGGATGAGGAGGAGCGCCAGGAGCGGACCCAGAAGCCCCGGGAGGTCTACTATGGGCTTCCCGTCACCACGGCGGCCCTTCTGCTTCCCATGCTGGCGGGTGCCGCCGGCATGCTGCGGCTGTCCCTCTACTGGGCGGCTCCCACCCTTTTGCTGGTCATGTCCATCGCCTTTCTCACCCCCTTCCCCCTGAAAAAACCGGCCGCGCTGGGAAAGCTGGGGGTGCTTTTGTGCGGAGGAGCGGGGTTTCTCATTCTGCTGGCGGGGGTGAATCCATGAAAGGGCACTCCCCGGTGGTCAAATTTTTGTACGGGACAGGGCTGGGGCGGTCCATTTTGTCCCTGATCCTCCGCACCCGGGCAGACCGGAGCGTCGTCCGCTTCCTTCGCTCCCGGTGGTCCCGTCCTCTGGTGGGCTGGTACGCAAGGAAACACGGCATCCCCCTCACCCGGGAGCAGCGCAGACGCTTCGCCTCCTTCCGGGACTTCTTTGCCCGGGAGCGGGAGGACGGGGATTTCGACCCCGCCCCGCACCACCTGATCAGCCCCTGCGACGGGTGGCTGAGCCACCATCCCATCCGGCCCGACAGCAGCTTTGCCATCAAAGACTTTTCCTACCGTTTGGAGGATTTGCTTCAGGACGAGGAGCTGGGCAGGCGCTACCACGGAGGGGACTGTCTGATCCTGCGGCTGGAGGCTTCGGACTACCACCACTACTGCTACATCGACGACGGTTTTCAGGGAGAAAACCACTTGATCCCCGGCGCCCTCCACAGCGTTCAGGAGGCCGCCTGCGCCGTCTTCCCCGTCTATATCCTGAACCGCCGGATGTGGACCCTGCTGGCCACTGAGCACTTCGGTCCGGTGGTGCAGACGGAGGTGGGGGCCCTGGTGGTGGGCGGCATCGTGCCAAGCCGGGAGAGCGGCCGGTTCCGAAAAGGGGAGGAAATGGGCCGGTTTGAGCTGGCCGGCTCCACCATTGTGCTGCTTTTTGAGCGGGGACGCATTCAGCCCCTGCCCCGTCTGGTTCCCAGCCTTTCCGGCGGCCGGGAAGTCCGGGTCCATCAGGGGATGTGGATTGCCAGCAGCACCGGGAGAGGCACCCATGAATAAAAAAACGCCCAAAATGTGGCTGCTTCCCCTGGCGGCCGTGGTCTGGAACCAGACGGTATATTACGGCGGAAACCTGCTGGCCCACAACGCCCCTCACCGGAATCTGGAGCTGCCGGTGGACCGCCTCATCCCCTTTCTCCCCTGGACGGTGGTCATCTACCTGGGCTGCTTTTTGTTCTGGGCCGCGCTCTATCTCCGGTTCGCCGGCCGGGACAAGCCGTCCGCGTACCGCTTTTTCTGCGCCGACTTTTTGGCCAAGGGGGTGTGCCTGGTCTGCTTTCTGCTCCTGCCCACCACCAACCTGCGTCCCGTTGTCCAGGACGCCGGAGTGTGGGAGCGGCTTATGCTCTTTGTGTACCGGATGGACGCTCCCACCAATCTCTTTCCCTCCATCCACTGTCTGGTCAGCTGGCTGTGCTTCATCGGCGCCCGCAGCGACCGGCGGTTTTCACCCCGGGCAGTATGGCTCACCGGCCTGACGGCGGCGGCCATCTGCCTGTCCACCCTCACCACGCGGCAGCATGTGGCGGTGGATGTGGCCGGGGGCATCCTCCTGGCGGAGTGTGCCTATTGGGCCGCGGGACATAAGGAAATCCTGGAGCCCTTCTCCCGGCTGGCCGACCGTCTTACCGGACAGTGCGACCCGGAAACCGGACGCCGGGGGAGGCGCGCCTAAAGCGCGCTGCCCTTCTTGCAAAAACAGGCATATGTGGTATACTGATGGATATAGCCGCTTTTTCAAGAAAGGCACAGGAAAGGAAGATTACATCATGAAAATTCTGGAAACCACCAGCGCCCCCGGCGCCATCGGCCCCTACTCCCAGGGCTATGAGGCCAACGGCTTTGTCTTCACCTCCGGCCAGATTCCCGTGGACCCCGCCACCGGAACCATTCCCGAGGGAATCGCCGCCCAGGCCGCCCAGAGCTGCAAAAATGTAGGCGCCATTCTGGAAAGCGCCGGCGTGGACTACTCCAAGGTGGTCAAGACCACCTGCTTCCTGGCGGACATGGGTGATTTTACCGCCTTCAACGAGGTTTACGCCCAGTATTTTACCTCCAAGCCCGCCCGGAGCTGTGTGGCCGTCAAGGACCTGCCCAAGGGCGTTCTGTGCGAGGTGGAGGCCATCGCCGTCAAATAACCCCTTACGCCATCTTCAGACAGAAAAACTCCCCGTGCGGATAACAAACCGCACGGGGAGTTTCCTTTATAAAACCTTGTCCTCAAGCCACTTCAAAAGGTCATCCATGACCTCCTGGCGGTTAATTTCATGAAACATCTCATGCCGGCCGCCCGGGTAGAGCTTTACCGTCACATCCCGGCATCCCGCCCTGCGGAACATCTGCTCCACCTTCCGCACGCCCTTTCCCATAGACCCCACCGGGTCCTGGTCGCCGGACAGGAAGTAGACGGGCGTATTTTTGTCCATCCGCTCCAGGTTCTTTTTTTGGCCGATCAGCTGGATGCCTCCCAACATATCCCGGAACATGGTCACGGTGGGCCGGAAGGAACACAGCGGGTCCTTCTGATTTTCGTCCACAAGGGCCGTATCCCGGCTGAGCCAATCGCCGCAGGTGCGGTTGGGCCGGAAGTGCTTGTTATATGCCCCCATGGACAGATCATACACCAGGTCGC
The DNA here is from genome assembly GCA_037245165.1 of bacterium. Taxonomy (GTDB): domain Bacteria; phylum Bacillota; class Clostridia; order Oscillospirales; family Oscillospiraceae; genus Lawsonibacter. The sequence continues at coordinate 23,482 of JAXWVI010000073.1, forward strand.
TCACATATTCCCGCCCCCGCAAAGAACCGATCATCCCGGACAGCCCCCGGCCAAAGGCCACCAGAGGGGCCAGCTCCTGTCCGGTCCCGGACAAAACCGCCCCATCCACCGTGCCGGGCCAGCGGATCAGATAGGTTCGGGTGAGAAAGGAGCCCATGGAGTGGCCCAGCATGACGTAGGGAAGCCCCGGATACTTCTCTCCCTCCAGCTTCCGCAGCCTGTGTACATCCCGCGCCACCAGGTCCCAGCCGTTTTTCGGCCCAAAGTAGCCGTACTTCCCATCCTGCACCGTCAGGCCGTGGCCCAGGTGATCCTCCCCGCACACCACAAAGCCGTGCCCGGTCAGGTATTCGGCCACCTCATGGTAGCGCCGGACGTACTCGGCAACGCCGTGGACAATCTGCACCACCGCCCTGGGTTCTCCCTGGGGCAGCCACTCCACCGCGTGGATCTGATGAATCCGGTCCGAGGAAGGGTAGGTAAATTCCTGCATCATGGCGCGCCTCTTTTCCGACCGGCCGAACAAACCTGCCCGGCGGTCCTTTTTTCAATAGTGTACTCCCGCCGCTATCCCCCGTCAAGTCATCTGTTCCAGAAGAGAGCGGATCGTCCCGGCGTGCAGCTTCCCCTCCTGGGCCAGCTCCTCATAGAGTGCTTTTAGGCATGGGTCCTTGGTGTTTTCCGCCGCCTGACGGTTACAGTGTTCCCATCTCTGTTCCCACATAAACTGCTCCCGCAGGGCCAAACACACCGAGGACGGAAGCTCAGGGGCGGGGCAGCGGGGACGAAAGCGCTTGCCGGTAATGAGAAAATAGGCGGCGGAAAGCCTGCGCTGCGCCAGCCGGTGATCGCAGGCCAGAGCGCTCATCGCCTTGGCGCAGTACCCTCCGGACCGGCAGGACAAACTCTGCCCGGCCATCATCCCCCACCGGGCCATAGACATCAGCTCCTCCAGACATCTGGTATCCCCGCTGGACTCCTCCCCCAGGCACAGCGGGGGCGTTCCTGTGCAGGCACAGCCGGATTGGCCGCCGCCCTGGTCCGAACAGACCGGGACCTGGGGCAGCGTGGGCTCCTGCTGGCCGGACTCCGGCTGTTCCGGCTCCGGTTCCGGTGCGGGGGTGCTCTCCCTGGGAGCGGACGTGTCGGGGGCTTCCGTGCTCCCCTTCCCTCCCGCTACCGCAATGGGGCTGTTGGTCTGGTCGGGCATGACCCGATCCCAGACCCTCTGAAAGGTATCCCGATCAATCTTCTTCCCGTCCAGGGAAGGCGTTGTGTTTTGTTCCATGTCAGTATTCCTTCTTTCCATAAAAATGCGGACCTCTCCCAGCCATTCTATGTCACATCGGGGGAATTGGTGGCTTCCCGGACTTGTCACGGGGAGAGAAACATGGTAATATGGCAGAAGTTTGGCAAAGGAAGTGTTGATATGGAGGAAAAAAACAATCCCATTCTGGACCGGGTCAACTCCCCCCACCAGTTTTCCTATGAAAACGGAATCGAGCTGACCCATGTGGAGCCCGGCCTTGCCCGGGGCGTGCTCCACGCCGGGCCCAATTCCATCAACCCCCATGGCATGATCCACGGCGGCGCCATTACCACCCTGGCGGACACCGTGGCCGGAAGCTGCGCCTGCTCCAAGGGCGGGAGATGCGTCACCTCCTCCTGTACCATGGAGTATCTCCGCCCCGCTTACGGCGATCTGTCCTGCGAGGCCACACCCAAGAAGTTAGGGCGGAAGCTCTCCGTCATTCAGGTGGTCATCCAAAACGCCCAGGAAAAAACCGTAGCCACGGGCACCCTTACTTTTTTCATGGAAGTGCCCAAAAAACCCGGATGTTAACAGAAATTTCACAATTAGCCTTGACAAGTTTGCAAGACCATGATAGGATGCTTGCAATTCCAATTAAAAACGGATAGAGGCGCGGTGCTCATGCGTACCGTTGGACAAGGTCAGGCAGCCGTCCGACGGGAGAGGGAGTTCCGCCGAAGGTTGAGGGGTCTGCCTGGGCCCTGAGATCTGGGCCGCAGGAAGAATATTCCGCGGACTGTCACGAATGAGTGGAGCGCTATCCAGAGGTCCCTGCGGCTGTGCAGGGGCATCCGGTTTGCCACGGAGCGCTTTGCGCACCGTGGCTTTTGCTTTGCGCCGGAGGGCGCGTGCGGCCCAAACAAAATTTGGAGGGAATCAAAATGAGAGCTAGAAGATCCTGGCCTGTGCGTGTCCTCATTCTTGTGATGATGGTCTTGGCCCTGGCCACCACCGCGTTTGCGGCCGGCGACCCCACAGAGGAAACCGGCACCAAGATGATTACCTGCTCCGACTGCGGGGGCGCAGGCGTCGTCCTCACCGACGGGGGTGAGGCCGCTGCCTGTGAAACCTGCGGCGGAACGGGCTATGTCCAATCTCCCAGCAACTTTTACAACACCGCCCTGGCCCTTCTGCCCCCCATCATCGCCATCGCCCTGGCCCTGATTACCAAGGAGGTCTACTCCTCCCTGTTTATCGGCATTGTGGTGGGCGGACTGCTCTACTCCAACTTCTCCTTTGAAGGGACCCTAAACCACGTCTTCAGCGGCGGCATTGTCGCCTCCCTGTCTGACGGCTACAACGTGGGCATTCTGATCTTCCTGGTCATTCTGGGCACCATGGTGTGCCTGATGAACAAGGCCGGCGGCTCCGCTGCCTTCGGCCGCTGGGCCAAGAAGAACATCAAGTCCCGGGCGGGGGCTCAGCTGGCCTCCGTTCTGCTGGGCTGCCTGATCTTTATCGACGACTACTTCAACTGCCTCACCGTGGGCAGCGTCATGCGTCCCATTACCGACAAGCATCAGGTCTCCCGCGCCAAGCTGGCCTACATCATTGACGCCACCGCCGCTCCCGTATGCATCATCGCCCCCATCTCCTCCTGGGCCGCCGCCGTGTCCGGCTTCGCGGAGGATGGTCAGGGCCTGAACCTGTTCATTCAGGCCATCCCCTACAACTTCTACGCCCTGCTGACCATCGTGATGATGCTGGGCCTCATCCTCATCAATGTGGACTTCGGCCCCATGGCGAAGTTTGAGCGCAACGCCATTGAGAAGGGCGACCTGTTCTCCGGCTCCAACCCCTACGCCATGCTGGATGAGGACATTGACGACACCAAGGGCACCGTCATGGACCTGGTGCTGCCCATCATTGTGCTGGTCATCTGCTGTGTGATCGGCATGATCTATTCCGGCGGCTTCTTCTCCGGCAGCGACTTTGTCTCCGCCTTCTCCAACTCCGACGCCTCCGTGGGCCTCATGCTGGGCTCCGCCTTCGGACTGCTCTTCGCCTTCATCTACTACTTCCTGCGCCGCTCTATGAGCTTTAAGGATATGATGGGCTGCATTCCCGAGGGCTTCAAGGCCATGGTCCCCGCCATCCTGATCCTGACCTTTGCCTGGACCCTGAAGAGCATGACCGATTCCCTGGGCGCCAAGTACTTCGTGCGCGACTTTGTGCGCAGCGCCGAGCACCTGCAAATGTTCCTGCCTGTCATCGTCTTCGTCATCGGATGCCTGCTGGCCTTTGCCACCGGCACCAGCTGGGGCACCTTCGGTATTCTGATCCCCATCGTGCAGAATGTTTTCTCCATGGACAACCCCCTGGCTATCATCTGCATCTCCGCCTGTATGGCGGGCGCTGTGTGCGGCGACCACTGCTCCCCCATTTCCGACACCACCATCATGGCCTCCGCCGGCGCCCAGTGCGACCATGTGAACCATGTGTCCACTCAGCTGCCCTATGCCATCTCCTGCGCAGTCATTTCCGGTGTGGGCTACCTGCTTGCCGGCCTGCTGGCCAGCAACGGGCTGCCCGGGATTATCGCCCTGCCCATCGGCATCATCCTCATGCTGGGCTTCCTGTTCATCATGAAGAACCGCAGCAGCGCCGCCGCCTAATCTCCGCCCAGAACGGCCGCTCCAACTGGAGCGGCCGTTTTTTGTGCTGGAATAAAATTTTAGAAGCGTCAAATTTCTACTTGCATTTACCAGGAAAATATGGTATAGTATGAAAGCTTTCAACAGCTACGCAGGTGTAGTTCAATGGCAGAATGTCAGCTTCCCAAGCTGAACACGAGGGTTCGATTCCCTTCACCTGCTCCAAAACAAAAGGACATCCGAGAGGATGTCCTTTTGTTTTATGTTTTGCTGTCCCAGGAGCGTCCACCCTTTGGCATTTAAAGGCTCGGGGCCGGCAGAACCGCCCGTCGGGACCCCGATCCCAACGGGCGGCGCTTTTGATCTCACAAACCAGAAGAGCGCAGTTTATTCCGCCTCGTGAAACACATCCGGGTTGTATCCCTTACCCAAATTCAGCCACTCTTTTCTGCTGAGGTAGTCATCATAGTCCCGGCCCAGCTTCAATCCCGTCGCGCCCACAAAGGCATCGCTGCACTCCTTCCGTGCCCGGGCAGCAATGTCAGAGAAGGAGGTGTAGATGTAGTGAAGGGACTTGGGGCTGGTGACCAGGCGATACCCCATCTGGATCAGATCTTCAAAGGACACATCCGGACTGGCCCCGCCGTGAAGCATGTCGAACATATTCCAGCCCTGCACTTCATGACCGATACGTTCGATATCCTTTATCGTGCGCGCCCCTTCGGTAAAGGCAATGTCCGCGCCGTTCTCCAGGGCGCCGATGTTCCGGGCAATGGCCTCCTCCACGCCATACTGCAAGTAGCTGTCGGTTCGAGCGATCAGCAGACAGTCGCTTCCCTTCAGGGCATCTGAGACTGCCCGAATCTTTTTGAAATAATCCTCCCGGGGAATGACCCGCTTTCCGTTCAGATGACCGCAACGCTTTGGGAACACCTGGTCCTCAAAGTGGAGGGCCATTGCTCCCGCCTCAGCAAAGTCTACTGCGGTACGAATCGCATTGAGCTCATTCCCATAGCCGGTGTCCATATCCACAATCATGGGAATACTGGCCACCTTGGTAATGTTGGACACCATGTTTTTGATCTCGGTAGGCGTCATCAGTCCAATGTCTGATATCCCACTCAGAGAAGCGGAAAAATTGCCTCCGCTGAGACACATGGCATCAAAGCCAGCGTGCTCCACAATCAAAGCGGTACGCGGATTGAACACGCAAGGGGCAAACACAGGGCCTTTCTCCATTGCCTCCCGCAGGGTCTTTCTCTTATTGTGTTCCTTATCAAAATACATGATTCTGTTCCCCTTTCCCCTGAGTTAGTCCAAAGCCTGCGTCTTGGAGGCCACATTAATTTCGGGGTTATACTGTTTCCCAAGCTCCAGCCAGTGATTGAGTCCCAGAAACTCCCGGCGCTCCACCCCGTTGATCAGGTCTACGGTATCATAGAAAAAGTCGTTTTTCTCCTGGAACACCCTCTGGACCGCGGCCTCATACTGCGCAAAGGCGGCATTCATCAGCGTGGGGCAGAACACCAGACGGTAGCCCATAGCCGTCAATTCTTCAAATGAGATATCCGGGTTCTCCCCATCGTGGGCCATTTCAAATACCTTCCAGCCCTTGACCTCCCCGGCAATTTTTTGGGCATCCTCCCTGGACTTGACCCCTTGCACAAAGGTCAGCCTGGCGCCGGCATCCACCGCCGCGTTGCAGCGGGCAATTGCCTCCTCCACGCCCAACGTCTCATAGGCGTCCGTCCGGGCAATCAGCACCGCCTCACTTCCCTGCAGCGTATCTGCCACCGCCCTGCACTTGCAGGAAAATTCCTCCCGGGGCAGGAGAACCATTCCCTTCTCTGCGTATCTTTTGGGGAACACCTGGTCGTTCATCATAACGGCCATGGCTCCTACATCCACATAATCCACCGCAGTGCGGATGGCGTTCATCTCATTGCCGTATCCGTTGTCCATATCCAGAATCAATGGAATATTGGTCACCTTATGTACGGCATTGGCCACATTTTTCATCTCCGTCGGTGTGGTCAGCCCAATGTCGGGAACCCCCAAGTAGGTGGCCCCAATGGCATACGAGGACAGAAAAACACTTTGGAACCCCACATTCTCCGCGATCATGGAAGAGAAGCAGTCAAACGTACATGGAATGAATTCCGCTCCTTTTTCCAGCACCTCAGGCAGCGAGATCGGCTTTGTTCTCAAACGTTCATTGTAGTTCATTGCGTATTACCTCCGTTTCGATCGTGCTGACGCTTATCACACCGGGGCCAAGCCCTTCCGCAGAGGTCCCTGCTTCCCGAAGCGGCGCCTCGCGGGAACTGAAACCCTCTGGCTAAAAGTTAACATATCTAAATATATTTGTAAACTAATTTTTTCTTTTCTTGATAAGTTTGTTTCTTTTGTCAAATACCCATCTTTCATTTTGTGCAAAATATCATCGTATTCCGTTGTCTGTTTTCTCTTTTTTCTGTCAATTATAAAATTTTTACTCCGTTATTTTTACATAATTTTATTCATTATAGATAATTCATGCACAATTGCTTGCATTTTACGGGTTACATCCTATTATGTCTCCTATTTTTCCTTTGTTTACAAATCATATTTTTTTGTATTTTCGTTTTTGAATTTGGGCTTCTAAAGTGCAAAATTCCCCGGTACCAGATGGTACCGGGGAATTTTGCGCCTAAAACAGTTCTGTCAGCGCCGCGACGTCCTCCATACGCTCCAGAGAGCAAATTGCATCCCGCATCATTTCCGCCCTGGGCTGTCCATAACGCGCCGCCATCGCAGCCAGGAAGCGCCGCTCAATATCTTCATCGGTCATAGAACGGTAGACCCGCATCTCTTTGCTGAGTATCCTGCCGTCTGTCATCTTTGCCTGGATACAGAAGCCGTCCGGGTCCAGCCTCTCTCGGGAATATTCGTCATACACCAGCTCGATCCGGTCCATAAGCGCGAAGATTTTCTCGTCGTAAGGAGGGAACCAGGACAGGCGCTCCACTCCTCCCGTTGCCAGAGTGGCCGCCACCCCATAGGGAACGCTGTTGATCGCCTCTGATTGGCAAGTAATCTGCCGGTTTGTGTACCATGACATCATCGTACATTTTTTGTTCATATGCACGATAAGCCGTTCCAGCTTCTCCAGTTGGAATTCCGGGTCACACAGATACTCCTGGGCGATCTGGCAAGGGGCAAGAACCCGGGCGCACGCCCCTGTCACCTTACTGTTTACCTCCAGGATTTTAAACGCTCTCCCCAGGTCCCGAACGATCTGCTCCGCCTGATGCTCCGCCTGGAAAAGACTCAAAAACCCGTAGGAGCCATCCAAATTCCCCGGTGCCCCACGGACACCCGCCCGGGCCAGTCGGACACAGTGCATGGCGTTGACCGTGTCCCAAGCATTCTGATAAACATCCTCCGCCGTACCCTCCAGCCGCCACTGGTTAATTCCGCAAATATGGTTGCAAGCCAACGCCGCCCCATTGACCGCCGTCTCTCCCTCCAGGCGGTGCAGTTTGGCAAGGGCAAAAGCCACTCCCACAGGGGTTGGCAGCATAGACACCCGCAGGCTCTTGGAGAGCGGATAGCTGTTCCCGGTTTTTAAGGTGCTCCCCAAACGGATCATGACTTCATACCCAACCACAAGAGCCTCCAGAAACGCTTTTCCGCTGGCATGGGACACCTCCCCCTCTGCCAGCAGCGCCGGGACCAGGACGCTGCCAGGGTGGACATTTCCGCCGCTGTGGTGATCATTGCGGGCGGTAATGCTCCCCGTAACCGTATTGAAGAAGGCCGCCTCCGAAGCCGCTGAACGGATGTCAGTGCCAAACAGTTTGGCCTCACCCGGAACGGAACGCGCCGCCGCGCAGACAGGATCAACAACAGACCGAACTGCACAGCCCTCCACAAAGTTGTCCATGGCATCCATGACTGCGTACTTCGCCTTCTTCACCACTTCGCCCGGAAATGTATCCAGATCCATGTTCCCGCATCGGTCAGCCACTTGACAAAGCAGCGGGCGATACTCGTTTACTGTGTTCATCGTCTACCTCCTCATCTCAGCGCCGGAGCAGCCTTTCGGCACAGTCCCTTTCACAGCCGGGGCCGCCGGAGCCCCGGTCAATTGCAACGTCCGGCCCCGGGCGCTCCCCCTGAAAGAAGTCATTCAGCAGCCGGACCACATAAGCCTGCAGATCTTCCATGGAATGGGACCGGCTTCTGGCGCACACCTTGGCATCCCGTCCGCACAGCAGGCAGGGACGGGGCGGCCGCCCCAGCTGCGTGCGGGAGACGGCCCGTCCATCCTCCCCCAGCACATCCAGATCAAACAGACGACCCAGCGGGTGAGACTCCTCCAGCTCAATTGTTCTTTTTTTAACAAGCTCCGCAGGAAGCTTCAGCCGGATCAGCGCTTCACTCCCGGTATTCGGGTGAATGAGCTGTTGCTCCAGAATATCTGACCCAAATAGCTGCTGCAGTTCGGCAAGACAAATTTCCGCCGCCGCCTCGGCCAGAGAAAACTGTTTCACCGGTCCCGGGATGTTCAGTGTCATGCTGATCAGACTGCCGCAGCCCTTCGCGCACATCTCCCGCTGACGCCGGACGCGCCGGGTCCGGCTGTTTAAAATTTCCTCCGGCGCGGCGGGCGTACCTTCCATCCAGCCAATCTTGTTCATGGTGCTTTCCTCAAAAATGTTCCTTTAAATATCGGGCCGTCGTCTCCGGAACCAGCGCAAGGACTTCGTCACACACGCCCTTTTCCTTCAAAAGCCGCCTCACCCGGGTGGCGCTGATGATGATCCCCTCCCGCTCACGGCGGGGGATCTGACAAAACTGAATGCCGTATCGGGGCAGAAGCCGCGCCATGGTCCGGTTATAAACTGCGGTAATTTGGTCCAGAGGTTCCTCTCCCGCATAACGTCGCGTGATATGAAGCGCCGGAGCAATCCGCCGGGCAAACAGGGTAATATCCAGCTCGCTTTGCAGCTGTGCCGCGTTCTCCCCCTCTTTGAGAAAATAAGTGGGAAAGGTGGAGGCAGAAATCATATAGGGACCGCTGAGATGAACCCGGACGTTGGGCAGGTGCGCCGTTCCCGCGCGAACCAGCTCCAGGCGGTCCCTACTGGGAAACAGGGAGCGCTCCTCCTCCAGCACAAACACATGAACGCCGTCACACTGACCGGCAGCAAACTCCACCAGTGCCTGGTGCCCCAACGTAAAGGGGTTGCAGTTCATGACCAGCGCCCCCATGACACGCTTTTCATCTCCAGGCAAAAATAACCGCTCAGCAAAGGACTCAGGGCCATTGGCGCAGTTCTCCAGCAAAACGAGCTCCGCCGTCTCCGCCAGCGGCACAAAACCGCAGTTGGCAAAAAGCGCTTTGTTCCGAGCCCGGGAGACAATGAACAGGTCATAAAACCCGGCGGAAAATCGGTCCTGTACCAGCCGAGAAACCAACAGCCCCAAAATGTTCTGTCCCCGAAGCTCCCCGTCCACCGCAAAGCATTTCAGCAGCCCTCCGGCGGCACAGCCGCAGGCCCGCAGCCTGCCCTGAAGGTCAACCACGCCGAAGGCGGCCTGAACATCTTCTTCCAATTTCAACCCGTTTTGTCCCAGAAAGGCACGCAGCTGTTCCCGGTCCAGCGTGTAGCGGAGGTCTAATTGGATCACACGCAGCTCTTCTGTCATATTGCCCCCTCCGTTCACAGATTCTTCGACTCAGGAAAACTGGTACAGCTCCCGGGGATTGTCCGCCAAAGCCAGCTGACGCGCCCGCTCAGTCGGCAGCCAGAGAGGAATCAGCTCCACCAGCGCAGCCTCCTCCGGTTTGACCGCCTCTGTAACGTGGGGAAAGTCGCTGCCCCACACGACCCGCTCCGGCGCATAGGCGGCAATGGCCCTTGCCACTTCGCAGGCGTCCTCCCAAGGCGCTCCAACGCAGGTGTTCAAATAGGGGCCGGACAGCTTGATCCAAGTATTCCCCCGGTCCAACATTTCGCACAAAAAGGCATAGGCCGGGTCCCGGGTGCCCAGCGCCGGGTCAAGACGGCCCATGTGGTCGATGACCACCCGGCACTCAAGCTTCCGAATGACGTCGGCGTGCAGGGCGATTTGGGCGGCGCTCATATGCAGCTGAACATTCCAGCCCAGGTGCTTGATCCGCCGGCTCAGAGGCAGGCAGTCCTCAAAAGAAACGACGGCATTTTTCGGATTCCATACACTAAAGCGCAGGCCCCGTACCCCGCCTTGATGGAGTTCCTCCAGCTCCCGGTCCGTGACCGAGGCATTGACTACCGCAATGCCCCGGGCGTTTTCCGGCCCGAACCGGGAAATGGCATACAGCAGGCAGGCGTTATCCAGCGCAAACGGTTTGGCCTGGACAAAGACAGCACGGGGCAGCTTCAGACGCTTTGCAAGAACCTGATACGTCTCTACCGTCCCCACTTGGTTCTCCGCCTTCCCATCGTTGGGAAAGCTGGGGTCGATGATATGTAAATGGGCGTTGCACGCATGTTCCGGCATGGCAAAGGACAGCTGGTCCATTTGGTATCTCTCCTCCTATTTCATCTGATTCTGCTTGAACCATACCATAGGGGCACGCAAATGAAAAGCAAAAGAAACCGCACGTCCTGCAAAAAAAAATTGCAGATAGCGTCATCCGTATCTGCAAAAAAGAGTTGCATATATCCAAAAATAATATGCTTTTCAATTGCAGAGAAGACGTGTAAATTGGAGGTTGGAAGATTCAGGCCATCTGCGGATGGGCCAATCAACACATGGCAAAAGGAGGAAGCCTCTGTGGGAAAGACGTCAATTGTAAAAATCATGGAGCGGGCCGCGGGAAAGGAAGTTCAGGTGGGCCAGCGGGTATGGTGCAAGGTTGACCTGGCCTCCGCCCGGGACTTTGGCGGAGCAAATTGTGTCCTTCAGTTTGAAAACGAGATGGGAAAGGATGCCAAGGTCTGGGACCCGGACAAGATTGCCTACACCTTTGACCTCCAGGCTCCCTCTCACTCGGAAAAGGTCTCCAACAATCAGAAAATCATCCGGGAATTTGCCAGGCGCCAGGGCATCCGGCACCTGTTTGACATCAACCACGGCATCGGCCAGCACGTTATGCTGGAGGAGGGGCTGATTAAGCCGGGGGACGTGGTGCTGGGCACCGACAGCCACATGAACCTGCTCGGCGCTGTGGGCGCCTTTGCCACCGGGGTCGGCAACTCCGACGTGGCCGCCTCGTACATCAGCGGCACCAGTTGGTTCCGGGTACCCGAAACCATGAAGATCGAGGTCACAGGTTCATTCCAAAAGGGCGTATGCATGCGGGATCTGCTGACCAAGATCGTGGGCGACCTGGGCGCCGGGGGGATGGACTACCTGGCCGTGGAGTTTACCGGAGAGACCATCGACAACGCCTCCCTGGCAGAGCGCATCACACTGTGCTCCATGGTGACGGAGATGAGCGGCAAAGTACCCCTCATTATGCCAAACGGGCCGGTATTGGACTGGATGGTCCAGCGGGCCGGCAGCGAGGTCATCGACCGGGTGAAGACGCTGTCCGCCGACCCGGACGCGGAGTACCGCAAAGTCTTAAAGTACGACGTCAGCACACTGGAACCCATGGCCTCCTGCCCCGACGCCCCCGACAACGTCAAGCCCGTTTCCGCCGTGGCCGGTACCCATGTGGATCAGGTTCATATCGGCTCTTGTTCCAACGGACGATATGAAGATATTAAGGCCGCCCATCAGGTTCTGATGGCCGGAGGCGGTAAGGTAGATCCCAACACTCGGGTAATTATCACCCCCTCTACTGCCGAGGTGCAGATGGAGTGCGTGAAAAACGGATTGGTACTGGATTTTTTGCGGGCAGGCATCGTGTTTACCAACCCCACCTGCGCTCTGTGTACCGCCGAGCACTACGGCGCTTTGCCGGCCGGGGATGTGGGCGTAGCCACCAACAACCGCAATTTCATCGGCAAGGTGGGGAAGGGCAGCCACACATACCTGCTCTCCCCCATGGCCGCTATGGCCACCGCCATTCGAGGCCGCATCACCGACCCCAGAGAGATCTTGGTTTAAAGGAGGAGCAGACCATGAGTAAACAGATCGGACGGGCCTGGGTATTTGGGGACGATGTGGATACCGACCTCATTTATCACAACAAATACCTGGCTGAGACGGACCCCAAACAGATGCCTCAGTACGCCTTTGAGTACTACCCGGGCATGGAGAACTTTGCCAAGCAGGTCAAACCCGGAGACTTCGTCGTAGCAGGCCGGAACTTCGGCTGCGGCTCCAGCCGGGAGCACGCGGTGTACTGTTTGCAGTATGCGGGAATCCCCTGCGTATTGGCGGAGACCTGTTCCCGCATCTACTACCGCAACGCCATCAACAACGGCTACCCCGTCTTGTTCGTCAAGGGGCTGTCCCAGGCTATCAAGGACGGCTCCATCCGAAACGGGGACACCCTCGCAGTGGACCTGGACACAGGCGCCATTCTGGATCAGGATACCGGATTTCAGGTCCACGGGGACGCCGTCAGCGACCTTGAGCACGATATCATGCAGGCCGGCGGACTGTTCCAGTATATGAAAGCCCATGCGGCAGAGGAGGGCTGAACATGGAACTGAAAAAGCCGGCGGTGGCCGGGACGCTGGAATCCAGCGACGTTCAGGTCACCCTGCGTCCCAATCCGGGCAAAGGAATCCAGATCTCACTGACAAGCGATGTGAAAGCCCTGTTTGGCCAGGCCATCGAGGCCACCGTCCGGGATGTGCTGGCAGAATTTGGCGTATCAGACGCCCTGGTTGAGATCAACGACAAGGGCGCGCTGGATTTTGCCATCCGCGCCCGGATGCAGTGCGCCGTCTGCCGGGCGGCCGAAATCCGGTTCGACTGGGGAAAGGAGGACCCCAATGGCTAAGCAGGAGCTAATGCGCACATCCCTGTACGCGGGCGGAACCAGTCCGGTCAAAATGATTCAGGCCGGTTTTTATAACGAAGACTGTCTGGTCTACGACCTGGAGGACTCCGTGTCCGCCGGAGAAAAGGACGCCGCCCGTTTTTTGGTATACAACGCCGTGAAATATCAGCGCCCCAAAGGGAAGTATATCCTCATCCGGGTCAACGGCATCTACTCAGAGTATCTTGACGAGGACCTGGAGGCCGCAGTCCGGGCCCAGCCAGACGCCATCCGCATCCCAAAAGTGGAGTACGCCAGCGAGGTGGAAAAGATAGACGCCAAGATCACCGCAATTGAAAAAAAGGCCGCCCTTCCGTTGGGCGCGATCCAGCTGTGGTGTAATATCGAGTCCTATCTGGGGGTACTTAACGCCCGGGAAATCGCCAAGGCAAGCCCTCGCGTGGCCGCCATGGCCCTGGGCGCGGAGGATTTTACCGCCAGCATGAGCGCCCAGCGCACCAAGCCGGGCTGGGAAATCTTTTACGCCCGCAACGCCATTCTGATGGCTTGCCGGGAAGCGGGAATTTCCGCCCAGGATGCGGTTTTTTCCGACATCAACGACAAAGAGGGACTGCAGCGGGACCTGGAGATGACCCGCGCCCTTGGTTTTGACGGAAAAACCTGTGTCCATCCCAGGCAGATCGATCCGGTCAACCGCTGCTTTACCCCCTCCGATAAGGAAATCCGAAACGCCTTGCGGGTGCTGGACGCCTTAAAAGCGGCGGCGGAACAGCACACCGGGGTATGCGTACTGGACGGCGGTATGGTGGATAAGCCCATGGAACTGCGGGCCCGCTCCACCCTGGCCAAAGCGGAGGCCGCCGGAATCAAAACAGGGAGGGAAAACTGATGCTGGTAAATAGTCTGGGCCGCCAACTGCCGGATCGGATCGGAGATTATGTGGTCAAACCCTATCAGGGCGCCTACGTCACTCCGGCCCGGACGGAAACGGTGGTCACCAAGCGCACGGCCGGCCACCGGATACCGGGAGACGCCAAGCTGCTGCCCACCCTGGAGGATGCCGTGAAGGCCTCCGGACTGAGGGACGGGATGACCATCTCCTTCCACCACTGCTTCCGGGAAGGGGATCAGATCATCGGCCAGGTGCTCACCGCCATCCGGGCCCTGGGGATCAAGGGGCTGCGCTTCGCCCCCAGCGCCGTGGTAAACATCAAAAGCCCCTCCATCGTGGACTTTGTCCGCGACGGCACCATCGACCGCATCGAGGCCAGCGGGATACGCGGCGAGTTGGGCGACGCCGTTTTATCGGGAGAAATGGAACGCCCGGTCATCCTGCGCACCCACGGAGCGCGCCCCCGGGCCATTGAAGCCGGAGAACTTCAGATTGACGTCGCTTTTATCGGTGCTTCGGCCGCCGATGATTACGGAAACTGCACCGGGCAGATCGGGCCTAACGCCTGCGGGTCGCTGGGCTACTCCTTCGTAGATGCTCAAAACGCAGGCTGCGTGGTGGTGGTCACAGACAACCTGGTGGAATATCCCTGCTGTCCGGTGAGCATCAGTCAGCAATATGTAGACTATGTGGTCCGGGTTGACTCCATCGGTGATCCGGCCAAGATCGGCGCCGGCGCCGCCCGGCTGACCAAAAATCCGCGCGATCTGATGATTGCCCAGCGCACGGTGGATTTGATTTCCGCCTCCCGCCGCTTTCGGAACGGCTTCTCCTTCCAGACCGGCGCCGGCGCCATCCCCATCGCCATCACCAAATATCTGGCCCAGCGGATGGAGGAACGGGGCGTGAAAGCCAGCTTTGCCCTGGGCGGAATCCCCGCGGCTATTATTGACATGTATGACGAAGGCCTCGTCCGGGTGGTGGCCTGCAGCCAGAGCTTCGACAGCGTGGCCGCCCGCGCCATCGCAGACCGCCCCGGCGTCATCGAAATTGACAACGCCGATTACGCCAACGCATACAGCAAGGGCGGGTATCTGAACCGGGAAGATTTCGGCGTACTGGGAGCGCTGGAAGTGGATACCGATTTCAACGTCAACATTCTCACCGGCTCTTCAGGAGAAATGATGGGCGGCCTGGGCGGCGGCCCCGATGTGGCTGGAGGGGCAGCCATTTCCATTGTTACCATCCCCATTATCCGGGGACGAACTCCCTCCGTGGTCAATCGGGTATTTACCCTGTGTACGCCCGGTGAAACCATTGCCGCCGTGGTTACCGAAGCCGGGATCGCCCTCAACCCAAAGCACAAGAACTACCAGGAGCTGAAGGAAGATCTGGAGCAGACGAACCTGAAGCTGGTCACCATTCAGCAGCTTCAGCAGCTGGCCCAGTCTTTGACCGGAGTGCCTCAGCCCATTGAAACCACCGACAAGGTGGCCTGCATCGTGGAGTACCGGGATGGGACCGTCCTGGACGTGATCCGCCAGGTCAAGCGCTGAGGGCACACAAAAAGCCGGCCAAGGGATGTGCCCTTGGGCCGGCTTGAGAACCGTTTTAAATCTTCTCCAGATTCGGGTCGGCAAAGCAGGCGCACTCCAGCCGGATTTGCCGAATAAGCTCTCTGCCATATTCCGGGAATATCTTCCCTTTCCGGTTCACCAGCACCAGTTGATTTCGGATCTCTTTCCCCTTCAGTGGGAAAACATTCAACCGGCTGCCCTGGGCCAGCTGGTTCATCTGGCGGATGGTGGGAAGATACATAGACCAGCAGAAGCTGGCCGCGTAATCCCGGGCCGTCATCATACTGTGCAGGTCCAGTTGGGTCATCTCCATCACACACTTCAACGTCAGGCCCCTGTTCTGGAGATACTCGTCCAGCAGCTGCCTGGAGTGAAGGCCCGGCTTGCTCAGCACAAAGGGAACGTGTTGGAACTGAGCCAGATCCACCCCCTGGGCAAACTCCGCCTTGCAGTTTGGATATCGGGTTGGAAAATAGGTCTTCAGCATCCCATCCGAGACGACCAGGTAAAATTGCTCTTCCAGCACCAGTTGGCTTTCCAGCTGGGGATGCAGAATGTCGCTTTGATTGAGCAGCACAATATCCAGCTTATTTTCCGCCACCAACTCGTTCAGCTGTCTGGAGCTGGAGCTGTATTGCATATCCAGTATGACATCAGGATAAATCTGACGAAATCGAGAAAGCAGATCGGGAACCAGAATCCGATACCGTCCCTCTGTCGTGCCGAACCGGAGAATTCCCCGCCTGGACTTGCAGATGTCCTCCATCTGATTTTCCAGATTCGCCTCCAGCAGCTGAACTTTCCGAACCGTATCCAGATATATCTGTCCCGCATGGGTCAAAGTCAACTTTGGTGAACGCTCAAACAGCGTGACGTGATATGCTTCCTCTAAATTTTTCAAATATTTGCTTAAGCATTGGTGCGAGATATAAAGCTTTTCCGCCGCCCGTGAGATGTTTTCCTCTTCCGCCAATGCCAAAAAATAGTGGTAATTGCCGAGCATACCATCCCCTCCGTCTTTTATTCTAATACAACTCCAAGCTTCGTGCAATTTTTTGTTGCGGCCAGCCGTCCCTATCTCACGGCGCCCCAGGCCGCAGAAGGAGGCTTCTATGCAAAAAGTTCAGCCAAACCGAAAGATCCCCTGCGTCTATATGCGGGGAGGCACCTCAAAGGCGCTCTTCTTTCGGGACGAGGACCTGCCCAAAGATGAGGCTGCCCGCGACAGAGTGATTCTCAGCGCTTTCGGCTCGCCCGACCGCCGGCAGATCGACGGCATGGGCGGGGCCAACACCTCTACCAGCAAAGTGGCCATTCTCAAAAAGAGCGAGCGTCCCGGCATTGATGTAGACTACGACTTTGGTCAAGTGGATATCAACGCCCCCATCGTGGGAAAAACGATGAACTGCGGCAATATCTCATCCGCCGTAGGCCCCTACGCCGTGGACGAAGGCCTGGTGGAGGCGGTAGAACCCATCACCGAGGTCCATATTTTTAACACCAACACCCAAAAGGAGATTATCGCACAAGTCCCTGTACAGGACGGCCGCGCCGTTACAGAAGGGGACTTTCGGATCGACGGGGTGCCAGGCAGCGGTGCCAAGATCACGCTGAAATTCGTCTCTCCCCAAGGGGCGGCTTCCGGCAGGCTGCTGCCCACCGGGCACGCCCGGGACGTGATCGAGTTGGAAGGCCAGCGCTATGAATACAGCTTTGTCGATTCCGCCAATCCCGTTATTTTCGTCCACCCCGAGGACTTCGGCGTGACCGGAACGGAAACCCCCGCGCAGTTTAACGCCCTGCCAAATTGTTCCGAAATCTGCCGAAAGCTGGAGATCATCCGGGGAACCGGCGCGATCCTGCTGGGCTTCGCCAAGGATTTAGAGGATGCCAGAATCAACAGTCAGACGCTGCCCAAGATCGCCTTCGTAACCAGGCCAGCGGAGTATACGGCCGGAAGCGGCAAAACGATCTCCTCCGGTCAGATCGACCTGGTGGGAAGGCTGTTCTCCGTCAATATGAAGATGATCGACGCCTATATGGGGACCGGCGCCATCTGTACCATCACCGCCGCCAACACTCCGGGAACCATTGTAAACGAAATTGTCCACGGCGGTCCTGTCTCTCACCTTCGCATCGGTCATCCCTGGGGTGTGATGGACGCCTACGCCGATTTAGACAAGCGCCCCGACGGCACCTACTCCCTTCTCAGCGGCAATCTGGACCGCACCGCGCGGCGGATTATGGACGGATATGTCTACGTCAGGGATTGACCCCCGCTTCAGGCGGCGCGCCCGCCTATTCATCTGTCAGAAAAGAGGTACCATGCTATGGAATTTCCCAACATTTCAATCCCCTGCCACATCATTCGCGGCGGCACCAGCAAAGGCGTATTCTTCAAGGAAAACGAAATCCCCGCCCCCGGGCCTGAGCGGGACGCTTTTATTCTTCGGGCCTTCGGCAGCCCGGACGCCCGTCAGATTGACGGTCTGGGCGGCGCCAACTCCTTAACCAGCAAGGTGGCCATCGTGGGTGTCTCCGACCGCCCGGATGCGGATGTGGATTATACCTTCGGCCAGGTCTCCTTTGCCGCCGCTGTCATCGACTGGAAGGGAAACTGCGGCAACATCTCCTCCGCCGTAGGGTTATACGCCGTTGACATGAATATGGTCAAGCCGACGGAACCCTTTACAACGGTCCGAATTTACAATACCAACACAGACAAGATCATCCGGGCCACCGTCCCCGTGAAGGGCGGGAAAACCGTCACAAGCGGAGACTATGTTATCTCCGGCGTACCCGGCAGCGGCGCTAAAATTACCCTGGACTTTCTTCAGCCGTCCGGTTCCGTGACAAAAAAGCTCCTTCCCACCGGAAACCCAATGGATACGGTAGACCTGGGAGAAAAAGGGGTGTTTCATGTCTCGATGGTAGATGCGGGCAATCCCGTGGTATTCCTGGACGCCCGGGAACTGGGTCTGAAGGGGACCGAATTGCCCACCGAAGTAGAGGGTATGCCCGATAAGCTGGGGCTAATCGAGGAGATCCGCTCCATTATGGCTGAACGGGTGGGAATTGTGGCCGACCGTCATCAGGCCACAAAACTCAGCCCTGCCATTCCAAAAATCGGCTTTGTATCCCCCGCCCAGGATTTTGTTAATCCTGACGGCGTGGCGATCCCGAAGGAATCCATGGACCTGGCGGCCCGTCTGTGCTCCATGCAGAAAATGCACCGGGCCTATATGGTTACCGGCGGGGTGTGTACCGGCGCAGCCTCCAAGATCGAGGGAACTGTGGTATGGCAGATGCTCTCGGAACAGGCGCAAAAAAAAGACGTCCTCAACATCGGCCACCCCTACGGGATCATGGATGTGGATATTCACCTCCAGCACCCGGCTTCTCAGGGCTACGATGAGAGCTACATCGAGAGCGTAGGCGTTGGCCGAACCGCCCGCACCATCCTGGAGGGCCGGGTCTATGTCCCGGCGGAAACATTCATGTGATCCGTTCTGTTTTACGATTGGCGCAGCCGCCCGATTTCGTGCGGCTGCGCCAATTTCTTTGGGCATGTTGCGTTTTACTGCCCGTAATAGGCGTTCGGTCCGTGCTTTCTCATAAAATGCTTGTCCAAGAGCTTCTGCTGCATGGGGGGAAGCCCCGGAGTAAGCTGCATGGAGTGAAAGGCCATAAACGCCACCTCTTCCAACACCACCGCGTTGTGAACCGCGTTGAGGGGGTCCGTCCCCCAGACAAAGGGACCGTGGCTGTTCACCAGAACCGCAGGAACCTGGTCCGGGTCGATTTCACGGCCCTGGAAGGTTTCGACAATGACCTTTCCCGTCTCCAGTTCATATTTGCCGGCAATCTCCTCCGACGTCATCTGGCGGGTACAGGGAATTTCCCCGTAATAGTAGTCCCCCTGGGTAGTGCCAAAGGCAGGAATACCCTTCCCCGCCTGGGCAAAGCTGGTCGCCCAACGGCTATGGGTATGTACGATGCCGCCCAGATCAGGGAAGGCGGAATAGAGAATCAGGTGGGTATCCGTATCGCTGGAGGGCTTATATCTCCCCTCCACCCGATTTCCCTTCAGGTCCACCACAACCATATCATCCTCCGTCATCTCATCATACTCTACCCCAGACGGCTTGATCACCACAAGTGCCTGCTGCCGGTCAATTCCCGACACATTCCCCCAGGTAAAGGTCACAAGCTCATACTTGGGCAGCAGCATGTTTGCCTCATAGACCTGGCGCTTTAATTCCTCCAACATCTTTACTGTTCCGCTCCTTTCGCGTTATACTCCAGCGCCGCAGCGTATTGGGCCACAACAAAGTCCCGCGCCTGCGCCACCTGCGCCAGATCATCCGTGCCGCTCTGATACCACATTTCCATCATATAGGGGCCTGTATATCCCAGCCGCTCCAGCTGACTGAAGCGAGCCTGGAAATCCACGCATCCCTTTCCAAAGGGAAGGTTCTTAAATTGGCCCGGAAAATCCTTTGTCACCGACAGGGTGTCCTTTAAATGCACCGCCACAATACTCCCAATTCCCCGGTTCAGCTCTTCCTCCGGGTCATTTTCCGGCCAGGCGGTAAGGTTCCCCAGGTCCGGGTAGACCTTGAACCAAGGGCTTTTAATCTGTTGCTCATAGCGCTGGAATTTTGTGATGGAATTCATAAACGGCGTATCCATGATCTCCATTGCCAGCATAACCTGTGCCCGTCCCGCCTGCTCCGCGGCCCACTCCATGCCCTGCTGAAAGTAAGCCACACTTTCCGGCGTCGAGGGTTCATAGTACACGTCATAGCCCGCAAGCTGGATGACCCGGATTCCCAGATCAGCAGCGAAGTCAATGGCCCGCTTCATCAGTTCGTGCGCCTGACTGCGGATTTGCGCATCCGCGCTGCCGAAGGGAAAGCGGCGATGGACGCTCAGGCACATGGACTGAATGGGTACCTCAAGATCAAAACTTGTCTCCAGCAGCTGCCTGCGCTGCTCCCGGCTCCAAAACAGCCTTCCATATCGTTCCGGGCTCTCGTCAATGCTGATTTCCACGAAATCAAAGCCCAGCTTTTTTGCCTTATGCAGCCTTTTTTCCCAGGTATCCCGGGGGTCCAACGCCTTTTCATACAAACCCAGCAAATGATTTCCCAACATAAGTATCCCTCTTTACAATGTTTCTTCCAAATTTTGATAGGTGTCCCACAGGCCATCCAGGGAGTCGATCACCTTCTTGTACAGCTGGTATTTCTTATTGTAAATCTCGTGCCGCTGTGGAGAGGGATTATAAACACAGGTGATCTTGCTCATGTGTTTCGCCGCTTCCGACACATCCCGGTACTGCCCCACCGCAGCGGCGGCCGCAATGGCACAGCCCAGCGTCCCCGTCTCCCTGGCGCCCACCGTCTCTACGGAAAACCCCATGACATCCGCGAACATCTGCGCCCAAACCGACGAGCGCGCCGCACCACCGGCCAAACGGATTCCCTTGGGCTGAGAGGTTCTGGACCGAAGCAGACGCTCCAAATGCGCGCGATGCCCAAAGGCAACCCCCTCATAAATACTGCGGGCAAGGTGGGCCCTGGTATGGTGCCGCTCCATCCCCACCAAGGCCCCTTTTGCGTTAGGATGTACGTTGCTGGCCATCAAAAAAGGCAGGAAAATCGGACAGAGGACCTGGTCGGGTATGCTCTCCACCCATCGGTTCATCCGATCATAGATGCTGCTCTTGTCCTCTTTGCACTTCTGCACCAGTTCCGGCAGCAGGGTTTGAATAAACCATTCGTTATTTCCCGCAGAGGTGGGGCTGCTCTCTTCCACCAGATAGTAACCCGGAACCGCGGACAGGGAGTTCATGAGCACAGAACCGTCCATAACCGGAACGGTACACAGATACTCGTTGATGCTCCACGTCCCGGCAATCATACAAATCCGGTTCTCATCTGTCACGTTTGCGGTCAAGGCGCAGGCATCGATGTCAAACATCCCGCCAATCACCGCCGTCCCCTCCGCCAGCCCGCAGGCGGAAGCCGCTTGCGCCGTCACCGTTCCGCACAGGTCCAGACTTCCGCACAGCGGCGGCAGCGCAGATTCGATCTCTCTCAAATCCAGCTGTTCTAAAATAAACGGATCATAACCCTTGGTATGGAGATTCAGCAGCCCGCTTCCCGACATATCCGTCAGCTCCGCCCAGGCTTCCCCGGTCAGCCGGAAACGGACATAGTCCTTGGCACTGAACACCCACCGGATCTGCTCCATGCTTTCCGGCTCATGATCCTTCAGCCAAGCCAGCAGCGACACCGGCTGACAGGCCAAAATATGTTGGCAGGTGACGGGAAACAAGGCGGCCTCAACCCCCTGCTCCCGCCAGCGGCCGGGGTACCAATAGGCTCTGTTATCCGTAGAAATGATCCCGGGCCGTACCGGAGCGCCGTTCTTCCCCCACAGGTACAGTCCTTTCCCGTGGCCGCAGACCCCTACCGCCCGGATAGCCGAGGGAGAAATGCCGGACTGTTCCAGTACCGACCGGATCACCTGGCAATTTGCCTGCCACATTTCCTCCATATCCCGTTCCGCAAAGCCCGGTTTGGGCAGCAGCGCCCTGGTCTCCCGGGACGCGACGGCGATTTCCTCGCCAAGCTCAGAGTACAGGGCGGCCTTCGTGGTCGTACCCCCGTTGTCCAGTCCCAAATAGTAATGCATCGTATTCCTCCAAACTTGTGCCGCAAATGCTAATTAAATCAACATAACAACCAACATCTGTTACAATTTTTGATCCGACCAAGCGCCCTTTTGAAACCGCCGCTGAAGCAGGCACCGTCTGGTCAGCTGATCCGCAGCCATACCAAGCCAGGCGCCTGTCAGGCCCAGCTGGCATGGTACGCACAGCAGCCATCCCAGCCCCGGCCGTATCAGCGTCAAGCCCACAAACGCGATTTTTGCCACATACCGCACGTCGCCGGCGCCCCGCAGCGCCCCCGCAATGGACACGCTGGTGATCTGGAGCATGATATTCAGCGCCAGCAGCAGAAAAATCGGTTTGCAAAGCTGCTGTACCTGTTCATCCCCCCGGGCAAACAAGTCAATGATCGGAATGCGGAAAACCAGCACAATCCCCGCCAAGACCAGAGACAAAATGCCCGCTACCAGCTGAGAATACCGGGCATTTTGGCAGGCGGCCTGCTTATCCCCCGCTCCCAGCCTCTGTCCCACCAGCGCTGCGGCAGCAGCTCCCACGCCATCGCCGATGGAAAAGGAAATCGACGTCACGTTCATCGCAATGTTGTGGGCTGAAAATACGGCAGTTCCCAGATTTCCCACGATACAGGCAAAGGAAAATGTACCGATCCGCATAAACACCTGCTCCAACGCCGCTCCGAAGGAAACTGCGGCCACGCTGCTCATGACGCTGCGCTGCAGTCTCCAGGCGCGCACACTTACAATGTTAAGCTTTGTCCCGGGGCGGGAAACAGAAAAAACAGCCAGCCCCAGCGCAAAAACGCTGCCCAACACTGTGGCGACGCCGGCGCCCAGAACGCCAAGCCTTGGGAAGCCGAACCGCCCGCCAATCAGCAGGTAGTTGAATATCACATTCACAATATTGGCGCTCACATTGGTCTGAAACGAGGTCCTGGTATTCCCCACGCCCCGCTGCGCCGCATTGATGATCAGCGCAACGCCATGAAAGATATTTGCAAGGAATACCACCTTTAAATAGAGCACAGCTGTGTCCATAATGTCCGCTTCCGCCCCCGCAATGGTAATAATCGGTTTGGCAAACACAATGCCGGCCCCATTGACCAGGCATACCAGCGCCACGCCCACCACCAAAGCCTGCTGAAGCACCGCCACAGCCACCGCTCTCCTGCCCTCCCCCTCTCTCCGGGCCACCACCGCCGTCACGCCCACCGCAAGAGACTGGGCAAAGGAAGTCATGATATTTTTGGGCTGTACCGCCAACCCCACCGCCGCAATCGCCCCAATCCCCACTTCGCTGACCATTACGGTATCGAAAAATCCTATCATGGAAACCAGAAGATACTCCATGATGGACGGCCAGGCCAGTTTCCAAAAATATGCCCGGGACGGCTTGGGCAGGATGGAATCCAGAATGTTTTGCAGCATAGGGCCGCGCCTCACGCTTCACCCAGCGCAAGCGCGTCGTTGAGCGCATCGGCCCGTTCCAGCTTGTCAAGCCGGGACACAAGTTCCGCAAGCTCCTCAGCCCGCTCCTTTCCCAAATGCCGCTGCGCCGTGGCGCGGAATCTTCTGCGCAGGTCTTCCTCAGACAGGCCTTCCACATCCTCCTGCTCTTCATGCAGAACCCGTCCGTCCTTCAGTGTGACGGTCACATCCGCCCCGTGCCGTGCCGGAAATGCCTGCGTCCACTTCTCCCGCTGCGCCAGGCGGCATACGCTCATCAGCCGCTCAAGCTCCTCACCGTAAGGCGGCTGCCAGGAGATGTCCTGACAGTCCCCGGAGCAAATCACACTGGCCAGTCCAAAAGGTATGCTCATGATCGCCTGGACGGCGGATGTAATCTGAATATTGCTTGACCCGGCATGGTGGAGGGCGTGGGCAGACAGGCCTACCTCAATCTGGGCCACATCCCGGGGCTGAATGTGTTCCTTCCTCACCAGCTTTTCCATGGCCTGACAGGGAGCCTGAAGCTTAAAGCAGGAGTCCATGGGCTTGTGCTCCACCTCCAGCATATAAAAGGACTCTCCCAGCCCCCGGACGATCTCTCCGGCGTATTGCTCCGCCCCGAATGCGGACAGCAGCCCGTTGGACCCCTCTAAAACGGAGTGGGAGGCCCTGACCCCAGCTCTGGCCAGCCGGCAGGCCTCGATCCCGTTTCGAGCGCCCCAAGCGTTTTGAAACACATCCTCTCCGGTCCCTTCGATGGCCCAGTTGTTGACTCCCCCCGCGCTGTGGCAGGACAGGCTTGCCGCGCAGCAGGTTTCCTCCTCATCCAGATTCAAAACCTTCGCCGCCGCAAAAGCGGCGCCAAAGGGCGCGACCAGGGCGGTGGAGCGAAAGCTGGGGTTAATCTTCGCCATTTTCAGCGCCACCCCCAGCCGGATCATTGTCTCATAACCACAGACCATGGCCTCCAGCATTCGGCGTCCGGAACAGGGCTGCTCCGCCGCCAAAGCCAGCACCACCGGCACCACAATGGCCCCCGGATGGCAGGAGCCCTTTTTGCTGGTATCGTTTCGGGACGAGACAGAGCCGGTCACCGTATTGTAAAAAGCCGCCTGTTCGCTGCGAACCCGTTCTCTGCGCGCAAACAGTGCCGAGGGACCGGCGGACGCCTTGACATAGCGATATGCGCCAAGGGTCCTGGGGTCCTGGTTGGTCCCCGCCAGACAGCACTCCAGAGCATCCGCTGCACACAGGACCGCCTTATCCGTCAGCAAGGGCTCTGTCAGCCGAAAGCCGGCAGAGAACGCAGCCAATTTTTCCAGTACAGTCATAAAAGCCTCCTTATCACTGAAACAAAAACGGGGAGGGCCTGCCGGACGGCAGGCTCTCCCCGGCCTTCCCCCTCAGGATGTTAGGAGAAGAGCAAGTTCGGTAGGAATGTACACACACCAGGGACGAAAATCCACACGATGATCAGAACCAGCAGAAGAATCAGATATGGTAATGCCTCTCGGTTCGTCTCAGAAGTGGAGCACTCCGCTATGGCGGATGTCATATAAATGAGGTTGCCCACCGGCGGGGTGATGGAACCCAGCTGACACACCAGCATGGTAACAATACCGAAATGGAACGGATCAATCCCCATGGCCAGCACGGTGGGGATCATCACCGGAACAAACACGGTGAGCAGTACGTTGACGCTCAGCGGTCCGCCGGCAATGAACAGGATGATCACGCACAGGATCAGCACCAGCTGCGGGCTGGTGGAGGCGTTGGAGATCATATCGGCCACGGCTCCGGACACCCCCAGGTAGGAGATCAGCCAGGTAAACACGCCGGCGGTGGCAATGGAGCACAGCACGCGGGCGGTCATAATGGTGGCATTGATGAAGCACTCAGCCATTTCCTTGATCCCCAGGTGACGGTAAGCGAATTTGGAAATCACCAGGGCGAAGAAGGCGGACAGAGCGCCCACCTCGGTAACCGTACCAATGCCGGCCATCAGGCAGAAGATGGTGCCGGCGGGGAGCGCCAGGGCCCAGAAGCTCTTCTTAAACTCCACGCCCAGGTTCTTCCAGCCCTGCCAGGGAGTGCGGGGGAAGTTGCGCTTCACGCTGATGGCGTAGGACATGCCAAGCATGGCAATGCACATGGTCAGTCCGGGCAGCAGGCCGGCCACCAGCATGCTCCGGGCGGAGCAATTCATATATACTGCCAGCATGACCAGGCCGCCGGAAGGGGGAATGATGGGGCCAAAGACGCAGGTAACCTCCGTAATGGCGGCAGCATAGCCCGCGGGATAGCCCTGCTTCTTCATGGCCGGAATCATGATGGAGCCCATAGCTGCGGCGTCCGCGTTGGCGGAGCCGGACACACCGGCAAAAATGACAGATTCCAGCACGTTGGCGTGGCTCAGGCCGCCGCGAATCCATCCCACGGCCGAGTCCAGAAAACCGAACAGACTGTCGCCGATGCCGCCCCGGTTCATCACCTCTCCCATCAGGAAGTAGAACACCAGCGCCAGGAAGGAGTCGTTGCTGATGCCCTGGGCCAGGCTCTGGGTAAATACAGGCAGGGGAATCAGGCCCGGGTAGAAGAACGCGAAAATCACCACCGAGCCCACCAGGGCCATAAAGATGGGGATTCGTGCGAACATCAGCAGAAACATCAGGCCAAAAAGAAGTACCAGCTGTACAATCATTTCAGTCTCCAAAATGCTTCACCTCCCAAATCGCGCGAATCAGATCCAAAATGGAACAAACAAACCACAAAACGCCGGCTACAATAAAGGGGATATAGCGGATGCACTCGTCAAATCCGGCGGCGCTGGCAATCATGCCCTGATTTACCTCATAGGCGGAGACTGCGGATATGGTCAGCAGCACCGAAAAGACCGCAGCCAGTACAGAGTTGAAAATTTGCAAATAGGCCAGCCCCTTGGGGGGAAGATACTTATCCAGCGCGTCCATGACCAAGTGCTTTCGGGTCAGCCACAGCCAGGGAATACCCAGGCAGCACATCCACAGCAGGCTCAAAATGATGACATCGTTCAGCCAGATGATGGAATACTGCGCCACATAGCGGGTGACGACCTGAACCAGGTTCAACACAAACATGGCAAAAATCACAAGGGCGACGATACGCTGGAGCACATAGGCGATTGCGCCGCTCAGCTTGTTTACGATGTTCACGGTCTCATCTCCGTTTCTTTTTGCTTCTGTGCCCGGGTCCGGGGACCGGCCCCCGGGCACGCTGTTGGTAGTTTACTCGGCGTCCAGAGCCTTGATGCGGTCATACAGGCCCGCACTGAACATCTCTCCGTCCATCTCCTGGGCGATCTCATTGGCGGAATCCTCAAAGGCCTTGCGGTCAAACTCGATGAACTCCAGGCCCTCTTCAATGCACTTGGCCTTGCTATCCTCATACTCCACTTCGGCGTCGGCGGTGTTGACCTCATAAGCCTTGGCAATGGCCTCCATCACCCAACCCTGCTGCGTCTCATCCAGGCTGTTCCAGGTGTCGGCGGACATCCAGAGGACCTGGGGATTCTGAATGTACTCCAGCTCCATATAGTACTTCTGCACCTCGCAGTAAGCGCTGTTCCACATGGAGAGCACATTGTTGTCCTGACCGTCGGCCATACCGCCGTCCAGAGCGGAATACAGCTCATTGGCGCTGATCTGGACCGGATTGGCGCCCCAGCGGTGCCACACTTCCTGAATGGCGGGAGACTCAGGCACGCGCAGGCGCAGACCCTGTACGTCCTCGGGGACATACACCGGAGTGTTGGTGGTGGACAGGCCCCGGGGAGCGCTGGTACAAATGTTGCCTAAAAACTTTACATTGTTCCGCGGTTCAACCTCCGCAAGAATCTCTTGCATGATATCCGAATCCAGGAACTTTTCCATATGCTCCGCACTGTTAAACATATAGGGCACCACAAAGGCGGCGAAGTCTGTACCGCCATCCAGGGTAGTGGCAGTGTCGATGCCGGTGGAGAACATATCCAGCGTACCCGCCTTCAGCTGAGCGTAGTGCTGGGCGGTGCTGCCCAGGGTGCCGCCGCCGTGCCACTCCAGCGTCATCTTCCCGCCGGATACTTCTTCCAGAATATTTGCAAAGCTCTCAGCGTAACTGAAAGAGGCGGAGGTGGGGTTATTGGTGCACCCGCCCTTCAGGGCCACCACCTCACCGGAGCCGCCGGAAGCGGCGCCGGAACCGGACTGTGCATTCCCCGCACTTGAGCAGCCGGCAAGCAGAGATGCCCCCAGCAAAGCGGCTGTGAACATAGAGATGATCCGTTTGTTCATTTCACGACATCCTTTCAAATCAAATTTTTTTGCCCATTCCATTTCAGTTCCAAAACCCAATTTACATATCGCTTTTCAATCGTTTCCCCAAACGATTTTCCCTATGATCAGAAGTTTACGCTAAATAATAAATTTGTCAACTCCAAATAAATATTTTTTTGTGCAAAAACATATTTTTGTTTCCTGAGTACAAAAAGCGCGTTTATTTTTGGTGATTTTGCCGTGAAGACTTCTTCGTTTATTTTTTCGTTCATTTGTTGAAACAAACTATTTTTAGAAAAGTTTTGCAAAATTTTTATGGACAATTGATTGTCCTATCTTGTCTCTTTATACATCGCGTATAATTGAGCCGCATTTTTCTTTTCAACAGAGCCCGTTTTTCTTTTTCGGTCCATTTTTCTTCCCTAATTGTGTTTTGTCTCTTTTTGTTGACATATATTTAATAAATGTTTATTATTGAGAAGGATCGTTCCTTTGGCAGCCTTTCTTTTGTCCAACGGCCCGCATCTTTGTCCGCGCGCCATATTTCAGGACACAAAACGGCTTTCCAGCCGCGGTCCAACATTCTATCAATCAGGAGGTAAATCGTATGATACTGGACAAGTTAAGCAACATCGACCGTTACGACGCGCTCTCTCCGCAGATCCGGCAGGCCATGGGTTGGCTCGCCGATCACGATATCACCCAGATGGAGCCCGGACTCTACCAAATCGACGGCAGCCGTCTGATGGTAAAGGTCCAGCATTACCATACCGCCCCCAAGGAAGAGCGTGCTCTGGAATACCACCGCCGGTATATCGACCTTCAGTGTGAAATCCGCGGTCAGGAACGTTTCGGCATGTGCAGGACAGACGATCTGACCGATCCCGGAGAATATCTTCCGGAACGGGATATTAGTTTCCCTCAGGGGGAATGCTCCGACTTCTATCCGCTTAAAGAGGGGGACTTCTTTATGGCATTTCCCGGAGAAGTCCATCAAACAAAGTGCCTTTATCAGGATTCCTCAGACGAGGTCTACAAGGCGATCTTTAAGCTAACCCCCGCCGGTCAGCTCCAGTGACACCCAGCGAGAACAAGCAGCTGACGGTGACCGCCCGCAAGGTGCGCACGGGCATCATCGAGGGCGTCCACGGCGCCAAGGCGGGCCATCCGGGGAAGCCTGTCCGCCGAGGACCTGTTTACATATCTCCATTTTAAGGAGCTGAAGGCGGACCCGAAGAACCCCAGGCGGAAGGAGCGGGACCGCTTTGCGCTCAGCAAGGGGCACACCGCTTGCGGCGGTCGCCAAGGACTTCCGCAAGGGGGAAGCGTCTGTCTGCAATCAGTTTTACCTTCGGTGCGGAAAGACAAAAGGGCCGCGAAACTAACATGCTCGTTTCGCGGCCCTTTTTATTGTCGCCCATCCATAGCTGCAAGCGTTTACAAATCGGACAAAGCCCTCTGTACTGCTTCCCCCAGTTCCTCCCGGGAGACAATTTCATGTACGATGCCATACTGTTTGGCCTTTCGGGCGGAAAACAGCTCTCCGAAATAAAACATATTGAGCGCCGCCTTTTTCGGAATAATATCCATCGTATTTACCATGGAATTGCAGGCAAATCCGTTATGCTTTACTTCCGGATACCCAAACAAGGCATCCTCAGCGGCAATTACCCGGTCAGATTTCAGCACCAGACTCATACCCCCGCCGGAACATTCCCCGTTGACCGCCGAAATGAGGGGCACATGGATTTCCCGCATGATTTGATTGCGCAGTCTCAGCTGGTCGGCAAACCGCTCCCGCTCGTATGCATCCTCCTGGCAATACCGAATCCCCCCAAGATGAAACCACCTTCCAACGCCGGTGACTACAATCGCTTTCAGTTCAGGCAGCGCGTTGGCCAGGGCATAAGCTCCCGCCAATTCCATGCTGGTACGCCAATCCAGCATATTATGAGTTTGCGGCGCATTCAGCTGAATATATTCCACATTATTTCGAATCTCAAACAAAATTGCGTGAGTCTTATCATAATCATTCCGATATTGAATTCCGTCGGCCTGGGGCTCAGTTTTTCCCAGGGCCGCTTGCTGCGGCCGATCTGCGTTGAGCGCAGCCTGGATGGCCATGATATCCCCAATCACACCCGCTCCATATTGACTCCTGGCAAGCCGATCCGGCAGCTTTTCCAACGCAAAGTAAAGATTGTGCCCAAAGGTAATCAGCGGCTCAGGGACCGCCGCAAGGCGCATCGCATAGTCCTCCAGTGTATCCGCCAGCGCCTGACCGGGAACCGTTCGGTTCACCACATCAGATTCCTCCGCTTCCTCGGGGCTCCGGCAGCCCTCAATGATTGCTTGGCCGGACGCTACGGCCAAATCGGCATATCGCAGCAGCTCCATGCCCATTCCGCTGCATCTTCCGTTGATGCCAAGGATGACCGGAACCCGCAGCTGATCCAATCGGTCCAGCACCCGCCGCAGTTCGCCTTTGCTGTCTTCCCCCGTTAAAAATTCTTCTCCTGTGCCCAGTATGGTGATACACCGCGGCAAGCGCTGTTCCGTCACGTTTTCCAAAGCAGCGGAAATCTCTGCCATGCGCTCCGAGGAGCTTTTGTCCTGCTCCAGGCAGATTTTTAAAATGGTTTGGTCTTCTGTGCGGCAGTCCATATATATCCTCCTTTGATCTGTGATGACACGCTTTTACTGGCAGCCCCAGCATATGCGCCGTAAAGAACCGATAACAAATAACGGACACGTTGCAAATCACTTTGAACGTGCCCGTTATGCTCGATCAGGCCATGCCCTCCCGGTACTTATTTATCATCCAGCGCATGCATGGCATCCGCGTCCTGGATGGAGGGATTGAATTTGGCGCCCAGCTGGTACCACTGGTGAATCCCAAACATTTCATGGGACATAAAATTATCATACCCATCATCCAGATTGTGGATATCAGTACCCTCGTCGTACAGATACTGACCCAGCTTAAACATCCCTTTCAGCGCACCCACCTTAACGAAATGGGCCGTCACCAGCTGATAGCCGAAGTCCACCAGCTCCTGGAATGTGACCTTGGGGCTGGCCCCCATACTGTTCATGCCGAACATTTTCAGTCCGGGCACTTCCTTGCCAATGCGCTCAATGTCCTTCATGGTTCGGGTCCCCTCTGTAAAGGAAACGTCCACGCCCAAATCGTAAGCAGCCTTATTTCTCCAGATTGCCTCCTCAACGCCCAGGACAGAGTAGGAATCCGTTCTGGCAATCAGCATACAGTCAGTGCCCTCCAAGGCAAACTTGGCGGCCTTCAGCCGGGAAATATAGTCCTCACGGCTGATTACCTCACGGCCGGTCATGTGACCGCAGCGCTTGGGGCTGACCTGGTCCTCCAAATGGACAGCCATCGCCCCCGCATTGGCAATCCGCTCACAGGTGCGGACAATGCTCAGCTCATTGCCGAAGCCAGTATCAATGTCTACGATCATGGGCAATTTGCTGTAACAGGTAATTCTTCTCACCGCGTCCAGCAGCTCGCCAAAGGAAACCAAACCGATATCGGGGACGCCGATCAGGCTCATAGCCAGGTTTCCGCCGGAGAGGCACATGGCCTTAAAGCCAATCTGCTCCACCACCTTGGCAGACATACAGTCATATACGCAGGGGGCCAGAACCGGGCCCTCTTTCAGCAGCTCCCGCAGCGTGGCATTGACAGTCTGCTTATAAAAATTGTTCATATCCGGCTGTTTCATTTTGATATTACCTCCTAAATCCTCTTCACCGTTTCTGTGCCGTTTTCTCGTTTCATCATATCCATAAGTATACGTTTTATTTTATTTTTGTCAACTTCGTTTTTGAGGTTTTTTTAAATTTCAGCAGGTTACCCTATTCTCCACCCATTCTTTGGTCAAATATGTCAAAAGATTTTTGAGGCAATTCTTTTTTGTCCCGAGCCTACATCCTGGCAGACCCCCATTTTCTTCCCTTATTTTTCACTCATCCTCATAACTTTGGCCATTTGCTGCCGGATATATGATTTTGTACAATTTTTTGTGAGAAATTATATGGCAAATGACAAACTTTAATTTTTCTTTCAAAATAGATTGACATTTGTATAAATATATGTAAACTATTCTCAGTAATATTTTGCCGGCTCGCCCCTTCAGCCGGCGCCATGACAGCGCTTGACTCCCCTGGAGCTGATATCCAAAACCAAACGCAGTATTTTCCCTTAAAATCCAATCGTTTCCCAAACAAGGCCTACCGCGCCTCTTAATTTCCCCTGAGTTATCCATTCAAGGAGGTAATCAAATATGGCAGACTGGAGCATTGACCGCGAAGGCATCAGCTGTACCATTAACGGCCCTGTTGCAATTTTAAAGGTAAATCGTCCCGAAACGAAAAACGGGTTGGACTGGAAGGCAAAAATGGTACAGGCCGAGGCCTACAACCACATCGCCGAGGACCCCGACGTAAAGGTTCTTGTCTTTGCGGCCGAAGGCGACTACTTCTGGACCGGAGGCCGTGTAGACGGCGGAGATGCGGAAAACAAGCGTCTTTATTCCGAGTCCATCGCCAAGGTGGAGGAAGGCCGGCGTAAATTAAAGATCCCCATGATCTCAGCCATCAGCGGAAGCTGTCTGAAAGGCGGCATCGGCATCGTCGCTCAGTCCGATCTGGCCGTGGCGAAAGATACCGCGACATTCTCATTTCCAGAGGTCAAAATGGGCGGCGCCCCCATGGTGGTAATGGCGAAATGCATGCGTTACCTGCCCAAAAAATTTGCGCTTGAGGCATATTATTCCGGAGCGGAATATTCCGCCCAGCGGATGTATGAGCTCGGCTTTATCAACGCCGTTGCGGACGAGGAACATTTCTGGCCTACCGTGGAAAAATATATCCATATGATCGTGGACGGCCAAGCCAATGTGATTCAGGATATTCATGTGGGCTATGCCGCGATGGAACAGATTTATGACGATTTGGAGCGGATCGACTTCTCTCAGCAGATGCTGAAAAATAAAGTGCTAACCCAGATGAACAAGGAAAATTCCAAATACAACATTGAATGACCGCAGAAAATATCCCCGGCGTTTCCCAAGGAAACGCCGGGGATTGTGCATCTGATTCTTTCTTATATCTGGAAGGATATATTGTTGGGCAGCATGGACAGGGCCGCAGACCGGGTAATGACCCCCCGGTTCTTCGCCTCCATCACACGGAGTATAAAATTCGCCGGAATCTCATTGAAATACAGCGGCTCTGTTTTGGAGTCAAACAGCTTCCTGGTCTGAATTCTCGCAATGGTTTTGGAGGCATTTTTCAGCGGACTGTAATATAGACCAAGCTCCCTCAGCCGCATCCGGATCTGGATTCTGGACATCCCGTATCTGCGTTTCAGCAGCGTCAGCGTAAGATAATCGGGCACCTGGCTCATATAAGAAAATTCCTGTTTGACATTGGCACGGGGCAGCAGCAGCGCCCGGCTGAATGCGCCGGTCATCTCATGCAGAAGCGTTTTATCCTCACATTGAATATAGGCACACCCCAGCTCCCGCAGCATATCAAATCGGGTATCATCTATGGAGTTGGCATAGGAAAAGGCCAGAAAGGGGCGGCCCGTGCTGGTTTCCACTCCACACATGCTCTTGACCCCAAACAATCCGGGCAGTTCAAAGACATACCACCCATCATTTTCAAGCATCGTACAAAAGCTGGCCACCGGCTGGTTCATATTGCCCCAGCGCCGCCGCAATTCCTCTGCCAGCTCATCGATCTCCTCTTGGTAATTCGAGGGGTCCGGGGAGATCAAAGTCCGCTGGAAGGGCGGCGGTTCAATCCCCAAAAGCTTGTCAACGATCAAACGCTGTTCCAGCTGAATTTGTAAATAGGCGTTCAGCTCTCCTGCGCTTTTGTTGATTAAATCGACCTTTCTGTAAAACTCCATTCCAAAGCCGGGCCAGCCCTCCGATTCAAAAAAACTCTGGTCCAGGTTCATTACGCCGCAAAGGGCCGCCATACAAGTCTCGTTGGGAACCAATGTGCCGATTTCAAATTTAGAAAGCGCAGCCTTGGTGATAGGATAATTATACTCCAAAAGCGCATCCGAAAGGTCCTGAAGGGAAAGTGCATTCGCAAGCCTGCCCAGCTTCAGTCTATCTCCTAGCACAATATTCCTCCTTATCCGCCTGTGGTGGCCGCTCAAGTCCAGCATATCACCGGCACCCGCGCGGAACGTTCGTGTTCTTAGATTCATGGTACACATATTTTTAAAAAAAGTCAATATTTTAGGTGATAGAACTGCCGTCTGCAATCATTTTATCTTGCAGACGGCAATTTTTCCGGTTTACAAAACAGCTTACTCCCAGGAGGACAGCGTAAATTCCACGCAATCTCCGGCTTCCCGGTTGGCGACCAGCAGCTTGCTGATTCCCTCACCGTTAAGAACCGCTACATTGCTGGGGCCATAGCCCTGTTCGATCGGCTCACAACCATATTTGCCCGCCCGGTACCGCAGAAAAAACAGCTCCTTATCCAGGCCACGGCTCCCGCACAGGAAAACAGGTTCCCCCAAGATGGTTCCCCCCCAGAGGGCATGGATAAATTCCAGGGGAGTGGGATGGCGGTATACCTCCTGATACCCATTTTCCTCCCTGCGGTAGACCACAAGCTGATTGCCGTGGAATGGTTCAATGACAGCCATCTCTTCCCGTCCGTCTCCATCCAGATCTGCCAGGGCCATGTCTGAGGCATGGGTACGAAGAACGGATTCCACCGTCCAATCCTCCCCCTCATTCCTGGGCGGCGTCACCCGGAAAATTCCCGCATCACAGCCAACATACGCGTAGTCCTTTTTCTCACCCTTGACCGGCCAGTAACCGTGATTGACCGGCATAGGGCACGCCAGGCGGCGCAGCGGGGCCAACGGCATAAAATCCTCCCCCAGCTCCCCCACCAGCAGATATCCCGGAGCCTGAAAATCCGCTTCTTCCCCTTGCGTGTCGCATAAAATGCAGCACAAAATATAGTATTTTTCCCCACTGGCCAGGATATCAAACCGGTGGACAAACGGGATCTCCATCCAGGGTCTGACAGTCCAGCCTTCCGCAGACCGGGCCGCGTGCACAATCCGCGCGTGCAGCGCATGAAATCCCGGCAAAAAGCGCTGAGAGGCAAGAAATTCTCCCTGTCTGCCGGGGATGGGCACAATGGACATCGTACCGCCCGGCTCATCCCATACGGTTTCCACCTCCCGGGTCCGGGGATTCACGCACACGCACGCGCCCTTGTCATCCGTGGCAAAAAGGTAGTGTATGTCTCCCTGAATGGAAATGGGACTGACCGCGTAGCAGCAGGGTACCCTAGCTAAAATTTCCTTTTGAATTTTCATTTTTTCGCCCCAATTTGAACTCAAAACACCTCAGGATTCAGTACATGGCGGGAGCCCTTCCCGGTACAGACATCATCCGCAATCTCGATGGCCAGCTGATAGATCCGCCACAGGGACTCATAGGTCTGGCTGGACGCATGGGACGTGATGAGCACATTTTCCCGATGAAGCAGAGGATGGTCTACACCGGCAGGCTCCACCTCCAACACATCCAGCGCGGCGCCGCCGATTTTGCCCTGATCCAGGGCGTCAGCCAGCGCAGCCTCGTCCACCAGCGTGCCGCGGGAGGTATTGACAAGTATCCCATTGGGCTTCATCAAACCCAGCCTCTGGGCATTTACCATGTGATAGTTCTCCGGGGTTGCCGCAGCGTGAATGCTGATGAAGTCAGACTGTTGGAACACTTCCTCCAACGTCAGCAGCGTTACGCCGGTATCCCGGATCACAGCCTCATTGGGAAACGGATCATACACCACTACCTTGCAGTCAAACCCCTTCAGCATAGCGGCCAGTTTCTGACCAATGCTGCCAAAGCCTACAATTCCAACCGTACTCCCGTACAGCTCATGGGCCACATCCTTCGCCCAAATCCCCTTCTCTACATTTTGATTCAATGTACGCAGCTTACGCGTCAGGGCCAGCATCAGAGACACGGCCATCTCAGCCACTCCGATGGTATTGGCGCCCGTTGTCCTGGCCACCGCAATTCCCCTCTTTGTCGCCGCGTCCAGATCTACATTTTCAAATCCAACGCCAAAGCGGACCAACAGCTTCAAACGATCCGAAAAGCGTTCAAACACCTGCCGATCATACTTTTGAATATCTATGATTCCTACATCCGCCTGGTTCAGCGCTTCCACGGCAGCATCCATATCAAAGGGGTCCATTCGCTTCTATTCGTACTCATAGCCCAAGCTGTTGGCATATTCCAAAGCCTTTTGATTCAGAAAATGGAACGCCGGCGTGTCCTCACCAAACAGGGAGAGAATTTTTTTCCGTTCATCCATGATATGACCTCCTTTAACAATTATGAAGAAACAAGGCTCCTATCCCAAATTATACATTATAATAATAATTTGTCAACTTATTGCGTGGTTAATCCTCAATATTTCAGAGATATTGCCATTATGTTATTTACGTTTTTGTTTATATTGTATATTTCGAGGTGCGGCTATATTCGTGGTGCGGCTGATTGGCGATGAAATGCCCGCTCTTTTCCCAACCTTCCCCGGAGCCGCCGATAATCCGGCATAGCTTAGGCCGGGCCTCTTGACCAATTCCCCCGCAATGGTTTGGTCTGCGCCGCGGTCCGTACCGCCCGACCTTTCTCATGTGACAAATTGAGACGCCGGCAGCGTTTCCGCGCTGCCGGCGTCCCGTAGTAAGAGGAAAGAGGGGGTTGGAAATTCAGAGAGAAAGCTTGTAAATATTGACCACGTCTTCCCGTGTCAGACGGAAGGCCAAACCGATCTCCTTCCCGTCCAGCACATAGTCGATGCGGTTGGCCATCTTCCAAAGGGTCTGCTCAGAGGTATCGCCCTTGACAAACTCCCGAATGGTCCTGGGCATCCCGATGGAGCAGAACCAGTCGGACAGAGCGTCGATGCCAGCCAAGGCGGTCTGTTCCGGGTGATCGTAGTCATACTCAATGTGGAACAGCTCGTGAGCCAGCTTGGCAAACAGGTTCACATTCCGCTTGTACACATACCGCATCCAGACGGGAGTGATGATGGCAAGGCCCAGACCGTGGGGGATGTTCCACTCTGTGCTCATTTCGTGCTCCATCAGATGACAGCTCCAGTCGCCCACCAGGCCGATCCGCAGCAGGCCGCTGATGGCAAAGGGAGCGGTAGCCATCAGGGCGCTTCTGGCCGCATAGTTGGTGGGTTCCCGCAAGGCGATGGGAGCGTTCTTCAGTACGGTTTTCATCCCGGCGATGAGGAACTGATGGTTCATATATACGTCGGGGGTGGCGGTACAGTAGTTTTCTATCAGATGGGACATGATGTCCGAAGCGCCGGAGGCGGTCTGAACGGGCGGGATGCTGTATGTGAGCTCGGGGTTGAGGATACAGAAATCCGGGCGGACAATGGGCTGGTTATCAATAGACAGCTTCAGGTGCAGCTTTTCGTTGGTCACCACCGAGGCACAGCTGCACTCGCTGCCGGTGCCGGCAAAGGTGGAGATCACGCCGACAATGAGCCGCTGCTTGACCGGCGCCACCATGCGGTACATATCCCACACATCCCCGTCGTAGGGCGTACCGCAGGCAATTCCCTTGGCGCTGTCGATGACAGAGCCGCCGCCTACGGCCAGCACGCTGTCCACATGCTCCTTCCGGCACAGCGCAATGCCCTCGTACACCTTGGACAGGACGGGGTTTGGCACCACGCCGTCAAGCTCCACATATTCCAGTCCCGCCTGGGTCAGATAGCCCTTTACCTTCTCGATCAGCGGCAGGACAAAGGGCTCCCCAGAGTGGTGGATCAGGACTTTTCTGCTGCCGAAACGCTTCAGCAGCTCCCCGCAGCGCTGCTCCATGTCCTTGCCGAAGATGATGTCAGGAATATTGATTAAATCAAAATTGATCATTGAGACTCGCTCCTTTCTCTACCGTTAGACAGATTGCTTCAAAATGGTGAAGAAATCCGCCTCGCGCATGGGGTGCAGGTCTCCAACCACATCGGTGCCGTAGTAGAAAATCTGTCCGCACACTTTGTGGAGAATTTCGTCGGTCATGCGCGCCTGGGGGATTCCCAACTCGCGCAGGGTCCGCGGCAGCCCCAATTTGCGGAAGAACACATCCTCCAGCGCCTGGATTCCGGCCAGCGCGGTGCCCTCAGGGTCATCCGCGTCATAGGGGATGTCAAATACCTGGGTAGCGAACTTCAGGAACAAGGGCAGATGATCTCGGTAAATGTATCGCATCCAGTGGGGGGTGATGATGGCCAGACCGGCGCCGTGGGGAATGTCCCACTCGCCGCTCATCTCATGCTCCAGGGCGTGGCAGTTCCAGTCGCCGTGGCGGCCGAACTTCATATAGCCATTGATGGCAAACCCGCTGAGCAGCATCAGCGCGCCCCTTGCTTCATAATTCTGGGGATCGTTCAGAACGACGGGGCCGAACTTAATGGCCGTTTTCAGTCCCGCCTCACAGAAGTGGTCGGAGAAGTCGTTGTCCGGGTCCACACTGAAGTAGTTTTCACAGATATGTGAGATAATGTCCGCGGTCCCGGAAGCAGTCTGGAACCGGGGGGCAGTAAAGGTCAGGGTGGGGTCCAGGATGGCAAAGCGGGGACGAATCATAATGTTGTCGTTGCTGTCCTCCACGCCCCGCTTCAGCAGTTCGTCCTCCTTGGTAATGACGGTCCCGGCAGTACACTCACTGCCCGTGGCGGCGAAGGTGGAGATCACCCCAACAGGCAGAGCAGTTTTGTGGGATGCTTTCATCAAAAAGAAGTCCCACACATCGCCGTCGTAGGGCACACCGATGGCAATGGCCTTGCAGCTGTCAATGACAGAGCCGCCGCCCACGGCCAGCAGGAAGTCCACGCCCTCCTTCCGGCACAGCTCAATGCCCTCGTACACCTTAGACAGGCGGGGATTGGGCACCACGCCGCCCAGGTCCACATACTCCAGGCCCGCGGCAGTCAGAACCTCTTTCACCTGGTCGATCAGCGGCTGTACGAACGGCTCGCTGACGTGGTGAATGAGCACCTTTGTTCCTCCCTGCTCCCGGATCAGATCTCCCACCCGGGAAACGCTGCCTTTTCCATACACAATGTCCGTGTTGTTCTTCAGCACCACATTAATCATGACTCAAACTCCTTTGGAAATTTTATCCGCTCCCCCGTGCCCCAGCCCAAGGCGTCTGGAAGCGCCAGGGGGAACGGAACTGGTAAATGGGACTTACTGGACGGCAGAATTCTGCTTTCCCGTAAACAAGCTGACTGCCACATAGGCGATGAGCGAGGGGACAAACAGGGTGACGGCGGAATAGGGCAGGGTGTAGACGCCTGTCATCTGCAGCAGGCAGAACACCACGCCTACGGCAGAGCTGGTCACCGCGCCGGCAGTGGTGCCGTGCTTCCAGATCCGTCCGCCCAGGAAGGGGACCAGACAGGCGGCGCACAGGAACAGGTAGGTGTTGGACAGCAGACCCACCAAAGAGGTGGCGTTCAGCGTGAAGATAATGCCGATGGCGGTTATAATCACGTTCAGGCCCAGCGTCATCTTGGACAGTTTTTCGTCCGTCACGCTCTTATTGATGTGGTTGCGGTACAGGTCGTTGAGAATCACCTGGGAGAAGGCGATGAATGCACCGTCAATGGTGGACATGACCGCCGCAATGACCGCGGTGACCACCAAAGCCGCAAAGATAGGAGGCAGCACATTGAGTACAACGGTGAAGAAAGCGGCGTTTCCCGTGGCATTGTATTTGACAAAGCCGTACATGCCGATGACGGCGGGGGCAATGCAAATGGGAATCATGAAGGCAGCCGCCAAAAGGTGGCCCGCCAAGGAGGTCTTCTCCGTCTTGGCCGAACAGATGCGCTGATAGGAGCACTGGTCCGTGAAGATGCTCAGGGACACGGGAATCACCAGCATCAGGATCGTGGTCATATCATAGCCCTTGTAAATGGAGGTGTAAGTCTCGGGTACCACCCCGGCGGCCATTGCCTGCTGAATCTGTCCCCAGGCGTCATCCTGGAGCAGGTAGATCAGGGCGGCGATGATGCCCACGGCGATGACGGCGCTCTGAATGACCGAGGTGGCAAAAGCGCCCCACAGGCCGGAAATCTGCGAGTACAGGAATACGACGATGGCAATCACAAACACGCCGATGGTGCCGCTCAGCCCCAGGGCCTCAAACAGGGCCTTGCCGGCCATCAGCTGGCTGCCTAAAATGCCCAGATAGGACAGCACGGTGGCCACGTTATACACCTGAGCGGGCAGCTCGTTGTTATAACGTTTTCTTAGAAAGTCAGCCAGACTCATGTAGCCGTTCTGATAGACAAACTTATTCATCAAAAACGCCAGGAACACATACGACAAGCAGCAGCCAAGGCCGTAGATCGCACCGCTCAAGCCCACGGCGGCGCCCTCGCTGCCTCCGCCCACCACCAGGCCGTTTCCAATATGAGCGCCCATGGCGCCGCCGACAATCAGGGCAATGCCGGCAGAGTGACCGGCGCTGAGGTAGTCGCTGAAACTGGTCGCATATCGTTTTCCCATCCAGCTGATTGCAATCATGGCAATAAAGTAAATCACCATTACCACAATGATCGTCATCATCATACTGTTCATGTTTTGCCCTCCTTACACATTCTCATTTTCTTCAATCGCCTTGCTTTTGGATCAACTCACTTTTTTCCTGAAGATCGGACCGTATCCAGGCCCTTGGGGGAACCCCGTCAGGGAACCAGAGAAATACGCTTGAGCTGGAAGTACTCCTCAAGGCTCCACCGGGACTGGTCGCAGCCGATGCCCGACTGCTTCATGCCGATATGAGGCGTGTGCGAACCGCCGTTGGCCCCGTTGATATACACGTCCCCGGTCTCCAGCGTCTCAAACGCCTTGGCGATGTCCCGGGCGTCGTGGCCGAAGAAGTAGGACGCCAGCCCCAGATCGGTGTCGTTGGCCTTGCGCAGGGCATCATCCAGATCGGTAAACTTCCGCACCGCAATGATGGGGCCGAATATTTCCTCCCGGCTGACCCGCATATCCTCTGTCACATCCCGCAGCAGGGCGGGGGTGATAAAGTTGCCGGCCTCAAGCCCCTGGGGGACGGCGCCGCCGCATACCAGGACGGCGCCCTTCGCCTGTGCGTCCTCAAGCAGCTCGAACATCCGGTCCCGGGCTGAGCGGGTAATCATGGGCCCCATGATATAGCCCTCGTCATGCTTGCTGCCGCACTTGACCTGCTGGAGCTTCTCGCGCACCTTTTCCAGGTACGCCTCATATACATCCTCGTGGACATAGATCCGGTTGTAGTTGGTGCAGATCTGGCCGGCGTTGTCGCATTTGAATGCCACGCAGTGCTGAGCGGCAAAGTCCAGGTCGGCGTCCGGCATAACGATGACCGGAGCGTTCCCCCCCAACTCCATGGAAAACCGCTTGACCGAGGTGGAGCAGGCCTGGGCCATGGCCCGGCGGCCGGTCTCGCTGGAACCAATCAGGGTAACCATGCTGGGGATGGTGCTGGTGTTCAGTGTCTGGGCCACGGTT
This sequence comes from bacterium, assembly GCA_037245165.1. Taxonomy (GTDB): domain Bacteria; phylum Bacillota; class Clostridia; order Oscillospirales; family Oscillospiraceae; genus Lawsonibacter. Next base: position 64,832 of record JAXWVI010000073.1, read on the forward strand.
CCGGAGGGGCCGCACACGATGTTCAGTACACCTTTGGGCAGGCCCAGTTTCACCGCAATCTCCCCCAAGCGGAGGGTAGCCAGCGGGGTGTCGCTGGCGGGCTTCAGAATCAGAGGATCGCCCGCCACCATGGCCGGCCCGATTTTCAAAGCCGCCATGGCGATGGGGTAGTTCCAGGCGATGTGGGCCACCACAACGCCCAACGGCCGGCGTTCCACCATGTGATAGAGCTCGCCGTAGGCTTTGTTGGGGGAATAGACCGTGGTGCCGTCCATCCGCTTGCCCTCATGTACAAAATAGCGGGCGTAGTCTTCAAACCCGTACAGGTCCTCCATAGCCGTCTTGTAGGGCTTGCCGGTTTCGGCCGCCAGCAGTTCGGCAATTTCTTCTTTCTCCTCCATGACGGCATCGATGAAACGGTCCAGCCACTGAATACGGGTTCCGATGGGGGTCCTGGCCCAGTCATGGAACGCATCCCGCGCCGCTTCCAGCGCCTGCCGGCACTGTTCCACAGAAGCGGAGGCAATCTCAGCGATCACCGAGTTGTCAGCCGGGTCCAACACCTTCATCGGGGCGCCCTGGCCCTGTACCAGCTCGCCGTTGATGTATTGCTTATACATATCGTGCTCACTCCTTTATCCTGATTCTGTTCCCCGCACAGGAGGAAACGGTGGTTTGTTGACCGGAAACCGATTGCCCGCTCTCTGGGCTGTATGGGAAGCGCAGCTGTGAAAATCAGACAATGTTCCGTTCCCGCAGCTGCCGGATCTCCTCGGCCGTCATCCCCAGCACAGCCTCATAGACCTCGTCGGTGTGCTCTCCCAGGTCCGGGGCCGCCCGGTACTCCAGGCTGGGGTGGCCGGACATTTTAAAGGGGAAGCCGATGAATGGGGCGCCGCCCTCTATGCCGTGGATGGGCTGCTGGATGATGTAGCCGTTGGCCCGCAGGTGCTCGTTTCGCATAAGCCGCCCCGGGGTGGCCACTATTCCGCAGGGGATGTTATAGGCCACAAATATAGCCTCCAGCTCGTCACAGGTCTTGCCCTCGCTCCACTTTTGGACCTCCGCCTCCAGGATTTTGGCGTCGGTCACCCGCTGTTCCATGTTGTCCAGGTATTTTTCCTGGTGCAGAACCGGCGAGTCAATGAGCTTGAGCAAGTTGCGGTAGATGGGGTTGGTCCCCGCGTGGTAATTGATCCAGCCGTCGGCGGCCTTCAGATAGCCGTACGGCGCGCTGTCGTCTGAAACCATGGCCGCCTCGTCGCCGTTGAGATAGGCGTCGGCGATGGACATGGAACGGATCATGGCGGAGCCGGCCAGCATGGACACGTCGATGTACTGCCCCTTGCCGGTGTCCCTTTTCTCATACAGGGCGAGAACGGTGCCCATGGCGCCGTACATGGCGGCGATGTAGTCGTGGATCGGGCCCTTGCTGCGCTCCACATGGTCGCCCTCCATCCGGGTGACGCCCGACATAGAGGAGATGATCCCGTCAAAGGCCAGCCGGTCCCGCAGCGGACCGCTCTGTCCGAATCCGGTAATGGATACCATGATAATGCCTGGGTTGATCTTTTTGACCTCGTCATAGCCCAGTCCCATTTTCTCCATGGTCCCGGCCCGGAAATTTTCCACCAGTACGTCGGATTTGGCAATCAGCTTCTTGGCCAGCTCCACCCCTTCGGGGGTACGCATATCGGCGGTGACGCTCTTTTTGTTTCGGTTGCACGCCTGGAAAAACAGGCTGATGCCGTCCTTCCAGGGGCCGGCGGTGCGGGTGATTTCCCCCGTGCCGGGCTTTTCAATCTTGATGACCTCCGCTCCCATGTCCGCCAGCAGTTCCCCGCAGTAGGGGCCGGCAATATAACGGGTCAGATCGACCACCCGGATGCCATCCAGAATGCCGCTCATACTTGTGCCATCTCCTTTCTAAGCCTCAGCTATACCGCTGGTTCAGCGCGGCCTTCAGGCCGCCCTGATTGATGGACTCCCGGAACTCTCCCATGTCCTTTTTCTGCATATTTGTCCGGGACAAGTTGAACATCTCCGCGCAGTAGTCCAAGGTGTTGGAAAAGCCGCGGATATCGTACATCTTGCGGATGGCGTGCTTCATCATGCCCATGCTCTCGGCGGGGACCCGTGCCACCTGGAGCGCCACCTCCATGGTGCGCTGCTCCAGCTTCTCAAAGGGGACCACCTCGTTGACGACTCCCATCTCCCGCATCTCCTCGCCGGTGAAGTACTTGCCCTCAAAGTACCACTCTACCGCCTTGTTGAAGGGCAGCTTCCACAGCTCCACGGGAATCTCCGGGGTATAGCCCAGCACGATCTCCGGGTTGCCGAAGGCGGCGTTGTCGGCAGCGATGACCAGATCACTCATCAGGGCAATGGTGTTGCCGCCTCCAATGCAATAGCCCTGGACCGCACTGATGACCGGCTTTGGCAGATACCAAAGATAGCGGAAGAAGTCCAGCTCGTGCTGGGTATCCGCCCGGCGCTCCACAATGTCGGTGATGTTGTTGTTCATGCTCTCCTTCAGGTCAAAGCCGGCTGTAAAAGCCTTTTCACCGGCGCCCCGGATCACAATTACCTTTACGTTCGGGTTATCATTGGCTTGGTGGAGATACTCCCCCAGGCCGTTGAGCAGTTCGCTGTTCAGGGCATTGCGCTTATCCGGGCGGTTCATGGTAATGACTGCGATGGCGTCTTTTTCCTCATACAAAATAACGCTCATGGTTTAACCTCCGTCTCATTTTATTTATACCCGCATAGCTTTAATTTCTTCAATCAGCGCCGGGACGATTTCGAACAGATCGCCCACCAGCCCATAGTGGGCCACTTTGAAAATGGGGGCCTCCGGGTCCTGATTAATGGCCACAATCTGGTCTGAGCCGGACATGCCGGCCAGGTGCTGGATGGCCCCGGAGATCCCGCAGGCGATGTACAGTCTGGGGCGGACCGTGCTGCCCGTCTGCCCGACCTGGTGGCTGCTGTCAATCCACCCCGAATCCACTGCGGCCCGGGACGCGCCTACCACGCCGCCCAGCAGATCGGCCAACTCTTTCAGCATAGGGAAGTTTTCCGGCCCCTTCATTCCCCGGCCTCCGGAGACGATGACGTCCGCCTCGCCTATGCGGAAGGCAGCCCCCTCCCGGTGGATCAGTTCCTTGATCTGGGTCCGGATGGACTGGGGCGGAAGGGTCTTGGACACATGCACCACCTGCTGGGTATTCCCGCTGCGCTCCGCCCGAAATACGCCGGGCCGCACCGTCCCGATCTGAGGCCGGGTGTTGGAACACAGAATGGTGGCCATCAGGTTGCCGCCGAAGGCGGGCCGGGTCCAGGCCACATCCCCGGTTTCCTCATCAATGCCCAGTGCGGTACAGTCGGCGGTCAGACCTGTTTTCAGCCGGCAGGCCACCCGGGGGGCAAAGTCCCGGCCGTTTTCCGTGGCCCCCACCAGCACGGCGGAGGGCTTGTGCTCACAGATCAAATCATACAGCAGCTGGGTATAGGCGTCAGTGGAATACTCTCCGCATTGAGGGCAGTCCACTGCAAGAATTCGGTCGGCGCCGTAGGGCTTTACCTGTTCCACCAGTTCCTGGGTGTGCTCAGCAATCACCACGGCGGTTACCGCCTCGCCGGTGACCGCTTTCAGCTCCCCAGCCGCATGGAGCAGCTCCAGGCCCACCCGTTGGATATGGCCGCTGGCATGTTCCATATAGACCCAAATTCCCTGATAGTCTTCCTTGTTCACATTGGGCACCCCCTTAAATCACATGAGCCCTGGACAGGGACCCGCACAGGGCTTTGGCCTGTTCTTTGGCCGTTTCCCCCTGAATCCAGACACATTCCGCGTGGCGTTCCGGCGTAAAGGTCCGCTTCACCTTGGTGGGGGAACCGACCAAGCCGATGCGGCTGTCCTCCACCGGGAGCGCCTCCCGGTCCAAGATGCCGATTTCCTGCCGGTTGGCCCACAGCCGTCCCCGGATCGTCTCAAAACGGGGGCGATCTTCCCCCTTGACCACCGAAACCACCGCCGGGAGCGCTACCCAGAGCACTTCCTGCCGGTCTGTGTGCTCTCGTACCGCCTCCAGCCCCTCTCCGTCCGGCCGCAGCAGGCTGGCATAGGTCACTTGGGCAATGCCCAGGTGCTCCGCCATTTCGGGCCCCACCTGGCCGGTGTCGCCGTCAATGGCCTGCTTGCCGCACAAAATCACATCGAAGGGTCCAAGCTGCCGGGCGGCGCAGGACAAAATATAGCTGGTGGCCAGGGTATCTGAACCGCCGAACCGCCGGTCGGTAATGAGATACGCCTCGTCCGCCCCCATGGCCAGGGCGTCGGTGAGAATGGTCTGCGCCTGAGGAGGTCCCATAGACACCACGGTGACCGTGCCGCCGGCCGCTTCCTTCAGCCGCAGGGCCTGCTCCACCGCATAAGCGTCAAAGGGGTTCATAATGCTGGGCACACCAGTACGAATCAGCGTATTGGTCACCGGATCAATTTTAATTTCCGTGGTATCCGGGACCTGTTTTACGCATACCAGTATTTTCACAGTGCTTCCCTCCTTATCTCAGTAAAGCGCCGGAGATGACAACTCTCTGAATCTGATTTGTTCCTTCAAAAATCTGGAAGAGCTTGGCATCCCGCATCAGCTTTTCGATGGGATAGTCCCGCATATACCCATAGCCGGAAAAAATCTGAACCGCATCCGTTGTCACCTTCATGGCGGTATCGCTGGCCATGCACTTGGCGGCCGCACACATCTTGCCATACGGCAAGCCGTTGTCAATTAACTCAGCCGCATGGTAGACCAGGCTTCTGGCCGCCTGGGTCTGAATTTCCATATCGGCCAGCATGAACTGGACCGCTTGCAGCTTGGAAATGGGCTTTCCAAAGCAGACTCGGCTTTTGGCGTACTCCACCGATTGGTCCAGGGCGCTTTGCGCAATTCCTACCGCGGCGGCCGCTACCTCTGCCCGTGAGGCATCCAGCGTCTTCATTGCGATGACAAAGCCCTTGCCTTCATCTCCCAGGCGATTTTCCTCGGGCACAAATACATTTTCCAGGATGACGTCAGCTGCCGCAGACAGCCGTAAGCCCATCTTGTCCTCGTGCCGCCCCACCGAGACGCCGGGGCGATCCGCCTCCACCAAAAAAGCCGTAATCCCATGGGTCCCCACATTCTTTTGCGTCTTGGCAAAAATCACAAAGAAACTGGCGTAGGGGGCGTTGGTGATGAAACACTTGCGCCCGTTCAGCACATAACCTCCGTCCCGGCGCACCGCTGTTGTCTTCAAAGCGGCGGCATCTGAACCGGCATCCGGCTCGGTCAGGCCGAAGGCCGCCAAGTGACCGCTTTGGATCATATCCACCGCATACTGTTTTTGGGCCGAAGTACCCGCAATCAGAATGGGCTTGCTGGCCAGGCTGCTGGCCCCCAGGGCGTTGGTAATGCCAGCCTCCCAGCGGCTGAGTTCTTCCGTTAAGAGGCATTGGGTGGTCATGTCCAGCCCAAGACCGCCGTATTCCGCAGGTAGCGCCACAGAGGCAAATCCGATCTTTACCGCCTGCCTGTAAATATCCAGGGGCGTTTCGCCCAGCAGGTCGTACTCCTTGGCCGCCGGAAGCATCACCTGCTTTCCGAATTCGGCAGCCAGGCGTTTCATATCTTGCTGATCCTTAGTCAATACGAAACCACTCACAGCTCCAACATCCTTTCTGACATTCGTTCTGAACGACGTAGCCGCAGGCAATTGCTCCTTATTCCCTTTTTGCTGTCATATGCTTGGGCTGAATTCCTTTGGCGGTTTTAGCATAGCATATAAATAAAGTGGAAAAAATCAGTTTTTCCTCACCCTTGATACAACCAGCAGTTGTACCTGTGGCGTGGAAAAACTGAGTATGCGTCGGTTGATGTCTGCGGAAACATTTGATATAATGAAGCACAATAAGCGGTGGGAGGGGATTGAATATGGAGCTTAGACAGCTGCGTTATTTTTTGCAGGTCTACCGGGACGGCAGTATTTTAAAGGCTGCCCAACATATTGCCATCTCCCAACAGGCACTGAGCAAGTCCATCGCGCTATTGGAACAGGAGGTCGGCGTCCCCCTGTTTTCCCGATCTTCCAGGGGGCTAACCCCCACTGAGACAGGGGAATTGCTGCATGAACTGTCACAACCAATCGTTGATGCCATGGATATTTTACTGCGGGAAATTTCCGTCTCAGCCAAACTGAATAGTATGCAGTTTTCAGTTGGGATATCACAGGGGGTAGAGCATTTCGTCCGGCAGAGGGATATTGATGTGTTCTGCACCCAAAATCCCCCGGTTCACATCGCCATTGAGGAACGCTCCTATGATCTTTGCGAAGCCTTGGTGGAGAACGGCTCCATGACGGCCGCTTTGATCAGCGGGCCGGTTCAGAACCCCAGGCTGGTTACCATTAATCTGCTGCGCAGCCAGCGAGTGGCCATTGTGCGCAAAGAAAGCCCCTTGGCCCGGAAGGACCTGATTCACATCTCGGATCTGAACGGATACCGGCTGGTGCTGAACATCAACAATCGCTGCTATAAGACGCTGTGCGCTCTGTGCCGCAGCCGAGGCTTTGAGCCGATCATCCACCGGGTGGGAGATTCCAGCACCGTGTACGATCTCTGCAACGAACAGGACTATGTGGGGATCAGCATTGATTTTTTGCTGCAGCGCTTCTGGCGCAGTTATCCCGATGTGGTGGCCATTCCCATTGACTTCAATGAATTTTCCTATCCCATTGATCTCATTGTCAGTCCAACTCAGTACAATCGCAGGATTGTCAGGAGCCTGATCGACCATATCTGTCAGTCCGTGCTGGCCATTCATAAGGAGGATCTGGACAATCCGGTCGCGTCATGCAATACCTGAAATCCTTGTCACCCCCGAAGTGCAAGCGGGAAGCGTGCCGCTCCCAGCAGGCCGCCCAGGCAAGAGCAAGCGAGGCGGCGGCCCACTCCTCAGAAAAATAAAATGGCCCCAATTTTGGGGCCATCAATGAGCAAGCAATGAAAATTTTATTGTTAAACAACAATAAAACCCCGGAACCCTGTCATTTCAAGGGTTTCCGGGGTTTTTGAACTGGTGCGGCTGACGGGAGTCGAACCCGTACGCCCGTCCGGACACAAGCACCTCAAGCTTGCCAGTCTACCAATTCCAGCACAGCCGCAAAGTGCGGTCTGATTTAGACCGCTGGATTATTATACCGTCTTCCGATAGATTTGTCAACGGTTTTTTCCGGTTATTCTGATTTCTCCGCTTTCTCTTCCGGGGCGGGCTCCTCCGTCGTCTCTGCTTCACCTTCCGGGGCGGAGTCCTCGGGCTTCTCCACTTCCTTGTCCGCTTCCGCGGCCTTTTCCGCCCGCTTGGCCTCCATGGCCTCCCGCTCCTTGAGCAGTTCCTCACGCAGCTGAATGGTATCCCACCCCTGGTTGGTTTCTGTCAGCACCGCCTTCAGCTCAATGGGGGGCAGCTTGGCCAGCCGGATGACCTCCAGCACCTGATGGAGCAGCGGTCTTGTCAGGCCGCAGAAGACCAGCATGGCCTCGGGCAGCGCCTCAGCCTCTTCGCCGGGCTCCCCTTTTCCCTGGGCAAGCTCTCCCAGAGGCAGGTGGTACTGATTGGGATTGACCACCCGCATCCGCAGGCGCAGCATGGCGAAAATCTGACGCATCTTGGAAAACTCCGGGCCGGAGCAGTTATACATCAGGATCGTTCCAGAACGCACAAACATTCTCCTTTCAAATTGTCGGGCGGCCGGCGCCTGGCCGGCCGCCCGATCTCATGATCTTACACTTTTTCCAGAGCCTGCTGGATATCAGCAATCAAATCGTCGGCATCCTCAATGCCGCAGGAGAACCGGACCAGATCAGGCGTAATTCCGGCCGCGACCAGCTCCTGGTCATTCATCTGCCGGTGGGTGGCGGAGGCGGGGTGCAGGCAGCAGGTACGGGCATCGGCCACATGGGTCTCAATGGCGGCCAGCTTCAGGTTCTTCATAAAGGTCTCCGCGGCAGGGCGTCCGCCCTTGAAACCAAAGGAAACCACGCCGCAGGTGCCATTGGGCATATACTTCCGGGCCAGCTCATAGTACTTGTCCCCCTCCAGGCCGGGATAGGTGACAAAGGAGATCTTGGGGTGATTCTTCAGGAACTTGGCAACTGCCAGTCCATTTTCACAGTGACGGGGCATGCGCACATGGAGGCTCTCCAGACCCAGGTTCAGCAAAAAGGCGTTCTGGGGAGACTGGATGGAGCCAAAGTCCCGCATGAGCTGAGCGGTACACTTGGTGATAAAAGCGCCCCCCTGGCCAAACTTCTCAGCATAGGTGATGCCGTGGTAGCTCTCGTCGGGGGTGGTCAGGCCGGGGAACTTGTCCGCGTGAGCCATCCAGTCAAACTTTCCGCTGTCCACAATGCAGCCGCCCACACCGGCTCCGTGGCCGTCCATATACTTGGTGGTGGAGTGGGTGACGATATCGCAGCCCCACTCAAAGGGACGGCAGTTGACCGGGGTGGCAAAGGTGTTGTCCACGATCAGGGGCACCCCGTGGGCATGGGCCGCCTTGGCAAACTTCTCGATATCCAGCACCGTGAGGGCGGGGTTGGCGATGGTCTCGCCGAACACAGCCTTGGTGTTGGGCTTGAAGGCGGCCTCCAGCTCCTCCTCAGAGCAGTCGGGCTCCACAAAGGTGAAGTCAATGCCCATCTTCCGCATGGTCACATGGAACAGGTTATAGGTACCGCCGTAGATGGTGGAAGAGGCCACCACATGATCGCCGCAGTTGGCGATGTTGAAGATGGCATAGAAGTTGGCAGCCTGGCCGGAGGAGGTGAGCATGGCGGCCGTTCCGCCCTCCATGTCGCAGATCTTGGCCGCCACCATGTCGTTGGTGGGATTCTGAAGGCGGGTATAGAAATAACCGCTTGCTTCCAGGTCAAACAGCTTTCCCATATCCTCGCTGGTGGCATATTTAAAGGTGGTGGACTGGATAATGGGAATCTGCCGGGGTTCCCCGTTGCCGGGGGTATATCCGCCCTGGACACACTTGGTATTGATCTTGTAATTGCTCATGGAGCTTCCCTTCTTTCTGACGGTTGAAGGCGGCGTGGCCGCCGGGGTCAATACAATCCAAAAATGCTTATAAAAATGCTATATAAGAGATTACAGTGAGACAGGGCATTTGTCAAGAGGATTCCTGCTCCTGCTCAGAGAAGGGGTCGGCCAGCAGCGCCTCGTCCCCTTTCAGCAGCGGATGGCTGCGGTAGTCGGAGCCATACCCGCCCGAGCGAATTTCCACGCCCTCCACCTCATCCAGCTGGGACAGCGTCAGGACAATACAGTAGTCCGCCAGCGTCAGGGAGATGTCCGTCAAAGCGCCATACTGCTCCGACAAGCTGACAAAGAGCACGCCGGGCCGCTCCTCATCCCATGTGCAGCTGCGCAGGCTCACTCCCTTGGGAAAGGGGGTGGTCAGTTCCTCCTGTGTCGGGCCGGCCAGCAAAGCGTCAATCAAATCCTCCGGCCGGGGGTTCTGAGCGCCGGAATAGGGTTCCCATCCCAGGGCCGAGCCGTGTCCCGACTCTCCGTTCACCATGGAGCTGGAGAGAAAGTACAGCACATACTCCGGTTTTTCCGTCTCCTCTCCGCCGGCCCCGCAGGAGCAGAGAAAAAGCATGGCCGCTGCCAGGCAAATCAGCACAATCCGCTTGCTCATACCTCCTCCTCCCCCTCTGCGCCGTCCGGGTCGCACTTGGGAAATCCCGCCGTGAAAATGCTTCCCTCCGGGTGCCTTGGCCTGGCGGTGACCCAGCCTCCGTGGCGGCGGACCGTGTCCCGCACGATAGACAGCCCCAGGCCGGTGCCGCCCGCGGCCCGGGAGCGGGCCTTGTCCACCCGGTAAAAACGGTTGAAGACCTTGGGCAGATCCTCCTCCGGGATTCCGATTCCCGTGTCCCCCACCTCCAGCAAAATCTGGTCCCCGTCTGGGTACACCGAGACAAACACCTTTCCCCCGGGGAAGTTATACTTGATGGCGTTTTCCACCAGATTGTAGGAGATCTGGTACATCTCATCTTCCGTTCCCCGGACGATACAGCCGGGCTTCAGGTTCTTTTCAACGGTCACGCCGGCCGCGTCCGCCACCGGCGTCAGCATGGACAGCACCCGGTCGGTCACCTTGGACAGGTCCACCGGCATTGTCTGACCGGCGGGCAGGCTGTCCAGCCGGGTCAGGGCCAGCAGGTGCTCGGTAATCCGGGTCAGGCGGTCGGCCTCCATGCCGATGTCCGTCACAAAATCCCGGACCATCTCCGGGTCCATCTGGTCGGTCTGCAAGATGGAGTCGGACAGCAGACGGATGGAGGCAAGGGGCGTCTTCAGCTCATGGCTGGCGTCGGAGACAAAGCGCCGCCGGACCTCCTCGGTGGTCTGGAGGCGGTCGGTCAGGTGGTTAAACTCCTCGGCCAGCTGGGCCATCTCATCCCGGCCCACCGGCTGGAGCCGATGGCCGTACTCCCCCTCTCCCACGATCCGGATGGCACGCAGAAGGGCGGCAATGCGGGCGGTGAGCATTTTGGAGAAGAAGGCGCTCATGACCAGGGTGACCGCCGCGATCACCAGAGAGATGCTGCGCAGATTCTGCTGGAGATTCAACAGCAGCGTCCCCTGGGCCTCATCCACCTCCAGCACATAGATGGCCCCAATGATGACGCCCCGGTATACGATGGGGGAAGCCGCTGTGGAGATGAGCTTGCTGTCCTCATATCTGGAATAGAAGACGTCATTTCCCCACAGGGCCGAGACAACCTCCTGAAACAAAGCGTACTGGTATGTCTCCTCCCCCTCAGCCGCCTCAGCGTCCTCCCCCTCAGCGTCTGTCTTTTGGGTGCTGTCGTAGAGAATCAGCCCCGCGGGGTCCGTCACCAGAATCCGGTCCAGCCCCATGCTGTCCAGCATGTTCATCACCCTGGCCACCTGATCGGCGCTCAGCGTCTCCAGCTCCATCAGGGCCGAACCCATCACCGCGGCCTGGCTTTTCAGGGAATCCCGCTTTGATGTGACCAGCAGCTCCTGGGAGGCGATAACCGGGTAGGTATTGAGCAGCACCAGAACCACCGCGAAAATCACCAGATAGCTCATGGCGTACTTCACCTGAAGGGAGGAAAAGAACGGTATTTTATTCTGTTTTTGTCCCGCCATAGCTCCACTCCCTTCCCCCGCCGGCCGGTCCAGTTCCCTGTCAGCTGTCTTTGTGGCCGTTTAAATAGTACCCCACGCCCCACTTGGTCCGGATATACTCCGGGTTGGCCGGGTCCAGCTCCAGTTTTTCCCGCAGACGCCGGACGTGGACGTCCACGGTGCGGTAGTCCCCGATATACTCATAGCCCCAGACCACGTTCAGCAGATTTTCCCGGCTGTACACCCGCCCGGGATTGCGCATGAGCAGCTCCATCAGGTCAAATTCCTTGGCCGTCAGCTCCACCGGCTTTCCGTCCCGCCAGGCAGAGCGCTCCCCGGTGTCCAGCCTGATATGGCCGGCGGTGAGCTCGCCGCCCCCCGCTTTCTGGGCCGCCGCCCCGGAGCGGCGCAGCAGCGCCCGGACCCGGGCCTTCAGCTCCAGAATATTAAAGGGCTTTGTGATATAATCGTCCGCTCCGCATTCAAAGCCCATGATCTTGTCCGCGTCCTCACCCTTGGCGGTGAGCATGATGACAGGCACATTGGAAAATTCCCGAATCCGCATACAGGCCTGAAGGCCGTCAATCTTCGGCATCATCAGGTCCAGCAGGATCAGGTCGAACCGCCCCTCCCGGGCCAGCTCCACCGCCTGTTCCCCGTCATACCCCACCTCTACCTGGTAGCCCTCATGCTCCAGGTTAAATTTGATTCCTTTGACCAGCACCTGCTCGTCATCCACCACCAGAATTTTCGCCATACTATACTCCTTGCTTGCATTGCGCTAATCTACCGTCGCGTACTCCCGCAGCCCCTCCAAAATACCAGAGCCAATCCCGGACACCTCGTCCAGCTCATCCACCGTCTGGAAGGGGCCGTGTTCCTCCCGGTAGGCTATAATATCTTCCGCCCGCTTTTCTCCAATGCCGGGCAGGCGCTGAAGGTCATAGGAATCGGCGGTATTGAGATTGATTTTCTCCCCCGGAAGCAGGCTGTCCGGCCGCGTCTGCTCCACACTTTCCGCGCTGCGGTCGGTTTGCTCCACACGCTCCGCGCTGCGGTCGGCTTGTTCCACACTTTCCGCGCTGCGGTCGGCTTGTTCCACACTTTCCGCGCTGCGGTCGGCTTGCTCCGTGTCCTCCCTGCGCTCCATGGTGGTCACCTGATAGCCCCCGTGGACATGGTTCTGGCTCCAGAACCATGCGCCGGTCACAATCACAAACCCCACCGTCAGCCCCAGGATCGCCTTTTCATATTTGGTGAGCCCGGCCATATTTCTCCCCCTTCGACACTTGCGCGGAACAAACAGGTTTGTTATAATGCTAATACCTGTCTGACCATTATTAGTAGTATAACATATCTGTGGAGATTTTCCTATGAAAAAATATTTTCCCCGCCTGCTCAGCCTTTTGCTGCTCTGCCCCATCCTGTTATCCCTGTTTCCCTTCCAGGCCGCCGCGGAGGAGACGGACCTGAAGCTGTTTTGTACCAACGCGATCCTGGTGGACGCCAATTACGGCGAGATCCTCTACGAGGACAACGCCTATGAGAAGGCCTATCCCGCCAGCCTGACCAAGGTGCTCACGGCCCTTCTGGTCATCGAAGCCATCGAGGAGGGCACCCTCACCGCCGACGCCATGGTCACCGCCGACGACACCTCCCAGCAGGGGATGGTGGCCGGAGCGTCCACGGCCAATATCAAGGTGGGAGAGACCTTGTCCGTGGAGGAGCTGCTGTACTGCCTTCTCCTCCCCTCCGCCAACGAGGCGGCCAATATTCTGGCCGTGGCGGTGGACGGGTCCATCGAGGCCTTTGTGGAGCACATGAACCGCCGGGCGGGAGAGCTGGGCTGTAAGGGCACCCATTTTACCAATCCAAACGGCTTACATAGCGATGACCACTACACCACCGCCTACGACCTGTCCCTGATGATGATCGAGGCGCTGAAGTACGACCTGTTCCGCACCATCATCGGGACGGTTTCCCACACCGTTCCCGCCACCAACATGTCCGAGGAGCGGGTTATCTACAACACCAACGGCCTCATCTCCAACTGGTACTACTCCGGCTATGTGTACAGCAAATGCATCGGCGGCAAGACCGGCACCACCGATCAGGCCGGGCGCTGCCTGGCAGCCGCCGCCGAGGACGGGGACGCCCTGCTGGTTTCGGTGGTCATGGGCTCCGGCCCCATGGAACAGGAGGGCTATGACAAACCCCGCCAGGGGCAGCTGGTGGAGAGCACCCGCCTTTTGGAGTGGGGCTTCAGCAACTTCCAGCGGGTGACCATCACCCAGGGGGATGACCCGGTGGCCAAGGTGAAGGTAACCCTGTCCCGCCAGGCCGACGAGGTCAACGTCAAGCCTCAGGGCTCCATCACCCGGACTCTGCCCAAGGATATGGACTTAGACCAGATTGAAAGCCGCATCACCCTCTTCTCCGATACGGTGGAAGCGCCTGTGGAGGAGGGGCAGGTCCTGGGCACCATGACCCTCTCCTATGAGGGCGAGGTATACGGCACCCTGGATTTGGTGGCGGTCACCTCGGTGGAGCGCTCGGACCTGCTGTATAAAAAGCAGCAGTTCCTTGATTTTTTCCAGCACTCCGGCGTGAAATTGGCCCTGGCGGTGATCGCCGTTCTGGTCATCTTTGTTTTGCTGCGGCTGCTGGTATTCCGCAAGACGCGCCGGTACGGCGCGGGCGTAGGCGGCGGCCGCCGCCGGGGCAACTACCGGGGGGGCCGGCGGTAATCCCAACCAAACATTTTATTCCGTACAAGAAAAGAGAGGCACAGCCTATTCAGGCTGTGCCTCTTTTCTTTTTGCCTTAACCGGCCGATTGCAGGGCCTCCTTCAGAGCCCGGGCAATCTGGTCCGGGCATGAGGTCTGCTTGGCCCCGCAGCGGATGCCCTCCAGCCGCTCCACGGCCTGGTCCACCTTCATCCCCTTCAGCAGGGAGGAGATACCCTTCAAATTTCCGTCGCAGCCGCCCTTAATCTGGACCGACTGGATCACTCCATCCTCTACCTCAATATGAAACGCCCTGGCACATACGCCATGGGGCACATAATCAATACTCATACCATCTCTTCCTTTCCCCTGCCCTCGCCCGTTTTCCCGATACTTTGACAGACCCTTTTCTTTATACTTGCCAAAGCATAGCAAATCTCAGGGGGAAAGTCAAGAGCGCTTACACCGCCGCCCGGTTCCGCCGCTCCAGCTGGAGCCGGTCTGCGATCATGGCGATAAACTCGCTGTTGGTGGGCTTGCCCTTGGCGTTGGAGACGGTGTAGCCAAAGTATTTCTGGAGCGTCTCCAGGTCGCCCCGGTCCCACGCCACCTCGATGGCGTGCCGAATGGCCCGCTCCACCCGGCTGGCGGTGGTGCCGAAGGTCTTGGCCACCTCGGGATAGAGCACCTTGGTCACCGCGTTGATGACGTCCATATCCTCCACGGCGATCATAATGGCCTCCCGCAGGTACTGGTACCCCTTGATATGGGCGGGCACGCCCACCTCGTGGATGATGGCCGTGACCTGACGCTCCAGGTCCGGGCCGTTATCTCGCTCCGATTCCAATCCCCCAGGGGACATCACCTGCCTTAACCGCTGGGTCACGGTGGAAATTTTACAGGGTTTGGTAAGAAAGAAATCGGCCCCTCTGGCGGCGGCCTCTCCAATTACATTGCCCCGGATGTAGCTGGACAGCACCAGAATTTTGGGCCGCTCCTTCAAAGCGGACAGCTCATCCAGCACCTCCAAACCGTCCATGCCGGTAAGCACCATCTCCATAATGACGGCGTCCGGCTTCATCTCCCGGGCCATCGCCACCAGCTCCGCTCCGTCCGCCGTCTCCCCTATCACCTGAAGGTCGGGCTCTTTCCCCAACGCGTCCGATAAAATGGCACGAAATTCCACGCCGGTGTCGGCGAGCAAAATTCGTTTCATTGTATCCATTTCTTCCTTCCTCCTTGTACAAACCTGACATTCAGCCACCAACTGCCCCATCCTGTGCCAACCTGGGGCATTTCGACTGACCACTTACAATTTAGCACACTCAGATCGGTTATGCAAGTCATTATTTGGAAATTATTGTAATACTTTTAGACACTAAACACTATTTTTCGACATAATATCTAGTTTTTGTAAAAAATAAGGGGGTCCGGACGTTTGGGTCCGAACCCCTTTTTCGGGTGTTATGAGGCCTGTGCCTGACTGCCGGTGGCCTGGCGGAACATATTTTCCGCCAAAATCCCGTACCCCCTGGTGGAGTCGTTAATCAGCACATGGGTCACCGCGCCCACCAGCCGGCCGTTTTGCAGAATGGGCGAACCGCTCATGGTTGATGTCAATATGGGACAACTAAACTTTCTCAAAAAATTATCGAAATCACGCAAAGCAGGTCAAATTCAGGCACTTTCTGATGACATTGAAATTTCAGTGCTTTTTTGCTCTGCGATCTCATCCCGAAAGTTCCACTCGATCCGCATCCTGTTTTCAGGGAAAATCACGATTTGCCGGATCAGTTCCTTCATCACCGCCGGTGTAAGCTCCGCTATTCCGCGATATTGCGTCTGCTCTCTAAGCAAGTGTATTTCATTTTGCGCAGCGCCGTCAAGGCTTTTCAGTTCCTCCAGCCGCGTCTGCAAAAGGCTGATCTGTAGCGCAATGTCATTTTGATTCAGGCTCACTTCCTCTTTTTGCGACAGAAACATCTCTTTCGACAATTCCCCTTCAGCATACTGTTCGTACAGCTTCAGCTTTTCACGTTCCGCCTGTTCCATAAGTTTCCGGCAGCGTTCGATTTCCTGTAGAAAAAACACTTTGTCCTTTCCGGCCTTTCGTTTCTGTTCATCTAATCTTTTTACTTTGACATCAAACAATTCGCATTGCGTCCAAATGGCTCGCAGCAGGACTTCCTGCAATTTCCGGTCATCCATGCGCACCTGTTCGCAGGAGGTATCTCTCGTATACCTTGCAGAGGAACAAAGCCATGTTTTGTTGGCCTCTTTCCCTTTTGCCAGCCGGTTTCCGCAGCAGCCGCACACCAGATAGGAAGACAGCGGATTTCTCCTGCCATTTGTCGGCTTTCTCGGCGCCACGCCTTTGATCACCTTATGCGCCAAATAGTAGTCCGAGCGGGAAATGATGGCATCATGCGTTTCCGGAATGACCTGCCGCAGCTCTTCCGGGATCACGCGAACTCTCTTGCTCCCTACTCTCATCACGTGGGATTTGAACACCTCCGTATCGCCGGTGTAAATGCGATTTCCGAGAATATTCCGTACCGAGTCATAGGTCCAAAAGGCTCTTGTCTTGTATCTCCCCCGCACATCCGCCAGATAGACGGAAGGTGTCTGCACATGATCCTCATTCAAGGTCAACGCAATTTGCGAAACAGACTTTCCCGAAGTCGCCAGCGAAAAGATACGGCGAACGATCTCAGCCGCTGGCTCATCTATCACAATGGTATTATGCCGCTCCCCCTTTTTATAGCCATAGGGAACCGCCCCAAACGCATATTCGCCGTTGTATTTCTTCATGTCCACAACGCTTTTGATCTTGCGGGAAATATCATGGCTGTACATTTGGTTGACAAGGTTGCGGATCGCAAGATCGAGTCCGCCGGTGTCTTCCCCCAGTTCCTCGCTGTCGAAACCGTCGTTAACAGAAATGAAGCGTACTCCTCTGGACGGAAACTCGATCTCAAGATAATAGCCGGCTTCCAGATAGTTTCTTGCAAAACGTGATAGGTCGCGAACGATGACCGTTCTTACCTGGTTTCTTTTTATCATCGCCAGCAAACGCCTCATCCCGGGACGGTCAAGGCTCGTTCCGGAGTAGCCGTCATCTACGATTTCTTCGAAGTTGCTGCCTAACTCCGGCCTATCGTGCAGGTATTGCTCCACACAGGCTCTTTGTGACGAAATACTGTTGCTCTCGCGCTTATCCTCCTCATCTTCCTCAGATAATCTGAAGTACATGATATCCTTTTGCATCTCAAACGGCATGGCGTTCCTCCGTATACAGGTCCATATAAGCGTATAGAGGCTGGCACGGATCTGCATAATTCAGTTCGATCTTCACGCTCCTGTCCTGAAAAACCTTGATTTCTCGAATCAACAGATCGATCATAGGGCGGTCGATCACAGGGATCTTCTGATAGCGTTTCACCTCCGCAAGCCACTGCTCCGCACTACGAAGCTGCATTTCCGCTACCTTCATAGTTTCCCGAAGTGCAATTTCTTCTGACTGAATCTGCGCATACTGTTCATTGTAGCACCGTTTTATATACTCATACTCATCCCTGGTAATCAATCCGGTCGTCAGGTCGTGCAGAAGCTGCTCCAGTTTGTTTTCGATATTTTGCCGTTTGACGCGCAGACTCACCTGCTTTTTTGTCTGTGCACTCTTAGCGGCCTTGATTGTCGGCATTTTCTGTACATCTGCAAGCATTTTCCCAAAATCAACAGCGATCCTGACCTGCTGATCGAGGGTATGCTGAATCGCATGAAACAGGGTCTCCTGTCGGATATAGTGACTGCTGCATTGGGTATGATTTGACTTCTTATAGGTACTGCAATCAAAAAACACTCTGCTCCCGCTTTTTGCTCCGGGTCGGGCGCAGCCCTTGGCCGCAGTGAGCAGATGCCCGCATTCTCCGCACACAACCTTTCCTCGAAACAGGCTTCTGTGATCCACTGTCACCTCATTGCACGCCCCATAGCGCTCTCTTTTTGCCAATTCCTCCTGATTGATGCGCTGAATCTTCTCAAAAAGTTCCCGTTCCACAATGGCCGGATGTGCATTTTCAATGATCTGCCAACTTTCCTCCGGCCTTTGCGTCTTATTCCGTCCGATTTTATCCCGCTTGATTTTTCCGTGGATCCGGTATCCCAGATACACCCTATCGGTCGCAATTTTTCTTATTGTTTTGGGAAGCCACAGCGCATCCCGATACTTTTCGGATTTTGTAAGTCCGCGCTCATAGCGCAATCTCCCGGGACTCGGCACGCCGCCCGCATTGAGCGTTCGGGCTATTTCGTTGAAAGCACGCCCATCAGCCCGCATGGTAAAAATGCGTTTCACAACATCAGCGGCTTCTGAGTCAATATCATAGGTGTTTTCTTTCACATTCCTCAAATAGCCGTATGGGATACTGCCTGCGGCCGGCAGGAATTCTCCGCTGTTCATTTTTGCCGAAATTCCGCTCCTGATCTTTCGTGAGATGTCTCTGACATAACTGTCATTCATCACCATTTTCAGCGGCAGCATCAGAAGGTCGGTGTCTGCCTCTTCCCTGATGCTGTCATAGCCATCATTGATGCAGATCAGGCGGACACCCATATTGGGCAAAATGCGTTCTACATACTCGCTGGTGCTCACAAATTCTCTCCCAAAGCGGGAAATATCCTTCACGATAATACAGTTGATCTTTCCCCGTTCCACATCCTCCATCATGCGCTGAAAATCCGGCCGGTCATAATTCATACCCGAGTAGCCGTTATCAAAATAGTGCTCCACAATTACAATGTCATCACGGCCCATCGCATAATGCGCAGCGATCTTTCTCTGATTTCCAATGGAATTGCGCTCGATATCATCGCCGTCTTCCACCGAAAGGCGGCCGTACTGTGCGGCTTGATAGGCTGCCTGCTCCGGCACATCCGCCTGCACAGGATCCGTATATCTGCTCTTTCTTGCCATCTCAGCCCACCGCCTGTTCCAACTGCTTCAAAAGCTCCTGATCGTATGCGATCTCATCCCGGTAGTTGAATTCGATTTTGAGCCGTTTATCTTCATAGACATATATCTTATCGACAAGTGTAACCGCCATTTCCCTTGTCAACGATTTTTCCGCTCGATATTGCGCGAACTGTTCGACCCATGTGCGGTTTCCGGGACGCTCACCGGCAACTCCGGCCCGCTCCTCCATGATTTTTTCAAGCGATGCCTTTGTCTTCTCGATCATTCCCGTGTATTTTTTTCGCATCCCATCATATTCATCACGATCGATCAGTTTCTCATGGAATGCTTCCAGAAGCTTCATACGAAAATCCTGATAATTTTCGATCTCCCTCTCCTTTTCCGCAACCATCGTGTCCAGCCTTTTCAGTTTTATCGCCATAAGATTCCCGTGGTCGGTCTCAGTAAGCAGCTTGTCCATTTCAACAACTATTTCAATTTGCTTTTGAATGGCATGGCACACGATCCGCTCCAGAGCGCTCTGAGAAAAGCTGTGACTGCTGCACTCCTTTGTCCGCTTATTTGAGGAACACACATAATAGTAAAATGCGTGCTCTCCTCTTTTCACCACGCGACGGCACATCGCCCGCATACAATCCGCGCAGAACACGATCCCGCTGAGTGGCTGGACCGTTTCCTCCTCGGGTGACTTTCTGGTATCACGCTGCAGCATCCGCTGAACCAATTCAAACATCATCTCATCAACGATCGGCTCATGATTATGGGGGACCACAGACCACTTGCTTTCATCGCGCAGCCGCATCTGCTTGATTTTATAATTTGGTGTTCCACGCTTTCCCTGGATCAGCGTCCCCATATAAATCTCATTGGTTAGAATCCGACGGATCGTCATCGGTCCCCATTCGCTTATGCTCCCATTTTGAAACCCGCTTTTGTAGCGGCTGCCCATCTGCTTTTTGTACTGCGATGGAGACAGCACCCCGTTTTCATTCAGGTGATCCGCGATCGTCTGCGCACTATACCCCTTGATCTTCAGTTGGAAAATCCCCCGAACCACTTCCGCAGCATATTCATCGGGGATCAGCTTGTGTTTGTCTCGGGGATCTTTCAAGTACCCATAGCTCACAAAGGAACCGACATATTCTCCCCTGCTCCGCTGTACCTCAAATTGTCTGCGCAGCTTACGGGACAGTTCACGGCAATACGCCTCGTTCATGATATTCTTGACCGGGATAATAATATCGTCTCCGGCCCGCTCACGCTCACTGTCAACGTCATCATTGATGGAAATGAATCTTACGCCCATCGCCGGGAATACCCGCTCCAAATACTTGCCCGTTTCGATATACTCGCGTCCCAGACGGGAAAGGTCTT
>JAXWVI010000074.1:0-69437 GCA_037245165.1 bacterium
CCCTGGTCCTGGCTGTGCTGGCTCTGGCCCTTGCGGGGACGGCCCTTTATCTGGTGCTTCGGGAGGAACTGGTTCCGGAGCCCATTACCTTCCAGTATGGGGACCAGACCCTGGTGGCCATGGAGGGGATGCCCCTCAATCCCTATGATAGAGAGAGCTTTTCTTTGGACGGACAGGGACGGGTCGTCTATGAGCAGGACGGCCGCCGGGCCAAGACCGGGATCGACGTGTCCTTTTATCAGCAGGATATTGATTGGCAGGCGGTGGCCGGGGACGGCATCGACTTTGCCATCATCCGCCTGGGTTATCGGGGGTATACGGAGGGCGGCCTTATGATGGACGAACGGTTTGAGGCCAATATCCAGGGGGCTCTGGACGCGGGGCTGGAGGTGGGAGTCTATTTCTTCTCCCAGGCCATCACCCCCCAGGAGGCGGAGGCGGAAGCGGCGTTTGTCCTCAACGCCATTGAGGGCCATTCGGTGACCTACCCCATTGCCTTTGACTGGGAGCCCATTGCGTCCGGTCAGAACGCGCGCACCGACGGCCTGACCGGCGAGGTGCTGACCCAGTGCGCCGCGGCGTTCTGTGCCCGGATTGCAAAGGAGGGCTACGAGCCCGCGGTCTACTTCAATCAGGACATGGGGTACCTCCACTACGATCTGCGCCAGCTGGCCGACTATAACCTGTGGCTGGCGGAATATGACCAGAAGCCGGATTTCTTTTACCGCTTTGATCTGTGGCAGTACACCCACACCGGAACCGTGGCGGGTATTGAGGGAAATGTGGATCTGAACCTGGATCTGCGGTAAGGGCATACAGGCGGCGGAAGACCAGGCAGAAGGGGAGGCCGGAAGCGGAACGCTTTCGGCCTCCCCCTTGTTTTCCGGGGGGAAGGGCGGAAAAGGTTTGCCGCGGAAGAGAAACGGATTTCGATCTGGTTTTGCCCGGATAGAAAATTGACGGGGGCGATAACTTTTGGTATAATAAGCCAGATTCTATTATGGGAGCAAAGGGCCTTTTTTCCAAGGCCCTTTGCCCGTTTGAAAAACATGACGATGGGTATGGGAGGAAACAAGAATGGAGATTCGCAAGAAAAAAGACGGTTCTTCGCTGACCTTGGAGCTGGAGGGACGGCTGGATACCACCACCGCGCCGGAGCTGGAAGCGGAGCTGAACCAGAGTCTGGACGGAGTTACCGCCCTCACGCTGGATATGGGGCAGCTGGCTTATCTCTCCTCCGCAGGACTGCGGGTTATTTTGACAGCCCAGAAGCGGATGAACAAGCAGGGGTCTATGGTAGTGCGCCATGTGAACGAGACCATCATGGAGGTCTTTGAAGTAACCGGCTTTGTGAACATCCTGAACATTGAGTAAGAAAAAGACTGCCGTGAAATTAACCTTTGACAGATTTACCGGCCCCATGTACCGCCGGCTGTGGGCTCCGGCCATGCTGTCCTCTCTGGGATGGGCGCTGAGCGATATGGCCGATGCGGTGGTGGTGGGCCAGCGGCTTGGAATGGTGGGCCTTGCGGCCATTGGCCTCATTCTCCCGGTATATATGATCAACTGTATGGTGGTCCACGGCCTTGGCCTGGGAGGGTCGGTGCGCTTTGCCCGTCTGCTGGGCCAGGGTGAGGCGGAGCAGGCCTTGCGAAGCTTTCGCCAGGTGCTCCTTCTGGCGCTGCTGCTCAGCGGCTTGACCGCGGCGGCGGGCAGCCTTTTTCTCCCGCAGCTTCTCCGAATCCTGGGCACCGCGCCGGAGGACGGCGCCCTCTATGCCGCAACCCGGGACTATTTACAGGTGCTGATCCTGTCAACACCCCTGTTTTACTTATCAAACCTGCTGAACTACTACCTGCGCAACGACGGGGAACAGCGACGGGCGGGGACGGGCTCGGTGGTGGGCAACCTGTGCGATATTGCCTTCAACATCTTTCTGGTTCTGGTCCTGAACATGGGGACACGGGGAGCGGCCCTCTCCACCACGCTGGGGCAGGTTGTCTCTATCGCCATCTATCTGCCCGGTCTGTTCCGGCCGGCGGGAAACCTGCGTCCGGGACTGCCCGGGCGGGGCTGGCTGGCCCCGGCCTGTTCCTCCATGCGGGCGGGGATGGCCACCTCGGTGCAGTATCTCTACCAGATGATTTTCTTCCTGCTGAGCAATAACCTGCTCATGGCCATGGGAGGGGAGATGGGGGTGGCGGCCTTCGATGTGCTGCAAAACGCCTCCTATCTGATCCTGTACCTCTATGAGGGGACGGCCAGGGCCATGCAGCCCATCCTGTCTACCTATCAAGGGGAGTATAACCGGGTAGGCCGGCGGACCATGGGGGTATTGGGCTTTGGAAGCGGCATGGCAGTGGGGGGCGCGCTCATCCTGCTGGTGGAGCTGTGGCCCGTGGGAATCTGCCTGCTGTTCGGGGTTACCGGCGGCGCGGAACAGCAGCTGGTATGCTGGGCCCTTCGCATCTACGGCCTGTCCGCCTTTGTGGCCGGGATCAATATCCTGATCTGCAATTATTACCAGGCCTGTGAGCGGGAAAAGGCATCCTTTGTCCTGGAGACGCTCCGGGGCGCGGCTGTGCTGCTGCCCATGACGCTGCTCTTCTCCCGGCTGGGCCTTACGGGGTTCTGGTGGCTCTTCCCCGCCACAGAGCTGCTGTCGCTGGGGATTTTTGCCCTGACTGCCCTGGGGGGGCGCTACGCGGTGGCCCAGATCGACCCGGGTCGGGTGTTCCAGCGGACCATCCCCAGCACCGCCGCGGATGTGGGGGCGGTGAGCCAGGCGCTGGAGGAGTTCTGCGGAGCGTGGAACGCGCAGATTCGCCAACAGTACTTTGTCACCATGGCTGTGGAGGAGCTGGGTCTGGCCATTTTGCAGCACGGATTTAACGGGCGCACCGACGGATACATCCAAATTACCGTCATTGCCTTGGAAGACGGCGCCTTTGAGCTGCATATGCGGGACGACGCGGTGACCTTCGACCCCTTCAGTCTGGAGACGGCCCGGGCCGGCAGCGGGGAGAACTTTGATATGGACAGCCTTGGCGTCATGGTCATCAAGGATCGGGCCAAATCCTTCTTCTATCGGCGCTACCAGGGGTTCAATACCATGATTGTCAGGATTTAAGGGAAGTTTGTATGTATGAAAATTGTATATTTCGGGACCGATGTATTTCTTTCCTGCTTTGAGTATCTGGTCAGGCGCCACGAGATTCTGGCTCTGTACACCTACCACAATGAAGAGGACTATTTGATGGAGTATACCATCGTCGGCAGGGCGGGGGAGCTGGGCATTCCGGTACACTACGAGACCATTACGCCCCAGGAGATTACCCGCTATGTGCGGGAGGAGGGCTGCGGACTGTTCTTCATGGGGGAGTACGGCCATATTCTGTCGCTGCCCTCAGAGCTGACAGAGTTTCGGGGGATTAACGTCCACAGCTCCCTGCTGCCCCAGGGGCGGGGCTACTACCCTCTGGAGGGGGCCATGGAGCGGGGGCTGCAAGAGACCGGCGTGACCATGCACAAGGTGATCTCCCGGCTGGACAGTGGGGACATCCTGGCTCAGCGCAGCATTCCCATTACCCCGGACACAGACAGCGTGGATTTATACCTGCGCTGCGGCCAGGCGGCAAGGGAGATGCTGGAGGAGGTCATGGAAGACCTGGAGAAGGCATGGGCAAAGGGAAGACCTCAGGGAGAGGCGCAGCCCTACTGGCGTCGGCCGGCCAGCTCTCTTCTGACTGTGGAGCACAGCCAGACCAGAGCCCAGGCGGTGGAGATGTTCCGGCGCTATAACAGTCTGACCCAGGTGCAGCTGGAAGGAACATGGTACTACGTCCGCGCCCTGATCCCCGGCTCTGCCCCCCTGGAGAAGGAGGCGTGGCACATTGATGGAGACCGCTGGCTTTATCGGGTATTGGACGGACACCTGCGCCTTAGTGTGGTGCCATGTTGCGGAAAGGAGCAAAAACAATGAAAACCTCCAAGTGGAACCTTCGCCTGCAGCCCAAGCTGCTGCTGGGCCTTGTAATTATGGCCGTGGTGCTGGTGACCGCTCTGACGCCCGCCATCTCCCAGCTCTATCGGGGGCACATGGAGGGCTATTATTCCACCCTGGCCTTCGACCAGGCCTCCATTGCCGCCCGCCTCATCGACGGGGACAGCATTGAGCGGTACTACCTCACCGGGGAGAAGGATGACTATTACGAGCAGGTCCGGCAATATCTCCAGACGGTGAAGGAGGAGATGGGCCTTCAGTATTTCTATGTGGTGGTTCCCGAAGATGACGTAATGGTCTACATCTGGGACGCGGGCGTGGCCGGAGAGGGCGGCGTGTGCGATCTGGGGGACAGCGATGCCTATTACGGCGGGGGCGATGAGCTCATGCACGCCGCGTTTGCCCCCGACGCCCCCGAGACCATCCTGGTTACCAACAATGAGGAGTATGGGTATCTGGCCTCGGCCTATGTGGCAATTCTGGACAGTGCGGGAAAGCCTGTCGCCCTGGCCAGTGTGGACATCTCCATGGACATGATTAATGAGCAGATCAGGCAGTTTGTGTATCTCACCATCCTCATCTCCTGCGGGGTGCTGTTAGTTTCTGTGATCGTCTACTACTTCTATATCCGCCGGATCTTGATCCGTCCCCTGAGTACCCTTCACCGGGCGACCCAGGAGCTGGTCCAGCACAAGATGGACCGTCTGGAGGAGTTTCGGCTGGATATCCGCACGGGAGACGAGGTGGAGGAACTGGCCCACGCCTTTCAGTATATGACGGTGGAGCTGGCCGACTATATCCGCAACCTGGCCGCCATTACCGCGGAGAAGGAACGGATTGGGGCGGAGCTGGAGGTAGCCACGCAGATTCAGGCCAGTATGCTCCCCTGCATTTTCCCTGCCTTCCCCGAACGGAAAGAGTTTGATATCTATGCCAGCATGACCCCCGCCAAGGAGGTAGGAGGCGATTTTTACGACTTCTTCCTGGTGGATGACAACCACCTGGCCATGGTCATCGCCGACGTGTCCGGAAAGGGAGTTCCGGCGGCCCTGTTTATGGTAATTGCCAAGACACTGCTGAAAAACTGCGCCCAGACCGGGGCCTCGCCCAAACAGGTACTGGAGCGGGTCAACAATCAGCTGTGTGAAAATAACGATGCGGAGATGTTTGTGACAGTCTGGCTGGGTATCCTGGACCTGTCCACCGGCGGCCTGGTGGCGGCCAACGCCGGTCATGAGTACCCGGCTCTGCGCCGGGCGGAGGGGAGCTTTGAACTTGTCAAGGACAAACATGGTTTTGTGCTGGCGGGTATGGAGGGGTCCCGGTACCAGGAGTATGATCTGAAGCTGGAGCCGGGAGACACCCTGTTTGTCTACACAGACGGGGTGGCGGAAGCGACCGACGCCCATGAAGAACTCTACGGCACCGACCGTATGCTGAAGGCGCTGAATCAAATGGGGGATGCGGGACCGGAAGCGCTGCTTCCCGGGGTGAAGGCGGACATTGATGCCTTTGTGGGGCAGGCCCCCCAGTTTGATGACATTACCATGCTTGGCCTGCGATTTATCGGGCCGACAACGGGAGAGGAGAATCGGCAATGAAAGAACTAACGGTACCTGCTACCCTGGAAGAGCTGGAGACAGTGCAGGCCTTCATTGAGGGAGAGCTGGAAACATACGGCTGTCCTATGAAGACCATGCTTCAGGTTTCCGTGGCCGTGGAGGAAATCTATGTCAATATTGCCCACTATGCCTATCACCCTGAAATTGGCGAGGCCACCATCCGCTGCGCGGTGGGAGGGGACCCGCTCCAGGTGACCATCCAATTTTTGGACAGCGGCAAGCCCTTTGATCCTCTGGCCAAACCGGATGCCGACATTACCCTCAGCGCTGAGGAACGTCAGATCGGGGGGCTGGGCATCCTGATGGTAAAGAAGACGATGGACGATGTGGTCTACGAGTATAAGGACGGCTGTAATGTGCTGACCCTGAAAAAAAATATCTGACGGGAAGGACACAAGCGCGTAAAACCAGAACATTCAGATCAATAAGAGCAAAATAAAAAAGGTCTGACTGATCAGCAAAGATCAGTCAGACCTTTTCTCTTAGAATAAAAATCCTGCGTATTCGCAAGCCACCCAAAATTCCTAAATAAATCGGGTTTTGATGGGTGCTATCAATCTGCTGTCAAATGGGGAATTTGAGACTCAAAAACCCAGTGTTTATGCGCCTTTGCGGGCCCTCATATCCACTTTTGCTTATTCCCACTCGATGGTGGCCGGAGGCTTACTGGTGATGTCGTAGACGATGCGGTTAATGTGGGGGACCTCATTGACGATGCGCACGGAGATTTTGTCCAGCACCTCGTAGGGGATGCGGGCCCAGTCGGCGGTCATAAAGTCGCTGGTGGTTACCGCCCGGAGGGCCAGAGTGTAGTCATAGGTACGCCCGTCGCCCATGACGCCCACAGAGCGGGTGTTGGTGAGGACGGCAAAATACTGGTTGAGGTTCTTGTCCTCGCCCGCCTTAGCAATCTCATCCCGGAAGATGAAGTCGGCCAAGCGCAGGGTGTCCGCCTTCTCCTTGGTGATCTCACCGATGATGCGGATGGCAAGACCGGGACCGGGGAAGGGCTGGCGGGAGACCAGGTACTCGGGCAGGCCCAGCTCCCGGCCCAGCTGACGGACCTCGTCCTTAAAGAGCAGGCGCAGAGGCTCGATGATCTCCTTGAAGTCCACATAGTCGGGCAGCCCGCCCACATTGTGGTGGCTCTTGATGACGGCGGCGTTGCCTGCGCCGGACTCGATGACGTCGGGGTAGATGGTGCCCTGGGCCAAAAAGTCTACGGCGCCCACCTTTTTGGCCTCCTCTTCGAAGACCCGGATAAACTCCTCGCCGATGATCTTGCGCTTGTGTTCCGGCTCGGTGACCCCGGCCAGTTTACCCAGGAAGCGCTGTTCGGCGTCCACCCGGACAAAATTGATGTCCCATTTGGCGAAGGCGGCCTCCACCTCGTCTCCCTCATTGAGACGCATAAGGCCGTGATCCACAAACACGCAGGTGAGCTGATTGCCCACCGCCTCGGCCAGCAGGGCGGCCACCACCGAGGAGTCCACCCCGCCGCTGAGGGCCAGCAGTACCTTGCCGCTGCCTACTTTCTCCCGCACCTGGGCGATGGCAGTGTGCTTATAGTCCTCCATGGTCCAATCTCCGGCGGCGTGGCACACCTCATAGAGGAAGTTGCGGATCATGGCCACGCCGTTTTCCGTGTGGTTGACCTCCGGGTGGAACTGGACACCGTAAAAGCCCCGATCCTCGTCAGCGATGGCCACGTTGGGGCAGTTGTCACTGTGGGCGGTGAGGGCAAAGCCCTGGGGCACCTTGGCCATGTAGTCTCCGTGGCTCATCCAGGAGATGCCCTCTGCGGGCAGGCCCTGGAAGAGCTTGCAGGAGGTATCGTAGTAGGTCTGAGTCTTGCCGTACTCCCGGGCGGAGTCGTCCTGGGCCTCGGTGACCTGACCGCCCAGGGTGTGGGCGATGAGCTGACAGCCGTAGCAGATGCCCAGGATGGGCACCCCCCAGGTGAAAATTTCAGGGTCCACATGGGGAGAGGACTCCAGGTAGACGGAGTTGGGGCCGCCGGTGAAGATGATGCCGATGGGGTTCATGGCCTTCAGCTGGGCCAGGGGAGTGGTGTAGGGCTTGACTTCACAGTATACGCTGCACTCACGCACCCGGCGGGCAATGAGCTGGTTATACTGCCCCCCGAAGTCAAGGACGATGACAGTCTGGTGGGACATGAAGGTTCCTCCCTTATGGGTTTAGATTTAACATAGGCTTAACCTCCGTTTTCTTGTTTTCGACGGAGAAATAGAGTATGCTTGTACCAGAAAACAGAAAAGGAGGTGGATCGTATGCTTCAGGATCTGGAAGATATGCTCTATGAGCGGGAAGACACCGCGGTCAGCGAGCGGTAAAAGAGAATCACATGCAGCGGAAAGCCACACCTGCGGGTGTGGATTTTTGTTTTTCAGGGAAAATCACGGCTGGGGCGGCCCAATGCGGCCGCCCCAGGCGGAACATCAAATCTGAGTAATGTCGATGGGGGTCAGGTCCTCGCTGCGGCTCTGCTGCCGGACGGTGAGCAGGGCCCGGGCAGTATCCACGGCGGTGACGCAGCCCACGCCGTGCTCCACGGCGGAGCGGCGGATATGGAAGCCGTCGGTGTCGTGCTTGCGGCCCTTGGTGGGGGTGTTGATAATGAGGTCCACCGTGCCGGAGGCGATCATATCCAGAATATTGGGGTGGGACTGGGAGACGCGGTTGACCCGCTTGCACTCGATGCCGGCCTCGTTCAGGACCTGGCAGGTGCCGGAGGTGGCGTACAGCTCCACGCCCATCTCCTCAAAGCCCCGGGCGATGGAGATAATCTCCCGCTTATCCTCATCCTTGACGGTGATGATGACCCGGCCGCCCCGCTTGGGAGCCCGCATACCGGAGCCCTTGAAGGCCTTGAGCAGGGCCTGGGGATAGGTCTCAGCCAGTCCCAGCACCTCGCCGGTGGACTTCATCTCGGGGCCAAGGCCGGTGTCCACGTCGGTCAGCTTCTCGAAGGAGAAGACGGGGGCCTTGACGGCGTAGTAGCTGGCCTCCGGATAGAGGCCGGTGCCGTAATCCAGGTCCTTCAGCTTCTGACCCAGCATGACCTTGGTAGCCAGGTCGATGATGGGCACGCCGGTGACCTTGGAGATATAGGGGATGGTGCGGGAGGAGCGGGGGTTGACCTCGATGACGTAGATGTCGTCGTCATAGAGGATATACTGGGCGTTGATGAGGCCGATGACCCCCAGGTGCTTGGCCATGTTCTTGGTGTGCTGGAGGATGAGCTGGCGGTGCTTCTCCTCCAGGTGGAGGGGGGGATACACGGCGATGGAGTCGCCGGAGTGGACGCCGGCCCGCTCCACATGCTCCATGATGCCGGGGATCAGGATGTCCTCCCCGTCAAACACGCCGTCCACTTCCAGCTCCCGGCCCATCAGGTACTTGTCCACCAGGATGGGGTGCTCCTGAACGGTCATGTTGATGATTTTCATGAACTCCTCGATGTTCCGGTCGGAGTAGGCGATCTCCATGCCCTGACCGCCCAGCACATAGGAGGGGCGTACCAGCACGGGATAGCCCAGCTCATGGGCGGCCGCCAGGGCCTCCTCGGTGGTGAAGATGGTGCGGCCCTTGGCCCGGGGGATGCCGC
This sequence comes from bacterium, assembly GCA_037245165.1. Lineage (GTDB taxonomy): Bacteria > Bacillota > Clostridia > Oscillospirales > Oscillospiraceae > Lawsonibacter. The sequence goes on from JAXWVI010000074.1 coordinate 9,254, forward strand.
ACTTCTGCAAAATCTCGTCGAAGCGCTCCCGGTCCTCGGCGGCGTCCACGCCGTCGGCGGGAGTGCCCAAAAGCTGTACGCCCATGTCGGTGAGAGCCTTGGCCAGCTTGATGGCGGTCTGACCGCCGAACTGGACCACCGCGCCCCAGGGCTTCTCCTGCTCCACGATGTTCTGCACATCCTCGGCGGTGAGGGGCTCAAAGTACAGCTTATCGGCCACGTCAAAGTCGGTGGAGACGGTCTCGGGGTTGTTGTTGATGATAATCGTCTCATAGCCCAGGCGCTTGAAGGCCCAGACCGAGTGGACGGAGCAGTAGTCAAACTCGATGCCCTGGCCGATGCGGATGGGGCCGGAGCCCAGCACCAGCACCTTCTTCTTGTCGGTGTTGGAGTCCACGGCCTCGTTCTCCCCGTCGTAGGAGGAGTAATAGTAGGGGGTCTCGGCGTCAAACTCGGCCGCGCAGGTGTCCACCATTTTGAAGGAGGGGATGATGCCGTACCGCTCCCGGAGGGCCTTCACCTCGGCCTGCTTCATGCCGCACAGGGTGCCGATATAGCTGTCGGCAAAGCACATCTCCTTGGCCCGCTTCAGGGTGTCGATGTCGGGCTCGCCCTTGCAGGCCTTCAGCTCCTCCTCCATGTCGATGATCCGCTTAAAGCCGTCCAGAAACCAGATGTCCATCTTGGTGATGTTGTTGATCTTCTGGGGGGAGAAGCCACGCCGCAGCGCCTCGGCCACCACAAACAGCCGCTCATCGGTGACCTGGAACAGCAGGTCCTCAATTTCGTCGGTGTAGAGGCCCTCCAGCTTGTCCAGCTTCAGGGCCCGGACGTTCAGCTCCAGGGAGCGGATGGCCTTCATCAGTGCGCCCTCGAAGGAGTTGGCAATGGCCATCACCTCGCCGGTGGCCTTCATCTGGGTGCCCAGGGTGCGGCTGGCGGTGGTGAACTTGTCGAAGGGCAGGCGGGGAATCTTCAGCACGCAGTAGTCCAGAGTGGGCTCGAAGCAGGCCTTGGTCTTGCCGGTGACGGCGTTGGGAATCTCGTCCAGGGTGTAGCCCAGGGCCACCTTGGCGGCCACCTTGGCGATGGGGTAGCCGGTAGCCTTGGAGGCCAGGGCGGAGGAGCGGGACACACGGGGGTTGACCTCGATGACGGCGTACTCGAAGCTGTCGGGATTGAGGGCAAACTGCACGTTGCAGCCGCCCTCAATTTCCAGGGCGGAGATAATGTCCAGGGCGGCGGAGCGGAGCATCTGGAACTCTTTATTGGCCAGGGTCTGGGTGGGAGCCACCACGATGGAGTCGCCGGTGTGGACGCCCACGGGGTCGATGTTCTCCATGGAGCAGATGGTGATGACGTTGCCGGCGGAGTCCCGCATGACCTCAAACTCGATCTCCTTCCAGCCGGAGATGCACCGCTCGATGAGCACCTCGCTGACCCGGGAGAGGCTGATGCCCCGGTCGGAGATCTCCCGCAGGGAGGCCTCGTCATAGGCGATGCCGCCGCCGGTGCCGCCCAGGGTGTAGGCGGGACGGACGATGACGGGGTAGCCGATCTCGGAGGCGAAGTCCACCGCGTCCTGAACGGTATTGACCACCTTGGAGGTGACGCAGGGCTGGCCGATGGACTCCATGCAGTCCTTGAAGCCCTGGCGGTCCTCGGCCTTGTGGATGGACTCGGGAGTGGTGCCCAGCAGCTTCACGCCGTATTTCTGAAGGGTGCCGTCCTCGTAGAGGGCCATGGCCAGATTGAGGCCGGTCTGGCCGCCCATGTTGGGCAGCAGGGCGTCGGGCCGCTCCTTCTCGATGACCTGGGTCACGGAGGGGATGTTCATGGGCTCAATATACACATGGTCGGCAATGTCCTTATCGGTCATGATGGTGGCGGGGTTGGAGTTGATGAGCACCACCTCCATGCCCTCCTCCTTCAAAGCGCGGCAGGCCTGGGTGCCGGCGTAGTCAAACTCGGCGGCCTGTCCGATGACGATGGGGCCGGAGCCCAGCACCAGTACTTTCTTAATATCCGGATTCTTAGGCATTAGTTGGCACCTCCCATGGAATCGATGAAGCGGTCAAACAGGTATTCGGTATCCTTGGGGCCGGCGTTGGCCTCAGGGTGGAACTGGGTGGTAAAGCAGTTGGGGCGCTTGTAGCGCAGACCCTCGCAGGTGCCGTCGTTTACATTGATGTGACTGACTTCCGCCATGGCCGGGTCCACCGATTCGGAGAGCACCATATAGCCGTGGTTCTGGCTGGTGATGAACACCCGGCCCTCGGCCACGTCTCGGACGGGGTGGTTGCCGCCCCGGTGGCCGTAGGCCAGACGGCCGGTTTTGGCGCCGGTGGCCAGGGCCAGCAGCTGGTGGCCCAGGCATACCCCGAACATGGGAATGTCGCTTTCATAGAGCTTTTTCAGCTCCCCGATGATCTGGGTGTTCTCGGCGGGGTCGCCGGGACCGTTGGAGAGCATGACGCCGTCGTAGCCACCGGCCAGGACGGCCTCGGCGGTGGTGGAGGCGGGCAGGGCGGTGACCTGGCAGCCCCGGCGGCGCAGGCACTCGATCATATTCTGCTTGACGCCGAAGTCCATCATGGCCACCCGGTACTTCTGCTCTCCCAGGGCGGGGAAGACCTCGGGCTGGCTGCGGGTGACCTTGGCTACGGTGTCCTTTACCTGGTAGGAGCGCAGCTGCTCCAGCACCTGGGCAATATTAAAATGCTCCGCACAGGTGACCATGCCGTTCATGCTCCCCTGACTGCGGAGTATTTTCGTCAGCGCCCGGGTGTCCACACCCTGAATGCCGGTGATGTTGTGTTCCTTCAGATAGGAGCCCAGGTCGCCCTCACAGCGGAAATTGCTGCCCCGGGGAGACAAATGGCGGACCACAAACGCCTCCACCCAGGGGCGGCGGGACTCGTTGTCTTCACTGTTGACGCCGTAATTGCCGATCAAAGGGTAGGACATGACCACGCCCTGCCCGGCATAGGAGGGATCGGTCAAAATTTCCTGATAGCCGGTCATGGAGGTGTTGAACACCATCTCGCACACACGGGTCTCGGCGCTGCCGATGCTGACTCCGGAGAAGATGCTGCCGTTTGCCAGGATCAATGTCGCTTTCATCAATACTCACTCGCCTTCCGTTCCAGTTCTAAAACTTGTTAGATATAATCAAGTTATTTTATCGAAAAAACGCCTGCTTTGCAAGATGGTTTTTTCCTTTTTCCGCCTAATTTTTTTGGATGGATTTAGGCAATTCGCAGGATAATCAAAAAAGATGCGGGAAGACTGTATAAACGAGGCTTTTGGGGAGCAAAAGCCATAAAAGTGTCTTGCGAGGTGAGCGCCGTGTTTACAGGCCTTGTGCGTACCATTATTCTCTACGTTCTGATCATCGCCGGGGTACGGCTGATGGGGAAGCGGCAGGTGGGGGAGCTGGAGCCGTCGGAGCTGGTGCTGTCTCTCATCATCGCCGATCTGGCCTCGGTGCCCATGCAGGACTACGGCATCCCGCTGCTCACGGGGGTGGTGCCCATTTTGACCCTGCTGTGCGTGACCATGATCTTGTCGGTGCTCACCATGAAGTTTGTGGGTTTTCGGGCCGTTCTATGCGGGCGGCCCAGCGTGGTGGTGCGCAACGGGACGCTGGACCAGCGGGAGATGGCCCGGAACCGGCTGACCGTGGACGAGCTGCTGGAGGAGCTGCGCTGCCAGGGCTACACCGACCTTTCCATGGTGAAGTATGCCATCCTGGAGACCAATGGCAAGCTGTCTGTGCTGCCCTACGCCAACCAGAAGCCTCCCACGGCCAGGCAGATGAAGGTGGCCGCGGAGGAAGGAGGGCTTCCCCTGGTCATCATCAGTGATGGGCGGCTGCTGGAGCACAATCTGAAGGCTCTGGGTCACGACCGGCCCTGGCTGGAGCGTCAGCTGGCCGGGCGGGACTGCAAGGGGGTGGAGGATGTCTTTCTGATGCTGGTGGACGAGAGGGACAGCGTGTATTTGGCCCAAAGACAGGAAGGGTAGGGGAAACGGGTGAAACGCTTGTGGATTTCAATGGCGCTTCTGCTTTTCATGCTGGCGGGCGCCTTGACAAACGCCTGGTATGCCAAAGAGCTGACTGACAGCATGGAAGATCGGCTGCGCTTTGCCCAGCAGCTGACCGAAGAAAATCGGTGGCAGGAGGCCCTGGACCTGACCCAAAAGGTATATGAACAGTGGCAAAGCCGCCATTTTTATCTCCATTCCACCATGCGCCATTCCGATACCGATCAGATTTTAAGGACATTCCGTACTGTGCTGGAATATTTGCAGCTCCGGGAGCCGGATCAGTATAACGCCGCCAACGCCGACCTCATTACCCAGCTGGAGCTGCTGGCCGAGATGGAACAGCCCTCCCTGGTCAATGTATTGTGAAAAATTTGGCAATCTGCCGGTTTCTGAAATGGTTTTTGCCGGGAGATTCAAAAATCTTACAGTTTGAGGTTGACGGCCAACACCCTTCCAGGCTATAATGTCTCCATACAGAGAGTATCCCGGTGGGACGCTCCGCCCCACTGCTGCGGGGAATCTGATCAGAATTGGAGGCATTGACTATGGATCAAAAAAATATCAGCCCGAAGATAAAGGAAGCAATGGACGATGCGTTTTACACTCTTTTGCGCAGCGTTCTGCCCATGTTGAACAATGATGAGGGCCGGGAGCGGTTTCTCCACGATTTAGGCCGCCTGACCAAGTGGGCGCAGGTCATGCCCCGCAATTTGAGCAATGACGAGCCTTGGACCAAGGATCAGCTTCATGCCATGATGCTGGGCCCTCAGGAGATGGACGACCCCCGGTTTGGGGCATATATGGACGCCTTCTACGAGGAGTATGTGGGAGGCGCGGAGGACCCCACCTTTGCCTTCTACAACGAGCTGTTCACCGGCGAGGAGGATCTCAGCAAGATCGACTGGATGTCCGTGTGGGATTCCCTCAAGTCCAATTACGAGAGCTGGCTGAAGCACGAGTATGAGGAAGACGAGTGGCTCAAGGGTGAGCCCAACCCTTGATAGTATGAAAAAACCGCTCCCACCGCTTTGCGGAGGGAGCGGTTTTTATTTGAAACCCGGTTATTCCACCGTGACGCTCTTGGCCAGGTTTCTGGGCTTGTCGATGTCGCAGCCGCGCATCAGGGCCACATAATAGGCGAACAGCTGGAGGGGAACCACGCTCAGGCAGGGCAGCAGCAGCTCTCTGGCATCCGGGATGGTCATCACGGCGCTGGCGACCCTGGCCATCTCCTCCTTGTGGCTGTCCGTGGTCAGCGCCAGCACGTCGGCCCCCCGGGACTTGACCTCCACCACATTGCTCATGGCCTTCTGGAACAGCCGTCCGCAGGTCCCAAGGGCCACCACCAGGGTGCCGTCCTCGATGAGGCTGATGGTGCCGTGCTTCAGTTCCCCGGAGGCATAGGCCTCTGAGTGGATGTAGGAGATCTCCTTGAGTTTCAAAGAGCCCTCCAGCCCCATGGCGTAGTCGATGTTCCGGCCGATGAAGAAGACGCTGTCGTGGTTAAAGTACTGGGAGGCGAAATACTGGATGTCGTTCTTGCGGGACAGCACCTGTTCCACCAGATCGGGCAGACGGAGCAGGTCCTCCAGAGATGCCTGATATTCCTCGTCCTCTATGGTGCCCAGCACCCGGGCGAAGTAGAGAGCCAGCAGACAGATGACCGCCAGCTGGGTGGAGTAAGCCTTGGTGGTGGCTACGGCGATCTCAGGCCCTGCCCAGGTGTACAGGACCTGGTCCGATTCCCGGGCGATGGAGCTGCCCACCACGTTGACAATGGACAGAATTTTACCGCCCAGCCTGCGGGCCTCCCGAAGGGCGGCCATGGTATCCAGCGTTTCTCCCGACTGGCTGATGACCACCACCAGGGTGTGCTCGTTGACGATGGGGTCCATGTACCGGAATTCCGAAGCCAGGGCCACCTCCACCGGCTTGCGGGTCAGCTTTTCCAGCTGGTATTTGCCTACCATGCCCACATGGTAGCTGGAGCCGCAGGCCACAATATAAATCTTCTGGAGATCTTTGATGTACTCCGGCTCCAGATGGAAGTCCTCAAAGATCACCTCGCCCCCGCGAATCCGGGGGGAGATGCACCGGCGCAGAGCCTGGGGCTGCTCCATGATCTCCTTGAACATGAAGTGTTCGTACCCGCCCTTTTCCGCCGCGTCGATCTCCCAGTCCACCTGAACGATCTCTTTGCGGATGGGCTGCATCAGGTGGTTATAGCACTGGATGCCCTCCCGGGTGAGGACGGCCAGCTCTCCGTCCTCCATATAGCTCACCTTTCGGGTGTGGCGGAGGATAGCGGTGACGTCGCTGGCCAGGAAGGAGCACCCCTCCCCGTAGCCCAGGATGAGGGGGCTGTCCTTGCGCACGGCGATGAGCGTATCGGGGAAATCGTCGCACAGGATGCCCAGGGCATAGGCCCCCTGGATGCGGTGGAGCACCCGGCCCACGGCGGCCAGGATGTCGCCCTCATAGAAGTATTCGATCAGCTGGGCAATGACCTCGGTATCCGTTTCAGAGGTAAAGGGGATGCCCTGGTCCATAAGAAAGGACTTCAGCTCCGCGTAGTTTTCGATGATGCCATTGTGTACCACGGCGATCTTTCCGCTGTGGCTGACCTGGGGGTGGGAGTTGACGTCGCTGGGCGCGCCATGGGTGGCCCAGCGGGTATGGCCGATGCCAACAGTGCCATATAGGTCGGCGCCTCCATGGAGCTGGTCTGAGAGGACCTTCAGCCGTCCCTTGGCCTTGCGGACGGACAGCGTTCCGCTCTGACTGTCATATACCGCCACTCCCGCGGAGTCGTAGCCCCGGTATTCCAACCGGGACAGTCCCTCCAGCAGGATGGGGGCGGCCTGTTCCTGGCCGATATAGCCTACAATTCCACACATATTTTTCGTTCCTCCTGAAAAAATGGGGAGGACAAACTCGCAGGGATTTGACCTCGCTGCCCGGTCACAGCCGTTCTGTTTTGCGGTTACCCGCATATTTGTGGGCTGTGTGCGCGCCCGGAGCCGGCACGGAGGGGCATCCGCCGAATCTTCGATTCTCCCCTCTCCTCGTTGTCCTGCCCATGGGGCAGGCGCTGGCGCTTTGTGATGGGTAAATCCCATGACCTCCTTTCCCTCTGCGATGGGCGGGCGGGCGATTCGCCTTCTATGCGCCCGCTTGGATGGTATTATAAGACCTGAACCCCGCTGAGTAAAGGGGGAATGTAACGGTACAAAAAAATTTACAAATAAAAGTTGTTGACAACAGGGGGGTGGTGGTGCTATATTGTCGGTAAGATTTTTCCGGATCGAAGGAGTATTGTTCCATGAACCTTTATGCAGCTCGCTTTTTTGCTTACTTTTACTTTTTTAGCTTTAGTGCTAACAAGGTAAAAGTGCTTTTTGCTGCATAGAAGGTTTGATGGTCCCGGTTTTGGGATATCAATCAAAGGTGTCAGGCCTGCGGTGAAAAACACTTCACCGCAGGCTTTTTTTCGTGCCCTTGGAAGGATGAGGTTTATGAGTACAGTGGTAATTGAGGCCGGACATCTGGCGGGGACGGTATCGGTGCCTCCCAGCAAAAGCGCCGCCCACCGTTTCCTGATTGCCGCCGCCCTGGCCGGAGGCGGACAGGTGGAAAACCCGGGAGATTCCCAGGACCTTCAGGCCACCCGCTCCTGTCTGAACAGGCTGACGGCCCGGGAGGAGGGGCTGCCTCTGCTGGACTGCGGGGAATCGGGCTCCACCATGCGCTTTCTGATTCCCGTGGCCCTGGCGGTACGGGGGGGCGGACGATTTACCGGCCGGGGGCGGCTGATGGAGCGCCCCCTGGGCCCCTATGAGACGCTTTTTCGGGAGAAGGGGCTGAAGTGGGAGCGGTCGGGAGAGGTCCTGACCGTGGAGGGCGAGCTGCCGGCCGGAACATATCGCCTTCCGGGCGACGTGTCCAGCCAGTTTGTCACCGGGCTTCTGCTGGCGCTGCCTCTGGCCAAGGGAAATTCGGAGATCCTCATCACGTCCCCGCTGGAGTCGGAGGGTTATGTGGAGATGACGCTGGAGACGCTGGAAAAATTCGGCGTTGGGGTAGATTGGTCGGACAGAGCGCGGTTTCTGATCCCCGGTAGTCAGCGGTATCAGCCGGGGAACGTGACTGTCCCCGGGGACTGGTCCCAGGGAGCCGTTTGGTATGCGGCCAACTTTCTGGGCCACCAGGTGAAGATTGAAGGCCTTGACGAATCCTCCTCCCAGGCCGATCGGAGGATCGCCCGGTACTACTGGGAGCTGGCCCGGCCCGGGGACCGGGAGCTGGATGTGTCCCAGTGCCCCGATCTGGCCCCCGCACTGGGCGCCATGGCGGTCTTTGCCCGGGGGCGTACCCGGCTGACCGGGGCGGGGCGCCTGCGGCTGAAGGAGAGCGACCGGCTCCACGCCATTGTTCAGACCGTCAACGCCATGGGCGGCGCGGCGGAGGAGGGGGAGGACAGCCTCGCGATTCAGGGCGTAACGCATCTGGCGGGGGGCTGTACCGTGTCCAGCTGCAACGATCACCGCATCGCCATGATGGCGGCTATGCTGGCCACCCGCTGTGAGCGGCCGGTTACCCTGACGCAGATGGAGTGCGTCAAAAAATCCTATCCGCAATTTTGGGAACACTTTACCATGCTGGGAGGGAACATGCATGTCCTCTGAATTGGGAAACAATCTTCGGGTGTCCATTTTCGGACAGTCCCACGCCGAGGCCATCGGCGTCAGCATCGACGGTCTGCCCGCGGGGGAGAAGATAGACCTGGAGGAACTCTATGCATTCCTCCAGCGCCGTGCCCCCGGCCGGCTGGATATCTCCACTCCCCGCCGGGAGGAGGACCGGCCCCGGATTCTGTGCGGCCTGTTGGACGGTCATACCTGCGGAGCTCCCCTTGCCGCCGTAATCGCCAACGCCAATACCAGGTCGGGAGATTATGAGCAGCTCAAGGATATGCCCCGCCCGGGACATGCGGACTATACCGCTCAGGTGCGGTACAGGGGGTTCCAGGATGTGCGGGGAGGAGGCCATTTTTCCGGGCGGCTGACCGCCCCCCTGTGCGTGGCCGGAGGAATTTGTCTGCAAATCCTGCGCCGCCGGGGTGTGGACATTGCCGCCCATATCTCCTCCGTGTGGAAATGGGAGGACCGACCCTTCCAGGCTATGGGCGAGGACCGTGAGACGCTGGACCGCCTGCGCCGGGCCCCCTTCCCTGTGCTGGAAGAAAAAGCGGGGGAGCGGATGCGCCGGGCGATTCTGGAGGCAAGGGCACAGGGAGACTCCCTGGGCGGAGTGGTAGAGTGTATGGTTCAGGGCGTCCCTGCCGGACTGGGCGCGGGGATGTTCGGGGGCATGGACAGCCGGCTGGCCGCCGCGGTATTTGGAATCCCGGCGGTCAAGGGCGTGGAGTTCGGCGCGGGATTCCAGGCTGCCAGGATGAAGGGGTCGGAGAACAACGACCCGTTTTGCGTGGAGCAGGGCCGGGTAACCGGGAAAAGCAACCACGCCGGCGGCATATTGGGGGGAATTACCACAGGGCTTCCCCTGGTGTTTCGGGCAGCGATCAAGCCTACTCCTTCCATTGCGCGGGAGCAGGACAGCGTAAGTTTCAGTAAAATGACGGATGAAAAGTTGACGGTTCATGGCCGTCATGATCCCTGTATCGTTCCCCGGGCGGTGCCGGTGGTTGAGGCGGCGGCGGCGATTGTGGTGCTGGATGCCTTGTTGGACCCGCCGGCTATTCTGCCGGGGGTGCTGGGAAAGGATGAGGACTGATGGAACAAAATCACACACCTGTCTATGGGTTGCTGGGAGAGCGGCTGGGACACAGCTTTTCTCCTGAAATTCACCGCCAGCTGGGGGGATATGACTACCGGCTGTTTGAAAAGCGGCCTGAGCAACTGGATTCCTTCCTGCGCTCCCATGAGTTTGACGGCCTGAATGTGACCATACCTTATAAAAAAGCGGTGATTCCCTACTGTCAGGAGCTGACCGACCAGGCCAGGCGGATTGGCAGCGTCAATACCATCCTGCGCCGGCCGGATGGGACCTTGCTGGGGCATAACACCGATTATGAGGGCTTCCGGTATATGCTGGAGAAAGCGGGGGCCAGGATCAAGGGCAGAAAGGCGCTGGTGCTGGGGTCCGGAGGAGCGTCCCTCACAGTTCGGGCCGCCCTGGCTGACCTGGGCGTGGGGGAGATGGTCACCATTTCCCGCAGCGGACCGGACAACTATGAGAACCTGGAGCGCCACAAGGACGCACAGATCATCGTCAACGCCACGCCGGTGGGTATGTACCCAAATAATGAGGGCTGCCCTGTGGATCTGGAGCAATTCCCCCAGTGTGAAGAGGTATTTGACCTCATTTATAACCCGGCCAGAACCAGGCTGCTGCTGGCCGCCCAGCAGCGGGGATTGGTTTGGGCAAACGGGTTGGGGATGCTGGTAGCCCAGGCCCGGGGATCGGCGGAGATGTTTTTGAACACCAAGATCCCGGATGAGCGGGTGGATGAAGTGGTCCGCGCCATGGAGGGGAAGGCCAAAAACCTGATTCTCATCGGAATGCCAGGATGTGGGAAGAGCACGGTGGGCCAGGCGCTGGCCCGCCGCCTGGGACGGCCTCTGGTGGACCTGGACGAGGAGATCGTTCGGGAGGCGGGGACGTCCATTCCGGAGATTTTTGCCTGCCAGGGGGAGGAAGTCTTCCGCAATATAGAGCACCGCTTGCTGCTGAAGGCGGCCCAACAGTCGGGGGCAGTCATTGCCACCGGGGGCGGCATTGTCACCCGGAAGGAAAATATGGACCCTATGAGGCAGAATTCGGTGGTGATTTTTCTCAGACGGGAATTGGATCTGCTGCCCAGGGAGGGCCGGCCCCTATCTCAGCGTGACGGGTTGGAGAAATTGTACCGTCAGCGGCTGCCTCTCTACAAAAAAGTGGCGGATATCGCAGTGGATAATGTGGTGGTGGAAGAAACCGCATCAGAAATTATAAGGAGGGTGTTATGATGAAACTGCTTGTTTTGAATGGACCAAATATCAACATGCTGGGAATTCGGGAGCCAAACATTTACGGAAAACAGGATTATAAGGCCCTATGTGGACTGATTCGGAAGACAGGTGAGGAACTGGGGGTGGAGACGGAGATTTTCCAGTCCAATTACGAAGGGGAGATCGTGGACCGCATCCAGGAGGCCTATGGACAAATGGACGGCATCGTCATAAACCCCGCCGCCTATACACACACCAGCGTGGCCATTCTGGACGCCTTGAAGGCGGTGGCGCTGCCGGCGGTGGAGGTTCATCTGAGTGATGTGAATGAGCGGGAGAAATTTCGCCATCTTTCCTATGCGGGTATGGCCTGCGAGGCAAAATTCGTCGGAATGGGGTTCCAGGGATATGTGGAGGCCATGCGGTACCTTCATAAAAAATATGCTTGAACCAGACTCCGCTCCGCTGTTCAAAGAGAAAGGACGGCGGAGCGGAGAAAAAATTTAAAAATACTCTTGACAATTTGGAATTGTTTGTTATAATAGCATTCGTCCCTGCGACAGGGGCAGAAAATAGCCGGATTGTGTAAGGGTAGCACGACAGACTCTGACTCTGTTTGTGAGGGTTCGAATCCTTCTCCGGCTGCCAAAAAAGAAGCACCTGCTTTGCAGGTGCTTCTTTTTTGGGTTCCGCCGCCCGCCAGGCGGCTCCACCCTTCGGCATTACAATGCTCGGGGCCGGCAAAGCCGCCCCTGCGCAATTCTCCGCTCCGCTGCGAATTTACGCCGCAAAAGCGGCGCGGCCCGGAAGGGCCGTTTTGAAATCTGGTTGATGGATGCGGTATCTGGACTTTGCCCACAAGGCAGCATCGGAGCAAGCGTCATATCGCTTGCTCCGATTTTTTATAAAATCAGAGCGTGCCCCGCCATATATTGATCGGCATACCCCCGAAATACAGAATGAGTCAAATCATGGGATATTACGGGAAAAGCAGCCCGAAGATATTTGACCGACAAGCAAATTTAAAATACGAGTACGGGAATAGACATTTTTGGGCAAAAGGCTATTATGTAGATGTAGATACGGCAGGACGCAATAAAAGGCAATAAAGGCATACATAGCCAACAGCCGCAAGAAGACCAAATAGCGGACCGGATAAGGAGAAAGGAATTTACAGACCCGTTTACGGGCAGCCAGAGTATAGCTTTGATCTTCCGTAATTTTATGCAGGCAGATGGGGCATATCCCGAAAGATCATTGCACCCACTCCCGTTGTTCATTAAATAGCTCTGCACAAAGTGTTGAAAGAGTTGAACCGCCTTGGAATAAAAGGAATCAGAATTCCGCTGTGCCAAGAGATTGCCCAAAGCCTGAAAAATATCCCGTACAATAAGTAAGTAGGTGTTCTCCATGCTCTGTTAACTCGCGTTGGATGCCCTGCCGTTGGGACAGAAAATTATCTCCATCTTCGCGGCGCCTCAGGTGACGGCGCCGTTGCTTGCTCACGCGAGACTCAATTTGCCGCATCATGAAGTTTATTAATTATTAAATAGGAAAAAACAATTAGACTTTCTCTCTTATTTGAATATAAAATCATAATATAAGATTTATATCTTTGTTTATTTTGCAAAAATAAGGGTTGGGAGGCTTGTGATTGTTGCAAGACCGTTTTCTTTGGCTCATTTCTATGTAACGGTACACAGGTCTTTTTTGATGCATGTTACAACCCTGAAAAAACACAATTCTTACTGGATGTGGAAAAGGCCGGCGGCAGAATTCTGAACGGTTTGGGCAAGGCCCTCCGCCAAGGCGCGGCACAGCTTAAGCTGTGGACGGGGCAGGAAGCCCAAATTGGCCCAATGCGTCAGGAGCCGGGCGGATCGTACTGGAGGAGAGGGCCTGACTTTGTTCGGTCATGGGAGGAAAAGTCTCCTTCTCTCCTATATTAGGTTGGGAACAGATGTATATGATAAAGATTCTGGTGAGTACGATCCCTTTCTTCCAAAGATCAATTCATCGCTGCTCACTGGTCAGAAACTATGATTTATGTGATACATCATCAAAGCAGGAGGGCGGAAACGTTGAATTTACAGCAGCTTTATTATTTTAGAACGCTGGCGGAAGTAAAGCATTTTACCAAGGCGGCTATGAAGCTCATGGTCACACAGCCAAGTCTGAGCCACTCCATCAACGACTTGGAGTCTGAACTTGGCGTCTCCCTGTTCATCCGAACCAACCGCATGGTCACCTTGACCAAATACGGTGAGCTTTTTCTGGAATATGTGGATCAGTCTCTAAAGCTCTTGGACGAAGGACGGGCGCGTTTGGAGGATTTTATTTCACCGGAACTGGGAGTAGTCTCCCTGCATTATGTCAGTTCCATTGATCCCTTTATCCCCTATCTGGTAGCGCAATACTTTCAGCAAAACAAGGGGTTCCAAACGGTTTTCCAGTTTCAGCAGACCAGTAATATTCTCATTCAAAACGCACTGTTGAGTGGTGAGGCCAATTTGGGTGTTGGGATGCTTTGGGAAGAAGTAGCGGGACTTCGTTCTCATAAACTTGGGGATCATGAATTGGTCCTTCTGGTTTCTGCCAATCATCCCTTGGCCCAACAAGATTCTGTGGATCTGCGCCAGACTCGGGGGGAACATTTTATTACCTATCGATATGAATGTGTGATTCGCCGGTTGATTGATGAGATTTTTACCTCCTTCGACTTAGACCCACGGATTGTATCTGAAACAATTCACGATACCATGATTTACGGCTCCGTAGCTGCTGGTCTTGGTGTAGCCCTTGTGCCCGCTCCTCTTGGTATAAAACATTACAACATCAAAGCGCTCCCGATCCAGAACAGCATTCCTAAGCACGAAGTCCACCTGAGGTGGAAAGATGACCGTTATATGTCTCCCGCAGTAAGTCGATTTCGGGACTTTATCATTCAAAATCAGAGGCTTTTTGAAGACTATCGTGTTTCTCTTGCGGAAGGATAATTTCCTTCCGCTTTTTTATATGTGTGAGCGCCGCAAAGGTGGGAATACCGGGCAGGAGCAACCCCCGGGAGCTCAAAAGGAAATGGGGCGGAAAAATAGAACGACCAGCCCAACGCTGGTTTTCAGCAGCGGGGCTGGTCTGAGGGCCGTGTACCCGGGACCATGGCGGCCTGTGGGCAGAGCGGTATTCCGTTTTCGGGGGCTTTTTTTAGCGCCCATGGTCTTTCTGGCTGATATTGGATGCGCACTAACCAGGGCAATCTCGATGGCAGAGCCCTAATTTTCCAGAACTTGACTTACAGGGGCATTGCACTACCGTTTTAGATTTTGGGGATATGGTGATCTCATGCAGCTTCCCCTGCTGTTTTGCCGGCACCGCAACAAAATAGCAGAGTGTCTCCTTTCCGCTCCTGCTGTCACCGATACAGGCCTCTCTCTCACCGTCATGCAGCCTTGCCACCACATAGATTTTTTTGTCCCCCTGGTCATTGTGCTTGCAACGATGCTCATGTCCCGCAAGGACCATTACTTTGGGAACATCCAGGATTATGTGATAGGCAGCATCAAAGTTTATCTGATCCTCCTGTTGGGTTTGCAACAGCGTGCGATTTTTTTCCAAAAAGCTGTGATAAAACTCGTCCTTTGCCATCCGTTTTTCCAGAATTCGTATCAGAGTCTCGATATCGCTTCTTAGCTCCGATTTTAGGAAGCTGCTGCAGCTCCGGGCAGACAGAAGCGCTTTGATGTCTGCCCACTCGGTTGGGTCTATGTGGTTGCCGTCCAGCATTCGCTGGAGCAGATGGAAATACAGATCATACTGCTCTCTGGTAATACCGCCCTTTTTATCATACTTCCGTACAGTATATTTGTCCTCAAAATAATCAATCTTGTAGCCGGGGGCATGATGCATCAAAACGACATAATTTCGCTGCTCGTTGTTTTCACGCCAGGGGACCGTCTTAATGAGACGGGATACCTTATCTATGTTGATTGCGACCTTGTTGTTCTGCAGGGAATTGGCCTTTGAGGAGGTGTTGATCAGGGCGACCTTCAGGTTCAGATATTTATAATCCCGGATCTCGTTGAGATCGTTTTCCAGCAGCTCGTCAATGGGGGCGTCCAAAAAGTCGATCAGGAACTCGATGTAATAGGTGAACTTCGACATGGTCCCACCGGAATCCCCCGCCGGGAGTGCGTTTTTAATTTTTCTGGCCCCGGTCTCCACCACCACATCGTTCATGGCCGTGTAGTCGTGGTTGCCGGTGACGATCATGATCCTGCGCTTCCAGTCATGGGGCAAAATCCGGACCGAAGCATCGTCGGGAGGTGTAGCCCATAGATGGACGGCGATTTTTTGCAGCATCCGCCCCACCCGGCGGTATTTTGCCTGGGCGTCCGATGCGTGCTGGGAGGCATTCACAATATCGCCCGTCACCGCCAAAAGGTCCAGATCCACGGCTTCCTTGCGTTCCTGGGCTTTCTTGCGTTCTTGGTCAATATCATCGCAAAGGGCTCTGCATATATCCCCATCCGTGTCCCATCTGCTGTCATTGTTCAGGTGGATATCCGTAATATGCATGATGGAGATGTTTGCATCATTTCTCAGCGGACGGATATAGCTGCAATCAAAGCGGTAGTCGATCAATTCGGCATAGTCCTGCCGGAGGGCCTCCCACAGGCGGTTGCGCAGAAACAGTACCTTCAGCGCAGCGGTCCTTTCTTCCTCGTCGGACAGGGGACTGCCCGGTTCTGTTTTGTAGTCCAGAAGCAGGTAGAAATTCCGATCTCCCTCTCCCTGGCGCTCCTCCCGAAAATACGGCAGCTCAAACACCAGATAGGAATGCTCTTCCCACAAGCTCCCCAGTTCACTTTTCCCAATGATCCGCCTGATGCCGTCGGTTATATCCACGGGCTTTGAAAACATCAACGTGCAGCATATGTCGGGCTGGCCGGTAGCCGGGTATTTGAGATCTTCTGTGGCATGAAACTGCTTGACGATACTATCCAGCTCAGATATTTTAAGATTGACATTGGCCAACATTCCCTTTTCATCGTCTACCACATATCCGCTGCGGGCAATGGATTCTGTCATTTCTCCCTTTTCGTGATAGAGGAGGAAGCAGGCGTGGCATCCAGTCATCTCCCGGATTGAGAGACATAGATCCTCATAGAGATAGGGGATGGCTGCATGGTGGTCTGGCTTTTCACGCTCTGAGGAAAATTCCTCTTCCGTGAGATACTGAAGAATATTGAAATAGTTCAGCATAGGGGCCAGTTCCTGCCCCATGGTATTGGCCAAATCGTCTTCCCTTACGCTTTTGGGAAATCGCTTCATATAGAAGTGGAGGTAGGAGGACAGGGGATGCTGATACAGGAGCTGGGGAACACACAGTCCCTTTTTATAATCGGGATTCTGACATTCTGCGGTAACCTGTCGGATATGCTCCCTGATTTTGTCCAGTATTTCAGCCCTGTGCGCCAGCCCTCCTGTGCCGCAATAGCCTATATATCCCTGCTGCTCTTGATTTTTTTGCCGATAGCGGTAGTTCAGCTCCTGCATATAGTCGAACAGCATACGGACGTTTTCCAGATACACTTCCGTCTGAATGTGCCCCCAATAGGACTTAAACTCCTCTGACATAGCTCTCACTCCCCTAATTCCAGCAGATTGTGGCACATACCGTCATCGTCTTCCGCCATGGTGGCGGTTTTAATTGACGCAATATAAGTTTTCACCAGCTCGTCCAGGCTGGGCAGATATTTTCTCGTCTCCGGCTCGGCCTGTTGCCACAGACGATGATAGGCATGCAACACCTCGTTCACCACTGCTTCGCGGATGATAAAACGAGAGTGGAGCAGCGCGAGCCGGTGCGCCACAATTTTAAAGATCCGGTAGAGAAATTCCACATTTAAGCCGTTGGCCGTATCCAAATTTCTCAGTTTGTCCCAAATCGTATAGAACAGGGACAGGTAGTGCTCGTCCATAATAATGCTGTAAAATTCATCCTCCGCCCGGCCCCTGGACAGGGATCGGACCAGCGCTTGGAAAGCGTTCAGGTCCTGGTACTGCCCTTCGGGAGAGAGATGCACCATCAAAAGCAGGATGCAGTGCAGCACCTCATAGATGGCCTTGCGGATAAAATAGTTGCGAACAATGTAGTCCCGGGAGATCACCTTCAGATATGAGGTGAAGACCATTACCCGCTCATATGTGTTGTCCTCCGAGGACAGGGCCTGGCAGAAAAGCTTCAGAATTTCCTTTGTCAGTTCAATCTGATAGCTGCTGAAATCCAGAGCCTTGGGGTTGGTATTTTTTCCGGCCGTGCATTGGAAATAGAGCGATTGCAGCTCCGGGTTGTAGACCAGCTTTCTGTATGCCCGGTCCATGGTGTACAAGCGCCAAAAGTGCTCCTGGCCAATGGCGTAGCGCATTAGGCGGCATGGCGCTTCCTGGTTGTCTGAAAAAAGCTGCCGTATTGTCTCCCGGTTTTCTCCATCCGGCGTGTTGAGCAGCTTTTCCTTGACGTTCTGGTAGGTCCCGCCATCCACGCCGGCCTCTTCCGCGGTTTCATGACTGCACACATAGACGCGAAGCCAGTGGAGATAGCCCGGGTTATCCAGAATTTCCTCCAGCAAATACTGGTCGTGCTCTGCGGGGGTGCGGATTTTATGCTTCACCGCATTGCGGGAAAAATATTTCGTCAGCTCGTTGGTGGCGCTCCGCTTGGACAGCAGCTGGAAGCGGTCACGCACCTGGCAGGCGGGGCAAATGTTGGCGTGGGTATTGTAGGAGGGGATGCACAGATTGATAAATCCAAGCCAGTCCTCCACCGGGTTCTGCACCCAGGTCTGGGCCGTTTCATAGGAGTTGCGGTTTACCAAAAGGAAGACTTTCTTGAACTTGAAATTGCTGAAGCTTTGCCGCAGCTTGGGAAGTCCGGTTTCCGCCTGCTCACAGAGCATGTAGAGGAATTTATAGGCCCGCTGGATGGTGGTCCCGGTACAGATTGAATCATCCACATAGTAGAAATGCACGGTGGAGTAGGCGCTGAATATCTGCTTGAGTTCTTCTGAGATATATTCAAATTTTGTGCGAATCGTCTCTTTCCCTGTTCCGTTTATATCAATATGCAGCAGATGCAGATTGCTGCCGAAGACGCAGTCCAGAATGGTTTTTAAAAATACCGCGTTGGATATCTGAAGCGGTGAGATCACAATGTTATACGCATCCGCATCCACGGTGATCTTTTTCGCCCATCGGACCAGCTCCTTTTTGATGCGGGGGGAATGGGTGATATTCTCAAAATCAAAATAGAATTGATAGTGGTTATCCCCCTGCGCAATATGCCCATAGCGGATATAGTGCAGAGAGCTGCTGGGCCGGAGCAGACATTCTGATGTGTTCTCCTCTTCTGCGCTCCGCCCGCCTCCATGCCTTCGGGAGGGCAGCAGGACCCGGCGGTTATAATATTCCAGAGCGTTTTTGGAAAGCGGAGTCTGAAAAATTGCATTGAGCAGCGTGGAGGTCTTATCCACCTGGATCAGAGGCTGCGTCAGCGCGCACCGGGCAAATGCCTCCCCCCGGTCAGACAGGTCGCCCAGCGGGTTGGCCAGATGCCACTGTGTCTCTGCCCACAAACAGTAGTGGACCGTCAGGGCAGCCTCTTCCGCCTCATGCTTCTGAAGGACGCAGACACGCCAGCAGCTGTTTTGACAGTCTCGTTGGTCCACTTCGCTGAGATAGTGCTGCTCAAGGGCATTGAGCCTGTGTCCGGGGGCATAGCAGCTTCCCACCGCCACAATCACATAATTCTTGCCTGCTGTTACCTTGGGCTCAGCCCCTCCGTTCACGGCGGTCAGCCCCCGGGTAAAGGAGTGCATCAACTTATGCACCGTGGACATGGTGCTGCCGATGGGGATGATGGTATAGCACCGTATGGGCTTCTTTATCCAGGAGCACTGCTCCTCACGGGTAAATTTGTCAAAGCAGACGGAGGGAAATTTTCCGGAAGAGCGGCTGTCCACCACCCAGGATATTTTCTTTGCGCAGCCATGGTCCTCCAGCATTTGGGCCACTGTCTGCAGCAGCACGGCGGAGTAGTTCTCATATCCCACCAGGAAAATATGCCCTGGGTTCTTTGGGATATCTTGTGCGATATCGCTGGCGATCAGGTAGGCAAAGCGGTTGACATTTCCGACATTGTGGAACAGCAGCTCCGCCTCATAAAAATTGTCGATATGGATTTTTGATCCCAGCCGAACATGGACGTCGGATAGCTTGCAGCCGTATTGGTTGGTCCGCTGGTCTGTATCCAGCTTATCCTTCATCTGAAGCCAGAACCAGTATCTGTTTTCCGCATCGGTTAGCATGAGGTCAAACGGACAGATGCGCAGCTGCTCGGTGTCCTTTTTGTCGCCGGGCGGCGTCAGATAATCCAGCAGCGGAACAAAGTCCAGAGAGCTTTCCGCGTTATGATAGACAAAGCTGTTTGCCACATGGTAGGCGGAGCGGAATGTGGAGCCGGCAAGGACAAAGTTGACCTCCTTGCGTCCGCTGCTTCTGGATGTTGAGCAAAGGGCGATCTGTACGTTCTTCATGTACTCATTTTCCCCCTGCTTCATGTAGAAAATTGAGAAAATGCGCACAAATTCACCGATCAGGTCCCGGTTCCTTTCAAAATCCAGGGCCAGAAGCAGATGTGGATTGCTGCCCTGGGCCATGGTATAAATATAGGAAAACAGCGCCTTTGCCAAAAGTTCAATATGGTGGGAGGTATACCCGGGCAGGGAGATATAGTTGAGCGTTTGCCGGGAGTCCTCACCTTCCAGAAAGGAGGACAGCTGCCGGGAAATTTCGTAAATCTGCTGGACTTTTTCTTTTTCTGAGCGGTATTCCCTAACCTCCAGCTTCAGGGTGCGGACATCCCCAAGACGGTAGAATGCCCGGTCGCCGCCGAACAGGAGCGGTTTCACAGGGACCTGCTTCTGAACTTTTGGGTCCGGCCCGTAGGCCAGGGGGATCAGGATGGAATACTCCGTAGAATAGCAGGCTGGGGCGGGAAACAGGAGCTGCAGCTGCTTGCCGGGAACCGTCTTGCCCTTCTGCAGAAGGGCTGCTTCCTTGTTGTTGGAGCTGACGCTCTTCACGTCCCCTGTCTCTTGATCCAAAATCAGGACAGTTTCCGTCCGATTTTGGGCAGCGGAAAGCAGCGCCCCGTCGGTGAAGACGTTGCTGGAACAAAATCCGCCCAGATCCTCCTGCCGGACATACTCCTGCTGCCCGTAATGGATTTTCTTCACCTGGTGGGGCGTGTAGATCTGTACAATGGCGTTCAGGCGTTCCGCGTGCATATGAAGCCAGCGCATGCCGTAGTGCCTGATGTAAAAATTCAGTGCGGCCTGGCCGTAATCCGCTTCGTTCAGATGAAGAATATCTGAAACGCGTGTCAGCCTCTGCCCATCGTTGAGTGTTGTTTGGTCAGAGCGGATCTTTTCCAGCATCCCAAGGGGTTCTCCGTCATCTCCAATGGCATCGTCCAGCACATAAAACTCGATAAAGTCAGTATAGACCCTTGCGCCGTCGGGCGTACTCAGATTGAAAATATTGTTTGCGTTGGTGGAGTTTACCCCGCCGCTTTTATTCTGTACTGACGGATCTGTAAACCAGTATTTCTTCCAAAGGATATGGCGGGTGTTTACCTCTTTGGTGAGGTCAGACATACTGCTTTCCACATCCGCTTTATAGATGCGCATACCAAAATAGGCCACCCGGCCAAAGGAGTGCAGATGGGCATTCTCAATGGCCTGCTGGAGGACCTCCGCATAGGACTTCGCATCCAGCGCGGTCTTCTGGAGCAGCGAGATATCCAGCATGGGCCGCTCGCTCCAAGCGCAGAATATCCGCTTGCTTTCGCACAGGTTGCGGAGCATGAAGTAAAAAATCAGCTCAGCCAGCAGGTTCCCCTCGAAGGAGGGGGTGTTCTCCTTGCACTGGGTGATGACGTCCTCCTGCTGGGTATGGTTTTTCCAATCTGCGCCGTTTCCCTTGTCCTGCTTCTTCTTTCCATTGGACGGTATGGCTTCCTGGAGCTTTTCATATGCGCTTGTTTGATAAAGACTGCTGAAACGGCTCAATAGCCTGTCGGCCTCTCCGGCGTTTTGAGACAGGGACAGCAGCGGGAGCAGATCCGATGCCTTTGACGGATAGCCCGTCTCGATCCTGATAAGGATATCCTTTTCGCCCCTGGTCTTTTTGCTCCGCACATCATGGATGACCCGCCTGAGCAGAGTCCCATCAATCAAGGGCTTGCCGTTTTCCCGCTTGGAGCGGCCCACGGGGCAGTTCAGGGAATAGACGCTCTTTCCGTCTTCGGTATCTTTTTTTGTCATGCCGGTCAGCAGATAGGAAACGATCTCCGCTTCCGCGGCTGTCAGGCCTTTATCCCGTTCCAGATAGGCGGCGCGGATTTGTCCGCGCTGAGTCCCGGCCAAATCGCCAAAGGCCACAAGAATGTCTTCTCCTTTCAGGAGGACGCTTAAAAATTGTTTGGCACGATACATCATATCATCCTGCCCCAAAAGGCACAGTCTGCAAACTGCGTTCTTTCGTCTCAGGAAGGAGTACAGCGGGAAGAAATACCGCAGATTCGACATATCATTCTCTTCATTTAACGTAACACGGAAAATATATTTGTCATCCATATGCTCTGAGATAGTCTTTTGAAGTTGGCGCCATACACCCTGCCAGCCGGCACGGTTATTTTGCAAGACCTGATACTCCATGGTACATACCTCCATACAGATCGATTTGCTGAAATTATCCAGGATATCATGTACTGTCCCGCCATTAAACAGGAAATCATTCACTTGTTGGAAATATTATACCAGATATGGCGCCGGATGAACAGATTAAATTGTGGATTTTGCCCGAATAGGGAGCCTGTTTTTGGGAGAAATTCTCCAAGCTGTCTTCGGAAGCGGGAGGGCGGCGAGAAGAAAGGGAGGCTCAGGCACAGAGTAGGAATTCTGATTGCCGGGGGTATCGAAATCTTATCCGGATGGGAAAGAAAAAAGCGGCTTGCATACACAAGCCGCTTTTTTCTTGGTTTTGACGTCAGGAAAAGGAGGAAATCTCTGTTCCGATCTGGTCCGCCAGGCGGTCCACCAGCTGGAAATTAACGTGGGGATTATAAATTGCTTCCAGATCGTCGTGCATGGCCTTGGCCTGGGCCAGACAATCCACCCCTTCCTCCAGCAGAGCGGCGGATACCTTTTTGGCAAAACGCAGCCTCGGCCGGTTCCGCCGCAGAATTTCCCGGTCTGCCGCCGCGTCCAGACGCAGACGCCGGTAGGGTTTTTCCGGGAGCGAATCGGCTGGGGAGGAGGAGAGGAAGGCCAGGCTGAGCTGGGGGACCAGCAGGTGGGCCAGCCGGTCGGGGGCCATGGGGTCGGGGCAGGCCACCACATCATATCCATTGGCGGTGATGCCGGCCAGCAGATGGATCAGCATCTCGTGGGCCAGGCCGTAGCTGTCCGACAGTTCATAGATGCGCTCGCATTGGGCAGCGGCGGTATCATAGAGGTTGAGGACGCCTTTGTGGGTTACGGCGCCCAGAAAGCGCTGTTTAATGCTGCCTGGGGCCGCCGCTTTGCGCTTTGGAATTTCCCGCAGGAGAATCCCGTGGGCCCGCTTGACCAGCTTGTCAGAGAGCGACGAAGTGAGCAGAGCGCTGCGCTGGTCCTCAAAGATCTCAGCCGACGCGCCAAGGCAGCGGTAGGCCCGCTGATAGCAGCCCTGATACCCGGACATGCAGGACATGATCTTACTGCGAAGGGGCCACAGCGCAGCCTTGTCATAGGCATCCCCTACATTGACATATCGCTCCACCGCTCCGGGGTATTTGGGCTCCACCACATGGGGCGCCGTCCCGTCCACCAGAGCCACCGCCAAATCGGGGAGGACAACGGCGTCCAGGGAGTCCGGGTCGCCGGAACAGAGGATGTACTCAGGCGTATGTCCGGACGACGCCATCCCCTCGGCCACCCGGCGCATGAGGGTGGACTTGCCGCAGCCCGCCCCGCCCTTCAGGATATAGATGGCTCTGGCCTGGTCCGGGGGAAGAAGGTGGGAGTACAGGGAATAAAAGCCGGTTGGGGAATTTGCCCCCAGGAAGTATTGAATATGTGGTAAAGCAGTCATAGACGACCCTCCGTATCAACGAATCTGTGCCCCAGCCTATGCGAAATGTGACGGTTTGGTGAAACTGTGGACAAGGTGTAAAATAAGCTTTTCAAACGCTGCGGAATGGTGTAAAATGGAGATTGACACCGGGTGCCTGGTAAGGTAGAATGGGCTGAAAATGAATGAAAACTTGCAAAAATGAAGGCTGGTTGTCCGGAACTTGCAAAGAAGGCGATTGACCTGATGCGGGACAAGGGCCGGCCGGAGGAGAGAAAGCGCCATGCGTACATTTGAGACGAAGATTCAGGAGTTAAAGACCCAAGTGTTGACCGAGGTGGCCCGCCTGACCTGGGAGGACCGCCTTCAGACCGGGATTCTGGATGTTCCGGAGAAAATCATACCCGGGCCCACGGCAAGCCTGCGCTGCTGCATCTACAAGGAACGGGCCATCATCAACAGCCGTGTCAAAATGGCCATGGGAGGGGACAAGACCAACCCCAGCGTGGTGGAGGTGCTGCCCATCGCCTGTGACGAGTGCCCGGTGACCGAGATCACCGTCAGCGCCTCCTGCCGGGGCTGTCTGGCCACCCGCTGCGTCCACGCCTGCCCCAAGGACGCCATTACCATTGTGAACCACCGGGCCCACATCGACCATGACAAGTGCATTACCTGCGGCAAGTGCTTGGCGGCCTGTCAGTACAGCGCCATTGTCAAGACCCAGCGTCCCTGTGAAAAGGGCTGCCCGGTGAAGGCCATTTCCATGGGACCGGATAAAAAGGCGTTTATCGACATCAACAAATGTATTTCCTGCGGCTACTGCGTGAATCAGTGCCCCTTCGGCGCCATTCAGGACAAGTCCTGGATCACCGATGCCATCCAGATGCTCAAGGGCGGCGACCACTGGGGCTATAAGACCTATGCGGTCATCGCGCCCTCCATTGCCGGGCAATTTGCCCCCGCCACTTACGGCCAGGTCGTGGCCGGACTGAAGAAGCTGGGCTTCTCCGGTGTGGCCGAGGTGGCCCTGGGTGCCGATATGGTGGCCGACCGGGAGTCGGAGGAGCTGGTGGAGAAGGGCGTGCTCACCTCCTCCTGCTGCCCCGGATTTGTGGGGTTTGTGAAAAAGAAGCACCCGGAGATGGAGAAGTATGTCTCCCACACCCCTTCCCCCATGGTGATGATCGGCCTGCACTTGAAGGAGAAGTACCCCGACGCCAAGGTCATTTTCATCGGCCCATGCGTGGCCAAGAAAAAGGAGTTCCAGCTGGGCCGGACCATGAACGCCATCGACTGTGCCCTGACCTATGAGGAGCTGCTGTCCCTCTTTGATTCCAGGGACATTGACCCCGCCACCCTGGACGAGGAGCCGCTGGACGAGGCCAGCCCCTTTGGCCGTAACTTTGCCCGCAGCGGCGGCGTGGCCCAGGCGGTGGCAGAGGCTATGAAGGAGCGGGGCAGCGATTTCCCCCTGAAGGCGGTGCCTTGCAGCGGGATTGCCGAGTGTGAGCTGGCCCTGCTGAAGCTGAAGGCGGGCAAGCTGGACGGCAACTTTATTGAGGGCATGGCCTGTGAGGGCGGCTGTGTCCAGGGGGCCGGCTGTCTGGTGCGCAGTCCCCGAAATAAGCTGGATGTGGAGAAGCACGCCAAGCAGGCCGAAGGCCGGGGCGTGCTGGAGGCGGTAAAGGCCGCGGAGGAGAGCAAATCTTCTCCACAGGGCTAAAGAACAAATCAGAACAGGCTTGTGGGCCGTCCCGATGGGGCGGCCCACAATTTTTTGTGCCGGGGGCTTGACAGGCGGGCGGCTATGTGCTATGGTTAGTTACACAAGTAATGAACCACATAACCAACGAACAAACCTGTGGAGGTGATTCTGTGCATGGAACGCTGAACGACCAGTCCCTCATCTATCTGCAGATTGCCAAGATGCTGGAGGACGACATCCTCCGGGGCGTCTATCGGGAGGAGGAACAGGTGCCCTCCACCAATGAGCTGGCCAGAGGGTACAACATCAACCCGGCCACCGCGGCCAAGGGGATCAATCTGCTGGTGGCGGATGGGATTTTGTATAAAAAGCGGGGCATAGGAATGTTCGTGTCCCGGGGAGCGGGTGAAGCGGTGAAACAGAAGAGAAAGGCCGCCTTTTATGACGGATATGTAAAGCCTCTGGTGAAAGAGGGCAATTCCCTGAATCTCAGCGGAGAAGAGCTGCTGGCCATGGTGAATCGGGCCATCAAGGAAGGAGAACCATTATGAATACAGGAGTTTTGAAGGCACAGGACCTGTGCAAGTCCTATAAAGATAAGCAAGTGCTCCACAATCTGGACCTGACCATTGAGCCGGGGAAGATCTACGGCCTCATTGGGCGCAACGGGGCGGGGAAGACCACGCTGCTTGGCATTCTCACCGCCCAGAATACCAAGGACAGCGGCGACGTCACCTACGACGGACAGCCGGTGTGGGAAAATCAGCAGGCCCTCAACCACATCTGCTTCTCCCGGGAACTTCAGCCCACCCTGTTTTCCGGGCGGAACAATCTTAAAATCAAGCATTACCTGAAATCCGCCTCCATCTACTACCCGGGCTGGGATGAGGACTATGCCCAGCGTCTGCTGGGGGAGTTTAAGCTGGAGCCCAAGAAGAAAATCTATCAGCTGAGTAAAGGCCAGATGTCCATGGTGACCATCCTCATCGCTCTGGCCAGCCGAGCCCCCGTCACCATTCTGGATGAGCCGGCGTCGGGACTGGATGTGGTCATGCGGGAGCGGTTTTACCAGCTGCTGCTGGAAGATTTTGCCCAGACAAACCGAACCTTCATTGTCTCCACCCATATCATCGAGGAGGCGGCCTCCGTCTTTGAGCAGGTTATCATTCTGGATGAGGGCCGGATTCTGGAGAACTGCCCCACCGAGGAGCTGGTGGACCAGTTCCGCTATATCTCCGGCCGGGAGGACGAGGTGGACCGGGTGTGCGCCGGGCTGGAGGTTTTGTCTGTCCACCAGATGGGCCGGCACAAGACGGCGGCGGTCCGGGGCAGCGGGGTCAAGCTGGACTCTGCCCGCCAGGCCGATGTGGACATTGCTCCCATGAATCTTCAAAACGTGTTTGTGGCCCTGTGCGGCCACGGGGATGCCCAGTAAAGGAGGGAGAGGGACATGGTAAAATCCTTTCGCTTTCTGCTCCAGTTTGCCTGGATCAATCTGGCTGCGGTCCTGGGCTTTGCGGCGATTGTCATTGTGGGCTGCTATGCCACTGGGGTGCCCCGGGGGACAAATAATCTGTTTGGAGTCTATTTCCGTGCCTTTCCCCTGATGAGCCTTTACATGATTTATATGTTTGGGTTAGCCCTGTGTACCAGTAATTTGAACCTGGGGTTATCCTTCGGAGCCAAACGCCGGGACTTTTTTTGGGCAATGCAGGGGGTCGTTGTGGCGTATGCGGGGGTGTTCTGGCTGCTCCAGTTGTTTATGTCCGCCCTGCCCCGGCTGGGCAGCTGGAATGATTACAACGGATTGTGGATTGTGGGCGGCATTGCATGGCAGGGGGTATTCCCGCTGCTGTGTTTGGCGGTGATTCTGCTGGGCTGCCTCAGCGGTCTGGCAATGGTGCGATCAAAAGTGGCGGGTATCGTCTTGATTGTAGCCGCTGTTTTATTTCTGCTGGTGGGCACGATTATTCTGTCTGTGCTGGCAGACCTGAAGCTGTGGAACTTTCTGAGCACAGGGGAGTGGAGCGGCTTGTGGAACTGTTTGCCTTTTGCTCTGCTGGGGGCGGCCGTGCTGATTGTGCTGGTGAGTGAGGCGATCATCTGGCGGACGGTTGGCCGCTTTATGGTGAGGTGAGCGAGATGCTGAAAAAAGTGATTGGACTGAATGTGGACGACCTGCTCCTCTATCTGTTTGGAGAGATCAGCGTGTTTCTCCTGACCCAGATTATCACAGGCATCATTATGGTTGTTTCCCGGCCCTGGGACGGCATCCTGATTTCCGGCGTTACCTTACCCATTTCGGCGGGGATACTGGTAATCATCGCCGGCATCGGTCATGTGGCCATCTCCTTTGAACAGGCCCTGCGTTTTGGGCAGACCCGCCGGCGCGCGCTGGGTCTGGCCGTGGGGCTGATGAGCTTCCAGGCTGTCGTTGCCCTGGCCCTGGCGGCCTTGCTGGCTCTGGTGGAGCGGTACCTGTGCCCGCCCCTGTGGGCCGCCCTGATGGGCAGCGGCCGCTGGGTGGTGGACTACCCCGGGGACTGGGGGGGAACTGGAGGACTGTCTGGTTCTCAGCTCCTTCCACCTGGATTGGTGGTGGTATCCCGTCATTTTGCTGATTGCCGTGGCCGGGGGGCTGATCATCGGGGCGGTGATTCAGCGGTTCGGGACCAAAGGCGCCTGGGCCATCTGGGGAGTGTGGATGGCGGCCTGTTTTGGCCCCCAGCTTTTTGGAGCCCAGGTCCTTGCCATTGGGGACTGGAACCAGTATATGGTCATAGCAGGGGCGGTCCTGGGGGTTGGCTGGTTAATCTGGTCGCTTTGGTCCCTGCTCCATGCGGTGATCAGATCTTAGGATTGCGTATTCAGGGAGGCGGCGCGGGCTGCCTCCCTGAAGCTACAATTAATTGTAAACCTTAAAAATAAGTGGTTGACAAACGGGAAAGAGAATTGTATACTACCCGTAGAAAATGGTTTACAACCGAGAGAGAAAGGAAGCAAAGCAATGGAGACGAAGACAAGAAGTCGGATTTACCCCCTTGTGATGACGGCGGTGATGGCCGCGGTCATCGCGGCGGTTGCCCCCTTTGCCCTGCCCATCGGGCCCATCCCCATTACCCTGGGTACCCTGGCCATGTATTTGGCGGGCTATGTCCTGGGCGGAAAGCGGGCCGGCGCGGCGGTGTTGGTGTATGTGCTGCTGGGCGCGGTGGGAGTGCCGGTGTTTAACGGCTTTACCGGCGGCCTTGGCGTGGTGGCCGGTCCCACGGGGGGATATATCATCGGCTTTATTCCCCTGGCGTTTCTGTCCGGCTTGTGGGTGGAGCGCTTTTCAAGCAGCCGCTTGCTCCAGCTTGTGGGAATGATCCTGGCCACTGCGGTGCTGTATGCCTTCGGAACCGCCTGGTTCTGCGTCCAGGCGGGGAAAAGCCTGGCCGCGGCCCTCTCCGTCTGCGTCTTTCCCTTTATTCCCGGGGATTTGGCGAAGATGGTTGCGGCGCTGATTGTGGGGCCCATCATCCGGGAGCGCCTCATTCAGGCCGGCATTCACCCGGCACAATAAAACCTGCGAGAGCCGCCAAAGCGGCTCTTGTTTTTTTGTGAAAAAAGGTTTATCTTAAATAGGACGAAAAATTTTTTTCTGCGCAATAAAACGGAAGGCTCGCGCATTATTGAAATGACAGGAGTAATGGCCCATGCTGATGCTGGCACAGACAATGGAATACACAGGGGCGGAGGACCGGGCGGGACTGGATCGGCTGCTGGCAGGTGTGGCCGCCGGCGATCAGGAGGCGCTGGCCCAGCTCTATCACCGGGCCCGTACAGCGGTCTACGGATTGGCGTTATCGTATGTGAAAAACGCCCACGACGCCCAGGACATCACCCAGGATACCTTTGTCCAGATCTGGGACAACGCGCCCCAGTATCGACCCAAGGGATCGCCCATGGGGTGGATTTTGACCATCGCCCGCAACTTGGCGCTGATGAAGCTGCGGCGTCAGCAGCGCAGCGGGGAGCTGGATGAGGAACAGTGGAATGCCATTCCCGCCGACGCGCCGGGCATCTCCACGGAGGACCGGCTGGTGCTGCAAAACGCCCTGGCTACCCTGGAGGAGCAGGAGCGCCGGATCGTGGTGCTTCACGCCGTCACGGGGCTGAAGCATCGGGAGGTGGCCGCCCTGCTGGAGCTGCCTCTGACCACCGTCTTGTCAAAGTATCACCGTGCGCTGAAGAAACTGAAATTACAGCTGGAAGGAGACGGCATCCGATGACAGATAAGCAATTAGAACGGCGTCTGGCACAGGCCCTCTCCGCCGCGGCCCCCGATGATCTGGAGGGGGTGCTCTCCCGCTGTGAGGCGCGGAAAGGAATTGTAATCCCCATGAAACGAAAGACCGGAGCCAGAATGGTCAGAAATCTGGTGGCCGCCTGTTTGGCGCTGGTGCTGGTGGGGGGCGGCGGGGCCTATTACTATCAGGCCAATGCTGTGGCCTCGGTGGTGTCCCTGGACGTAAACCCCAGCATTGAGCTGAAGGTCAATCAAAAGGAGAAGGTTCTCTCTGCCACCCCCATGAATGAAGACGGAGCTGCTCTTTTGGAGGGCATGGAGCTGAAGGGCACCCAAGCGGATGTGGCTATGTACGCCATCATCGGTGCGCTTTTGCAGCACGGCTATGTGGATGAACTGGCCAATTCGATCCTCATTACCGTGGAGGACGAGGACACCCAGCGGGGTGAGAAGCTCCAGCAGGAGCTGACCGCCCAGGCGGACGCCGCCCTGGCCAACGCCCAGGTGAACGGGGCCATCCTCTCCCAGACATTGCAGATGAGCAGTCAGCTCAGCGCAAAGGCGGAGGAGTACGGCATCTCAGCCGGCAAGGCTGCCCTCATTCAGACCATTGTGGATGGAAGCAACGGCACCAAGACCTTTGAGAGTCTGGTGGGCCTGTCCATCAACGAGCTGAATCTGCTCTACTCCTCCATGAACCAGGCGGTTGTGGATCAAACTCAGGGGGGGAACGGAACAGGCGCGGACAGCAGTTCCGCCGGAAGCGTCCCCACAACCCCCTCCACCAACATTGTGACCTCCGGCTCGGCCAGCCAGAGCGCCTATATCGGGCTGGAAGCGGCCAAACAGGCCGCCCTGAACCACGCGGGACTGTCGGCCTCGGACGTGACCTTCCTGGAGGCGGAGTACGACTACGATGGCGGCCGCATGGTCTATGAGGTGGAGTTCCGCTCGGCGGGACAGGAATATGAGTATGAGGTGGACGCCCTGACGGGGGAGATCATCAAGTATGAAACGGATGCCTCCCACAGCTACGGCGGGGCGGCAACCGTCCCGTCCGGGGACTTGATCGGGGAAGAGGCGGCCAAACAGGCTGCCCTCAACCACGCGGGAGTGAAGCAGAGCGATACCCAGTACTGCAACGCCTGGCTGGAATATGACGACGGCCGGCCCGAGTGCTATGAGGTGGAATTTATGGCCGGCTCCACCCGGTATGAATATGAGATTGCCCTGACCAGCAGCACCGTTCTCAAATTTGAATCCAAAAATATGGGTGGCCAGACCTCCGCGTCCGGGGGTGGAGCTTCCAATCCGGGAAGCCAGACGGCCACAGGCGGGAACGGTACTTCCGGGGGCGGGACCGCGGGAGATATCGGAAGCCAGGCCGCCAAGCAGGCCGCCCTGACCCATGCGGGGATTTCGGAGTCCCAGACAACTTCCATGAAGGTGGAGCGGGATTATGACGACGGCCGGCTGGAGTACGAGGTGGAGTTCAAGTCAGGCGGCATGGAGTATGAGTACAAGATTGACGGAAGCACCGGAACCATTTTGGAATACGATCAGGACTGGGATGATTGAGAAGATCGCAGCCTGAATAAAAAACGGACCTACCCCAAGGTAGGTCCGTTTTTTTTTATCCTTTGGCGCCTCACATGCGGGCAAGGCGTTTCCTGTCACAGGAAAGCTCGCGTTCAGCCATCACGGAGTCTGGGGCTCCCGATCCGTCGGTGTTATTTGCGCATCTTCCTATAAAAATTATATCCACATAAAAGACATCGTTCGGTTTTTCAACTGCAATTTTTGCCTTTTGTGAATGTTTTATGATGTATACTTCTTATTTTTTAAATATTTTTTGCAATATATATCTCAAAAAATTAATTTATTTTTTTAATTTGATATTAAATTTGTTATTATTTTTAATTAACACAGATGTATACATCATATATAATGCAGTCAACTAATTTAATAAGGAGGTATTCCATATGTTTGACCACACCATCAATGAAGCCATTTATCAGCGTGCCTGCCGTTGTCTGGCGGGCGGGGTCCTGTCCAACTTCAAGAAGGCGAAAGGGGCGGCCCCTGTCTTCGTGGAGAGCGCCGAGGCCTGTCACATGACCGATTATGACGGGAACATCTATTATGATTTCTCCCTCTCTGCCGGTCCCGCCATCCTAGGGCACAGCAACGAGGGGCTGCGTCAGGCTTTGAAGCGGGCACTGGACATGGCTTACAGCAACCGGGATTGTCTGATTGCCATTGAGGCTGCAGAGAAGATTCAGCAGGTGGTGCTCTGCGCTGAGCTGGTTCGGTTTGCTGTCTCCGGTGTGGATGCGGTGTTCAACGCCATCCGGGTGGCCCGGGCGTACACTGGGAAGCCTTATTATGTTAAGTTCAAAGGTCAATACAACGGCGGCATGGACTTTGTTCTGGGCGGCCGCACTCAGCCTGGCGAAATGCAGGCCCAGGACGGCATCGATCCCAACGACTTTTATTCCTCCATGTGCTACACGGAGGGCCGTGCTCCCCACGCGCTGGATGACTGCTTCCTGGCGGAGTACAACGACCTGAAGGGCTTGGAGGCTCTGTTCCAGGCTCAGGCGGACAAGATTGCCTGCGTCATCATGGAGCCTGTCACCCTGAATATGACCGGCTGTATGCCTGAGCCCGGTTTCCTGGAGGGGCTGCGGGAGCTGTGCACCAAGTACGGCGTTCTGATGATCTTCGATGAGACCCTTACCGGCTTCCGGCTGGCTCTGGGCGGCGCGCAGGAGTACTTTGGCGTCACGCCCGACATGTGTACCTTTGCCAAGGCAGTGGGAGGCGGCTTCCCTGTGGCCGTGTTTGCCGGCAAGGCCGAGATTATGCGGGTCATTGAGGACAACCGGGTTCTGGCCGTGGGTACTTACAATGGTCATCCTCTGGCCGCCGCAGCGGTTATCGAGACGATCAGACAGCTGCAGGCTAATAATGGCGAGGCGTTCCGCCTGATCCGGGAGCGCACGCAGCAGGCGAAGGAAGGTATGCAGCAGCTGGCCAAGAAGCACGGCGTGGATATGATTGTACAGGGTATGCCCGGCGCTTTGTTCCCTGTGTTTACCAAGAAGGAAAAGATCATCAACCACAAGGACGCCCTGGAGAATGCCGACTTCCCCCGTCACTCCCGCTTCATGTCCCTGCTGAAGGAGCGGGGAATCCTGCATAACAGCCGTCTGTGCTTCTCTCCTGCCCACACTCCGGAGGATATCCAATACCTGCTCTCCGCCGTAGATGACGCTCTGGCCGTCATGGCTCGGGAGGGGTAAGACATTGGGCTCCGCTCCGTACCCCACGATTTTCTGAACTATGCAGGAGGGAATCAATCACATGAACAACAAGCGGCTGCCATCCTGGTTGTACGCATTGGAGTACGGCCTGGAGGAAAAAATCTCTATGCTCATCATGCTTTTGATTGCCGTTTTTATGGGTATGCAGATCTGCGCGCGATATATTTTCAACTCCTCACTTTCCTGGCCGGAGGAGATTTGCGTATACCTGCTGATCTGGATGGGGCTGCTCAGCTTGAGCTACTGTATCCGTACCCGAACGGCAATCAAGGTGGAAATGCTGATCAATTTCCTTTTCCCGCCCCGTATCCTGTTTTATTTTCATCTTTTTGAGGATGTTCTCTCTATCGTGTTTTACGGCTTCCTCTGTATCCCCGCTTGGCAGCTTCTCTCCACTTCTATTGCAAACGGACAGGTCAGCGCTGCCCTGCACCTGCCCATGTACCTGGTCCAGAGCGCCCCGCTGGTGGTGTTTATCCTGGCGGTGATCCGCAGCGCCCAGGATATCTTCTTCCTGGTACAGGAGCGCCGCGCCAAAGCGGTCGAATAAGAGGAAAGGAGGACCCACTCAACTATGCCTGTGCTTGTACTGACTGTGTTCATCGTACTGGTGGCAGTCTCCGTTCCCATCGCTACCTGTATGGCGGTGGCCTCTGTTCTGCCCGGCCTGATAGACTCCAGCTTTACTGCGACCCCTGTGTATCTGCTGCGTGCCATTATTGCCGGTCTGGAGAGCGTGCCCTACCTGGCCATTCCCATGTTCATCCTGTCGGGAACCATCATGTCCAGGGGCGCCATCTCCAAGAAGCTGTTTGACTTTGTCTCCTATTTTATCGGCAAACGGCGGGCGGGACTTCCCTGCGCGGTGATCATCACCTGCTTGTTCTTCGGAGCGCTCTCCGGCTCCGCCACCGCTACCGTTGCCGCAGTAGGCAGCATGACCATCCCTGTTTTGGTGGCCCTCAATTATGACAAGACCTTCTGCACCTCACTGGTGGCGGTGGCCGGCGGTCTGGGCGTTATTATCCCCCCCAGCATCCCCATGATCGTTTACGCTACTGTGGCCGGCGAGTCGGTAGGTGATATCTTTGTGGGCGGTATCCTTCCCGGCGTGCTCATTGCTGTCTGTCTGATGATCTATACCTACTATTACTGCTGGAAACATGGGGAGGACCGCCAGAAGATCAATGAGACGGTGGATGCGATCCGCAGCAAGGGCCTGGTTCGCGTGTTCCTGGACAGCTTCTGGGCTCTGCTGACTCCGGTCATCATCCTGGGCTCCATCTACGGCGGCCTGGCCACTCCCACCGAAGCCGCGGTCATCTCTGTGTTCTACTCCCTGGTAATCAGCTTGTTTGTTTATCGCACCATGTCCTTCCGGGACATCGGTCCGGTTCTGAAGGAGAGCGTTTCGTACTGCCTTCCGGCGCTGTTCATTCTGGCTACCGCAGCCGCCTTTGCCCGGGTACTGGCCCTGCTGCAGGTTCCCCAGTCTTTGGGCACATGGATCGGTGAGACATTCCAGTCCAAGGTTGCCATTCTGCTGGCCATCAACATTTTCCTGCTGTTCTTGGGCATGATCATGGACACCACTCCGGCTATTGTGATTGTCGCCCCCATTCTGGCTCCCATTGTGACCTCGCTGGGCATCAACGGCGTTCATTTCGGTATTATCGTGGTGGTCAACCTGGCCATTGGCTTTGTTACCCCGCCCATCGGCACCAATCTGTTTATTGCCAGCTCCGTCAGCGGAATTGACGTGCTGGAGATTGCAAAGAAAGCAGTACCGTTTATTGTCTTCTTCCTCATTGCCTTGCTGATGATCACCTTTATTCCGGCTTTGAGTACCTGTCTGCTGTAAATACTGCGGCATATGCATGGGTCCATCCATGTAATTGCTTATATGAAAAGGAGGCTTCCTATGAAAATCAACGGCAAACTCTTGTCCCTGTTCCTGTGTGCCGCCACCGCTGTCACGCTGTGCGCCTGCGGCAGCACCTCCTCCGGCTCTGGAAGCAGCGGAAGCTCCGGCGGCTCCGAGACTTACTCCTTTAATATCTCGGTGGATGCCAGCGATGATGAGATTATTTCCCAGTACGCTCAGAAGCTGAAGGAGGAGTTGGAGACGCGCAGCGATGGACGCATCACCGCCACCGTCTATACCAACGGGACATTAGGCGGCGACTCTGAGGCCTTGCAGTCCTGCGCTGACGGCTCGATTGCCTTCGTGCTGAGCACTACCGCCCCCCAGGTCACTCTGATGCCCGAACTGGCCGTGTTCGATTTGCCCAACCTTTACGGCGACATCGAGCAGTTCCGCACCCTGTTGGAAAACGAGGAGTTCATGACCAAGATCAATGAGATCTACTCCAACAGCGGCTTCCGCTTGATGGGAATTGCCGACTCCGGATTCCGCGTCATGACCTCCAACAAGAAGGTGGAGAGCCTGGCTGACATGAGCGGTATTAAGATCCGTACCATGCAGAACTCCAACCACATTGCCATCTGGCAGGCCTACGGCGCCAACCCCACCCCCATGTCCTTTGGTGAAGTATACATTGGTCTGCAGCAGGGGACGATCGACGCCCAGGAAAACCCCATTGAAGTGGCTGTGGCCTCCAAATTCTATGAGCAGCAGAAGTATGTGATTCTCACCAACCATCTTCCTCACGCATGTGTATGTCTGATGAGCGGTACGCTTTACTCCCAGCTGCCCTCCGATCTGCAGAGCATCGTGGACGAGGCGGGCGCTGCCGCCACTGAGTACACCCGGGAGCTGTCCGACACCCAGAATGCTGAGCAGCTGGAGTTCCTCACCAACAACGGCACTGAGGTCATCGAGCTGTCCGAGCAGGTACACCAGGACATGCGCAACGCCGCACAGTCCGTCTACGACAGTATTTCCGAACAGGTCGGTCAGGAGATGATGGATCTCACTTTGACCGCCGCTGAAGGTTAATCCCGTAGACCGCATCTTGAGCCCGGCTCATAACCAGCCTTCTGGTGAGCCGGGCCATTTTATGCGTATTTGGAACTATATGCGGATTTATTCTTGCATTTTTGCCTAAAAAAGTCTATTCTGTAAAATAGTAGGATGTTTTGCAAGCCTGCTTTCATTTTTCTCAAAGAGGGGCGGTCCAATTGCCAAATCGTGAAAAAAAGCTCAGCAGAGCGGAAATTGCCTACCAAACTCTGAAACAACGCATTGCCAGCGGACAGATCCCGTCCGGCACTATGCTCCGCGAAGTTGTCCTGGCCAAAGAGCTGAGCATGAGCCGCACCCCCATTCGGGAAGCGCTGAAGATGCTGAAAAGCGATGGGCTGGTGGACATCCGGGATGGGATCGGCACCTTTGTCAAGGAAGTTTCCCAGCAGGACATTGAGGATGCATACGCAGTACGCGTTGCGCTGGAATGCCTGGCCGCGCGGACCGCTGTTTATTCCTTTACTTCCGAAGAGCTGGATGAATTGGAGGAACGTTTTTTATCCATTCAAAACCGTCTTCTAGCCGGGAAATCCGTGAGTATTGAGGAGTTCTCCAACGCCGACTGGGCGCTGCATGACCAGCTGCTGCAAAAAAGTCAGAACCGGTACGCCAAATCCATCATCCAGGATCTCAGCGGAATTCTGCGCAGCTATCAGAATCTCTCAATACAGACGCTTCTCAATGCCAAGACTGCCCTGGATGAGCATCTGGCCATCATCGACTGCCTGCGCCGACAGGACCTGGAGCACCTGCTCCCTCTGTTGGAGCGGCATATCCAATACTGATGACACAAAAACCGCCTGACCGAGGGGGACAACTTTCCTCTGGACAGGCGGTTTTCTGACGTTAATCCCATAGGCGGCATTACGCCCCACAGGTCCATATTGTGGACCTGTGGGGCGTAATCTGAGGGGGCGCTCCTTTTTTCTGCATCAATCATATTATGGGTGATCTTCATAGGGCAGACCGGCCAGATACCGCCGGGCCAGATCAAAGGCGTGGCTGGCGGTCTGGATGCGCAGCCGCTCCCGGACGGGGCGGTTGCCCAGCTTCAGAGGACGGACATGGGTCCCCTCGGGGGTGGCGATGGCCACAAACATGGTGCCCACTTCGTTGTCCCAGTCATCCCGGTCCGGCCCGGCCACGCCGGTGGAGGACAGGGCAACGTCACAGCCCAGCGCCGTTCTGGCCCCCTGGGCCATGGCGAGGGCCACCTCCCGGGAGACGGCCCCGAACTGGTCCAGCAGGTGCTGGGGAACCCCCAGCGCCCGGGCCTTGACGTTGTTGGTATAGGAGACGATCCCGCCCGCGAAGGCCTGAGAGGCGCCGGGGACGTCGGTCAGACGCTTGGCCATGAGTCCGCCGGTGCAGCTCTCCGCTGTTCCCAGGGTCAGCCCCTTGGCCTTCAGCCCCTCCAAGACCACATACTCCAGAGAGGGCACGTCCACCCCGTAGACCTTGGAGCCGAACAGGGCCTTGATTTGCTCCACTGTGGGCTTGAGCAGGGCCTGGGCCTCCGGGTCGGTGGGGGCTTTGGCGGTGACCCGCAGCTCACACTCTCCCTCCTTGGCGTAGGGGGCCAGGGTGGGGTTGTGCATGGCGTTCATCTGTTCCCGGAGCTGGGCCTCCATGGTGGACTCTCCGATGCCGAAGAGCTTCAGGGTGTGGGAGGCGATGACCCCCTCGGACAGGCCCAGCAGATAGGGCTTTGCCCGGTACTGGAACATGGGGCGGCACTCGCTGGGGGGGCCGGGGAGCATGATGACATGGCAGCCCTCCGCCTCAAAGGCGCAGCCGGGCGCGGTGCCCCAGTCGTTGACCAGGACGGTACAGCCCTCGGGCAGCATGGCCTGCTGAAGGTTGTTTTCCGTCATGGGGCGCTTGGTGCGGGCGAAATAGCTTTGAATGCGCTGGGCGGAATCCTGGTCAAAGACCAGCTTTTTTCCAAAGGCCTCAGCCAGAACGTTTTTGGTCAGATCATCGCAGGTGGGGCCAAGCCCGCCGGTGGTAATGATAATGTCCGCACGCTCTTTGGCAATTTCCACCGCCTCCTTGGCCCGCTGGGGGTTGTCGCCCACCACAGTGTGCCAGAACACGTTTAATCCCAGCTCACTGAGCCCCTGAGACAGAATCTGGGCGTCCAGATTGGCGATGTTGCCCAACAGAAGCTCGGTGCCTACGGACAGAATTTCAACGCTGTGTGACATGAAAAGGACCTCCTGTTATCGGTGCGCGCCGCGTAGTCGGAAAAGGGCGCTTTATGCTGTGCACATTATAGCACAGGGGTAGGGGAAAGCAAAGGCGGAAGAGAAGAAAAGGAAAGATTATTTGTGAAAAATAGACATTGTGTCAGGAGGAATGGGAAGAATAAAGAGGAAAATCTGCTGGTGGAGGGAGGAAGAAAAGGGGGAAATTCGGCACAATGCTGGAAAAATGGCCGATAAGCGGCATAGAGATATCAAGAACACCAAAAAATAATGCTTTCCTCAGAATTTTAAAGTGAATTTTGAAGTTTTTGAGATTTTTCGACCAATTTACAGTTGAAATTCTTGAGGTTTTGGAATACAATGATACCCGCAAATGCAAGGAGGGTCCTGTGTGCTGAATATCGTGTTGGTTGAGCCGGAAATCCCCATGAATACCGGCAACATCGCCCGGACCTGCGCCGCCACCCGAAGCCGCCTCCACCTGGTCAAGCCGCTGGGCTTTGATATCAGCGATAAGGCGGTGAAGCGGGCGGGGCTTGATTACTGGCCCATGGTGGACCTGCGGGTCTATGACAACCTGGATCACTTCTTTGCCGTCAATCCCAACCCGGATGTGTGGTTGGCCACCACCAAGGCGCCCAGGGACTATTCCCAGGCACAGTTCCGGCCGGACTGCTGGCTGATGTTCGGCAAGGAGACTGCCGGACTTCCCGAGGATCTGCGCCGCCGCTACTATGACCGGTGCATCCGCATCCCCATGCGTCCGGACGCCCGCAGCCTGAATCTGGCCAATTCCGTGGCGATCCTGGCCTATGAGGCGCTGCGTCAGCAGGGGTTTCCGGACCTGTCCGGAGTGGGGGAGATGGCACAGAACCAGTGAGTTCCCGATTTCTGAAAGCTTTTTTAAGTGGAGAAAGGAGCCAACGAAATGAACTATAACAAAAAGACGGTCAAGGATATTGACGTCAAGGGCAAAAAGGTTTTGCTGCGCTGCGACTTTAACGTGCCTATGGCCAAGGATGGCAGCGGCGTGATCACGGACGACAAGCGCATCCGCGCCGCCCTGCCCACCATTCAGTATCTGCTGGAGCAGGGGGCGGCAGTCATCGCCTGCTCCCACATGGGCAAGCCCAAGGGAGAGGTTAAGCCTGAGCTGTCTTTGAAGCCTGTGGCCAAGCGCCTGAGCGAGCTGCTGGGACAGCAGGTCATTATGGCGGAGGATGTGGTAGGCCCCGACGCCCAGGCCAAGGCAAAGGCCCTTCAGCCCGGCCAGATCATGCTGCTGGAAAATACCCGCTTTGAGCCCGGCGAGACCAAGAACGACCCCGCCCTGGCCAAGGCCATGGCTTCTATGGCTGAAATTTATGTGTCTGACGCCTTCGGCGCGGTCCACCGCGCCCACGCCTCCACCGCCGGTGTGGCCGACTATCTGCCCGCGGTCAGCGGCTTCCTCATTCAGAAGGAACTGGAGGTCATCGGCGGCGCCTTGGCCAATCCCAAGCGGCCCCTGGTGGCCATTCTGGGCGGCAGCAAGGTGTCCTCCAAGATCGGCGTGATCAACAATCTGCTGGAAATTGCCGACACCATCATCATTGGCGGCGGCATGGCCTATACCTTCTCCGCCGCCCAGGGCGGCAAGGTGGGCGACAGTCTGCTGGAGGCCGATTGGGAGGACTACGCCAACGACATGGTGAAGAAAGCGCAGGAGAAGGGCGTGAAGCTCCTGCTCCCTGTGGATACTGTGTGCGCCGACGCCTTCGCCCCCGACGCCAAGAGCCAGGTGGTCAAGGCCGGGGAGATTCCCGATGGCTGGCAGGGCCTGGACATCGGCCCTGAGACGGTGAAGCTCTACTGTGACGCTGTGGCCGATGCCGGCACCGTCATCTGGAACGGCCCCATGGGCGTGTTTGAGTTCCCCGCCTTTGCCAAGGGCACCGAGGCTGTGGCCGAGGCGCTGAGCAAGACCAGCGCCATCACCATCATCGGCGGCGGCGACAGCGCGGCTGCCGTGCAGCAGCTGGGCTATGCCGACAAGATGACCCACATCTCCACCGGCGGCGGCGCCAGCCTGGAGTTTATGGAGGGCAAGGAGCTGCCCGGCGTGGCCTGCCTGCTGGATAAGTAAGAAGGGCGAAGCCGCGCGTTGTGCAGCCGCCGCAGCGTGACAGAAAGAAGCGCGGAGGATAGACACGCAGGGGAGCTTGGAGCGAAAGCGAGCGACACAAACCAAGACGGACGAAGGTCCGGCTGTTAGTGTCGGGAGTCGCAGCGAAAGCGACCCGGAAGCGAGTCCAATCCACAGCGTGACAGAAAGAAGCGCGCCTTTTTCAATTGTTTTTTCGCACGACAACAGTCGGTGCTTTACAGATAAAGGAAAGGAAGATATTCATCATGAATCGTCGTTATCGCAAGACCATCATCGCCGGCAACTGGAAGATGAACAACACCCTGACCCAGACCAAGGCTTTCGCGGAGGAGCTGAAGCCCATCATGCCCAAGGGCAAGTGGTGCAATGTGGTGCTGTGTGTCCCCGCCACCAACATTCAGGCCGCTGTGCGCCTGTTCAAGGATTGCCACATCGCCATCGGCGCTGAGACTTGCCACTATGAGGAGAAGGGCGCCTATACCGGCGAGATTACCGCCGCTATGATCAAGGACGCCGGGGCCAAGTATGTGATCATCGGCCACTCTGAGCGCCGCCAGTACTATAATGAGACTGACTTCACCGTGAACAAGAAGGTCCACGCCGCCATCGAGGCCGGGCTCATTCCCATTGTCTGCGTGGGCGAGAGCCTGGAGCAGCGGGAGCTGGGAGTCACCATGGAGCTGATCGCCTATCAGGTCAAGTGCGCCCTGGCCGGCGTGGCCCCCGAGAAGGTGCGCCACATCGTCATCGCCTATGAGCCCCTGTGGGCCATCGGTACCGGCAAGACCGCCACTGCCGAGCAGGCCGGCGAGGTCTGCCAGGCCATCCGTACCGTGATCCGCAAGCAGTACGGCGCCCATGTGGCCCGCTCCGTCACCATCCAGTACGGCGGTTCCATGAATGCCAAGAACGCCGCTGAGCTGCTGGCCCAGCCCGACGTGGACGGCGGCCTGATCGGCGGCGCCAGCCTGAAGCCCGCTGACTTTGTCCAGATCATCAACGCTGCCAACCAGGAGTAAGAAGCGCGGAGGATCGACACGCAGGGGAGCTTGGAGCGAAGCGACCGACACAAACCAGGACGGACAAAATCCGTCTGTTTGTGCCGGGAGGCGCAGCGAAAGGGCCCCGGCCGCGTGTCCAATCCGCAGCGTGACAGTCCGTTGATGCGCACCGCGGGCGGGAACCAGTTCCCCCCGCGTGCCTCCCTCCGCTCTCCGAGGGGAACGAGGTGTCCTTCGGACTTATTGCAAGGAGAATTTATATCTATGAAAACGCCTACTACTTTGATTATTATGGACGGGTTTGGCCTGGAGCCTCCCTCACCGGGCAACGCGGTAGCCAACACACCCAAGCCCAACCTGGATAAAATTTTTGCCGACTGCCCCGGCTGCCGTCTGTCCGCCTCCGGTCTGGATGTGGGACTGCCTGACGGGCAAATGGGAAACAGCGAGGTGGGACACACCAACATCGGCGCGGGCCGGGTGGTGTTTCAGGACCTGCCCCATATCAGCCGGGACATTGAAAGCGGAGAATTTTTTGAAAATCCCGCCTATCTGGAGGCCATGGAAAATTGCCGGGAGTGGGGCAGCGCCCTGCACCTGATGGGGCTTCTCTCCGACGGCGGCGTCCACAGCCACATTACCCATCTGTTCGCGCTGCTGAAAATGGCCAAGGATCAGGGGATCGAAAAGGTCTATGTCCACTGCTTCCTGGACGGCCGCGACGTGCCGCCTACCTCCGGCAAGCACTATGTGGAGAGCCTTCAGGCCAAGATTCAGCAGCTGGGCGTGGGCCAGATCGCCAGTGTGATGGGCCGCTACTACGCCATGGACCGGGACAAGCGCTGGGACCGGGTGCAGAAGGCCTATGACGCCATTGTGTGCGGCCAGGCTCCCTATGCAGAGGACGCGGCCCAGGCAGTGCAGGCCTCCTATGACGCGGGCGTTACCGACGAGTTTATGGTTCCTGTGGTTTGCGCCAAGAACGTTCAGGTCCGGGACAACGACTCGGTTATTTTCTTCAACTTCCGCCCCGACCGGGCCCGGGAGATTACCCGCTGTATGGTGGACGAAGATTTTAAAGATATTGAGCGTAAGACCGGCTTTGTCCATGTGAACTTTGTCTGTACCACCGAATATGACGCCACCATGCCCAATGTCTCTGTGGCCTACCCCCGCCAGAAGCTGGAGAACATTTTCGGCGAGTATATTTCCAAGCTGGGCCTGACCCAGCTGCGCATTGCTGAGACGGAGAAGTATGCCCATGTGACCTTCTTCTTCAACGGCGGTGTGGAGCAGGTGTTCCCCGGGGAGGATCGCTGCCTTATCAACTCCCCCAAGGTGCCCACCTATGACCTCCAGCCGGAGATGAGCGCCTTTGAAGTCACCGAAGAGGCGGTCAAGCGGATTCTCAGCGGGACGTATGATGTGATCATCCTGAACTTTGCCAACTGCGATATGGTGGGCCACACCGGCGTGTATGAGGCCGCCTGCAAAGCTGTGGCCACCGTGGACGAGTGCGTGGGCAAGGTAGTGGAGGCCACCTCCAAGATGGGCGGCGTTTCCCTCATTACCGCCGACCACGGCAATGCCGAGCGGATGATTGACGCGGATGGCGCTCCCTTTACCGCCCATACCACCAACCTGGTGCCCTTCTACATTGTGGGCGCCAATGTGAAGCTGCGGGACGGCCGTCTGTGCGATATCGCCCCCACCATGCTGGACCTGATGGGCCTGGAGAAGCCCAAGGAGATGGACGGCAAGACCCTGATTATCAACTGAATTTGTTGCCCCCGGCGGGGGAACCCCGCCTTTCCCTTAGGATAATTTGAAAGGAGATTGATTCCCATGAAGCAGATGATCGAGATTGTTGACGTCCTGGGCCGTGAGATCCTGGACAGCCGCGGCAACCCCACCGTTGAGGTCGAGGTGTATCTGGAGGACGGCACCATGGGCCGTGCCGCCGTTCCCTCCGGCGCCTCCACCGGCATCTACGAAGCATGTGAACTCCGTGACGGCGACAAGAGCCGTTATCAGGGCAAGGGCGTGGAGAACGCCGTCAAGAACGTGAATACTGAGATTGCCGAGGCTCTGATCGGCACCAACGTGCTGGATCAGGTGGCCATCGACAAGATGCTCATTGACCTGGACGGTACCCCCAACAAGAGCCGTCTGGGCGCCAACGCCATCCTGGGCGCCTCCCTGGCCTGCGCCAAGGCCGCCGCTGAGAGCCTGGGCACCTCCCTCTACAACTATAT
Source organism: bacterium (assembly GCA_037245165.1). Lineage (GTDB taxonomy): Bacteria > Bacillota > Clostridia > Oscillospirales > Oscillospiraceae > Lawsonibacter. Next base: position 52,405 of record JAXWVI010000074.1, read on the forward strand.
CGGCGGCGTCAACGCCAAGCAGCTGCCTGTCCCCATGATGAACATCCTCAACGGCGGCGCTCACGCCACCAACAACGTGGAGATCCAGGAGTTCATGATCATGCCTGTCTCCGCCCCCTCCTTCCGTGAGGCTCTGCGCCGCTGCGCCGAGGTCTTCCACACCCTGAAGACCGTGCTGAAGGAGAACGGCACCCCCGCCGCCGGCGTGGGCGACGAGGGCGGCTACGCCCCCAACCTGAAGAAGGACGAGGACGCCCTGAAGGTCATCGTGGAGGCCATTGAGAAGGCCGGCTACAAGCCCGGCGAGGACTTCAAGATCGCCATCGACGCCGCTTCCTCCGAGTGGTGGGACGAGGAGCAGAAGATTTATATCCAGCCCAAGTCCGGCAAGAAGCTGACGCAGCAGCAGCTGGTCAACATGTGGAAGAAGTTTGCCGACAACTACCCCATCATCTCCCTGGAGGACGGCATGGCCGAGACCGACTGGGAAGGCTGGGCCATGCTGACCAAGGCCATCGGCGACCGGGTGCAGCTGGTGGGCGACGACCTGTTCGTCACCAACGTGGAGCGTCTGGCCACCGGCATTGAGAAGAAGGTGGGCAACGCCATCCTCATCAAGGTCAACCAGATCGGCACCCTGACCGAGACTCTGGATGCCATCCAGATGGCCAACCGGGCCGGCTACACCGCCATTGTCTCTCACCGCTCCGGCGAGACCGAGGACGCCACCATCGCCGACATCGCCGTGGCCCTGAACGCCGGCCAGATCAAGACCGGCGCTCCCAGCCGTACCGACCGTGTGGCCAAGTACAATCAGCTCCTGCGCATCGAGGAGGAGCTGGGCGACATTGCCGAGTACCCCGGCATGAAGGCCTTCTTCAACCTGAAGTAAGATTTGAGCATACGCAGCAAAGCCGCCCCCATGGGGCGGCTTTGCTTTTTATCTCAATTTGTTGGAAAAGCAACATACTTGCGGGAACCACTATGTTATACTGGCGATACAAAGTCAAGAAACGGAGGAGATCTTATGATTCGCAGAATCATTCAAATTGACCGGGAGCGCTGCAACGGCTGCGGCCTGTGTGCCCAGGCCTGCCATGAGGGGGCCATCGGTATGGTGGATGGAAAGGCCAAACTGCTGCGGGACGACTACTGCGACGGTCTGGGGGACTGTCTGCCCGCCTGTCCCACCGGGGCCATCACCTTTGTGGAGCGGGAGGCGGCCGCCTATGATGAGGCCGCCGTCCAGGCCAGAAAAAAGGAATTGGAGCAGCCCCTGGCCTGCGGCTGTCCGGGCAGCCAGTCCCGGACCATCTGCCGAGAGGAAGCGAAGCCGGAGGAGCCGTCCGCCGGCGTGGCCTCCCAGCTGCGCCAGTGGCCGGTACAGATCAAGCTGGCCCCCATCCATGCCCCCTATTTCCAGGGCGCCCGGCTTCTGGTGGCGGCGGACTGCGCCGCCTACGCCTATGGAAATTTCCATGGGGAGTTTATGCGGGGAAAGGTGACCCTCATCGGATGCCCCAAGCTGGACGGGGTGGATTACAGTGAGAAGCTCACCGAGATCCTCCGCCAAAACGAGATCAAGAGCGTCACGGTGGTCCGGATGGAGGTGCCCTGCTGCGGCGGGCTGGAGCACGCTGTGGTCACAGCGCTGAAGGACAGCGGAAAAATGATCCCCTGGCAGGTGGTGACCCTCTCCACCGACGGGCGGATTCTGGAAGCGTAAACAAAACGGGCATACCGCTTTGGCGGTATGCCCGTTTTTTAAGAATCAGATTTTGCCTCGGGGGCGCAGGGGACCAGCTTTTCCACCAGCGCCCACTCCACTCTTCGGTCGCACAGCTCTTCCACCTGAATGTGAAGGCCCAGCGCGTCCACACAGGGACGGCTTCCGTCCTCAGGAATGACGGGGAGCTGGGAAAAGACCAGACCGCCCAGCGTGTCATAATCCCGGTCCTCTTCCTCGGGAAGGTCAAAGCCGATGGTTTCGGCCAACTCCTCCAGATCGGCAGAACCGGACACCCGCCAGCGGTGGTCGTCCAGTTGGATAATTTCCTGTTCCTCCTGGGGGTCAAATTCATCGTAGATGTTGCCCACCAGCTCCTCCAGCAGGTCTTCCAGCGTCACCAGCCCGCTGGTGCCGCCGTACTCGTCCACCACCAGAGCCATGTGGATTTTTTTGCCCTGCATATCCCGGAACAGCACGTCGGCCTGGACCGTCTCCGGTACGAAATAGGCCGGGCGAAGCAGGTCTTTCATGGGCTTTGGGTCAGGGAGATGGAAGTTGAGCAGGTACTCCCGGGTGGAGAGAACGCCCACAATGTCATCCACGTCGTCTTGATAGACCGGGAAACGGGACAGGCCGGACTGGCGGATGGTATCCAGAATGGTGTCCGGGTCCTCATCCAAAGAGAGGGTGACCATATCGGTGCGGTGGATCATCACATCCCGGGCGGTCATGTTGTCAAACTCAAAGACGTTTTCAATAAATTCCTTTTCATTGGCTTGGATCGCGCCCGACTCCTCGCCCTCTTCCACCATAGCCATGATGTTGTCCTCAGACACCTGATTGCTCCGGCGCACCAGCTTCATCACCGGACGCCAGAGCAGAAGCACCACATTGGCACAGACACTGACAGCAAATAATACGGGCCATATTTGGTCCCCAGACACGGAAATTCCCCCTTAATGAAACAAAACAATACACTGGTACGATTGCAATCATACCACAGAAGAACGGAAGACGCAAGTAGCCGCAAGATTTTCTGACAGGACGTGCAATCCTTACTGCGAAAAGCAAAAAGATATGGTATAATTGAAAAAAGTATGGGGCTGGCGGGCCCCGGAGAAGAGGGAGAAGATCATCATGGAGATCTCTGAGCGGGCCCGGGGCCATATGGCGGAGGGACTGACGTTTCTCAAATGGGTGCTCTATGCCTGCGTGATCGGAGTGCTGGTAGGGCTGGTGGCGGTGGCGTTCTCATATGGGATTAGCTGGGCCACCCAGCTGCGGGAGCAAAATCCGAGAATCTGCATATTGCTGCCTGTGGTGGGGGCGGCGATTGTGCTGATGTACCGCATTTGCGGAATGGAGAAGGACCGGGGGACCAATCTGGTGCTGATGGCGGTGCGGGAGGCCCAGCCGCTGAAGCTGCGCACCGCGCCCCTCATTTTTCTGTCCACCATTTTGACCCATCTGGCGGGCGGGTCCGCCGGACGGGAGGGGGCGGCTTTGCAGCTGGGCGGTTCCCTGGCGGCCTATGTGGGGCGAAAAATCGGCCTGGACGCCAAGGACGAGCGGATGATGGTCATGTGCGGAATGGCGGGCGCCTTTTCCGCCCTGTTCGGCACGCCCCTGACTGCCGCCGTCTTTGCCATGGAGGTGGTCAGCGTCGGGGTCATGTATTACGCGGCCATTGTGCCCTGTCTGACCTCTGCCATTGTGGGGCTTCTGGTGGCGCAGCGCTTTGGGCTTCACCAGCAGGGCGGATATCTGGTGGAGGACAGCGCCGCCCTGGGGCCGGTCACCATGCTCCAGGTGGCGGCGCTGGGCATTCTGTGCGCGCTGGTGTCCATTTTGTTCTGCAAGGCGATGCACACGTCCGCGAAACTTTATGCCAGATATTTTCCCAGCACCTTCCTGCGGGCGGCGGTGGGCGGTCTGCTGGTACTGCTGCTCACGGCCATGGTGGGCGCCCAGACCTACAACGGAGCGGGGGAGGCGGTTATGCGCCGGATGATCGGCGGGGAGACCATTCCGGAGGCGTTTTTGCTGAAAATCCTGTTTACCGCCCTCACCCTGGGGGCCGGATTCCGGGGCGGCGAGATCGTGCCGGTACTCTTTACCGGCTGTGCCTTCGGAACCCTGGCCGGGCCCATGCTGGGGCTGCCCCACGCCTTTTCCGGGGCATTGGGCATGGCGGCGGTATTTTGCGGGGCCACCAACTGCCCCATGAGCTCCATTCTGCTCTCCTATGAGCTATTCGGCGGGGAGAGCCTGCCCTTGTACGCTTTGTGCGTGGGGGTGGCCTATATGCTTTCGGGATATTACGGACTCTATGGGGAACAGAAGATCGTCTACTCCAAGTTCAAGACGGAATGGATTGACACGAAGGCAAAATAACGGGAAAGCACCCGGCTTTTGAAACTGCGCCTGATTTGGGAAAAGGGCTTTCTTTCTTCGGCTCCCGGCGGGGGACACTTTTCTTTTTCCGTTGAAAAAAGCGGCGCTTCCCCCTATAATTTGGGGCGTAAAGATTGAAGAACGGTCAGCTTTGACCATGTGACCACATAGAAAGGGGTACTTCATTATGCGTCCTGAACTTATTAGTCAGCCCATTACCGGCATCTGTTCCTTTGGCCGCTATCCCATCTGTCTGGACCTGGATGAATTAAAGGCCGATTTCGGCGTGCTGGGCGTCCCCTTTGACATGGGAGTGGGCTTCCTCAGCGGAGCCCGCATGGGCCCCCGCCGCATCCGGGAGGCCTCCACCCAGTACGGGCGGGGAGAGACGGGCTATTATGACTACGAGGCCGACGAGCAGATGCTGTGCGCCCCCATCACCATTGCCGACTGCGGCGATGCCGATGTGCTTCAGGGCGACCGGGACTATTCCTTCACCTGCATCGAGCGGGCGGTGCGCCGGATCATCCGGGCCGGGGCCATTCCCATTGTCATGGGCGGCGACCATTCCATCAGCATCCCCGTGGGCCGGGCCCTGGAGGAGTACGGCAAGAAAATCTGCGTCATCCAGTTTGACGCCCATCTGGACTGGACCAGCCATGTGGGCCCCCTGGTCCAGGGCAACGGCAGCCCCATGCGCCGGATGTCTGAGATGGACCACATCGGGGAGATGGTGCAGATCGGCCTGCGGGGCATGGGCAGCGGGAAAAAGTCCGACTACGACGACGCCCGGGCCTACGGCAGCCGTCTGATCTCCGCCCGCCAGCTCCACGAGAAGGGGGTCCAGTATGTGCTGGACCAGATCCCCGAGGCGGAGGCCTACTACATTACCTTCGACATTGACGGCTATGACATGCCCCTGGCCCCCGGCGCGGCCTCTCCGCTCCCCGGCGGCATCACCTATGAGGAGAGCATGGATATGCTCAAAGCCATCTGCCAGACGGGCAAGGTGGTGGCCATGGACCTGGTGGAGGTGGCTCCGCCCTTTGATCCCACCGGATGCACCGAGCGCCTTGCGGCGCTGACCATGCTCCAGGTCATTGCCCACGCGGGCAAGAAGCTTCACGAAAAGCGGTAACCAGTCAACTACGCGCAAGCCAGACGGCACGCAAGCCCCGTGCCGTCTGGCTTGCGTCTGTCTTGCAATCCCGAAATTTTTTTACTATAATGGAGGGGACAAACGCAAGAAATGAGGCGAGAGGAAACATGATAACATTTTATCATTTCAATTTCAATGTCCTGGACCTGGAGCGCAGCCTTGCCTTCTACAAGCAGGCCCTGAATCTCTCCCCCGTGCGGGAGACGCAGGCGGAGGACGGCTCCTTCAAACTGGTATTTTTGGGGGACGAGGCGGGCAGCCCCTTCCAGCTGGAGCTGACCTGGCTTCGCGACCGCACCGAGCCCTACAATCTGGGGGAGTGTGAGTTCCACCTGGCCTTCCACACGGATGAGTATGAGAAGCTGTACGCCAAGCACAAGGAGATGGGCTGCGTCTGCTTTGAGAATCCGGCCATGGGGATTTACTTCATCTCCGACCCGGACGGCTACTGGATTGAGATTGTGCCGGAGAAAGACTGATGGCCGGGAAAAGCCGCGATCTGGGGTGGCCGGGGTTTTTCCGGCTGTTTACGGTCCTGTGCGCCATTCTCCTCCTCCTGGCCCAGGCGGGGCAGGAGCTGGTGACGGCTGGGTCGGGACAGTGGCAGGTGCTGAGCGTCTATGAGGGGCTGACCCGCTGGGCGGTTCCGGCCCTGTTCATGCTGTGGGGCATGTTTGCCCTGGAGACGGGAAAGCCCCAGCTGTCCGGGACGCTGACCGGTCTGGTGCTGCCCGCCTTCTGCCAGCTGGTATTCTGGGGGGCGGTCTATGCCGTTGTGTCCCATCTTCTGGGGGGCGGGGCCGTGTCTCTGGAGGGAATCTGGGGAGCGCTTCTGTCTGCGGCCAAGGGAAACACCTATTTTCATCTCTGGGTGCTCTATCCGCTCATCGGCCTGTACCTGGTCCATCCGGTACTCCACCGCTTTGTCTCCTCGGCCAGCCGGGGAGAGGTGCGATATTTCCTGGGGCTGTGCTTTCTGCTGGCCAACCTGCTGCCCCTGTGGTCGGCCTTCCACCCTGACAGCCTTTGGATCAGACAGCTGGAGCGGCTGGACATCCATCTGGCGCTGGGGTGGGTGGGCTGCTATGTGGGGGGCTGGTATCTGCGCCACTATGTCATTGGACGAATTCCGGAATTTGTCCTCTACGCCCTGGGAATTCTGGGGCTGGTGCTGACCCTGATGGGGCCCGGGCTCCTGGGAGGGGACCGGGCGCTCTGGTATGGCTACGCCGCCCCCAACGTGGTGCTCACCGCCGCGGCCTTCTGCGCCCTGTTCCGGTATGTGCTGGGGGTCAGCGAGGAGCGCGCCCGGAAGCGGGCGGTATATGAGGTGGGGGCCTACGCCTTTGGCATCTACCTGGTCCATCAGCTGTGGGTGATGGTATTCCAGTGGTTTGGAATCTCCATGCTGTCCCTGCCGGTGGTGCTGTCCGCGCCCCTGTTCGCCCTTGCCTATTTCCTGCTGTCCCTGCCGCTGGCCTGGCTCATCAATCTGATCCCGGTGGTGGGGGAGCGGCTGACCTGAAAAGAAAACGGACCTGCGCCCCACAGGCGCGGGTCCATTTTCTTCAAAAAAAGTTTTCAATTTGTTGCTTCTTTTTTGGAGAGGGAATGGTAAAATGCGCCTGTCAACAAAAGGGGGGATCGCCCGTGAAAAGAAAAACACTTTGGAAGCTGTGTCTGACCTCCGCCCTGGCTGCGGGGACGGCGGGGTGGCTCTGGTGGGGAAACTCGGCGGTGATGGTCCATACCGTCACCGTGACGGACGGGAACCTGCCCCGGGAATTTGAGGGCTTTCGCGTGGCCCAGGTTTCCGATCTGCACAACACAGAGTTTGGAGCGGGGAACGAGACGCTGCTCTCCCTGCTGGAGAAGGCCAGGCCGGACATCATCGTCATCACCGGGGACCTTATTGACTCCCGGCGTACGGATGTGGACGTGGCCCTGGAGTTTGCCCGGGGGGCGGTGGAGGTTGCTCCCGTCTATTATGTGCCCGGTAACCATGAAAGCCGGATTCCCGCCGATTTCCTGAAGCTGGAGCGGGGCCTTGAGGAGCTGGGCGTCCGGGTACTCCGGGGAGAGCGGGAGCTGATTACCCGGGAGGGGGCGGCCATCGCCCTCATCGGGGTGGACGACCCCACCTTTTCCGGCGAGGACTCCTCCCAGTGGGAGGAGCTGCTGCGCGGGGAGCTGGAGCGCCTGCGGGAGGCGGGGCGCTACTGTGTGCTGCTCATTCACCGCCCGGAGCTGGCGGAAACCTATGCCAGGGCGGGCATGAACCTGGTGTTCAGCGGCCACGCCCACGGAGGCCAGGTGCGGCTTCCCTTCATAGGCGGGGTGATCGCCCCCAACCAGGGGTTTTTCCCCCAATACGACGGGGGGCTCTACACCTTGGGGGACACCAGAATGGTGGTGTCCCGGGGGCTGGGCAACAGTATCATTCCCCTGCGGGTCAATAACCGCCCGGAGATCATTCTGGCCGAGCTTCACCAGAGCTAAGAAAATCCCCCGGTTTCCATCTGGGAACCGGGGGATTTTTATTGCCAATTTTGCTCCGCGTGGCGGCACAGCGCCTCCACCATGGCCCGGACCGAGGGGGTGGGGGCGGTGAGGAAGGGGGCGTTAGTCCACTGTTTCAGCCGCCGGGCGGTCACCTCTCCCATACACACCGGGACGGCTCCCTCCGGCAGGTGGGAGAAGTGGCGGAAAAATTCCTCCACCCCGTTGGCGCTTCCAAAGAGCAGGTAGCGAAGGGGAGGCATGTTCTCCTCCCCGGGGACGGTGTGAACGGTATAGAGGGGGACCTCCCGGACAGCTATGCCGTGTTCCAGCAGAATTTTGGGCAGAATGTCCGCCCCCAGCTCCGAGCGGAGAAGCACCGCCTCCGTCCCAGGGGCAAGGGCCTGGGCCAGGGCCAGGGCCAGACCACGGCTGGTGTGGTCGTCCGGGCACAGGTCGGGGAAAATCCCGTGTGCCTCCAGGGCCTTTCCCGTGGCCGGGCCGATGACGGCAAAGGAGCAGCAGGCAAGCCGCCGCAGATCCAGGGCGTGCGCCCGCACCCGGCGGAAAAATTCCTCCACCCCGTTGGCGCTGGTAAAAACCAACCAGCGCTTTGTCCCGCCGCACAGCAGGGAGGGGTCAAAGTCCGGGGAGAGGGGCACAACCCGGGAGGTCATGACCGTGTGGACCATGGCGCCCCGATCCTCCAAAAGGGCCCGAAGCTTATCCTGGATGGCCCCTGTGCCGGTCAGACCCACATGGACGCCCTTCAGGGGCCGGGGGAGGGTGGAGGACAGGTCCAGGGCCGCCGCCTCGCCCACCACAATGACGGCGGGGGGCTCCACCCCCACAAGCTTCGTCCGCTCCGCGATATCCCCCAGCGTCCCCCGCACCGCCACAGGCTTGGGAGCGCAGCCCCCGGAGATCACCGCCGCCGGGGTTGTGGGGTCTTTTCCCGCCTCCACCAGCCGCCGGGCCAGCTTGTCCAGCCGGGACAGGCCCATCAGGAACACCAGAGTACCCGACAGCCCGGCCAGCCTGTCCAGGTCCCGGGGCAGGCCGTCGGGGGTGTCGGCGGTGTGGGCGGTGATGACATGAAAGCTCTGGCTCAGTCCCCGGTGGGTCACAGGGATGCCCGCCCCGGCGGGAATGGCCACGGCGGAGGTGATGCCCGGGACCTCCTCACAGGGGATGCCAGCCGCCTGAAGGGCCAGCATCTCCTCGCCACCCCGGCCAAAGACAAAGGGATCGCCCCCTTTGAGCCGGGCCACGGTTTTGCCCGCCAGGGCCAGGGCAATAAGGGTCTGGGAGATCTCCTCCTGGCTGGCGGAGTGCTGCCCCTGGCGCTTGCCCATGTAGATGCGCTCCGCCGCCGGCGGGGCGGCGGACAGCAGCGCCTGGTCAATGAGGTCGTCGTAGACCACCGCGTCGCAGCCCTCCAGCAGCCGCAAGCCTCTCAGGGTGATGAGGTCCCACCGGCCGCACCCGGCCCCGATGAGGTAGACCCGACCTGTTTCCCGGCTCATGCTTCTCCCTCCCACAGTTTCAGAATCTCTGCCGTCTCCTCTCCGGTGAGGGGGCGGCCCCTGTCCAGGCAGGCGGCGAACAGAGCTTTTAGAATGGCCTCCCGCCGCTTGAGCTGGGGTACAGTCTCTTTCACAGCCAGCCGTTCCTGTGCCAGATAGTCCAGAATTTCTTCCATCGCTTCGGGGATCAGCGCCCCGAAGCGCTCTTTGAAGTAGACGGCCGCCGAGGGGCTGCTGCCGCCGGTGGAGATGCCCACGGACAGGCTCCCCCGCCGGATGAGGCAGGGGAAGAGAAAGGAGCTCTCCTCCCGGTCGTCCACCACGTTGACGGGAATGTTCCCCTCCCGGCACAGCCGGGAAATTTCATGGTTCACCGCCCGGTCCCCGGCGGCGGCGATGACAAAGGCCCGGCCGCGGAGGTCCTCCGGGGCAAAGGCACGGCGGAGCAGGACAAGGCCGGAAATCTGCTCCAGCTCCGGACGGATGTCCGGGGCTACCACAGTGAGCCGGGGTGAGTAGGGCAGCAGCTTCTCCACCTTCCGCAAGGCCACGCCGCCGCCCCCGACGATCAGGCCGTCCGCCCCGTCCAGGTCCACAAAAAAGGGAAAGTATGCCATTGTTTTCCTCCTTACCGCCCGGGGGGAGCGCAGTAGTACTGCCAGCCCTCCTCCGTGGGGAACCGGCGCACCGACACGCCGAATACCTCGTCCAGCACGCCGCTGAGAAAGACCTCCTCGGGGCTTCCCAGGGCCTGAAGGGTGCCCCGGGACAAAACCGCCGCCCGGTCGCAGCCCCGGAGGGCCAAATCCAAATCGTGGAGCACCAGCACCACCGCCCGGCCCAGACCGGCCAGCCGCCGGGCTAGGGCCATCACCTCCAGCTGGTGGCCGATGTCCAGAAAGGTGGTGGGCTCGTCCATAAAAATACTCTCCGTGTCCTGTGCCAGAGCCATGGCCAGATAGACCTTCTGCCGCTGGCCGCCGCTGAGCTCCTCCATGGGCCGGTCGGCCAGCTCCAGGGCGTCGGCCCACTCCAGGGCCTGGTGGGCCATGGCATGGTCCTCCTTCCGGTAGCGCCTGGGGTAGGACAGGTAGGGAAAGCGGCCGTGGAGCACCATCCGCCGGGCGGTGATGTTGGGCACGCTCCGGCTCTGGGCCAGATAGGCCGCTCTTTGGGCCACGTCCCGGGGGGACAGGGCGCTGAGATTTTCCCCGTCCACCAGAATTTCCCCGCTCTGGGCGGGAATAAGGCCCAGGGCGGCTTTTAAAAGGGTGCTCTTGCCGCAGCCGTTGGGGCCCAGCACCGCCGTCACCTGTCCCGGCGGGAAGGAGAGGGTCACGTCCGAGAGGACAGGAGCGCCGCCGTAGCCCACAACCAGGTTTCGTACCTCAACCATGGTGCCGCCCCCCTCTCTGACGAAACAGCAGCCAGATAAAAAAGGGGCCGCCCAGCAGGGACATGAGGATGCCCACAGGCAGCTCATAGGGGGCAAAGAGAAGCCGGGAGAGCAGGTCGCACCCGCACAGCACCGCCCCGCCCCCCAGGGCGCAGGCGGGGAGGAGGGGGCCGCACTCCTCCCCCACCAGCCGGCGCATCATATGGGGGACCATCAGCCCCACAAAGCCGATGAGTCCCGCGAAGCTCACCGCCGCCCCCGCCAGCACGGCGCTCAGGGCCAGGGCGGCAAGGCGCACCCGCTTGGCGTTCAGCCCCAGCGCCTGGGCCTGCTCCATGCCCAGGGCCAGCACGTCCAGCTCGTTGTGCAGGAGCATGGCCAGGGCCAGGGCGGGGAGGATCAGCACAGCGGCGGGCCTGAGCTGGGCCAGAGACACCCCGTCCAGCCCCCCGATGCGAAAGTCGGAGTAGCCGTTGAGGGACTCGGGAATAAAGGTGAGGATGGCGTCCACTCCGGCGCTGAAGATGCCGGAGATGGCAAGGCCCGCCAGTACCAGCGTGAGCCGGGAGGCCCCGGTGCGCTGGGCGATGGCCAGCACCAGCAGGGTCCCCAGAAAGGCCCCGGCGAAGGAGGCGAAGGGGACTGCCGTCAAATTGGCGGGGGCGACGGCGCAGCAGACGGCAGCCGCCAGACCGGCCCCGGAGTTGACCCCGATGGTGCTGGGGGCGGCCAGGGGATTGGCCAGGACCAACTGGACGATGACTCCGGCGCAGGCCAGGCCTGCCCCGGCCAGCAGCCCGGCGCAGGTCCGGGGCAGGCGCACATAGAGGACAATCCGCCTTGCGAGGGTGTCCGCCGGGTCAAAAAGCCCCTTCAATACCTGACCGGGGGAGAGGGACTCCGGCCCCAGCAGCAGACTCAGAGCGCCCACGGCCAGCATAAGCCCCAGCAGGCACAGCAGGATGAAATTGTGGTTACTCCTCGGGGTAGAGGATGTCCGCGAGCTTCTCATAGGCTTCTCCCCAACGGGCGTTTGGTTTCACATTGTAGAGCTGCTGATCCATGTAGTACAGCCGCCCCTCCTTCACGGCGGTGAGGCTGTTCCAGGCGGGGTCGGACAGCAGGGCGTTTTCCAGCGTAATCTGGGCGTCGGTGGGGTCGGAGCCCTGAAGGACCACAAAGATGTAGTCCGGGTCACAGGCCAGAATCGTCTCCATGCTCAGGCTCTCCAGCAGGGAGGTCTGGCTGTCGGCGATGTTCACACAGCCCAGATCGGCCAGCATCTCCCCCAGAACGGTGTTCTGGCTGTTTTTTACCTTGCAGCTGGAGCCGGTGGCCCGGACGTAGAGGACCGTGGGGGCGCTGCCGTCCACCCGGTTCCGGGCGGCGTCGATCTGCTCCTGCACCGCCGTGCCGTGCTCCTCATAGGCCTGGGTATCCCCGGTGAGCTGGGTGCAGATGTCCAGCAGGCGCAGATAGTCCTCATAGGAGCTGATGTCAAAGCAGGCCGCGGGGATGCCCAGCTCGTCCATCAGGTCCATCAGCTCCACGTCGGCGGCGGTCTTGGTGCTGCCGATGACAAAGTCCGGGTCGGCGGCCAGCAGCGTCTCCTGGCTGGGGGTCTTTACCGCCCCCAGGTTTTTGACCTGTTCACTTAGCCCCAGGTCAAACTGGGTCCAGCTGTCATCCGCGGCGGCCACCAGGGAGTCCTTCCCGCCTGCCAGGCACCACACGTCGGCAAAGCTGCCGATGAGGGCGGCCACCCGTTTGGGGGAGGAGAGGGTGACCTGACGGCCAAGGTCGTCGGTAAAGGTGACGCTCTGCCCGTCGGAGGCCTCCTGGGAGGCGCTGCCCGGAACGGAGCCGGCGGAAGAAGCGCCCGTCTGGGCCGGGGCGGCGCAGCCGGCCAGGCCCAGGGCCAGGGCGGCGCAGAGCAGGGAACCAATCAGTTTTTTTCTCATGTTTTTCCCTCGTTTGCATGAAAATATAGGGGCACAGGCCCCAAGGCGCGGGAGTATCTTATTCTACCATGAACCGCTCTGCCGCGCAAGGGAAGAAGGGGGGAGGAGAGAGAACGGAAAAAGGGAGAACAGGCGGGAAGGGGAGAGGCGTGGATAGGAATGACACATAGATGGAAGAAAGAGGCATTTTTCCTGATAAAGGAAGGAAAAAGGGGCAAATTCCCGTGAAAATGATGGTTGACTTGGGGGAGCGGGGTGATTATAATGCTTGAGGTCGGCCCGGAGAAACGTCTCCGGGCGACTGTTTTGATTTTTGGAGGGAATTATGGAATCGTACACGTTTTTGCTGCTTCTGGCCATCATCCTGCTGTCCACCAAGGTGCTGGGACTGGTCACGGAGCGAATCCAGCTGCCCCAGGTTCTGGGCGCGCTGCTGGCAGGTATTGTTTTGGGCCCCACGGGCTTTGGCGTGCTGCAGAGCACGGACTTTCTGGTGAAGACGGCGGAGATCGGCGTTATTATGCTGATGTTTACCGCCGGTATCGATACGGATATGAAGGAGCTGAAGGCCACCGGCGTACATGCCTTTGTGGTTGCGCTGCTGGGCGTCATCTTCCCCATCATCCTGTGCGGCGGGGTCTATCTGATCTTTTTCCCCGAGCAGTCCAGCACCATGGCCATTTTAAAGGCCAGCTTTATGGGCGCGGTGTTTGCGGCAACATCCGTGTCCATTACCGTAGAGACGCTCAATGAAATGGGCAAGCTGAAAACCAAGACGGGTACGGTGCTGCTGAGCGCCGCCCTCATTGACGACATTCTGGGCATCATTGTCCTGTCCTTCCTCAGCGGCTTCAGCACTGGAGAGTCCAACCCCCTGGAGGTCATCATCCACATCGTGCTGTTCTTTGTGTTTGTGCTGGTGGTGGGCCTGGTGGTGCGCAGGCTGTTCGGCTACATCGCCGAGGAGCACTGGCACAGCCGCCGGGTGGCGGTCTGGGCCCTGGCCTTCTGTCTGCTGATGTCCTATGTGGCCGAGGTCTGGTTCGGCGTGGCCGATATTACCGGCGCCTACTTTGCCGGCCTCATCCTGTGCAACGTGACCAAGGCCCGGCAGTTTGTGGCCAAAAAATTCACCGTCACCGCCTACATGGTCTTTACTCCCGTGTTCTTTGCCAATATCGGCATGATGACCAATATGCGCAACATGAACTCCGAGATTCTGATCTTCGCTTTGCTGCTGATTGTGGCGGCGGTGATCTCCAAGATCATGGGCTGCGGCCTGGGGGCCAGGCTGTGCGGAATGTCCGGGCACCAGTCTCTGGTGGTTGGCATCGGCATGGTGGCCCGGAGCGAGGTGGCGCTGATGGTGGCCCAGAAGGGCCTGGACTCCGGCCTCATCCCCGAGGAGGCCCTGCCCGCCATTGTACTGAGCATCGTGGCCTCGGCCCTGGTGACCCCCATTCTGCTGAAAATTGCCGTGGGGAAAAATACCGCGGTGGAGCTATAAAACAATCGCAAAAGAGGAAAGGCCCCTTTTGGCGGAGAGATCGGGGAACTGCTTGCTGAAGGGCTGAAAAATCCCATCCGTTTGATAACGGATGGGATTTTTTATGCCTTTATTTACGCTTCGTTAAGGACTTTGGCCTGTTCCTCCAGCCAGGCCACGGTCTGGGAAAGCCCCTCCTCGCTGACGGGGAAGCGGGCGGAGGTTACAATTTCGCTCAGGTCCATGCACAACGGCCCCCGCCACAGCCGGACGGTGAGCTGGGGAGCGTCCTCCCCCTCGGCCTGCTCGGGCTTGATGAAGAACCGGGCCTGTCCCTTGCTGCCGTACCAGCTGTTGCCGTTTTCCCAGAAGAGCAGGGTGGGGATTTCAATGGGTTTTAACATGGGTGCGCCTCCTTATTCGTGCTCTTCCCAGTCCAGGCTGCGCCCCACCGCCTTGTGCCAGCCCCGAAGGAGCTTCTCCCGCCGCTGGGCGGACATATGGGGCTCATACTCCTGGGACAGGAGCCTGCGGCGGCGCAGCTCCTCCCGGTTGGCCCACACGCCCACGGCCAGTCCGGCCAGGTAGGCCGCCCCCAGGGCGGTGGTCTCGGTGATGGCGGGACGGTGGAGGGGTTTATTTAAAATGTCCGCCTGGAACTGCATCAAAAACTTGTCCCGGCTGGCCCCGCCGTCGGCGTTCAGGGCGGACAGGGGGATACCCGTGTCCTTCTCCATGGCCTCCACCAGGTCATAGACCTGATAGGCGATGGACTCCTGGGCGGCCCGGATGATGTGCTCCCGGGTGGTACCCCGGGTCAGCCCCACCAGAGCGCCCCGGGCGTACATATCCCAGTGGGGAGCGCCCAGGCCGGTAAAGGCGGGGACCAGATAGACCCCTCCCGTGTCCGGGACCTTGGAGGCGTAGTACTCCGCATCCCGGGCCTCGGTAATGAAGCGAAGCTCGTCCCGCACCCACTGGATGACCGCCCCGCCCACAAAGACGGAGCCCTCCAGGGCGTACTGCACCTTGCCTCCAAGGCCCACGGCGATGGTGGAGACCAGGCCGTTTTGACTGCGGCAGAGCTGCTCCCCGGTATTCATCAAGAGGAAACAGCCGGTGCCGTAGGTGTTTTTTGCCTCCCCCGGTGCAAAGCAGGTCTGGCCGAAGAGGGCGGCCTGCTGATCTCCCGCAATGCCCGCGATGGGCACCTCCACCCCCTGGAGGTTGGCGGTGCCGTAGACGGCGCTGGAGTCCATGACCCGGGGCAGCATGGTTTGGGGGACGTCCAGCTTTTCACAGATGTATGGGTCCCAGCATAGCTTTTCAATGTCGAAAAGCATGGTGCGGCTGGCGTTGGTATAGTCGGTAATGTGGACCTTGCCCCCGGTGAGCTTCCACACAAGCCAGCTGTCCACCGTGCCGAAGAGCAGTTCACCCGCCCGGGCCCGTTCCCGGGCCCCCTCCACCTGATCCAGAATCCACTTGATCTTGGTGGCGGAGAAGTAGGCGTCGATGAGAAGCCCGGTATGCTGCTGGATGTAGGATTTCAGAGCCTCGTCCTTCTTCAGCTCCTCACACAGCCCCGCCGTGCGCCGGCACTGCCAGACGATGGCGTTGTAGATGGGCCGGCCGGTGTGCCTGTCCCAGACGATGGTAGTCTCCCGCTGGTTGGTGATGCCGATGGCGGCGATGTCCTCCGGGGCAATGCCCGTCTGGGCCAGGGCCTCGGTGAGGACGGAATACTGGCTGGACCAGATCTCCATAGGGTCGTGCTCCACCCAGCCGGGTCTGGGGTAAATCTGGGTGAACTCCCGCTGGGCCACTCCCACGATCTTCTGATCCCGGTCGAAAATAATACAGCGGCTGCTGGTGGTGCCCTGGTCCAGGGCGACGACATACTGCTTCATGGCGCGGCTCCCCCTTTCTTGCCCCCTATTATGACAGAAAAAAGGCCCGGTGTAAAGGCTGGGCGCACCCATGAGGGGAGCCGACATAGAATGGAGTGTGGCGTACCCAGAGTATGGGCATGGCCATATCCATCACCAACTGTAAAGAAGGAGCGTTTTATGAAACGATGCTATGCTTCTGAGTGGGAGCAGAGCCGGAGAGATGGGGTCGTAGCCTATCTCAACGGAAGCAGCGGTTCCGGCTGCGGCTGCAACTCCGGCTGCGGCTGCAATCCGTGCTGTCCCACCCCGCCTATGTCTCCGGTTCCGCCCTGCAATGGACACAATCCCTGCCCCGGACCCGGGCCTGTACCTCCCTGCCCGGGACCTGGGCCTGGGCCTGTACCTCCCTGTCCCTGTCCCGGACCCGTGCCTCCCTGCCCGGGACCTGGGCCTGTACCTCCCTGCCCCGGTCCGGTGAGCGGCCCCACCGGCCCCACGGGCCCCACCGGCCCCACGGGTCCCACCGGACCCCAGGGATATCCCGGCCCCGCCGGCGCAACCGGCCCCACCGGGCCCCAGGGGATTCCCGGCCCCAACGGCGCAATCGGCCCCACCGGCCCTACCGGACCTCAGGGGACTGCCGGCGCGACGGGTCCCACCGGCCCCACCGGACCCATGGGGGAGGGGCTGCAGACCGTGACCACTTTTGCGCCCGGCGCCTTTTATAGCCTGGGAGAATTTGTAACCTACAACGGAAGCCTCTACCGGGCAGGGGTAAATAACCCCACCGGGACTCCGGGCAGCTCGCCGGACTATGAACTGGTGTCCGTCCAGGGCCCCACCGGACCCACCGGGCCTCAGGGGACTGCGGGCGCAACCGGCCCCACCGGACCCACCGGGCCTCAGGGGACTGCCGGCGCAACCGGCCCCACCGGCCCCACCGGGCCTCAGGGGACTGCCGGCGCAACCGGCCCCACCGGCCCCACCGGGC